>JANXRE010000109.1 GCA_025353165.1 Acidobacteriota bacterium | reverse complement strand
GTCGAGACTCGTCTCGACGCTTGGCGCCGGCATGAGTGCCGACGCGGCACGCAGGAGTGCGTGCGCCACATCGGTTCTCTGTGTGTTTGCTTTGCTTGCGGCGGGAGCCGAACCGGCTCGGAAGTCGGCGCTCGATAAGCCCACGCTGGAGGCCTATTTGCGCCAGGTCGAACTACTGCCGGACGACCTGAAGGTCCAGATTGGGGATCCCAAGCCGTCCCAGTTCGGCGAGTTCCTCGAGGTTCCCATCGAGGTAACCACGCCCCAGGGCGTCTACCCCATCCGGTACTTCGTTTCGAAGGACGGGCAGAAGGTGGTGAAAGGCTCGATCTTCGACATCAACAAAAACCCTTTCGAAGCCGAGTTGAAGAAGGTGAAGACCGATCTTCAGCCGAGCTTCGGCGCGCCCGGAGCGCCGGTGGTGATTGCCGTCTTCACGGATTTCGAATGCCCGAACTGCCGCGAGGAGGCCAAGGTATTGCGCGACAACGTCCAGAAGGAATTTCCTAACGAAGTGCGGGTGTACTACAAGGATTTTCCGCTCGACCATATCCACCCTTGGGCGCGTCCGGCGGCGATCGCGGGCCGCTGTATCTTCCGCGCGACGCCGGCGGCATTTTGGGATTACCACGACTGGGTGTTCGAGCATCAACCTGAGCTCAACGCCGACAACCTGAAGGACAAGGTGCTGGAGTGGGCCGGCGACAAGAACGTCGACACGCTGCAGTTGAGCCGCTGCATCGATTCCAAGTCGACCGAGAAGGAAGTGGATCGCTCCGTCGCCGAAGGACGATCCCTGCAAGTCAGCGGCACGCCGACGATGTTCATCAACGGGCGCCAGATGACGGGCGCAATTCCGTGGGTGAACCTGAGCCAGGTGATTAAGCGCGAGATCGAATATCAGAAAACCGCGTCGAACGCGGGCGAGAAGTGCTGTGAAGTGAAACTGCCCTCGCTGGTGAAATAGTGCGCGCCTTGCTGCTGGCGGTTGTCGCTGCAGGCGTGATCTGCGGCCAGCCCGCCATCGATAAGAAGAAGCTGGAGGAGTATCTGCGGCACGTGGAGCTCTGGGTCCAGGAGATCACGATTCAGATCGGCGATCCAAAACCCTCGCGCGTCGCTGGGCTTTCCGAAGTTACGGTACACCTCGCTTACGGACCGGCGTCCAAAGACCTTGCGTACTACATTTCGCGTAACGGCCGCGAACTCTTGCGGGCTACCGTGTATGACTTACAGGGCGACCCGTTCGCGGAGGATCGGAAGCTGATTCATCCCGAGGGTCATCCCAGCTTCGGGCCGGACGGCGCTGCCCTGACGGTCGCGATGTTCAGCGACTTTGAATGCCCGCTGTGCAGGGAAGAAGCAAAAACGGTGCGGGAGAATATTCCATCGCAATTTCCCAAGGATGTCCGGGTGGTGTTTTTCGATATGCCGCTGGACGCGATTCATCCGTGGGCCCGCGCCGCGGCGATTGCGGGGCGATGCGCGTACGGTCAGAATCACGACTCGTTCTGGAGCTACTTCGACTGGATGTACGAGCACCAGGGCGATATCAAGACCGAGAACGCGAAGGACAAGGTGCTGGAGTGGGCCAGGACCGATAGCCGAGTCGATGCGATGAAACTTGCCAACTGCATCGACACGAAGGCGACAGAGGCCGAGGTGAATAAGTCCGTCGCGGAAGCGAAAGCGCTGCAGGTGGATGCGACGCCCACCTTGTTTCTGAACGGGCGGCGCGTGGTCGGCTCCACGCCCTGGCAGAATCTCGAGACAATTCTCAAATTGGATATTGAGTACGGGAAGAGCCATGCGAAATAGGATGAAGTACGTTGTACTGTGCGCCGTCGTCTGGTCGATTGGAGCGGCGATTCCGCACGGCGCTTTCGACGCCGGCGCTTACGTGGCGCACGTGCGGTATCTGGCGTCGCCGGAGCTGAAGGGCCGCGGCGCGGGCACGCCGGAGCTGGAGATGGCAGCGCGGTACATCGAGCGGCAATACCGCGCCGACGGGATGAAGCCGTTCCTGCAGCCGTTTCAGGTGACGACCAACGCGACACTCGGGCCGCACAACCGACTGGCCGTGTCGTGGGAAGGCAGCGAGACGAAGCTCGAACCGGAACGCGATTTCGTTCCCTTCAACTTCTCGGCCGCGGGCACGGCGTCCGCTCCGCTGGTGTTCGCCGGGTATGGAATCACCGCGAAGGAATACAACTACGACGATTACGCGGGCATCGACGCGAAGGACAAGTTCGTTCTCATTATTCGCCACGAGCCGCAGGAGATGGACGAGAAGAGCGTATTCGAGGGCAAGAATTTCACGGCGCACGCCCAGTTCGCGATGAAGGCCACGAACGCCAAGATGCACGGCGCGCGCGGCGTGATCCTGGTGAACGACATGCCGACGCACCCCGGGGACAAAGACGACTTCGAGAAGTTTGGCCGCACCGTGGGTCCCGACAATGCCGGAGTACTCTTTCTACAAGTCCACGCCGCCGAAGCCGATAAGTTGCTTGGGAGGGCAGGAAAGACCCTCGACGGACTGATTGCGGCGATCGACCATAACCTGAAGCCGCAGTCGTTCGCGCTGCCCGAGGTTCGCGTTTCGACGACGCTGGACATCGTGCGCGAGGTGAAGACCGTTCACAACGTCGGCGCGTATCTGCCGGGTGAGACGAAAGAATACGTGATTCTAGGGGCACATTACGATCATTTGGGTCTTGGCGACCAGCACTCGATGGCTCCCTCAGAGATTGGGAAGCCGCACCCTGGAGCGGACGACAACGCCTCGGGCACGGCGGGTGTGCTGGAGTTGGCCAAATGGTTCTCGAAGCAGCCGAAGCCGCGACGGGGCGTGCTGTTCCTGTCGTTTGCAGGCGAGGAACTAGGGCTTCTCGGATCGGGCTATTACGTCAACCATCCCGAACTTCCGATCGAGGATGCGGTCGCCATGATCAACATGGACATGATCGGGCGGATGCGGGACAGCAAGATCTACGTGAGCGGCGTGGGCACCGGGACGACGCTGCAGAAACTGCTGGATGAAACCAAATCGCGGCACGACATCACCATCGACATCTCGGAGAAAGCGGGATGGGGCGCGAGCGACCATACCTCGTTCACGGCGAAGCAGATTCCGGTGCTCTTCTTTTTTTCGGGTCTGCATAGCGACTATCACCGCCCCAGCGACACCTGGGACAAGATTGACGGGCCCGCTTCGGCGAGGCTGCTGGATCTGATCGCGGACTTGTCGATTCAACTGGCCAACGATGCTCCGCGCCCCCAGTATGTGCGCGTCTCCGATCCTAGCCCACAGGGTGCCGTCGGCGGCGGGGGCGGCTACGGCCCGTCGTTCGGCAGCGTCCCGGATTTCAGCGACGTTCCCGGCGGGGGCGTGAAGTTCGCGGACGTTCGGGAAGGTTCTCCGGCTTCCAAGGCGGGGCTGAAGGCGGGCGACATTCTGAAGGAGTTTGACGGCAAGCCGATCCAGAACCTTTACGATTTCACCTATGCGCTGCGTACTAAGAAACCGGGCGACGTGGTGGTAGTCAAGGTGGTACGTACGGGCCAACCGATTGAGGCGAAAGTACTGCTAGGAGAACGAAAGTAGAGTGCGATACTGAGGCGGGTCCGACATGCGATCATTTTCCAAAACTGATACACACACGCTCCCGCCGCTGATTCTTCACCCATTCTCCAACGCGGGCGGTCCGTCCCGGCTGCTCGAGAGTTCCCGCGCCACCCTGATGCTGCAAGGGGCGCTTCCGGGCGACGGCGGGCATCGCGAGGAGCTGGAAAAGAAGGTGCTGGAAGGCCGTTTTTGCGAGATCCGCATGTTGTTCTATGTGGGCAAGGATGTGAACCGGTGGATCGAACAGTGCCTGGAGTTTGCGGAGCGGGTGCCGGAGTTGAGCGGGCAGGATCTGCGGTGGCAGAGCTTCGCGCGGCTATTGATTGAGGACACTCCCTTGCCGGTGCGGAACAAGTTCTCCGACTGGGGGGTGGTGGATTACAAGGCGCTGTTCACCCGCGGACTGGGCCTGAATGCCGTATTCGTTGAGATCCCGGAACGCGAGGCGTTGACGGACGATTTCGTGCGCAACTACTATCGTTTCGCCGACCAGATGTTCGAATGCCTTTCGACTCGCGCGGCCGGAGCCGGCCTGGCGGCGCTGGGGTGCAACTTCGAGTTGTTCGCTTCGGGGGAATACTCACGGATGCTAGAGCGTGAGTGGGAGTCGCAGGCGGAGCGGTAGGTTATTTGCCAGACCCGGATAGGTCGTATAATTTCCTGTAAATCGCGGCATCGCGGATCACAATCTGCACGTAGTTGCGGGTTTCGTTGATCGGAATCGACTCGACGAATTCCGCGGGCTCGCGGTAGCCGGCCCAACTGAGCCAGAGAACAGCCCTGGTCTTTCCCGCGTTGTAGGCGGCGAGCGCCGGTTCCCACCGATTGTCGAGGCTCTTCAGAAGGGAATGCAGGTACGCCGTGCCGAGCTGCAGGTTGAGTTCGGGCCGGAACAGCGAGTTCGGGCGGAATTTGCGGGTCTTCAGCAGGCGCCGCGCGAGCTCTCGTCCCGTCGACGGCATCACCTGGGTCAAGCCGTAAGCATTCGAATGGGAAACGGCGTTAGTGTCGAATTCCGATTCCTGTCGAATCAGCGCGGCGACCATGTTCGGGTCGAGCCCGTTCGCGAGCGAGTACTGCAACAGTGGCTTGCGATAAGGAAGCGGAAACGCCAGTTTCCAGAAATCCTCGGGCGCCGATTCCACCGGATAAGATAGGTAACCTGGGGCATTGGCCTTGATGTAGCGGATGCCCTGGTCGGGGGCCGAACGCCGGGCCGCCGAACGCGCAAGTTCCAACGCGTACACCCGCGGCTGCTCGCCGGTCTTGACGCCGAAGCGCAACTCCACTTCCGCTTCGGGGTCGAGGCCCGCCGACGACAAAAGATGGGCGCGGTCGATCCTGCGCCGCGTGTCGTGACCGGGCGTGAAATCGACGGCTTGAACTCTGGATGGCAACGCGATTCCGAGGTCCGCAAGGCGCTGCCTGGCCAGCACGGAGTAATACGTATTTGGGTGCAGCACTTGAATTTCGAAAAACTTGGCGCGGGCCGACGCCGGATCGGACGCCCCCTCGGCCAGCCGCCCCAGAAAATAGAGCGCAGCCGGCGCCTTATCGGACTTCGGGTAAAGGCGGAGGTGATCGCGGAGCATACCGGCGGCGGCCGCATCCCTTTGCATATACCGGCTGAACGTCGCCCTCCAATGGCAGTAGGCGGCGCGCGGCTCGTTTGGAAACAGCTCGTAGCACGCGCGAAACAATGGCTCGTAATCCCGCGCCTTATTGCTTGAGACGTAGTAGTTGGCGGCGGAAACGATGGCCTCCATGCGCCATCGCGATTGCGGATATTGTTGGGCCAGCGCGTCGAGATCGCGCTGCATGGCTTCCGTGTCGTCTAGCCGGCGGTGGCAATTCAGTATCCAGTAGAGGCGTTCGGCGTCGAATTCGGGCGCGCTCATCCGCATCGATTCGAACTGGGCAAGCGCTTTTCTTGTGTCGCGCAAATCGTAATCTGCGACGGCAATCCGCAGGCGCGCCGAATCCCGTTCGGCGCCGCCTAGTTGCGGGACCAATTCCTCGAATTCGCGCTTTGCGTCTTTGTACCGGCCCGCGTCCAGCAGCTTGAGCGCTCGGCCGACCATGACGCCCGGCATCGCGGGGGGAAACCGCTCGGCCAGAGCGGTGCGCAACCGTGACAGGGCGCGGCCCGCGTCTCCAGCTTCGTCGCTCACGGGGTAGTTGTAGTACACGCGCTGATACGCCGGCACGGCGGCGAGCGGATCGGATGCGGCTTCGAACGCAATGCCGAGCGTCAGGTCTCCGGCGGGTTGCGGCAGCCATGGGTATCGCCGGCGCAGGATCTCGAGCGCCTTTCCCGGAGTGGAGGCGCGCTCGAGCGATCTTGCCGCGAGCATTGCGCCGCGGCCGATCAGCGGCGATTCCGGATCCTGCTTCCAGACGGGATCGAGCAGCCGCGCCACGGCTTCGTCGTCGCCGAGCGCGAAGGCGGCCTTCGCCGCGAGAAACGCGACGTGATCCGCGATTCGGGGAAGACGCTTCGCGGCCGCCTGCAGTTTTGGCAGCGCGATCGAATATTGCTTGGACGCGAGGTCGCCCGCGCCGGCCGCTAGCAAAGCCAGCGCACCCGTTTCGTCCTTCGGGTGTGCCGCCGCATAGCGGAGCAGCGCGCCGCGTGCGGCAGGCGAGGGCTCTTGCGCGTAGGCGCGAGCCAACTCTTCGAGCGATTGGGCGGCGGATAGCCCGGGCAGAATCAGGAGGACCGGGAGCCAAGCCTTCAAGCGACGGACCTGCCGGTGGCGTGGAGCGGGCCTGGATAGTCCGGGCCGAGTAGGTCAAGTTGATCGTGGGCGAGGGTCCGCACGATTTCCCGATGCAGGAAGTCGGGGAGATCGGGATAGGTTTTCCGGTAGCGCTCCCGAGCGGAATCGATGGATCGCGCGCAGGAAGTATACAGCGCGCGTTGTAGCCGGCCGCGGACGACGGCTGCGTACTCATGCAGGACGATTCTGGCGACGGCCACGCCGGCAAACCGGCGAGCGGCCGCGTGTTCCGTGGCGGGCGAGTCCGCGGGACGGACAGACCCGGCGAAGTTCGCAATCAGCTCGAGCGCGCCGGGATCCGTGGGTCCTTCGGCATGGAGCACTCTCACGATCCGATCGCCTGCCGCGATCGGAAACAGCGCCGCATCGTCCTCTTGCGGAAACTCCCGCGAGTCCGGTAGGGACGCGCGGCGGCAGAAACCGGCAGCGGCATCGAGCACGGCCTGCCGCCAATCGTCTTCGCTCTTGGACGCGCGCATGCGGCGGAAGTGCGCGTTCAGGCCTTCGGTCCACTGTTGGTGCGCCGAGCGCACGGCGGATTCGAGCTCGCGAAACTGTTCCGCGACTACGCGCGCGAGTTGGTCCTGGGTGGCGCGCTCGGCCGCGGCGAGCGCTGCTGCGATGTTCTCCATCGGGTCGGCTCCATTTTAACCCGCGGCCGGTTGCCGGGCGGGAGTGGTAGGTTCCGGCGTGCCGCAGGCAATTGAAAAACGTAAATTTACGCTTTACATGTTGTGAATGAGGATCGCCAGCTTTAACCACAAGGGCTTGCGGAATCTGTGTGAGCAGGATGATGGCCGCAGGGTTAGAGCCGACCAGATCGACCGTCTGCGCCTGATTCTATCCGCGCTGGATCAGGCGAACGGACCAACCAGCGTTTCGACTAGACGCGCCCATCGGCCTTGTTTTCTGCTAGTGGTAATCTTCCAGATCCACGTTCCGCGCGTCGCCGTCTGAAGAACCCCGTTCACCCCGGCGCGCTGGCCAAAACCAACGTCGACGAACTAAATATAAGCGTGGCCGAAGCCGCAAAAGCCATGCGGATCACGCGGCAACAGCTTCACAATGTGATGCAGGGTAGGAGCGCTGTCAGCCCGGCGATGGCGCTGCGTTTCGAACAGGCTTTCGGTGGAAGCACGGATATGTGACTGCGAATGCAAGTCGCCCATGATCTCGCCCAAGCGCGAAAACAGCATAGCAAGATGAATATCCCGCGGCTAGTTGAGCGACCGGTGGCTGAGGGTCGGCGCCTAAAGGCGCTTGCTTAATGCACGAGGGCGGGGTTTGCCGCCGGTAAAGGCGCGCCGCGCGCGATCCAAGCTCGTCCCAGTATGCACGTCGCAGTGAAAGCAAAATAGCAGCCGGGCAGAAGAAGATCCGGGTACGACCCGCGTTCGATTCCGATCCAGTGAAACCCCAACACGAGAAATGCCAGGGCAAAAGCAATTGAGGCCGCTCCGGCCAGGCCGTGAAGATAGCGCCACAAGGCGATCGCCATCACGACAATCAGCAGCGCCACGGTGAGAAAGGCGAGTGGACCTTTCCAGAAAGTGAAGATCAGTCCGAGCGCGCTGCCGGCAAGGCCATTCAGCATCAGCGGCCAGGATTTGCTTTTCATCCCGGCTGCCAACGTGCAGACTCCCGCCGCCAAGTGAGTTCGCCCAGGAGCACGACGGATTGCGAGGCTCGAAATCCTTGTCCCGCGTGGTTAAAGTAGACGACGGAAATTGCGGCGTTCAGAATGCCGCACAGCGCCAGTAGCCACCAGTTCCTGATCATGACTCATGATGCGCCTGGCCTTGACGAAAGCATTGGCCGCTGGTTAACGCCGGGCAGCGTTCACGGCGCGCATCAGGCGCAGCGTGTTTTGCGAATAGATCCGGCGAATGTCGCTCCGCGAGTAGCCCGCTTTGCTCAGCGCGCCGGCGAGAGCGGGGAATTTCGATACATCGTCGAGGCCCGCGGGCGTGCAGGGCACTCCGTCGAAATCGCTTCCAATCCCAACCGCGTCCAGGCCGCCCGCTTCGCGCGCCTGCCGGATGTGCGCGACAACGTCCGCCAGCGACGCGCGCGGGATGGAGCCCGAAGCGTACGCCTTCTTGAATTCTTCCTCGTTCAGGCCGACCCTCTTTTCGAGCGCCGTTTCGGCCTCGAGCGCGGGCGCCGAAAGGAAACCGCAGTTGAAATTGATCTGAATGGTCCCGCCGCGCTTAGCCATGGCCGAGATCATCTCGTTGGTCATATTGCGCCGCGCGCCGGCTAGGGCCCGGCAGGAGGAATGCGACGCCATCAAGGGCGCGGTGCTGACTTCCAGCGCGTCGCGGAAGGTGGAGTCGGCGACGTGCGAGATATCGACGATCATTCCGATTCGGTTCATCTCGCGCACGATGTCGCGGCCTTGCGGGGTCAGGCCGTTGTGGTGCGGCACGCTGCTGTCGGCTGCGTCGCCCGACGAATCAGCCCAGTTGTTCGTGTTCACATGAGTGAGGGTCATGTAACGCACGCCGAGGTTGTAGAACTGGCGGAGGAGGCGCGGGCTGTCCTCGATCGCGTGGCCTCCTTCGATGCCGATCAGCGCGGCGATTTTGCGGGCCTTCCACGCGCGTTCGATTTCGTCCGCCGAGCCGGCCAGCGCGAAGTCGCCGTTGTAGCGGTCCACGATGTCGCGCCGCACGGTGTCGATCATCTCGAGCGCCCGGTGCGCGGACTGGTTGGTCTTGACGTATTCCGCGTCCACGTAGGCCGCGAAGAAGACCGCGCCTACGCCGCCTTGGCGCAAGCGCGCGATGTCGGTGTGCGTCGCCGCGCCGTGGCTGCCGATGTCGAAGCCGGTGAGCGTGGTGCTGGTGACATCGTTGTGAGTATCGATGACGGGCTCGAGACCGGGCAGCGGGCGGGAGACGGCGTTGACCGCCGGCGCGGGAATGCGGGCGCGCTCGACGGCGCGCATGACTCGCAGCAGATTGCCGCCATAGATCTTGCGAATGTCCTCCGCGGAGTAGCCGGACTCGAGCAGCGCGCGCGTCAGGTTCGGGAACTTCGAAACGTCGTCGAGGCCGGAGGGCGTGCAGCCCACTCCGTCGAAATCGCTGCCGATGCCGACTGCGCCCACGCCGGCGATGTGGACGATGTGATCGATATGCGCGACCACGTCGTCGAGGGTGGGCCGCGGCGCGGAGCCTTGCTCGGAGGCGAAAAGCTTACGCAACTCGGCCGGAGTCATGCGCTGGCCTTCGGGCGAAGCCATCAGCTCCCGGAATTTCGCGCGCATCGGTGCGGCGGCGTCCGCGTACTTCTGCGAGAGGAAATCGCATCCGAAGTTGATCTGCACGACGCCGCCCTTCTTCGCCAGTGCGACGATCATCTCGTCGGTCATGTTGCGCGGTATATCCGAGATCGCGCGGGCCGAGGAGTGCGACGCGAATATGGGAGCGCGGCTGGTTTCGAGCGCGTCCCAGAAAGTTTTGTCGGAAACGTGGGAAATGTCCACCATCATTCCGAGACGGTTCATCTCGCGGACCACGTCTTTGCCGAAATCGGTCAACCCGTTGTGATGCTCGACCTTTGAATCGTCCATGTCGCCGGATGAGTCCGCCCAGCGATTCGTGTTGCCGTGCGTCAGGGTCATGTAGCGGACCCCGAGATCGTAATAGTCGCGCAGCAGGCGCAGGCTGTCCTCGATGGCGTGGCCGCCTTCGATGCCCATCAGCGCCGCGATCTTGCCGGCGTTGTGCGCGGCCTCGATTTCGGCGGCGGTCGCCGCGAACCGGAACTGATCCGGGTGGCCCTCGACGATGTCGTGGCGGACGGTGTCGATCATCTCCAGCGCGCGGTGAGCCGAATGGTTGTCCTTTACGTAGCTCGCGGCGACGAACACGGCAAAGAATTGCGCGCCGACTCCGCCCTGGCGCATTCGCGGCACGTCGGTATGGCCCTCGGTGGATGGCTTGCCGATATCAAAACCGGCGACGGTGCGGCTGGTCACGTCGTTGTGGGTGTCGATCAGGAGTGTCGCTTCGTGCACTCGCCGGACCTCATCGTCCGAGACGGTCCGTTTGGCGCCGAGGCCGATGAGAGCGGCCAGGAGAACGGCGAGAGTGAGCGTGCGCATGTTCTCTCTATGGTTGCAAATCGGAGTCCGGTAAATTGGAGGCAGACGATGCTGAAATTGCAACGACTCGCGGTGGCGACTGTTCTTGCGACCGCGCTCGCCGCGGCCGCCCAACCCTCGCCGTATGCCTGGAAGAGCGTGACGATTCACGGAATGGGGTATGTCACGGGTCTTGTCATTCATCCTCTTCCGCCGCACGACATCTACATCCGAACCGACGTCGGCGGAGCGTACCGCTTCGACCGGGGCGCGCGCCGCTGGCTGCCGCTTCTCGATCCGTACGGGATCGCGAACTTGGGCGTGTTCGGGGTGGAGAGTATCGCGGTCGATCCTGGCGATCCGAACACGGTCTACATCTTCGCCGGATTGACCAGAGTGATCGATGGCTCGGGCAACGATCACACCTACGGCGAGGTGATGGTGTCGCACAGCCGGGGCGCCGACTGGCAGGCCACCGGGTTCGCGCAGCAGACGGCTTACATCGGCGCGAACGATCCGTACGGCGGGACGACGGGAGAGAAGCTGGCTGTCGATCCGAACCGCAGCCAACGGATCTACCTGGGCACGCGCCAGAACGGGCTGTGGGTGAAAGACGGCACCGTTTGGCAGGCGGTGGGCGGCGGACTCCCCGCGATGTCGAGCCTGCCGACTACCGCCAACACGCCGGGCTTTACGTTTGTGGTGTGCGACCCGGCTTCGGGACCGTGGCTTCCGGCGCGACTAAGCGGGTGTACGCGGGCATCTACGGAAGCGGCGTCTGGATGAGCGACGACGGCGGGGCAAGCTGGTCGAGCATCTACCCGGGCACGAATCCGGTGCGGGCGGCGATGGGGAAGGACAGCACGCTGATGGTCAGCCTCGGCGGCGATGAGGGGGGACGGACGGGAGCGGTGATCCTGTACCAGGGCGGAAACTGGAAGCCGGTCCTGACGGCGGACGATGGATACGCGGGGGTGGCGTTCGATCCCGGGAATCCGCTCAAGATCGTCGCTGCGGCGAATCACGATCAGACGATTTACGCGTCCGCCGATCAAGGTAATTCGTGGACGAATTTAGGTATTGCCGGCGCGCCGAACCAACCCGCTTACTATGCCACGAACTCATTCGGGCAGAACAGCGCCAAGGCGGCGGGGTGGGGCAACGGCGTGCTGGCCATCGATCCCGTGCAGCCGAAGCGCCTGTTGCAGACCAATGGGTACGGAGTGATCGCCACCGAGGACTACACCGCGGCGTCGACGTCGTGGAGCTGGTGGATGAACAATCTCGAGGAACTGGTGGTTCAGAACGTCAAGGTCCCGCCGCTGGCCGCCGGCGCGGACCTGTTCAGCGTAGTCGCGGATATGGTTGGGTTCCGGCACGCCAGCCGAAACGCCGCGCCCGGCGCGACTATTGCGAGTTTCCAGTATGTGGCGCAGGCGACGTCGGTCGCTTACTGCGCGACGAAGGCCCAGTACTCGGCGTTCGTCGGCTGGGACGAGACGAATCAGAGCGCCGCGATGACGGGTTTCAGCTCCGATAACGGCCAAACTGGAAGCCGTTCGGCAGCGTAACTCCCGGCTCGGGCGGGATCATTGCGATGTCGGCGACCGATCCGATGAACATGGTGTGGGCGCCCGCCGGCGCGAACCCGCAGTACTCGACCGACGGCGGGCGATCGTGGAAGCCGTCGCAACTGAGCGGCGGCGGAAATCTGCCTGCCTCGTGGCAGTTGAGCAACATCTGGTGGACGGGGCAGGTGCTCGCGGCGGACCAGGTGCAGGGCGGGACGTTCTACTACTACTACGAGCGGGGGAACGTGTACTCGAGCGCGGATGGAGGCGCGACGTGGACACAGGTATCGAGCAACCCGAACCTCCAGTGGACCATCAAGGTGAACCTCATTCCAAACCCGGCCAAGGCGGGCGACCTGTGGATCGCTCTCTCCCGGAACACGAACCAGACCGCGCTCTATCCGCTACTGCATTCGACGGACGGCGGGAAGACGTTCACGCCGGTGGCCGGCATCGCGCAGTGCAATTTCGTCGCGGTGGGAAAAGGCAACTCCGCCGGCGCGCCTTTTCTATATGTTCACGGCCGCGATCCCGCGGCGACGGCGGACGCGATCTACAAATCCGAAGACCTGGGCGCGACGTGGGTGCGGGTCAGCGATCCGTCGTTGAACCAGTTCGGTAACATCACCGCGCTGGAAGGCGACCTCCGCATGAAAGACCTGGTGTATGTGGGGACAGGCGGGCGCGGGATCTTTCACGGGTACGACCCGGCGTCCGGCCTTGCCGCTCCGTCGTTCACAGCGCCCGGGGTGGGAAGCGCCGCGGATTACAGGACAGGATCGATCGTGCCGGGCGAGATCGTGGCGATATTCGGCGCCGGGATGGGCCCGAGCACGCTCGCCGGGGCTCAGTTGGACGAGACCGGATTTGTTTCGGACGACATCGCTGGGACGCAGGTGCTTTTCAACGGCGTTCCCGGCCCAATTGTCTATTCGCGGGCCGACGTGGTCAGCGCCGTCGTGCCGTACGGAGTGGCGGGACACGACAGCGTGTTGATGCAGGTCGCGTCGAACGATTCGCTTTCCGCGCCGGTGGCGATGGCGGTGGTGGCCGGCGCGCCGGGGATTTTCACCGATGACTCCAGCGGCAAGGGGCAAGCGGTTGCGTGGGATTACACGCAGGCCATCCGAAACTCGGCGGCGCATCCGGCGAAGAAGGGCGACCTGTTGATCGTGTATGTGACGGGCGACGGGCAGACGCAGCCCGCCGGACTGGACGGATGGGTGGTGGGACTTCCGCTGCCGTACACGGCGCTCGCAACGGCCGCGGAGATCGGCGGCGTGCAGGTAGCGCCCGGGTATGCCGGCGGCGCATATTCGGCGGTGTCCGGCGTTTCGCAATACAACATCACGGTTCCGCAAAACGCGCCGAGCGGGGCGGCCGTGCCGTTGAGGGTGACCGCCGGCGGGGTCGCGTCGCAGGCCGGTGTCACGATCGCGATCGAGTGACACGTTATTATCGGAGCGTCTCAAGAAAGCGAGTTTCCAATGTCCGAAGCAATCGGTTTGGCGGTGGTCATTTTGGGCGGGCTCCTGCACGGGAGCTTCGCTTTTCCGATGAAGCGGATTGAGCGCCGGTGGCCCTGGGAGAACATCTGGCTGCTGTATTCGATCGTCGGGCTCGTGATCCTGCCGCCGCTGCTTGCTTTCCTAGCCATACCGTCGCTGGGCCACATCTATAGCTCCATTCCCCTTTCGACAATCCTGATCGTCGCGCTGTTCGGCGTGGGATGGGGTGCCGGTTCGGTGCTGTTCGGGCAGGCGATCAGCCGGGTTGGGATGGCGCTTGGGTTCGCCATCATTCTCGGAATCACCAGTACGCTCGGATCGCTTCTGCCGCTGGTGTTCCTGCGTCCGCAGGACCTCTGGACGCCCAAGGGCCAGATGCTCATGTTAGGGCTGGCCATCGCGATCGGCGGCATCATAACGTGCTCCATGGCCGGCGCCATGCGCGATCGGGAAGCACGGCGTCTAAACCCGTCGGTGACCGGCGGGAAGTTCATCACCGGCCTGTTGGTCAGCATCCTGTCCGGCATTTTCTCCCCGATGTTGAATTTCGGATTCGTCTACGGCGAGCCGCTGCAGAGCGCGGCCCGGGACATGGGCGCGCAGGCGAACCTGGCGTCGAACGCGGTGTGGGCGCCGGCGCTGCTCGGCGGGTTTCTGGTGAACGCCGGGTATGCGGTTTACCTGCTGAACCGGAACCGCACCTGGAAGCTGTATTCGAAAGCGGACATTCGGGCATCGGATTGGATCGGCTGCGCCATCATGGGGTTGTTCTGGTTCGGCGGCGTGAGTATCTACGGCATGGGCGCGGCTTCGATGGGGCGGCTGGGGGCAGTGGTCGGCTGGCCGGTTTTCATGTCCACGGTAATTATCACCGCGAACGTTCTTGGGTTTCTGGCGGGTGAATGGCGGCACGCACCAGTGAAAGCGCGCGTCACCGAGTGGGTGGGAATCGGGTTTTTGGTGGCGGCGATTCTTGTGGTGTCGCGGGCATCCTGATAAGCCGGGAACTTCCGGCGGGCTAAGATCGTTACTTATAGTACCCACCATGAAACGATCCCACCAGTTCGTATTCTCGTGCGCCGTATTCGTCTCCGCTCTTGGCGCGCAAGGACTACCGCCCCTTATCGACCGCGAGTTGTTGTTCGGCAACCCCGAAATCATCTCCGCCCAGCTTTCGCCGGACGGAAAGTACATCGCGTTTCTGAAACCTTGGAAGGACACCCGAAACATCTGGGTGAAGAAGACGGAAGAATCGTTCGCCTCGGCCCGCCTGTTGACGACCGAAACCAAACGGCCGATCCCCGCTTACTTCTGGACTCGAGACGGGAAGTATGTCCTGTACATTAAGGACAACGACGGCGACGAAAACTTCAACGTCTACGCCGTGGATCCGTCCACTGCGGCGCCGGCGGGGGCTGATGCGCCACCGTCTCGCGACCTCACGGGATTGAAGGGCGTCCGGATCGAGATTTTCGAGGTGCCCAAGAGCGACCCCGACACGATTTACCTCGGACTGAACGACCGCGACAAGGCGTGGCACGACCTGTATAAGCTGAAGCTCTCGACCGGCGAAAGGACTCTCGTTCGCAAGAATACCGAGCGGGTTGCCGGCTGGGCGTTCGACTTGAAGGGCAATCTGCGGCTAGCCTTCCGCGTGGCCGATAACGGCGATCAGGAATTGATGCGGGTGGACGCCGACGGCTTCAAGAAGATCTATTCCTGCAACGTCTTTGAAACCTGCGCGCCCGATCGATTCGACAAAAATGGCAAGCGCGTTTACATAGTCACCAACCAGGGCGACGACATGGATCGCAGTGCCCTGGCACTGCTGGACCCCGAGACCGGGAAGATCGAGACCGTCGAATCCGACCCGCTCAAGCGCGTCGATTTCGGAGGCGCGGCTTTCTCCGAGGTCACCGATGAACTAGTCATGACCTCGTATCAGGACGACAAGACGAGGCGCTACTTCAAGGACAAGACGTTCGAGGCCGACTACAAATTCCTGCAGAAACGTTTTCCCGGGATGGAGATCGATACAACATCCAGCACAAAGGATGAGCGGCTGTGGCTGGTGACGGTGAACAGCGACCGGGAACCGGGAAAAACGGTCCTCTTTGACCGGAAAACGCACAAGGTGACGCCGCAATTTACCGTGCGCGAGAAGCTGCCGCGGGCGTCTCTGTCGCCGATGACGGCGATTCGCTACCCGTCTTCGGACGGTCTCGAGATCCCGGCCTATCTGACGCTGCCCAAGGGTCTTCCGGGAAAGAATCTGCCCACGATTGTGGTGCCGCACGGCGGTCCGTGGGGCCGCGACGGTTGGGGATATCACGGGATGGCCCAGTTTCTCGCCAACAGGGGATACGCGGTCCTCAGCCCGAACTTTCGCGCTTCCACTGGGTACGGCAAGAAATTCCTGAACGCCGGGAACGGCGAGTGGGGCCGGAAGATGCAGGACGACATCACGTGGGGCGTGAAATACCTGGTGGCCCAGGGGATCGCCGATCCGAAGCGGGTCGGAATCATGGGCGGCTCCTATGGAGGCTACGCGACTCTGGCCGGTGTCGCCTTCACCCCGGACGTCTACGCGGCGGGGGTGGATATTGTCGGACCGTCGAACCTTATGACCTTGCTCGATGCGATCCCGCCGTATTGGGAAGCGGGCAAGAAGATGATGTTCTCGCGCATGGCGGATCCGGCGACGCCCGAGGGCAAAGCGTGGTTGAAGGACCGCTCGCCGTTGTTCGCGGCGGGAAAGATCAAGACGCCTCTCATGGTGGTGCAGGGCGCTAACGATCCGCGCGTCAACAGAGGCGAGGCCGAACAGATCGTAATCGCCCTGCGCGACCGCGGTTTCCCGGTTGAGTATCTGCTCGCTCCGGATGAAGGCCACGGCTTCCAACGGCCAGTCAATAATCTCGCGATGTTCATGGCGGTGGAGAAATTCCTGGCGCAGCGCCTGGATGGGCGGTACCAGGAAGGAGGCAGTCCGGAGTCGGTCGCGCGCCTGAAGGAGATCACGGTCGATCCGAAGACGGTTGTCCTGTCGAAGAAAGTGGATGCCTCGGCCGCCGGGGTTCCCAGGCCGGCGTCGCCGCTTGTTGCGGGCACTTACAACTATAAAGCCGAGGTTGCGATGGGCACGCAAAAGATTGCCCTGAAGATGTCCACCACCATCAAGGAGGAGAACGGGTCGTGGACCGCGAGCGATGTCATCACGACTCCGATGGGTCCCATGACCCAGACGGCGACTCTCGACAAGGAGACGCTCGTCGTGCGGAAGAGCGCGGCAAAGCAGGGTCCGATGTCGATCGTTGTGGATTACACGGACAAGAAGGCCACCGGGACCATGACTATGAACGGCAAGGATCAGCCGATTTCGGCGGATCTCGACGGTGCGCTGTTCGCGGATTCGGCAGGCGCGAACCAAGTGATTGCGACGTTGCCGCTGGCCGAAGGGTATACGGTCGTGTACCGTAACTTCGACTTACAGAAGCAGAAGATGAAGCTGATGCAGTTAAAGGTATCGGGAAGCGAGAGTGTAACTGTGGCCGCCGGCACTTTCGATACTTTCAAGGTTGAACTTACTTCCGCCGATGGGGGTCCGGACAAGACGACTGTGTGGGTGGCGAAGGACTCGCGGAAGCCGGTGAAGATCGCCGCGGTGCTGGCGCAGATGGGGGGAGCGGTGTTGACGGCCGAGTTGCTGCCGTGATGGACTGCCGCGCGATGTCTCGTCAGTAGCCGATTCGCTCGCAGCTCAGATGTTCTGGGGACCGAAACGGCGACCACGCCGGATTTGTGCCGCATATTCGCGCGGTCCCCGGCAAGCAGGGGCAGCAGGAGAAATCACTTTCGTTTGTTCAATTCTCGAATATTGCTGGCGCTTTGCTCGCGCCTCAAGGCCTTACACCTTGGACATGTAATGTCCTCTTCGTTATACACTCTGCCGATTAAGCGGTCGCCAGGTTTAACGGAGCCGCACCTGGCCGTGTTGCAGCCGGTTTCATTGGTCGACGCCCAATGAATCAGAATGCTTTCACTCATGGTATTCACTCTACGCCCTTTCCTTTTTGAGGGTCCTTGATTACCATAGGGCTAACTACAGTAGCTGAATTGGAGAGCCGGTCGAAGTAGTCGAAGAGGGTGGAGCCGGGAACGAGGATCGAACTCGTGACATCCTGATTACAAATCAGGTGCTCTACCAGCTGAGCTATCCCGGCCTCTCCATCATTATCGCTCAGGCCAGCAGCGGCTTCACCACCGCGCCTGAAACGTCCGTCAGACGGAAATTGCGGCCCTGGTACTTGTACGTCAACCGCGTGTGATCGATGCCCAGGCAGTGCAGGATCGTCGCCTGTAAGTCGTGTACGTCCACCGGGTCCTTGGTCACGTTGTAGCAGTAATCGTCCGTCTCGCCATGAGTCAGCCCCGGCCGGATTCCTCCACCGGCCAGCCACATCGTGAAACAGCGAGGGTGATGATCGCGGCCATAATCGTCGGCAGTCAAACGCCCCTGGCAATAAACCGTCCGTCCAAATTCGCCGCCCCACACCACCAGCGTCTCGTCCAGCATCCCACGCTGCTTCAAATCCGTCACTAGCGCAGCCGCGGCTTGGTCGGTTTCCTTGCATCGCTTCGGGAGCTCTTTGGGCAAATTGCCGTGGTGGTCCCAGTCGCGATGGAACAACTGGATGAATCGTACTCCGCGCTCGGCTAAACGGCGCGCCAGCAGGCAATTCGCGGCGAAGGTGCCGGGCTTCCGCGCGTCGGGCCCGTAGAGGTCAAAAGTGCTGTCA
>JANXRE010000108.1 GCA_025353165.1 Acidobacteriota bacterium | reverse complement strand
ACCTCCGAGTCTGGTCGCGGCGGGTTGGGCGGTTCGGGCGCGACGGTTTTACCTACCGCTGTACTTCGGTCGGTCTCGCTTCGCTCGTCCGCCCTGCGTACAGCGGTAGGCAAAACCGTGGGAGAAGTCGAAGATATTCCGTTGTTCTTCACATCGATTCCTGTTCTCGCCCTGCTCAGTAATTACGACCGGGAGAACTGTCTCATCAATGTTGGCACGGAGGGCGGAAAGCCTTCTGGTCCTCCGGTTCCATTCGCACTGGATGGCGTAGTCCCAGCTGAGCCCGAGTCGATCCGCCACGCTTTCTGGCTGGAGGATGCAACGATTCGCGGACGCATAGTGGAGCGTGGTGGTCGCACTGCGCCAGCCACTGGAGGCTGCCGCCCGCGCCGAAGATTTGGAGAGGCTCCGCATCTATAGAATGGGTTCAACGGCCGTGCGGCGTTTCAAGCCTGCGTGCTATCACAAACCGCGAGTTATCATGATACTTGTGGAGTTTGTCGATATCCTGGCCATCCAGTGCTCTCCCGTGGTGCTCGTATCGCAAGACTCGCCAGTGGCAGGGCAACTCCTCAATTCAATATGGTAGATGATTTTGTAGCCGCCCAGCGCCTCAAAGCCCAACAGGGGTCAATAGACTTCAACAGAATGCCCGCAACTACTTGAAACGTAAGTAGTTGAAAATAGGGCATTTCCGAAGGAGGTGGAAAACCGCCTTCTAAGCAGAGGGTCGCAGATTCGAGTTCTGCCGCGCCTACCATTGCCGTCTCTCGTATAATGGGAGGAGCTTCGTGGTAACATTTGTCAACGCCCTGAACGTTGCGTGGGCCGTGATCTCTCTCACGGTGGGCCTGCGTCTGTTTCGCTCGGGCGGAAGCATTACTACGGCGCGCCTTCGCCGCATCACGGCGCTGCTCATGGCGGCTGTGGCCCTGTTCCCGGTGGTCTCGGCCAGCGACGATCTCGTCAGCTTCGCATTTCTTGGCTCCTTCGCGCTGCACACGCGCGCCCAATCGGGAACGCCCCTCTCTGACGATTCCGATGAGCAGCCCACTCTCGCCCTTGCCAGACTGCTCGATAGCCTCGATTCCGTTCACATCGCGCCGGTCGCGAACGGCTGGTTTTTCCTCATCTTAATCGCATTCCTGATCTGCTGTGCGCCAATTGCGGTGGAGCGTCGCGTCTCCGCGCATTTGGGCCGCGCTCCTCCCGCCGTCTAATCCTATTTGCGATTTTTGCCCGCCGACCCGGCTGGCGAACACCAGTGAACTTTTCAGATTTATTGGAGGATTTATGCGGCGCCATTTCTGGCGTGCGCTTGGCGTGCTCGTTTCCGCCCTGGCAGTGCCCGCCACTGCCCAAACGGCCCTCCGGTGGGAACAGGTCCTCGAGCGCTTTCAACGGAACAACCCGGCCTTGCTGGCCGGACAGACGAATGTCGACGAAACTCGCGCCAACGAGATCACAGCCGGGCTGCGCCCCAATCCGCAAGTCTCGCTGACCATCGACCAGTGGAGCTTTTTCCACACCGATCCGTTCCGCCCATTCGGAAATTCGCAGACCATCGGTTCGGTCACGCAGCTCATCGAACGCCAGCACAAGCGCCAGCTTCGGGTGGAAAGCGCGAGCCTCGCAACTTCCATGGCGGGCACGGACCAGGCGGATGCGCAGCGCCTGCTCGTGTTCACGCTTCGCGACGCTTTCGTTCGCCTGCTGCAAGCCAAGAGCGTTCTGGAACTGGCCGAAGACAACATCAAGTATTACGACCAGGTGATTGCGCTGAACAAACGGCGTTTCGACGCCGGAGACCTCGCGCGCGTCGACTTCGATCGCATCTCCCTCCAGCGCGCGCAGTTTGAGAGCGACCTGGAAAATGCCAAAGTCAGCCTGCGAACGGCCAGGATCACGCTCCTCTCGATGATGAATGAAAAGACCCCGGTGAACAGCTTCGACGTCGCCGGACTATTCGACTTCGGCGAGAAGATCCTGCTCCCCGAAGAGATGCACCAGATAACGCTCGATGCCCGCGGCGATATCCGCTCGGCCGATACCGGAATACGAAAGGCGCAGGTGGACAACCACCTAGCCTGGGCGAACGGTTCCTGGGATCCGTCCCTGGGCGGTGATTACACCCGGGTCGGTCCCGGCAACACACTCGGAATCGCCGTGAGCGTTCCGCTTCGCCTCTTCGATCGCAACCAGGGCGAGAAGGCCCGCACGGTTATCGAGATCAAGCGGTCGCAGCAATTTCGCGAGGCTGTCGTCAACGGCGCATTCCGGGACATCGACACCGCCTACGCGCAGGTGGAAAGCGTGCGCGCGGTCCTCCGGCCGTACCGGGACACATACCTGCCGCAAGCGGCGCGCGTCCGGGAATCCGTCTCGTATGCGTATGCAAACGGCGGCGCGTCGCTCCTCGATTTCCTCGACGCCCAAAAAGCCTATCGCGACACGCAACTCAATTATCGAAATCTGATCGGCAGTTATTTGGCCGCCGTGAACCAGTTGAACCTGGCGGTAGGCCGGGAGGTGCTCCAGTGAAACATCTTTCTCTATGCTTAGGTTTTTGCCTGCTTGGAACGCTTCTTTTTCTGACGGCTTGCTCGAAAGAACAGAATGTCAGGGCCGCGACCACAACAGTCAAGGTCGAACCACCGCAGGACCCCGACGTCTTCACCGTCGACAAGCCGGGCGAATTCGCGCTCGTCCCGGCCGAAACACGCCGCGTTCATGACGACATTCAGGCCAACGGCGTCGTCGCCGCGGACGTGAGCCGCACCGTCCCCGTCACCTCGCTCACCGGCGGCCGGGTCCTGGAAATCGGCGCCCGGCTCGGCGACGTCGTGCACAAGGGACAGGTACTCCTGAAGATCGCCAGCAACGATCTCGCGGGCGCTTTTTCCGACTACCAGAAAGCCATCGCCGACGAGCTTCTCGCGCGCCGCGCTCTGAACCGCTCGAAGGACCTCTTCGAGCACGGAGCCGCCGCCCAGAAGGACCTGGAATCGGCGGAGGCTGCCGAGCAGAAGGCGCAGGTCGACTTGAAGACAACGGCGGAACGCATCCGCCTTCTTGGCGGCAGCGTCGATCATCCGACGTCCGTGGTGAACGTCCTTGCTCCCGTATCCGGCACCATCGTAGACCAGCAGATTCAGGCGGCGGGAGGAGTGAAGTCCCTCGACAACTCGCCGAACCTGTTCACCATCGCCGATCTCTCGCGTGTATGGATCCTATGCGACGTTTACGAGAACAACCTGGCGCAAGTGCGCCCCGGCGATGTCGCCGAGATCCGTCTGAGCGCCTACCCGGATCGGGTTTTCAAAGCCCGGATCAGCAACATCTCCAGCCTGCTGGATGCCACCACGCGCACAGCCAAGGTTCGTCTCGAATTGCCGAACAGCGGTGGAATCATGCGGCCGGGCATGTTCGCCGTCGCCAGATTCTTTTCGCAGACCGTCAAGGAGCGGGTAGTCCTGCCGGCGGCGGCAATCCTCCGGCTCCACGACAAGGACTGGATTTTCCGGCCCCTCGGCGGCAACGCATTCCGCCGCGTCGAGATTCAAGGCGCCGAGACCTCGGCGGACGGGTTTCAGTTTGTCCACGCCGGCATTCAACCCGGTGAGCAGGTAGTGAAGAACGCGCTGCAATTCTCAAGCAGCGCGGCTGAGAAGTAGCATGATCCGCCGAATCGTCGATTTCGCCCTGCGCGAACGCATCCTGGTAGCGGCAATGACGTTCCTGCTGCTCGTGTGGGGCGTTATCTCCTTCATCAAGCTTCCCGTCGAAGCCTACCCCGACGTTGCCAATAACTGGGTGCAGGTCATCACGCAATGGCCCGGCCGCGCCGCCGAGGAAGTCGAGCAGCAGGTCACCATTCCCATCGAGACGCAAATGGCGGGCCTGCGCGACATGACGAACGTCCGTAGCGTCTCCACCTTCGGCCTCTCGATCATCACAATCATTTTCGACGACGATGCGAACGATCTGTTGAGCCGCCAGCAGGTGCTCGAGAAGTTCTCGCAGGTGACACTCCCTGCCAATGTCAGCCCAACCCTCGGGCCCGATTACAGCCCGGTCGGCCAGATCTACTGGTACAGCTTAACCAGCACCAACCCCGCATACGATCTCATGGAGTTGAAAAGCCTGGAGGACTGGGTCCTCGAAAAGCAATTCAAGTCCGTCGAGAACGTGGTGGATGTGTCGAGCTTCGGCGGCACCACGCGCGAGTACCAGGTGCAGGTGGACCCCAACAAGCTCGTCTCCTACGGGTTGAACATCGCCCAGGTGGAACAGGCGCTCGCGGCGAATAACGTCAACGCCGGCGGCTCCTTCCTGGAGCACGGGCAGCAGCAGTTCAACATCCGCGCGGTCGGGTTGATGGGCGACACCGCCGACATCGGCGCGACGGTGGTGAAGAGTCAGAACGGGACACCCGTTCGAGTGCGCGATGTCGGGGTGGTGACGCAAGGCCCAAGAATCCGCCTCGGCCAGATCGGCAAGGCCATTCATAGGGAGGACGGGCGCGTGCTCGACAACGCCGATGTGGTCGAGGGCATCGTGCTGCTGCGGAAGGGCGCCGAGTTCGATTCGACCCTCGATGCCATTCACGAAAAAGTCAAGCAACTGAATGAACGCCTTTTGCCCCCGGGCGTGAAGATCGTCCCCCACCTGGACCGTAGCGACCTCGTGCATCTCACCACTCACACCGTGCTGCACAATGTTACCGAAGGAATCCTGCTGGTTGTCGCGATCCTGTTTCTGTTCCTCGGAAATTTCCGCAGCGCCCTCATCGTCGCCTTGACCATTCCCTTCTCCCTGCTGTTCGCCGCGATTTGTCTCGACCTGCGCCACATTCCCGCGAACCTGTTATCGCTGGGCGCGCTGGATTTCGGAATGGTGGTGGACGGCTCCGTGATCATGGTGGAAAACATCATGCGCCACCTCGGACGAAAGGAGGAGAGCAATCTATCGATGATCGAGAAGATCGCGGCCGCCGCCCACGAGGTCCAACGGCCGGTGTTCTATGCGATCGGCATCATCATCATTGCCTACGTCCCGATCTTCACCCTGCAACGAGTGGAGGGGAAATTGTTCCGGCCGATGGCCTGGACCGTCGCCTTCGCTCTGCTAGGTGCGTTGATGTTCTCCATGATGATCGCGCCCGTGTTGGCCAGCTTTTTCTTCCGTTCACAGGTAAAGGAGTGGCGCAATCCAGTGGTCGAATGGCTGACGCGGATGTACGAGAAGCAGGT
>JANXRE010000101.1 GCA_025353165.1 Acidobacteriota bacterium | reverse complement strand
ATCTCGGAATCCCGGCCCCTGAGTCGGCGCTCGGGTTGCGTCTCCGCAGAGCCCTACCCTCCGCTCAGGTCCGTTCAGTCTACCAGGGATAAAACACGAAACAAAGACTGGCTATTTACACAAAACGGTTGACGCGCCCTCCACCCGCGTTTCCGTCGGCATCGATGAACCAGACGAATGTCCCGCTGGGAATCTTTACCGGACCTACCAGGCGCTTGCCGCCCAGCTCAGTGATTCTATCGAGGTGCGACGAAATGTCGTCGACGTGAATCTCGGCTCCGTGTACGTGTGGTGCGGATGAGAGGACTTGAACCTCCACTCCCTTGCGAGAACTAGAACCTGAATCTAGCGCGTCTGCCAATTCCGCCACATCCGCGTGTTGGGAAGGCCTAACAACACCATTGTCCAACCCCGCGACCCGCACTGTCAATCAACGCAGGAATTTACGGCGTGGCGGCGCGTCCGGACCGGCATCGCATTCCACCCGGGCCGCCAGCACCAGTCGCATCACCAGCCCTTCGATTTGATCGCGAACCGCGCGGTACACCGCTTCCTCCTCGCCGATCGGATCGCGCACCTCCCACTCCTCGACGGCGCCGGCGACGCCGGAGGGCAGCTTGCGGCCGCTCAGGTTCACCACCAGATCGAACTCGGCTGTCCCCAGCGCGTCCAACTGCTTCGGAAACTGCCCGTCGAGCAGGACGTTCTTCTCCTCCATCGCCTTCAGCGTCGGCAAGGGAATCGAGAAAGCCGGCGCGAGGCCCGCGCTCGCGGGTTCAATCACGTCCGAACCGTAAGCGCGGGCGAAGCCTTCCGCCATCTGGCTGCGGCAAGCGTTGCCGATGCACACAAAGAGAACCGATTTCTTCCGCCGCACAACCTCAGTCTATTCTAGTAACATCGACACACCGCAATGCTAGGAAAGACAATCGGTTCGTACGAGATCGTCGGCGAGCTCGGCGGCGGTATGGGCATGGTCTACCGGTTTCCTGAAAGGGGCCAAGATCCGGCAGCCGTGTCTCTTTCTGGCGGGGGAGGCCGACGCGATGATCGCCATGTACCAGCGGCAATTTCAGTCGATGGACGCGCGCATGCCCGGGTTGAAGGCTAAGATCATCCTGCCGGACACCGGCCACTGGGTCCCGCAGGAGCAACCCCAAGCCACCAACGAATACCTGATCGGTTTCCTGAACGGCGTGCATTCCTCCGGCGCATGATGACCTGTCACATCGCCGTTGCGATCCTGGCCGCTCTGGCGCAGCAGCCGCCGCCCGCCGGCGCAATCGCTTCCGCGCTGGCTCTTGGACGCCAGGGCCAGTACCTCGACGCGGAGCGCGCGCTGAAGGATCTGGAGCGCGCGGACCCGAAAGACCCCTCCGTCCACGCGGCGCTGGGCGAGCTCTACTTTCGATACGGCCACTACGATTCCGCGGTGCCGGAACTGGCCCAAGCGGCCGACCGCCAGTCGCGCGCCTGGCATGTGGTCTGCCTCTTCAAGATCGGGCAAACCGCCGGCGCGGCGGCGGCGCGTGAACTGCTCGCGGCAAGCCCCCCGCCCAACGACATCGACCTGTCGCTTACCTACGCCGAATACCTGTATCAGCAGGGCGATCTCGATGAAGCGCTGAAGCAAACGCGAGCCGCCATCGCATTCGCCCCGCGGCACCCTGTCGGCTATTTCTGGCTGGCGAGATTGCTGCTGGAGAAACGCCAACTGGACGACGCGGCTAGCGCGGCCGAGCGAAGCCTGATGCTCGGGCCGCAACTGCCCTTCGCCAGAAACCTGCTCGTGCGGATCTATCGCATGCAGGGCCGCACCGCGGACTCCGAGCGCCAGGCGGCCTGGATTCGCGATTACGAGAACCGGAAAGCGGTGCGATGATGCGTTTTCTAGCGCTCTTTCTGCTGTCCGCCGCGGCGTGGCCGCAGATCCGCTTCGAGGAGACCTCCATCCCGTTCGTGCTGCGGAACGGAGCCACCGGACAGTATCACCTGCCGGAGCTGATGCCTGGCGGCGTGGCCGTCATCGACTACGATCGCGACGGCTGCATGGACCTGTACTTCGCCAACGGCGCCGCCATGCCGTCGTTGAAAAAGACCGGGCCGGAGTACTATAACCGGCTGTTCCACAACGACTGTCACGGCCATTTCACGGACGTGACCGAAAAGGCCGGGGTGGCGGGCGAGGGATACTCGATCGCAGTCGCCGTCGCGGATTACGATCGCGACGGCTTCCCCGATATCTTCGTCGCGGGCGTGAACCGCAACCTGCTGTACCACAATCGCGGCGATGGAACGTTCGAGGAGCGCGCCTACCCGGCGGGCCTTATGGGCAAGGGAAATAAGCCCTGGTCCATCTCGGCCGGCTTCTTCGACCTGGACAACGACGGCTGGCCCGACCTCTTCGTTTCTAATTACGTGCAGTGGGATCCCGCGAAGGAACCGGCTTGCGGCTCGCCCGAACAGCGGTTCTACTGCCACCCGAATGCCTACCCGGGGAGCTCGCACCAGCTTTTCCGGAACAACCGCGACGGAACATTCACGGACATCTCGGCATCCTCGGGAATCGCCGCTCACACCGGCAAAGGCATGGGGGTGGCGTTCGCGGACTTCAACGGCGACGGCCGGACGGACATCTACGTCGCGAACGATTCCATGCGGAATTTTCTGTTCGAGAATCTCGGCGGCGGTAAATTCCGCGAAGCCGGCCTGGAATACGGAGCGTCGCTCGGAGACGCCGGCCGCGCCATCGCCAGCATGGCGGTCGATTT
>JANXRE010000139.1 GCA_025353165.1 Acidobacteriota bacterium | reverse complement strand
CTTCCGCGCCGAGCACAGCCGGATGTTCTCCAGCGTGTTCGCAAGACGCCGGTCGCCTCCGGTCCAGTCTTTCACCTTGCCTTGAAATACAGGCCACCTCTTCGGCGCCCTCCGCCGAGCAAAGCCTCGCCCACCTCAACTAGCCCTGCCGAGGAATCTCCGCCGACTTCACGCGGCAGGGTCCGCAGGATCTCGTGCAGAGATGCGCGGGCACGAATTCGAACGGCATCCGTGACTCAGGATTCAGCAGGGCGACTGAACCACGAAGAGCTCGGTCGGGAGCTGCGGCAGTGGGTAGCGGAGAAGATCGGCGCATTCGCGCGTCCCGAGGAGATCCGGTTTTCCGAGGGCCTTCCGAAAACCCGCAGCGGCAAGATCATGCGGCGCCTGTTGCGCGAGCTGGTGACGTCGCACACGGTCACGGGCGATGTCACGACGCTGGAAGACATGAACGTCGTGACGAAACTTGCCGCGCAGCACGACGAGGACTAGGTGCGGACGGGGGGGGCGGGGGACAGACGGGACTTTCCCCATATTTCGTTCCATTCCATTCCGATCAACCTGCTTTTATCCGGCTGTGCTCTGCGTACTTTTTCTCGGCCGGCCAGCTTTCCCCGGCACGATTCGTCGCTGGAGGCGACCTTCCACTTCCCTGACAAATCGCTCGGTGCCCAGCACCCGCCCCGAGTGCGTCGCCTCCCGGATGACCGCCGCGTCCTCAGTGTCCCGGCGCAACAGGGACGTCCACTCCTCGGCGGAACAAGTGCGCCACCACGTATCCAGGTCCAGCAGCCCGGCTTGGTCTGTGCCTCCTAAATGTATGAGGGCGCTGCTCCAGACATAGTCAACCGCCGAGCGGACCAGCCCTGCACGCACTGGGTTCAGCTCAACGTAGCGCATTACGCTCGCCAAGCGCACCGGATCAACCGCGCACGAGTAGTACCGATTCTGCCACACGTGCCCGGACGTCCTTTCCACCGCATTCCGATAGCGCGCGTACCGACCATGAACCTCGCGCAGTGTCCGGGCGAGACCAACTTCATCGCCGGGCACGACCACCAAGTGTACGTGGTTGGTCATCAGGCAATAGCCCAGAACCCTAAGGGCGTAGTGTTCCGAGTGCTGTTTCAGCAGACCGAGGTATACCTGATAATCCGTCGGGGTGAAGAAGACGTCGCGCCGGGCATTGCCACGCTGTGTAACGTGATGAGGGGACTCAGGTACCACGACGCGCGCGAACCGGGGCATGCACTCTATTAGTAATGGTGACGGGGTGTTACTCTCCGAGAAATAGGAAATGTTCCGTCTGTCCCCCTTCCTCTTCCTCCCCCTTCAGAACGCCATGCCCGATAATCCTTCGGCGTAGGACGGCAGTATCGCGGCCTTCCGCGCCGCGCACAGCCGTATGTTCTCCAGCGTGTTCGCCAGAAGCCGGTCGCCGCCGATCCAGTCCTTCACCTTGCTCTTGAAGTATTGGTCCACCTCTTCTGCGCCCTCCGGCGCGCAGAAAGCGTTGCCCACCTCAACCAGCCCTGCTGCGAAATCGCCGCCGACTTCGCGCGGCAGGATCTGCAGGATCTGGTCCAGATGCGCGCGCACGAACTCGAACGGCATCCGTGACGTTTCCCGGTTGTTCAGCGGCTCGAAAAGGAGGCCGAAGGACTCGCGGACATCGAACGTCTTCGCGAGGAACAGATTCATCGCCGCGGTCGCCAGTTCCGGCCTACGAAACGAACCCAAAGCGCCGATCAGCGTGGAACGAATTCGAGGATCCTGCTCCTTCTTGGCCGCCGCGAGCATGGAATCGAACAGCGCGCGGTCTCCGGCCTGCGCCGCCGTGCCCAGGACCGAGCCGAGCATATTGGGGTCGATTCCCTTGCCGGTCTCCAGCCACTCGCGCGCCAGTTTCCCGGCTTGATCGATCAGCGCCTTGTGCTGGCCCCCACGCGCGACGAACGGGACCAGCGATTGCCGCATCAGTTGATCGTCTTCCGATTCCCCGGACTTTGGCGTCCACCCGAACCGCTCGGCACGAGCGCCGAAGATCGAACGGATAAACGCCGCGCGCTTGGGGACAAGTTCGGCGGGGATCTCGTCCTCGGGCAACAGCCCGACGATCTCGATATCGTTGGACACCACTTGCGGGCTGGGATCGCCGGCGAACTCCGGAACGAGTTTCAGCGCCGCCGCGGCGGGCATATCGCCCGTTCGCACCGACGCCCGGATATCGCCGAGCACCCCGACCTTCTCCGCCGCCGTCAATTGGCCCCGCCCCTTCTCCAACAGTCGCGACAGTAGATCGCCGCGGTAGGCGACGCGGTAGTAGCCATCCTCGCCGCTGTTGGGCAGTACCCACGCCGGGCACGATTTTCCCTTGAGCGCCATCTCGGCGGATGCTTCTGACAGCAGGATGCAGTCGGACTGCTCGCTCCCACTCGTCTCGTACTTCACGCACACCGGTATCGACCACCGTTCGTTTTCCGAGCCGGCGGACCCCACCGGAAGAGATCGCTTCTGCGACAGCGCGAGCACGGCCTTTCCTCCCGCGCATTTCAACTCGGCGGAAACGGACGGCACGCCGGGCTGGTAGAGGAAGCTGGAGAACGCCGGCGAGACGTCGCGTCCCGCGTTCTCGCTAACTGCGGCCAGAAAATCCGAGGCCGTCGCGTTTCCGTCCGCGTGCCGCTTCAGGTACAACTGCACGCCGCGCCGAAAACCATCCTGCCCCGCGTACTGTTCGAACATACGTATCACCGCACCGCCCTTCTGGTACGTGATCCCGTCAAACGCGTTCGCGATGTCGCCCTCCGATTCGATGGGCTGGCGAATTCGACGGGCGCTGACCAGGCTGTCGAGGCCCATCGCGAACAGCCGCGCTTCCACGCGATCGACGCCGGCGTGCCACTCCGGCTTCCACTTCTCCATCATCTTGTCCGCGGTCCAGGTGGCGAATGCTTCGTTCAGCCAGATATCGTCCCACCAGGCGGTGGTCACGAGATCGCCGAACCACTGGTGCGCCATCTCGTGCGCCACCACCGAGGCGCACCCGCGCCGCCGGTTCAGCGTATCCTGGCCGGCCTTCGCCAGCAGGAGTGATTCACCGTACGTGATTAGCCCGGCGTTCTCCATCGCGAAATTCGATATCGGCATCACAATGCTGTCGAGCTTTTCGTAGGGATAGGGCCGGCCGAAGTAATCCTCAAGCAGGGTGAGGATTTGCGGTATGGCTTCCTTCGCGAAATCGGCCTCGTCGGCGTGGCCGCGCGGTACGATAATCCGCAGCGGTACCTTTCGCTTGGCGCTTCGTCCCGCGTCCACCACCTCGAACGGTCCGGCCGCGAAAGCAACCAGGTAGCTCGGCAACGGGCGCGTCTCGGCGAATCGCACCAGCTTCATCCCGTTCGGCTCCGGCGTACTGGAGATTTCCGGCGTGTTCGACAGCGCCATCAACCCGGCGGGAACCCGCAGGCTGATGCGCCACGGCGATTTGAAGGATGGCTCGTCGAAGCAAGGGAACGCGCGGCGGGCGTCGGTCGGTTCGAATTGCGTGTAAAGATACCAGTTCCCGCCCTCCTGAAGCTGGAACACGCCCGCGCTGCTGTCCTTGCTGATCCGGCCTTCGTATTCGATATGCAGCCGCGCCGCGCCAGCCGGGATGGACTGTTTTGGAACGATGCCCGTCACGGCCTTCGTTCCCGGCGTCACTTCCGCCGGTTCGCCGTTCACCGTCGCGGAGGAGATGGTCAAGCCGGTAGCGTTGATCCAGACGACATCGCGAGGCTCGCGAACGTCCAGATCGAAATCGATCCGGCCCTGAAAAGTGTCGCTTCCGGGAACGAGCGTCAGTTCGGCCGACTGCTTGACCGGGCGGACCGTCGCCGGAAGCCGGAGCCCGGGAGGCGCCTCCTTAGGAGCTGCCCAGAGGCCGAGGCCGATCGTGAGGACAAGAGCAAAACGGAACGTCATTCACCCATTGTCCGATAGGGTCCCGCGCTTTGTTATCCTTGACTGTACCAGTGGACTGTTTTAAGTTAGCGACTTCGACTCTGTCGCACCGCGCGGGCGGAATCTAATCTATGGCAGAACAGCTCGAGTCGACGCTCGACAGCGTCGACGAGGCCGAGAATAAGGTCCTTCAGGCGGCTGAAAGCGCCGGCTTTGGCGAAGAGGACCTGCACAAAATCGGCATGGCCGTCCGCGAGTGTATGGTAAACGCGGTGGTGCACGGAAACCGGTATAACGGGCGGAAGAAGGTTTTTTTAGGAATTGATGCCACGGCCGACCGATTGACGATTATCATTCGGGATGAGGGCGAGGGTTTCGACGTGAACTCGCTGCCCGACCCTCTGGCTGAGGAGAATTTACTTCGGCAGTCCGGGCGAGGGCTCCTGCTGATTCAGGCATTCATGGATGAATTTCAGATCCAGCGAGTGGAGCCTAAAGGAACCGAAGTCAGGATGGTGAAGTACCTGGCGAAAGCCAGTTAGACCGCAGGTACGAAAGAAAGTGAAGGAGGAATTCGAGTGAGCGTCAAACTGACAACGCGGCAGGTGGGAGACGTAACGGTGATCGACGCCGTGGGGCGAATCACCCTCGGCGAGGGCGCCAGCACGTTTCGCGATGAGATTCGCAACCTGGCCGCCAAGGGAAATCAAAAGCTGCTGCTGAACCTCGGCGAGGTCACCTACATCGACAGCTCGGGGATCGGCGAGCTGGTGTCCGGCTACACCACCGTGACCAATCACGGCGGTCAGCTAAAACTGCTCGGCTTGACGAAGCGCGTCAAGGACCTGCTGCAGATCACGAAACTCTATACGGTTTTCGAAGTCTTCGACGACGAAGCCCAGGGCGTCCGCAGCTTCTCGTAGGCTCTACCCGCCGGGTGGTCCGGGTGTCGTGCCCGGCTCACCCGGTTTGTAGTCCTGGAGGCAACCGCCGCGCAACGGACTATTACAGCCGGCGGCCGAGTGGTTGAAGTCCAGACATCGTCGAGGCCGCCAGAAGAATTCCCATCAGTGCGCCGACTACGCCCACAACCCAAAGAAGCGCCTTACCTGCCACCTTGGCCCCAGGAACATCTTTAGCAACGGCATCGAGTTTCTTATCGTGGTCCCTGGCTTGGTCTTTCAGCGAACCGACCGCCTCCCATAGTTGCACGACGGATTTCTGCATTTCCATCACGGCCTGAAGCGTGAAATCATGACTCGCGCTTGGGTAGGTCGGCGGCAAAACCGCCGGAAAATTCTGCGGGGGCGTTACGGCGAACGGATCTCTCGGTTTAGCCGCCACTCTGGGGACTCCCCATCTTGACCGCAATCCATTCCCAGACGGATGCAGATGCACGCCCATAATAGCTGGATACGGCACGAACAATTGCCGGGCCAGTTACGCCCTCGCTAACTTCTAGTCTTGAGGAAAGCTCACCGCGGTGCCCGTGGTGGCAATGAACCATCACTACTCGACTCTATCCAGGCTGATACCCGCTAGCAGACTGCGCCGTCGTGCAAATGCAAATCCGATGAGTGCTCTGGGCGCGTCCGAAGATTCGCGTATACTCGTTCACGTGAAGACAGCGGCCGCCCTTCTCGCCTGCATCGCGCCGGCTTGCTTGGCTCAAGTAATCATCACGCCGGGACCCCAGTCCGCGCGCGTCGATATCAACGGAAAGCCATTCACGGAGTTCTTCCTTTCCGGGAACGGCGCGATGAAACCCTACCTGCATCCACTGCGCGCGGCGTCCGGCACGTACGTGACGCGAATGTGGCCGATGGTGAACAATGTGACCGGGGAGCCTCGCGACCATCAACACCAGCGAGGCCAGTTCATCGGCCACGCGGATGTGAACAAAATCGATTTCTGGGGTAACGAGGAATCGTACAACACGCCGAATCGCGGCCGCGAAGTTCTCGTTGGTTCCGTCACAGTCAAAGGATCGTCGCTCACCGCCCGGTTCAACTGGACCGATCCTAAAGACGTTGTGCTGCTCGAAGAAAGCCGCACCATCACTTTCTTTTCCCATCCGACGCTGCGGACGGTGGACTTCGATATTACGCTGTCGGCGAAACAGAGCGTCACGTTCGGAGACGAAAAAGACGGCTTCTTCGCCCTCCGATTGCGGCCGGAACTCCAGGAAGATAAGGGGACTGGGTACATCGTAAACGCGGAAGGACTCGCCACCGAAAAGAACGCCTGGGGCAAGCCGTCGAACTGGGTCGATTACTACGGCAACGTCGGCGTGGAACGCGTCGGGGTGGCGATCTTCGATCATCCGGACAATCCCCGCCATCCCACCCGCTGGCATGTTCGAGGGTACGGCCTGTTCTCGGCGAATCCATTCGGGCTGGCGGACTTCACCGGAGACAAGTCGCGGGACGGCGCGCTTACGCTGGAGCCGGGGCAGTCCCTGCGGTTCCGCTACCGGGTGGTGATCCACGCCGGCAACGCGGAGTCGGCGGGAATCGCGAAGCTATACGACGCTTACGTAGAGGAGAGAGCGAATTGAAATCGACGTTTGCCATAGCGCTGCTGGCGACAGCAGCCGCATACGCACAATCGCCAGACCCCATCATCGAGGGATTCCGGCTGGTCGAGGTCGCGTCCGTGGCCGACGCCATGGAACAGTTGTACGGTCAGAAGATGTACATGTCCCACGACATGCGCCCGCTGTTCCCGTCGAAATTCGCCGGACCCGCCGTCACGGTTCTGATGAAGAAGGAAGAGCACAAGGAAGGATCGCCCGCGTCTAGTGGAATGCTCGAGGCGATCGACTCAGCGCCGCCGGGATCGGTGTACGTCATGGTGGTGGAGGACGGACTCGATATCGCCGGCATGGGCGCATTGATGGGCACGGCCATGAAGTTTCGCGGACTGGCCGGCGCCATCATCGACGGCGGACTCCGCGACACGCCGCAAATGCGGCGCATCCAGTTCCCGGTGTTCAGCCGCGGGATCGTGCCTTCGACGTCGATCAATCATTATCGTTTTGCCGGCATGAACATTCCGGTGAAGTGCGCCGGAGTAACGGTGCGCGCGAACGACATTATCGTGGCGGACGAGGACGGGGTGGCGGTAGTGCCGCGCGAGAAGGCGGCGGAAGTCCTGAAGCGCGCTCAGGAGCTCGACGACACCGAGCATCGAATGCTGCCGTTCATCGAGAAATACAAGTCGATCAAGGAAGCAGTGGCCAAGTTCGGCCGAATCTAAACGTCGCCGCCCGGAAGACCTTCTACCGGAGTATGACGGTTCCTGGCCACCATCGGAAAGCACCGGGGCAAGGTGCCCCCGACAGACATTCTGCAGGGCACTCTAGATATGCTCATCCTGCAGACATGAGCGCCAGGGCCGGCCCACGGTCACACGATCGCGCACGTGATTGAGCTTCGTTCAGAAGATGCTACTTCGAAACCATGGGCATTCCTGCGCTCAACGGCCGGGATTTCGACATCCAGAGATCACCGCGGAATACCGGGTGTTCGAAGCTGAGATTCAAGACGGGCTCGTTCGCGACCGGTTGCTGGCTTCGCTCGCGGGATATTCGGCGTGCTGGCCGCCCTACTCGCAATGGCGGGATTGTACGGAGTGATTTCCTGCGTCGTGACGTGCCGGCGCAACGAGATCGGAATCCGCCTCGCCCTGGGAGCGACCCGTGGACAGGTGGTCGCCAGTGTGATGGGCGAAGCGGCACTCTTGCTGGTTATCGGCGTTGTCGTCGGCACGGTTCTGTCGCTGGTCGCCGGCCGCGGCGCCGGCTCGCAGTTGTTTGGATTGAAGCCGTACGATCCTATCACCCTGGCGGCTGCCGTCGGATTGCTTGGGGGGATCGGCGCGGCGCGCGGTGAAACTCGATCCGATGACTGCGCTGCGATCTGACTGAGGTAACTACTTGATCTTCTCGTCCCGCTCCACCTTGCCGTCCCGGATGTGGACGACACGGTGGGCGTGCAGCGCGATGTCGTGCTCGTGCGTGACCAGCACGATGGTGTTGCCCTGCTGGTGCAGCCGCTCGAACAGCGCCATGATTTCGTTGCCGGTTGCCGTGTCCAGCGCGCCGGTCGGCTCGTCCGCCAGAAGGATCGACGGGTTGTTCACCAGGGCGCGCGCAACTGCGACGCGTTGCCGCTGCCCGCCGGACAGCTCGTTCGGCTTGTGATACATGCGCGCCTCGAGATCCACCGCGCGCAGCGCGGTTTTCGCCTTCTCAATCCGCTCGTTCGAGGAGAATCCGGCGTAGATCAGCGGCAGTTCGACATTGTGCAGCGCGGTCGCGCGCGGCAGCAGATTGAAAGTCTGGAAAACGAAGCCGATTTCCTTGTTCCGGATGCGGGCCAGTTCGTCGTCGTCCATCCGGCTGACCAGGTTGCCGTTCAGGTAGTACAAGCCCGCCGTGGGCGTATCCAGGCACCCGATCAGGTTCATCAAGGTCGATTTTCCCGAACCCGACGGACCCATAATCGCGACGTATTCGCCTTTGCGGATCTCGATGTCGGCCCCGGATACCGCGTGGATCTCCTGGTCGCCCATGACGTAGGTCTTCCAGAGATCGTCCGTCTTAATGATTACGCCGTCGCGGCGTAACTGTTCTCCGCGTTCGAGCTGTTCGTCTAATGCAGCTTGGGCCATGGGGTTTCTTTCAGTCTATCAGTCGCGACGCTTAGGTCTTCTCGACCACTACCGGCGCCTTGTTGTCCACCTTGACTTTGGCTTCGTTTCGAATCGTCCGGATGATTTTGTAACTGCCCGTCACGATCTCGTCGTTTTGCCCCAGTCCGGTGACAACTTCAATATCGGTGGCGCCCGTGATTCCCGTCTCGACCTTCTTGAATTCGACCTTTTCGCCCTTCACCACGAACACGCCCTGCAACTCCTCTTTCTTCGCTTTTTGACTGGCGGCATCGTCCTTGGCGGGCACCGGCACATTGCCTTTCTTCGGCGCGTCGAGGTCGCCGCGCTGGCGGATGGTCAGCGCCTGGATCGGGATGGTCAGAACGTTCTTGCGGGTGGCCGTGGTGACCTTGGAGGTGCAGGACAGGCCGGGCCGCAGGTCATCGGACGGATTGTCGATTGCCACAACAACCTTAAAATCCTTCGCTTCCTGGCTGGACACCGCGCTCTGCGAAGCCGCCAAGCCAGTGGAGCGCAGGATGGCCGTGTTGCCGATTTCAGACACGTGGCCCTGGAACGTCTTATTCGGAATCGCGTCCACGGTAATCGTCGCGGGCTGTCCCAGCTTCACATTCACGATGTCGGTCTCGTCCACTTTCACCTCGGCGGTAATCTGCGACATGTCGGCGATGGTCATGATGGTCGAGCCCTGGGCGTTCTGAATACCCATGACGACCGTCTCTCCGACGCGGACCGGAAGATTGGTCACTACCCCGTCCAACGGGGCAACCGAGTTGTGTTTGGCGAGCAGATCGTCGAAGCGGGACAGCACCGCCTGCGCCTGGACCACCCGGCGCTGGGAGCCCGAAACCTGGGCCTGCGCCTGCGCCACCTGCGCCGCTGCCTGGTCGAGCCGGGCCTTAGATTCGCGCACCGTCGCCTGGGCGGAGTTGTAAGCCGCCTGCTTGGCCTCGAAATCCTGCTTGGCGATCAGCTTCGAGGCGAACAGGTCCTTCGATCGATCGAGATCCAGCTTGGCCTTTTCGAGATCGGCCTGTGAGCGGTCCAATGTAGCTTGCGCGGTGACCACCGCTTCCTCCATCGACTTGGTGCCCGCTTCGGAAGCCGCGGAGTCCGCGAGAGCCGAATTCACGGCGGCCTTCTGACTCGACACGTCGGCCTGCGCTTGAACGGATTCGATGGACGCGACCACCTGGCTCCTTCTCACCCGGTCGCCTTCTTTCACGTAGATGCGGGTAAGAATTCCCATCGCGTTCGCGCCGAGATTGATGTAATTCTTCGGCTTAATTTCCCCCGAGGCGGTCACCAGCGAGGTGAGGTCCTGACGGGCCACCTTACCGGTCTGCACCGTTACCGTGGCACCCTGGTTCATTCGAATACTGGCAAAAACACCGCCCGCTATCAACACCACGAGCAGCACGAAGATCGCTATCTTCCACTTACGTTTCACGCGAAGTCTCCCGAATACTTAATGACGGAAAAATATCGTCCTTCTTACAGACGCACAATCGGGTCTGGAAGTTCGATAATTCCATTCTAGCACCCGAGCGCCAGCGAGTTTCTGTAAGTCGCTGAATCTAATCGCCTTTGATCCACCGGACATTCACGGGCTCAGAGCGCTCGCACTGCTGGCTCTCGGTCACGCCAGAGGCTATGGTCGCGCAGGCATTCGTTACCGCGGCCCGCAGCGTGTCCTGGCGCGTCGAGCCCGACGCGGCCCGGCAGTTCGTCGCGCCGTTGTACTGCATGCACACTTCAACTTTGAATTTCGCGAGATTCAGCGTCGAATAGACGATGACCGCCAGGACGATCGCGACGAAAATCACCCCGAGTAGCGCCGGCTTCCTCAAGCGGTCCTGTCCTCCGTAAAGAAGTTCCCCATGCGGCGAAACTTATCGTACCGGTCGTCGATGAGCGCCTGCGGGGTCATGCCGATGAGTTCGTCCAGAGTCCGCCGCAGCGCCGCGCGGAGGTTCTCCGCGGCGGCGTCGTAGTCCGTGTGTGCGCCATCGCCCGGCTCGGGAACAATGTCGTCCACCAGTCCGAGCTCCTTCAGGTCTGGCGCGGTGATCTTCAGGGCGGCGGCGGCTTTCGATGCCTGCGCCGAATCGCGGTAGATAATGGCGGCGCAGCTTTCCGGCGAGATGACGCTGTAGATGGCGTTTTCCAGGATCAGCACGCGATTGCCCACGCCCAGGGCCAGCGCTCCCCCGGACCCGCCCTCGCCGATTACCACCACGATGATCGGGACTCCCATCCGGGCCATTTCCCTGAGGTTCTGGGCTATGGCCTCGGCTTGCCCGCGTTCCTCGGCGTCGATGCCGGGGTAGGCGCCGGGCGTGTCGAGGAACGTGATCACCGGACGTCCGAACTTGGCCCCGATCTTCATCGCGCGGAGCGCCTTGCGGTAGCCCTCGGGCTTCGGCATGCCGAAGTTCCGATAGAGCTTCTGTTTGGTGTCGCGTCCCTTCTGCTCACCCACCACTACAACCGGCTGCCGGTCGAAGAACGCGAAGCCCGCCACGATGGCTGGGTCGTCGCCGAAAGTTCGGTCGCCGTGAATCTCGTTGAAGTCCGTGAACAGGCGGGCGATGTAATCGAGGGCGTGCGGCCGCTTGGCATGTCGCGCCATTTGGA
>JANXRE010000131.1 GCA_025353165.1 Acidobacteriota bacterium | reverse complement strand
CGGGCGTCCATGGAGTGCAAGCTGTTGCAGGTTGTGCACGTAAGCCCCAAGCCGCTGGGAGGCAGTCTGGTGATCGGCGAAGTGCTGCGGTTCCATATCGCCGACGCGATCGTGGAGAATTTCAAAGTGGATCCCGACGCGCTGCGCGCCATCGGGCGCATGGGTGGCCCGACGTACTGCCGCACCACCGACCGCTTCGATCTTGCGCGGCCGATCGCAGGCCAGAAATAGAATCCCATAGGTCGACGGACTCCGCGGCGGGGAGTGGCTCCGAGGTTATCCGCCCAGAACGGCCTTCAGCACTTCGCCGACGAGCAGCCTAGGAGGGGAGGCAAAGACCCTCTAGGGTAAGTGACACTCGGTCTTGCGGAATCTCCATTAGTGTCGGCGGCGCTGGACTCGGCAGACGGGCTTCAATGAGGCCGCGATCAGCGGATCGCGGAATCGACGTGACTGTAACCGATCTCGCAACCGGCGAAGAAGCTTCAATGAGGCCGCGATCAGCGGATCGCGGAATCGCCGTCTTCCTCCAGGCGAGTGCCAGTACCCGGATATGAAGAACGGCCGTCTTGCCCGCCCCGGTCGGCAGACTGAGAATCTGCGCCCAGCGCCCGCCGACAATTTCGAGGAATAGCTTTCGCTGCCACGGATACGGGTGCCGCCCGGTCAACTTGGCGAAGAAATGCTCGAAGTACTGCCTCGGGCCGGTTTCCATATGCTGCCTTTTGATTTTGGAGTACAGCATCGTTATATCAGGAATAGAGCGGACGAAAAGTAGTAAATTGATGAGAAATGCCAGATAGCTAAGAACCGCCACTGCCGCCCGGCTCAATTCAATGCCCCCCGCCGGTCTTGTAGGCACTAGTAATCACTTCTGTTACCTCTACGTGTGAACAGGTGAAGGTGCCCCACACGCCAAATATATCGTCGAGATCAACGTATATCCGTGCAACCGGGTTCGATGGAATCTCCCCTGTCCCGATGACCTCGCGGAACGTCAATGTGCTTACGACGTTTTGATGATTGAAGTTCTCGAGCTTTAACTGTTCGATGTCCGAAAAGCGAAACTCCACTTCGACATCGCCAACGTGGACGCCGTTCTTAAACTCAGGAACGAGCAGGCGCACGCAGGCCCAAGCCGAATGCGAGAGATCACCTCGGTCTAACGAGATTCTAATAACCTCAGCGTCATGGAAATTTGGAAAGCGCGCAAATCGCTGAAGAAGTTTCTCGGAACCTGGATATGATCACAACTCTTCCAACCCGAGAACGCCCGAGACGCCGAAGCCGAATCCGGGCGCGACACATAATGATACGATGGGATTTTCAAAAAATCACCCCATCTAGGAGCTTCAGGCGTGAAGGTCTACGAAGGCAATGAGATAAGGAACGTAGCGTTGGTCGGCCACGGCCATTCCGGGAAGACATCCCTCGCAGCGGGCTTGCTCTTCTCCGCCGGGGCTACCAACCGCTTAACACGCGTCGACGAAGGCAACACCCTCACCGACTTCGACGACGACGAGATGGCGCGGAAGATCTCGATTTCCACCGCGCTGGCCTACGTCGAATGGAAAAAGAAGAAGGTGAATCTCCTGGATACCCCGGGGTTCAACATCTTCATCAACGACACCAAGGCCGCCATGGTGGCCGCCGAAGCCGCGCTGGTAGTTGTCGATGGCGTGGCCGGCGTGGAAGTGCAAACCGAAAAAGTCTGGCAATTCGCCGCTGAGTTCCGGCTGCCTCGGGCGTTGGTCATCAATAAACTGGACCGCGAGCGTTCCAGCTTCGACCGCGTTCTGGGGAGTGTGCAGTCGGTGTTCGGCCGCGCCGCCATCCCGATCCAGTTGCCGATCGGCGCCGAACGCGACTTCAAGGGCATCGTCGACCTGGTGCGGATGAAGTCCTATGCCTACACCCCGGACGGCGACGGCAAGGGCCGGGAGGGCGACATCCCCGAGGACATGCGGGATGCCGCCACGAAAGCTCACGAGGCGTTGGTGGAGATGGTGGCCGAGGGCAACGACGCTCTGCTGGAAGAGTTCTTCGCCGTGGGCACCCTTCCGGTGGAGCACATCGTGGCCGGGTTGAATCAGGCCGTCCGGGATATGCGAATCTTTCCGGTGCTGTGCGCCTCCGCCCTGCACAACATCGGCACGGACCAGGTTCTCGATTTCATGTTGGACCATTTCCCGGCTCCCACCGATCGCGCACCCGTCGCCGGCAAGGTCAACGGCAGCGACGTGGAGCGCAAGGTGTCCGACTCCGGGCCGGTCTCGGCTTTTGTTTTCAAGACCGTGGCGGACCCGTTCGCCGGCCGCGTCACCTACTTCAAAGTCATCTCCGGCTGCATCAAGAACGACGCGAACCTGGTGAACGAACGCACCGGCGGGACGGAGAGGCTGGCCCATATCGGCGTTCTGCTCGGGAAAACGATCGCTCCGGTGACGGAACTCCGGGCAGGGGACATCGGCGGCGTCCCGAAGTTGAAGGAAACCCTGACGGGCGACACGATGTGCGACAAGAGCTCGCCGATCGCCTACCCCGCGGTGCAATTGCCCGAACCGTCCATCGCCTACGCCATCGCCGCGAAGACCCGGCAGGACGAAGACCGCATGGGCCACGCCGTGCAGAAAATCCTGGAGGAAGATCCATCGCTGCGCTTCTATCGCGACCCGCAGACCAAGGATTTCCTGCTCGCCGGAAACGGCCAGCAGCATGTCGAGATCATCGTCAGCCGCCTGAAGAAGCGGTACGGCGTCGAAGTGCAGCTCCACTCGCCGAAGATTCCGTACCAGGAGACCATTCGCGCCACGGCGGAGGTGCAGGGCCGCCACAAGAAACAGACCGGAGGCCACGGGCAGTTCGGCGACTGCTGGATCCGCATGGAACCGCTTCCTCGCGGCGCGAAATTCGAGTTTTCCAACGAGATTTTCGGCGGGTCCATCCCGCGCCAGTACGTTCCGGCGGTGGAGAAGGGCATTATCGAGACGGCGGCGCGCGGATACCTGGCGGGTTATCCCGTGGTGGATTTCAAGGCGACCGTTTTCGACGGTTCGTACCACGACGTGGATTCGTCGGAAATGTCGTTCAAAATGGCGGCTCGCAAAGCGTTTAAGGCGGGGATGGAGAAGTGCAAACCGGCCCTGCTGGAGCCGATCATGAACGTCGAGGTGCACGCGCCGGTGGAGTACGCGGGCGATCTGATGGGCGACATGAACGGGCGGCGCGGGCGCATCGCCGGCATGGATACGAAGGGCGGCACACAGATCATCAAGGCGCAGGCTCCGATGTCGGAGATGCTGACGTATCAGAACGATTTGATTTCCATGACGCAGGGACGGGCTTCCTTCAGCATGGAGTTCGACCATTACGATTTCGTGCCGCAGCAGCAGGCGGACAAGATTATCGCGGCGGCGAAGGCGGCGAAGTCGGGCGAGGAGGAAGAGGAAGAGTAGCGGCGCCCTGTGTTAGGCTTAATGAAACAGACATATAGGTGAGCCGGTATGGGTCTGCCGGTGGAGCGCCTTGAGCAGTGAGGTGTATTTTAACGTAATGGTTACGCCAATTTAAAGGACCGGGATGACCCAAGATCGCCGCATACCTGTCTGTCTATCTCTTGCATTCTTAGTGCTTTACCTCGCGACGTGCGGCTGCGCCTCCTCCAAGTCGCAGTCCTTCCGCACTTCGTTTCTCCCAGCGCTTCCCCAACCGTCCCCCGCTCCCGACCCGCCGCCGCCCGCTACTCCGGACTTGTTCGCGACGGCGATGCCCAATCCGCTGGTGGCGATGCTGGCCGTGCCGAAGCCGACCGATACCGAGCGGCGCTTAATGCGCGCCCAGGAACGATTCGAGGCAGGGAAGCGCGCCTATGGGCAGGGCAACACCGGCGTGGCGCGGGAAGAATTCGACCGGGCGGTGGATATTCTGCTGGCGACGCCGGAGAACGCCCCGGACCGCGAACGGATCGAGCGCCGTCTCGAGCAGATCGTGGACGCCGTCTACCGTTACGACGTGAACGGATTGGGCTCGGGAGAGGATTGGGACAAGGTCGTTTACGATAAGTCCCCGCTTAACGAGATGCTGGAGATGACGTTCTCGCTGGATCCGCGCCTGAAATCGAAGGTCAAGGAAGAGATTCAGGCCACCGTTTCCCAGCTCCCGTTGGAAGAAAACGATGCGGTGCTGGGGTATATTCACTTCTTTTCGACCGATCGCGGCCGGAAGATTCTGGCCTCCGGGTTGCGCCGCGCCGGCCGTTTCCGGCCGCTGATCGAGCGCGCGCTTGGCGAAGAGGGAGTTCCGCTGGAGCTCATCTTCCTCGCCCAGGCCGAATCCGGCTTTCTTCCGCGCGCGGTTTCGCCCAAGCGGGCTGCGGGAATGTGGCAGTTCGTGGTCTGGCGGGGGAAAGAATACGGCCTGGATCAAAGCGCGTACCGCGACGACCGTCTCGATCCGGAGAAGGCCACCCGCGCGGCCGCCAGGCACCTGCACGATCTTTACAACCAGTTCGGCGACTGGTATCTGGCGATGGCCGCCTACAATTGCGGACCCGGCTGCGTCGCCAAGGCCGTGCAGAAGACGGGCTACGCCGACTTCTGGAAGCTGCGCGACCTGGGCGCTCTGCCGCACGAGACGACGAACTACGTGCCGTTGATTCTGGCCATGACGATCATGGCGAAGAATCCGAAGGATTATGGCCTCGATCATATCGACGCCGAGGAGCCCGTGGAGTACGAGAAGGTCAAGCTTACCGCGGCGACCAGTCTCTCGCTGCTGGCGGACGCGGCGGAGCTTCCGGTTTCCCAGATCCGGGAGATGAATCCCAGCCTGCTGCGGGCCGTGACTCCGGCCGGGTTCGATCTCAATCTGCCGCGGGGATCTGCGAGCGGGGTGCTTTCGGCGCTGGAGTTGATTCCTTCGGATCGCCGCGCTACCTGGCGCATGCACCGCGTGGGTGAGGGCGAGACGCTGGCTTCCATCGCGAAGCGGTATCGAACCGCCGCCGGTCAAATCGCCGGAGCGAATCCCGGCTTCCTCTATTCACCCGCGGCGGGCGAGGTTCTGATCATCCCGGCCAGCTACAGCGAGGACCGCGGCGAAACGAAGAAGAGCCGCTCCCGCGTCCGCCCCGCTTCGATGCAACGGCGGGCTTCCACCCCCAGGCTGAAAAGCGCGTCGCTACGCCGTGCGCCGGCGGCCGAATAGATCGCCCGAGGATTCACTCTTCAATAAAATGCGCGCTCGCGCAATCATTTTGTCATTCCGCTCTTGTCTTCTTTCGAAAACGAGTTATGCTAAGTTTGATTGCGCCGCACAGGAGGCAGACAGAATGGTTGACGAGTATCGGTTCGCTCCGAAAAACGACGAACTCGATGATGTGGATTATGCGGAAGACCAGGTGGACCTGGAATCGGACATCGGCGACTATGGCGGGGACGACGATGACGACCACGCGGTAGCAGGCACGGACAGCGCCGTTCCCGCGCCGGGCGCCGCGGAGGCTCCCCCCGCGGTCGAAGTGCCTCCGCCGGCTCCAACTCCGGAGAAGAAGCCGGCCAAGAAGGCGTCAAAACCAGTTTCCAAAAAGCCCGCCGTCAAGAAGGCCGCGCTGAAGAAACCGGCCGCGCCGAAGAAAGCGGCCGCGCCGGCTAAGAAGGCCGCGAAGAAGAAAGCCGCGGTGAAGAAAGCCGCGGTGAAGAAGGCCGCGGTGAAGAAGGCTGCGGTGAAAAAGGCCGCTCCGAAAAAGGCCACGAAGCCGGCACCCAAGAAGGCCGCGCCCAAGAAAGTCGCGAAGAAACCGCTGAAGAAGGTGGCACCTAAGAAAGCAGCGCCGAAAAAGGCCGCTCCGAAGAAAGCCTCGCCGCCGAAAAAGATGATACGCGCCCGGTAACCTGATTCGGGCGGTCCCGGCCGGGGGCCGCCCGTTAGACGGTTTTGCCCACAACTCCGCGGCAGCGTTCGTAGAGCTGCAGCAGGGTGTCCACGTACTCTTCCGGCGACTTGGACGGCCTGCCGCCGAAGCCCGCGGTGGGGCCGCCCTTGCCGTATCCGGTAGTCTCGGCGACGAACTTCATCAGTTCCAGGGCGACTTGATCTTTGGTGTCCGGTTTTTTCTGTTGGTCTTTATCTTCAGCCATAGTAGGAATAGTTCTTCTTCAGGTTACTTCATTCATGCCCGTTAAAGCCCGGCGATTCCTGCGCAAGATGCGCGGAGGCGCGCAGGCGCATCTGCTGGAAGCCGAAGACGGGCATTATTACGTCGTCAAGTTCCGCAACAACCCCCAGCACCGGCGGATTCTGGTGAACGAGTGGATTTCCTCGGTCTTCCTTCGCTACCTGCAAGTCTCGGCCCCTCCCGCGGCGATGATCGAGTTGACGGAGGACTTTCTGGCGGCGAACCCGGAGGTGCATTTCCAGTTGGGATCCAAGCGCATCCCGGTGGAGGCGGGGTGGCATTTCGGCTCCCGGTTTCCGGGAGACCCGCTGCGGACGGCGGTGTACGATTTCCTGCCGGATGCGCTGCTGGGCCGCGTCGTGAACATCGCGGAATTCATGGGCGCTTACGTGTTCGATAAATGGATGGCCAACGCCGACGCCCGCCAGTCCATCTTCTATCGCGCGCGGCTGGAAGGCTACGGGAAACCCGGCGCGGCCGGGTTCATCGTGCAGATGGTGGATCACGGCTACGTTTTCGACGGACCGCACTGGACGTTTGTCGATTCGCCGCTGCAAGGCCTATATTTCCGTCCCCTGGTGTACGAGAAAGTGCGCTCGCTGGACGATTTCCAGCCCTGGCTGGACCGCATCGCGCACTTTCCCGAAGAGGTGATCGACGAGGCTTACCGCGAGCTTCCGCGCGCGTGGTTGAACGGAGATCGCGACGGGATTGAGAAGCTGCTGGAGCGCCTGATGGGGCGGCGCAAGCGCATCGGCGATCTGGTGCAGCTCGGCCGCCAGTCCCGAATCAGCGCGTTCCCGAACTGGCGATGATTGCCGCCGCGATCAGGCTGGCCGTGATGGGGGCCAGCAGGATGCCGTTGCGGTAGTGGCCGTAGGCCAGCCAGATCCGCGATTCGCCGAACCGGCCCACCTGCGGCTCGTCGCCGGCCGCTCCGGGGCGGAACCCGATCCACGATTCTTCCGGCGAAGCGATCAATAGCGAGGGCAGCAGTTGGTGTGCCCGGCGATGAATGGATTGGACGATGGAGGGATCCACCGTGCGATCGAATCCGGCGCGTTCGGTGGTCGAGCCCGCGATCGTGAATCCGTTTGAGCGCTGAAGTATGTAGGTGTGGCCGCGGCGGAGGATCGGGCCGACCGCGCCGCGAGGGAGCGCGTACCCGGCCAGATAGCCTTTCACCGGAAAGGCTTCCGGCAGAGCGGGAGAGAGCGCGCTCGCCCAGGCGCCCGCCGCGACGACCACGGCCCCGCCGTTCAACTCGCTCAACGAATCGACCCTGCGTCCCTCTTCGATTCGGACGCCACGCCGCTCGCACGCGAGGCGCAGCGCTGCGACCACTTCGCGCGGATCGACGATGGCGTCGCGAGGGTAGAAGAATCCGCCCTCCAAACCGCGTGCGTTGAGGCCGGGGACGCGGTTGAGAACCTCGTTCGCCGATAGTCTCTCGGAATGGATCCCCAGCCTGGCCTGACTGGTAGCGCGGGCCTGGTCGGTCGAAAATTCACCTTCCGAATAGGCCAGTTCGATAGCGCCGCAGGGGCGGTAGTCCGCCGCGAGGCCCGATTCTTCGTGCAGTTCGTCCAGAAAAGCCGGGTACACGCGAAGACTCTCGATGGAGCGCAGTGCCCAGGGCGAATCCCGATCGACCTCGCCGCCGGGGGCCAGCATGCCCGCGCCGGCCCAGCTAGCCTCCGACCCGATCCGGTTGGCTTCGTAAATCGAGACCGAGAATCCCTGTTGGGCCAGCCGCCAGGCTATTGAGCAGCCGATGATGCCGCCGCCGACAACCGTAACGTCGGGAGCGCTCATCGCCGGGCCTCTATTCGAACATCCCTTCGAACAGCGGAGAACTCAGGTATCTTTCTCCGGAATCCGGAAGAACGACCACGATCAGTTTGCCTTTCATTGCAGGCTCGTGCGCCACACGAACCGCCGCAACCACTGCCGCCCCGCAACTGATGCCCGCCAGGATTCCTTCTTCCCGGGCCAGCCGCCGGGCCATTTCGATCGCCTCGTCGTTGTTCACCAGTTCCACGCGGTCCACGATGGAGAGATCCAGCGTGTCCGGTATAAAGCCGGCGCCCAGTCCCTGAATCTTGTGCGGTCCCGGTTTCAACGGTTCGCCGTTCCGGGTCTGGGTGATCACCGGGCTGTTGGTGGGCTCGACCGCGACGGACACCAGCGGCCACTTCTTCTCGTGCTTGATGTACCGCGACACTCCGGTAATGGTGCCGCCGGTGCCGACGCCGGAGACCAGCACGTCGATCCCGCCGTCGGTGTCCTCCCAGATTTCCGGGCCGGTCGTCCGGAAATGAATGGCCGGGTTGGCTGGGTTCTTGAACTGCTGCAGCATGACGTAGCGGTCCGGGTCCGAGGCGACGATTTCCTCGGCCTTGCTGATGGAGCCCTTCATGCCTTGCGATCCATCGGTCAGGATCAGGTTGCTGCCGAAGGCTTTCAGGACTTTTCGCCGCTCAATCGACATCGTCTCGGGCATGGTCAGCGTGACCGGGTATCCCCTGGCGGCGCCCACGAAGGCCAGGGCGATACCGGTGTTGCCGCTGGTCGGCTCCACCAGTTCCTTGCCGGGTTTCAAGACGCCGCGCTCTTCGGCGTCCCAGATCATGCTCGCGCCAATGCGGCATTTCACCGAATAGGCGGGATTCCGGCCCTCGATCTTGGCGAGTACGGTCGCGTGCGCGCCTTCCGTCACGCGATTCAACCGGATGAGCGGGGTGCGCCCGATGCTGAACGAGTTGTCCTGATAAAACATAAAGAGCCTCTCCCTATTAAATATCCCAGTTCGGCACGTATTCCGCCTGTCGTTCACGCCAGTCGCGAGCGAGTTCGGCGAACGTCGTGTGGTCCACAATGCCCGAAACGGCCTCGTCGACCTGCCGCCACATCACCGAGAACGGGTTGCCACGCCTGTTCTTGCCGATCCTCCCGGCCTTGCCATCCACGAACCGGATTACCTCGCCGACAGTAATCGTGTCGGCCGGACGCGCCAGCAGGTAACCGCCCTCCGCCCCGCGCCGCGATTCCACGAATCCACCCTGTTTCAGGCTCGCCAGGATCAGCTCGAGAAACTTTTGGGGGATGCTTTGGCGCTGGGCGATCTCGGCGATGCGGGTCGGGTTCCGGCTGGAGTGCACCGCGAGGTCGAAGATGGCTTGCAGGGCGTACTCGCCCTTCACCGAGACATTCATGGCAAACGAATTACCCCTAGACTACTAGAGATTGTGTTCGGGCTGTCAAGAGTCTTGGCCAGTCGACCGCTTCTCGAGCACGCTGGCCAACCTGAAGGCCAACCGGTGATCGCGGTTGACACGAGTACTTGGATCGCCTTTCTCCAGGGAGACGGCGGCGAAGACGTGGACGTGCTCGACCGGGCGCTCCAGGACCGGCAGGTGGTCATGGCGCCAGTTGTGCTTACCGAACTTTTGAGCGATCCGAAGCTTCCACTGGAGGTATCGGAAATTCTTTCGGAGTTGCCTCTCATCGAACCCGGACCCGGGTACTGGCAGCGGGCGGGTGCCTTGCGGGCCAAGGTACTGGCAAAGCGTCGCAAGGCGCGCCTCGGCGATGCCTTGATCGCCCAGACCTGCGTCGATCACGCGATTCCTCTTCTCACTCGAGACCGGGATTTCCGCGCGTTCGCGATGCTGCCGGTCTCGATTTCCTCCAGTAGCCGCCACCTGCTCTGCCGGTTGCTGACGACGTCACTTCCCCGTCCCCGCCAGCGTGGCGCTCAACGTCGTGCCGCCGCCCAAGACCCGGAGCGCGGCGGTTTGTGCGCCCTTGAACTGAGGCGCGAACCGTACGCTCACCTGGCAGCTTGCCCCGGGCGCGAGGCTTGCCCCGCAGGTGTTGGTCTCGGTGAACTCCCGGCCGTTCGGTCCCGCGATCTGCACGTTTCCCACGAAGGCCCGCGCGGACGTGACGTTGGTCAGCGTGACCACTTGCGGATTGCTGGTGGTGCCCTTGGCCTGGTTGCCGAAACTGATGCTGGCGGGCGCGAGCGTCAGCACCACGCCGGTACCAGTCAGGCTGGCCGTTTGCGGACTACCCGCGGCGTTGGAGGCAATGGACACCGATCCAGTGAGGACACCGCCGAGTTTGGGAGCGAAGGCAACCATGATCTTGCAGCTCGCGCCCGGCGC
>JANXRE010000084.1 GCA_025353165.1 Acidobacteriota bacterium | reverse complement strand
TACAGTCTGCTGGTGGCCGTGATCGGGGCCGTGGTCGTGCTTCTGCTTTACCACGCAGTCGTTCGTCGGCGGTAAGTCTCCATCCGGGGCGGCGGAAGCAGTTTGCCGCCCCGGGCCGCTGAGCGAGAATAGATTCGATGGCACTTCCGCCCACCACTGCCCAAAAGGCTCTCCAGATTAACTTGGATGGCGGAAGATTCGGCACATTCGCCGAGATCGGCGCGGGCCAGGAGGTGGCCCGCTGGTTCTTCTCTGCCGGCAAGGCTTCCGCAACTATCGCAAAAGCAATCTCGGCCTACGATATGGCCGTCAGCGACCATCTCTATGGACCCACCGATCGCTATGTGAGCCGTGGCCGGCTGGAGGCGATGCTGACGCATGAATTCGACGAACTGCGCCACGATGTGGAAAAGCGGAAGGATCGCAGCGCTTTTTTCGTTTTCGCGGACACCGTAGCCACCCACACCGATTCAACCCCTAATCACCAGTACGCCCACGGCTGGCTGGGAGTGCGCTTCCAGCGTCAGGTTGGGGAAGATCCGTCGGAAGTGATTATCCATGTTGTATTGCGGGGCCCGGAGAGAGTGGACCAGCAGGAAGCTGCCGGCGTCGCGGGCGTGAACCTGACATACGGCGCCTTTTATTTCAGCGGCGACCCCACTATGCTGATGACATCGCTGATGGACAGCCTGAGCCGGCGCCGCATTGAAGTGGACATGATCAAGTTCTCGGGGCCGGCGTTCGCAGGTGTGGACAACCGGCTGATGAGCCTCGAACTGGTGGAACACGGGCTTACGGACGCGGCGATGTTCACGGCGGACGGCGAGGTGGTACAGCCCTCTGAAATCCTGTACGGCAAACCCGTCCTGATCGAGCGCGGCAACTTCCGCCCCGTCACCAACGTCACGCTGGATATGATTGAGCGCGCGGAGCAGCAGTTGGAACAGGACCACCCGGAGGGCTGGGACCGGCCGGTGGTACTCATGGAAATGACTTTGAACAACCTGGTTGCGGAGCGTGGCGGCGGTCACGGCGACTTCCTGGATCGCGCGGGTTTGCTCGGTGCGCTCGGCAAGACCGTCATAATTTCGAACTACACGCGTTTCGACAGAGTCACGGGTTATCTGAGGAACGCGACCAAGAACTGGATCGTGATGGTCATGGGAGTGCCGACGCTGCGCAACATCTTTGAGGAGAAATACTATGCGGACCTGGACGGCGGGATTCTCGAGGGGTTGGGGCGGCTGTTCCAGGGGCGTGTGAAACTGCTGATCTACCCCACCCGGGAATCCGGCGAGGGAGAAATCCTAACGGCCGAATCGCTGGAGGTTCCCGAGCAACACCGGAGTCTGTACGCATATCTGCTACAAAACGGCTTTGTTCAATCGATCCGGGAATTCAATGCCGCCGATCTGCATACGACGCCGGGTGTTGTGCTGGAGCGGATACAATCCGGGGACCCCGGTTGGGAGGCGTTGGTGCCGGCCGAAGCCGCGCGGATCATTAAGGAACAGAATTTGTTCGCGCGGGGCCCCGGATGACGGCGCGAATTCTCGCGGCAAGTCTGATGATCGCGACCTGTACCGGGCTGCCGGCTTCACGTTCGGCGGTGCTGGTGGAACTGTTTACGTCGGAGGGGTGCTCCAGTTGTCCACCCGCGGATGCGCTGCTTGAGGCGCTGGACAGTCCGGAGATCGTCGTTCTCAGCGAACACGTGGACTACTGGAACCAACTCGGTTGGGCCGATCCCTATTCCTCGGCCCGCTACAGCGACCGGCAGCGGACGTATGCGAACCGGTTTGGTCTCGATGGGGTGTACACGCCGCAGATGGTCGTGGACGGCGCCGCTGAATTCGTTGGTAGCGACCGGGCGCGCGCGAAGAACGCGATCGAGCGGGCGGGGCATGCCGAAAAGGCGACGGTTCGGGTCTTCGCGCTGGAGGGGCGGGTCCGGGTGGAAGTGGACGCCCTTCCCGCCGCATTGCAGAAACGCGGGGCCGGCGTGTATCTGGCCCTGGCCTCGAATGAGGCGACGTCGCAAGTATTGTCCGGCGAAAACAGGGGGCGGCGCGTGCACCATGTTGCCGTAGTCCGCGATCTGACCCAGATCGGCGAACTGCACCGCGGAGCGCCGTTTGCGAAGGAAGTGCCCCTCGCCGCGGCCAGCGGTGCACAAATGCGGGTGGTTGCATTTGTTCAGGAGCGCGGTCAGGGACGGGTGCTCGGAGTCGCGCTGGCCCGGGCATGGTAAAACCGAGGGAGGTTCATGCGTATTTTAGACGGAATCGACTCACCGGCCGACATGAAACGGCTATTGCCCCCCCAACTGGAACAACTGGCCGCGGAAATTCGGGAAGAGTTGATTACGGGTCTCTCCCGAAACGGCGGTCACCTGGGGCCCAATTTGGGGGTGGTGGAACTCACCATCGCGCTGCACTACGTTTTTAACACCCCGGAAGACCACTTCCTTTTCGACGTGAGCCATCAGGCTTATGTCCACAAGCTGCTCACCGGGAGACGGGAACAATTTCACACCATCCGCAGTCCCGGAGGGCTGAACGGTTTCATGCTGCGGGGGGAAAGCCCGCACGACTGCTACGGGGCCGGGCACGCGGGCACGGCTCTGTCGGCTGCGCTGGGAATGGCCGCCGCCCGGGATAAAATGGGCGGCCGGGAGCACGTCGTCGCGCTCGCCGGCGACGCCGCTTTCACGTGTGGAATCACTTACGAAGCGTTGAACAACATCGCGCATCACACCAAGCGGCTGATCGTGGTGCTCAATGACAACGAGTGGTCGATTGACAAGAACGTCGGCGCCATCGCGACCTACCTGAACAACATTGTCACGAACCCGAAGTTCGACCAGTTGCGCGAGCGCGCGCGGAGCTTTGTCGAACTGCTCGGCGGCAAGAGCGCGGTGCGAATGGCGCGGAAGGCCGAGGAAGCCGCCAAGAGCATGCTGTGGCCGAGCGTTATTTTCGAGGAACTGGGGCTCAAATACTACGGCCCGATCGACGGGCACCACATCCCCACGCTGATCCGGACCTTCGAGTTTCTGAAGGCGCAGAACCGTCCCGTTCTGTTGCACGTGCTCACGGAGAAAGGCAAAGGCTTCGAGCCTGCGATTCAGAAGCAGAAGAAATTCCACGGCCTCGGCCCGTACGATCCCGAGACGGGCGAAACAAAGCCGGCAGGCCAGCGCACCTACTCCGAGGTGTTTGCCGACACGCTGGTCAAGCTGGCCAACTTGAACGATAAGGTGGTCGCGATCACCGCGGCCATGCCGAACGGCACCGGGCTCGACCGTTTTCGGACCCACCACCCCGATAAGTACTTTGACGTAGGTATAGCCGAGGAACACGCGGTGCTGTTCGCGGCGGGAATGGCGACCAAGGGCTTAAAGCCGTTCTGCGCCATTTATTCCACGTTCCTGCAACGCGCCTTCGACCCCGTCGTCCACGACGTCTGTCTGCAGAATCTGCCGGTGGTCTTTTGCATGGATCGCGGGGGGCTGTCCGGCGACGACGGTCCGACGCATCACGGTCTATTCGATATCAGCTATTTGCGATCGATCCCCAACATGGTCCACATGTCCCCCAAGGACGAGGACGAGTTCTCGGACATGCTGTACACGGCCATGCTGCACAATGGTCCCATTGCGGTACGGTACCCACGCGGCGTGGGACCGGGAACTCCGGTCAAAGATGTTCCCAGGGCGCTCCCCATCGGCAAGGCGGAATTGCTGGAACATGGGGAGAACCCGCGGGTGGCGATCTTTGCCCTGGGCGCTCTCGTTCCCATGGCGCAGGAAATCGCGCGCCGGCTGGACGGGCAGGGGTTCTCGCCGGCGGTCATCAATGCCCGCTTCGCGAAACCTCTGGACGTGGAAATGCTCGAGTTTTATGCCCCTACGGTGGACGTAATCCTGACGCTGGAGGACCACGTACTCGGAGGCGGTTTCGGCAGCGCGGTTCTGGAAGCGTTGAACGCCTCCGGGTTGACGACTCCGGTGGTGCGCATCGGCTGGCCCGACCAGTTCGTCGAGCACGGCAAACCCGATGATTTGCGGGCGAAGTACGGGATCGGCGTTGAGGCGGCATTGGGAAAGCTCAGACCCTTTCTTGCCGTCCGCCCGGTGGTGAAATGTACCACGGATGACGTAGCCGATTGATGTTGAAAAAGCCTACACCCCACTCGCAATTTCGGACTCGCCTGTCATAATATGGAGATTGGCAGAGAACAAGGAAACCCCGGTCCCGCCGGCATCCGCCAAGCCTGCGGCTAAACCAGCCGCGCCGAAACCGCCCGCCGTGATGGAATCGGCTCCCTGGGAGTCGGAACTAACGCTGGCGATGAAGGCTGAATTCGGCGACTCTGTCCTCGAGTTCTCCACCCATCGCGGCCAGGAGTTCGTGGTGGCGAAGGCGGACTCCGCTATCGCGATCCTGGAATATCTCAAGTACGAGGCGGATTACGATTACCTGGTGGACGTCACCGCCGTCCACTGGCCCAAGCGCGCCGGCGAGGAGTTCGATCTCGTCTATATCCTGTACAGCTTCGCGCGCAATCACCGGCTGCGCGTGAAGACCCGGATTGCCGACGGTTACAAGCCTCAAACCTCTGTGACCGTTCATCTTACGGCGAACTGGCTGGAACGCGAAGTGTTCGATATGTTCGGGATTGAGTTTGCCGGACATCCCGATCCTCGGAGAATTCTGATGCCCGATGAATGGAAAGGGCACCCGCTGCGGAAAGACTACTCGATTGTTCAAATGGACGACGCGTGGGTGAAAGAGAACCTCGGAATCGAGAGCGGACATTAGCCATGCCGGAGACCTTCCTCGACTCGACAGAACTGATCCTGAACATGGGGCCTCAGCACCCGTCCACGCACGGCGTGCTGCGGGTGATCCTGAAACTGGACGGCGAGAAGGTAACCGGCACCGATTGCGTCATCGGCTACCTGCACCGCGGCGTCGAGAAGATCGGCGAAAACCGAACGTACGTGATGTTTGCGCCGTACGTGGACCGCATGGATTATGTCGCGGCGGTTTCCAACGGGCTGGGGTATTGCCTGGCCATCGAGAAACTGCTCGGGGTGGAGGCTCCGCCCCGCGCCCAGGCGGTGCGGGTGATCCTGACCGAGTTGAATCGCATCGCGAGCCATCTTTTCTGGCTGGGAACGCACGCGCTGGATATCGGCGCCACCACTCCCGTCATGTACTGCCTGCGCGAGCGGGAGGAAGTGCTCAAGATTTTCGAAGCTTACTGCGGCGCACGCCTGACCACGCACGCATTCCGCATCGGCGGGCTTCAGTACGAAACCTACGATGGGTTCGAGCAGCAGTGCCTTGCGTTTTGCGACGCTTTTCCGGCTCGCGTGGACGATTACGAAGCGCTGCTCACCGGGAACCGGATCTGGATCGACCGGCTGAAGGGCGTCGGCATCCTGAACGCGGACGACTGCAAAGCGTACGGGGTTACGGGTCCGATGCTGCGCGCCGCCGGCGTGAAGTGGGACATCCGCAAGGCGCTGCCATACTCCGGGTACGAGAAGTACGATTTCGAGATCCCGGTGGGGTACAACGGCGACACGTACGACCGGTACATCGTCCGCATGCAGGAGATGCGCCAGAGCGCGCGCATTGTTCGCCAGGCGGTGCAGAGCTTGCCGGAAGGCCCTATCATGGCCAAAGTACCGAAGGTGATCAAGCCCGCGCCCGGCGAGGTGTACGTATCGATCGAAGCGCCCAAGGGCGAGCTGGGTTATTACGTGGTGAGCGACGGGACCATCAATCCGTACCGCCTCCGCGTGCGCCCGCCGTCCTTCGTCAACTTGCAGTCGCTGGACAAGATGGCGAAGGGAGCCTTGATTGCGGATGTGGTGGCGATAATTGGTACTATCGACATCGTTCTGGGTGAGGTCGACCGGTAATGCGCAAGTTTTTACGAACTATTTTTCTGATCGATCTGTTCGAAGGGCTGCGGGTGACGCTGCGGTATCAGCACCCGAAGAACATTTACACCGAGCAGTATCCCGCCGAGCGGCCGCAAGTGGCGGAGCGGTACCGGGGCGCGCCCCGGCTCAACAAGAACCCCGACACGAACGAAACGCTGTGCATCAGTTGCGACTTGTGCGCGATTGCCTGCCCGGAGGCGTTGATCGTCGTAACCAGCATCCGCAATCCGGAAACCCGGCGCAAGGAATTGACGGAGTTCACGTACGACACTTCGCGGTGCATGTTCTGCGGGCTGTGCGAAGACGCCTGCCCGGTGGACGCCCTGGAGCTGACCCAGGATTTCGAATTCGCGCAGTACTCCCGGGACGGGCTGATTTGGGACCGTCAAATGCTTGAAGATGGCCCGAGACCCACTCCGTACAAGGCTTGATTCGTGATCGACGCGATATTTTTCTACAGCTTTGCGCTCATGACGCTGGCCGGAGCCGTGCTTACGATTACGCGAAGAAGCGCGGTCCACAGCGCCATTTGGCTCATTGTGTCTCTACTCGGGGTGGCTGGGCTGTATCTCCTCATGCACGCGGAGTTTCTGTTTGCGACGCAGATCGTGCTGTACATCGGCGGCATCATGGTGCTGTTCCTGTTCGTGATCATGCTGGTCAACCTGGACGAGGCCGCGAAGGAATCGCAGTTCAACAAACAGTGGCCGCTGGCGCTCGCATGCGCGGTTGCCGTCGGGGCGGAGATCCTGTTCATTCTGGCGAAAGGGTCCAAGGCGTTCCCGCTCCCCGCTCCGGCGGCGAATCTCGATACCGTCGGTAACACCGAGGCCATCGCGATCTCGCTGTTCAGCGACTACCTGCTGCCGTTCGAGGTGGCTTCGATTCTGTTACTGGTCGCCATCGTCGGGTCCGTGGTGATGGCGAAGAAGAGGATATAACCATGCAGATCGGCACAGGCCATTATCTGGTTCTCAGCACGGCGCTCCTGCTGATCGGGACGTTGGGAGTGCTGACCCGGCGGAACATTGTGATTATCCTGATGTCCATTGAGTTGATTCTGAACGCGGTGAACCTCAATTTGATCGCGTTCTCGCGGCATTACGGACACGTCACCGGGCAGATCTTCGCGATCTTTGTCATCACGGCGGCAGTGGCCGAAGCCGCGGTCGGCCTGGGTATCCTGATTGCGCTCTTCCGTAATAAGGGGACGGTGCTGGCGGACGAAATCGACCTCTTGAAATGGTGACGCCGGAACGATGAACTTTCTCGAACTCATCTGGCTGATTCCGCTGATACCGCTCGCCGGAGCGGCGGCGATGCTCTTCCTCGGACGGCATTTGCCCAAGACGGTGATTTCGTTTCTCTGCCCGGGCGCGGTCTTCCTTTCCTTCCTGATCTCGGCGGGCGCGGTTATTCAGTTGGCGGGAACCGCCGGGAAGACCCACGAAGTGGTCCAGTTTATGTGGCTGCCGGCGCTCAACGCGCAGTGGGGTTTCTTCCTGGACCCCCTCAGCTCGGTGATGATCCTGGTGGTCACCGGCATCGGCTTCCTGATTCATGTCTACGCCGTCGGCTATATGGCCCACGAAGGCGGGTTCTACCGGTTTTTCGGATATCTAAACCTGTTCGTGTTCTTCATGCTGATGCTGGTGCTGGCGAACAACTATTTGCTTCTGTTCGTCGGGTGGGAAGGCGTCGGCCTGTGTAGCTACCTGTTGATCGGTTTTTACTTCGACCGCAAGAGCGCGGGCGACGCGGGCAAGAAGGCGTTCATCGTCAACCGCATTGGCGACGCCGGATTCATTATCGGCGTGCTGTTGATCTGGCAGTTAACGGGGTCGCTCCGGTTTGTGGATGTGAACCACGCATTCGAGCACGGGTTCACCGCCGAGACCGCCGCGTGGGGAGTTCTGAGCACCACCGCCCTGATGCTCTTCATCGGCGCGACCGGAAAGTCGGCGCAGTTTCCGTTGTACGTCTGGCTACCCGACGCCATGGAAGGTCCGACTCCCGTATCGGCTCTGATTCACGCCGCGACCATGGTGACGGCTGGCGTGTATATGATCTGCCGCACGCACGTCCTGTTTGAATTGACGCCCATGGCTTCTAACATCGTGGCGGTGACCGGCGCGTTTACGGCGATCTTCGCGGCCACCATCGCCATAGCGCAGAACGACATCAAGCGCGTGCTCGCGTACTCCACGGTCAGCCAGCTTGGCTATATGTTTCTGGCCGCCGGCGTCGGCGCGTACTGGGTCGCGATCTTCCATTTGTTTACTCATGCGTTCTTCAAGGCGCTGCTCTTCCTCGGAGCGGGGAGCGTGATCCACGGCGTCGGCGGCGAGCAGGACATGCGGAAGATGGGCGGACTCAAGAAGTACATGCCGGTCACGCACGCGGTGATGTTCATCGCGACGCTCGCCATTTCGGGCATCCCCGGATTCGCGGGCTTTTTCTCGAAGGATGAGATTCTCGCGCAGGTTTGGGGCTCCGTTCACGGAAGCAAAGTTTTGTGGGCGGTGGGTCTGACGACCGCCGCGATGACGGCGTTCTACATGTGGCGGATGATGTACATGACGTTTTACGGCGCCGAGCGGTCCCACGTTCACGCTCACGAATCGCCGAAGGTGATGACCGTGCCGCTGATGGTGCTCGCGCTCGGCAGCATCGTCGCCGGCTGGTTCGCGGTGCCCAGGTGGTGGACGTTTTTGCCGGACTCGTTCCGCTTCTTCGACACCTGGCTGGCTCACGTGTTCGGGCGGGAGAACGGGCCCACGATTCCGGATGCTGCGCTGACGCTGGCCTCGGTCGGCGTCGCGGTGTTGGGCATCTTCGTCGCGAGCCGCTTGTACTTGCGGGTTTGGGACGGGCCGCTGTACCGCGCGATGCAGAACAAGTGGTACGTGGATGAGATTTACGATTTTCTTTTCGTGAACGGATTGGCCAAAGGCGGCGGCGAGTTGCTCGGCGCGTTCGATCGCACCATTGTGGACGGCGGCGTGAACGGCGCGGGATGGCTCACAAGGTTCAGTTCCACCGTTTCCATCTGGTGGGACACGTGGATCGTCGATGGAATGGTCCGGCTCAGTTCGTTCGCGGTGAAACTGGCCGGATACCCGGTGCGGTTGATTCAAACCGGTTATGTACAGTCCTACGCGCTGGTGTTCGTGGCCGGTGTGCTGGCGATCATTGGATTTTATTTTGTGCGGTAACGTATGACCGAACACATCCTTAGCTGGGTCCTCTTTACTCCCGTGATCGGGATGCTTCTTCTCCTGCTGATTCCATCGGAGAAGAAGAACCTCATCCGCTGGTGGGCGAATATCGTCGGGGTCGTCGGGTTCCTTATCTCGATTCCGCTGGTGACGAATTTCGACAAGAACGCCGCGAGTTTTCAGTATGTCGAGAAGTTCGATTGGATTCCCTCCATCGGCGCCACGTACAGCATCGGCATCGACGGCATCAGTCTCCTGCTGATCATGCTGACGACGATGATGACGTCTATCTCGATCCTGTGCTCCTGGAGTTCGATTCAGGACCGGCTCAAGGAATACTACGCGATGTTCCTGCTGCTCGGGACGGCGATGCTGGGCGTGTTCATGTCGCTGGACTTCTTCCTGTTCTACGTGTTCTGGGAGCTTGTGCTGATCCCGATGTACTTCATCATCGGCATCTGGGGAGGCGAGCGGAAACTGTACGCCGCCATCAAGTTCTTCCTGTACACGGCGCTCGCTTCCGTCCTGATGCTGCTTGGAATTCTGGTGCTCTACTTCCAGTATCACCAGCAGTACGGCGTCTATACGTTCGAATTCTCGAAGCTGATGTCGTTGAACATGGCGCTGGATATGCAGCGCTGGGTTTTCTGGTCGCTGTTCCTGGGCTTCGCGGTCAAGGTGCCGATGTTCCCGTTCCACACGTGGCTGCCGGATGCGCACACCGAGGCTCCCACCGCCGGTTCCGTCATCCTGGCGGGCGTCCTTTTGAAAATGGGAACGTACGGGTTCATCCGTTTCTCGCTGCCTCTGCTGCCGAAAGCTTCGATTGATCCGACCATCGTGCGGGTGCTCGCGGTTCTCTCGATCATCGGCATCATCTACGGCGCTCTGGTCAGCCTGATGCAGAAGGACTGGAAGAAGCTGGTGGCGTATTCGTCGGTGAGCCACCTCGGGTTCTGCACGCTCGGCATTTTTGCGCTCAACCCGAACGGTTTGACCGGGAGCGTGATCCAGCAGATCAATCACGGCATCTCGACGGGCATGCTCTTCCTGATCGTCGGGGTTGTTTACGAGCGGCGCCACACGCGGTTGATCAGCGAGTACGGCGGCTTGGCGCACGTGATGCCCAAGTTCGCGACCGTATTCGCCATCGCGATGCTCTCGTCCGCCGGACTCCCGATGCTGAACGGGTTTATCGGCGAGTTCACGATTGTCGCGGGGGCGTTCGAGGCGAACAGGGCGTGGGCCGGATTCGCCGTGACCGGCATCGTGCTCGGCGCGGCGTACCTGCTGTGGTTATTCCAGCGCACCATGCTCGGGAAGATAACGAACGAGAAGAACGCGAACCTGCCCGACCTCAATTGGCGCGAGTGGGCCTACTTCACTCCGCTCATCGTGCTGGCATTCTGGATCGGTCTCTATCCCAAGCCGCTGTTCGAGATCCTCGAGAAGCCGGTGGCGAACATCGTCATGCGGGTGCGTCCCGATTATTACCAGAACCAGAATCGGATTCGCGAGGCTGCCGCTCCGGCCGTTCCCGCGCCGGTGGCGGTTATACCGGTTCCGGCGAGCCACTGATCATGAGCGAGTACTACACCAGCGCCGACCATTTCGTTCTGCTGCCCGCCATCATGCTGGCGCTGTTCGGCTGCGCGATCCTGCTGTTCGAGTTCCTCATCGGCGCGGGCGCGAAGCAGCGGCGCTGGCTGGTCGTGCTCGGTTTGGCCGGTCTTGCCTTCACCGGACGCGCTCTCTGGATGCAGCAGGCCGCGTTGAATGCCGGCGCGCAGTTGTCCGCGTTCAAGGGCGCGTTGCTGGTGGACGGCTTCAGCCTGTTGTTCAACTGGATTTTCCTGTTCACGTCGGCTATCGTCCTGTTGATCTCGTACAAATACCTGGAGATCGAGAACGAGAATCACGGGGAGTATTACGGGCTCGTTCTGCTGGCGCAGTGCGGGATGTTTTTTCTGGCCTGCGGCAATGATCTGGTGACCATCTTCATTGGCCTGGAGTTGATGGCGCTGGGCTTCTACATCATGGTCGGGTTCCTGCGAAATGAGCGCCGCTCCAACGAAGCAGCCATGAAATACCTACTGCTGGGCGCGTTCTCGAGCGGGTTTCTGGCGTTCGGTTTTTCGCTGCTGTACGGGCTTTCGGGTTCCACCAATCTGCGCGACATCGCCGTGGCGATCTCCCAGCGCGGCGCCGGCGATCCGCTGACGTTTCTCGCTCTCGCGACGACCTCGGTTGGGTTGTTTTTCAAGATCTCCGCCGCGCCGTTTCACATGTGGGCTCCCGATGCGTACGAGGGCGCTCCCACGACGGTCACCGCGTACCTGTCGGTGGGCTCGAAGGCTGCGTCCTTCGCGCTGCTGCTGCGAGTTTTCCTGGGGCCCTTCGGCGACCTCAGGGCGATGTGGCAGCCGTTGTTAATCGCCGTCGCGCTGCTCAGCCTTCTGGTCGGCAACCTGGCCGCTATCAGCCAGACCAACGTCAAGCGGCTGCTCGCTTACAGCGGAGTTTCCCATGCGGGCTACATGATGCTAGGACTGGTGGCCGGCAATCAGACCGGATTGCAGGGCGTCGCCGTTTACATTCTGGTCTACACGTTCATGAACCTCGGGGCGCTGCTGGTGATCGTCGCCATGCGCCGCGAGAACATCCTGGGCGAAGACATCGACGACCTGGCAGGGCTGATGCACCATCACCCGGTTTACGCGATTTTCATGCTGGTGTTCCTGCTATCCCTGGCGGGCATTCCTCCGACGGCGGGCTTCCTTGGCAAGTACTACATCTTTCTCGCGCTGATCGAAACGGGACATTACATTCTGGCGGTTGTCGCGGCGCTATATGTCGCGGTTGCGGTGTACTATTATTTCCGGATTGTCCGGAGCATGTTCTCGCGCGAAGAAGCGCCGGCCGGCGTTGGAATACCGCTCGCCGGAAGCCTGGGCGTGCGGGTGGCCCTCGCTGTGACCGGCGCGCTGACCCTGATTATCGGAATCTACCCCGAGCCGTTCCTCCGGTTCGCGGGCGAATCGCTGATGAAGTAGAACCATGCAAGCCATCACGTCCAATCCGCTGTTCATGCCGGTGCTTTTGACGCTGATCATCATTGCGGCATTTCCGCTCGTCGCCGGATACCTCGTACTGGTGGAGCGGAAAGTGCTCGCCGACATCCAGGTCCGCCTGGGGCCGATGCGCGTGGGGCCGCACGGATTCCTGCAGCCCATCGCCGACGCGTTGAAACTGCTGCTCAAGGAAGACATTGTCCCGGCGGACGCGGACAAGGCCATTTTCTGGATGGCCCCATGCATCTCGTGCTTCACGGCTCTTTCGTGCTTCACGGTGCTGCCCTTCACCGCCGCAATCCGCGTGGCGGACGTGAACGTCGGACTGTTGATCATCTCGGCGATGTCCGCGATCGGGGTGTTCGGCATCATTCTGGGCGGCTGGTCGTCGAACTCGCATTACTCGTTGCTGGGCGGGCTTCGCAGCGCCGCGCAGCTTGTCAGCTATGAAGTGGCGCTCTCCCTCGCGGCCCTTTCCGCCGTGATGGCCGCCGGCTCGCTCAGCATGGTGCGGATTGTCCAGGCGCAGGAGACCCGCCACGTCTGGTTCGCGTTCGACAATTTCGGATTCATGCTGGTGCCGTTCGTGGTCTACCTGGTTTCGTCGATCGCCGAAACCAACCGCATTCCGTTCGATCTGCCGGAAGCCGAGTCGGAACTGGTGGCCGGTTACCACACCGAATACAGCGGGTTCCGCTGGGCGCTTTACATGCTCAGTGAGTATTCCGCGGTGTTCGTGATGGCGTGTGTGGTGGTGACGTTGTTCCTCGGCGGCTGGCTCCGGCCCTTTCCTAGCGTGGGCTGGCTTGAGATTCCGATGAACTACGGCGTGCCGATCGTCCTGTTCGTGGGCTCCGGTCTGCTCTGCGTGCCGATGATGCGTCGGCTGAAGCTCCGATGGCAGCGCGTGTTCCTGCTGGTGCTTGCGGCTACGCTCGTGATCTGTGGACTCGTATTCGCGGTGCCGGCGATCAATCCGGCCATTGGCGGAATCTTCTGGTTCCTGTTCAAGGCGGCCCTGATTATCTATTTGCTGATCTGGATTCGCGGTACGTTCCCGCGGTTCCGCTACGACCAGTTGATGAACATCGGCTGGAAATGGATGATCCCCATCGCGCTCGGCAGCGTGTTGATCAACGCAATCATCGGTGTAGCCCGCGGCAACTAAGGAGATGTCACGAAACGTGGCGCACGCACTCGTGCGTGCCGCGTCGCCACTCTTGGCGACGCTTGGCGGGCCGGGCGGAAAATAGTGTCGCGAAGAGTCGCGAAACAGCACGTACATTAAGTGACGGACCCTACAGCCCGCTCAAGCAGCCCACGCCGCGGCCCCATCCGGCTAGTCGTGCGCTTGCACGAAGCCATTCCGCCTCAAGTGCTCCAGGTACGCGAGCACCTGGAATCGCAATCGGATCAGCCTGACCCGTTTCCCCCACGACCAGTTGATGAACATCGGCTGGAAATGGACGATCCCCATCGCGCTCGGTTGCGTGCTGGTGAATGCGCCGATCGGCGTCGCCCGCGGCTAGTCACACAGCCCAGACGGCGCTCCCATCGGGGGTGTCGCGCATTTTCACGAATCCATCCCGCCGCATGTATTCCAGATGCGCCAGAACCTCGAACACCGCGAAGTAATGATGGAACGGACCGAATCGTCCTGGCCACAGGCCCGCGACCAGCTCGTGCGCGGTCTGGGATTCCGCCTGCAAAAGCGACAGAATCTTGTTGGAACGATCGCCGTGATGCCGGATCGTGTCCGCGATCCACTCGCGATGCCCGTCGAACGGATCGCCGTGCGACGGCAGAATCAGGTCGATGTCGTACGGCTCCAGTTTCCTCAACGATGCCAGAAACTCGGCCAGCATGTCGCGCCCCGGCTGCCAGGAGATGTTCGGCGTGATGTCGGGGAGGATGTGGTCGCCGGAAAACAGCAGTCTCGACTGTTTTCCGTACAGGCAGATATGACCCGGCGAATGACCCGGAGTCCAAACCACTTCGTACGGCTCGTGTCCAGTCTCGATCGTTTCGCCGCCCTCGAGGATCCAGTCCGGATGCAGCGATTGAAGGCTGTCGCGGACGAAACCGACCGCCTGCTTGATCTTGCTCCGAAGAACCGCCGGAACTCCGCCCAGCCGGAGCCCTTCCTCCGCCGTGTCATCGGTTCCCGCGATCAAGGACCGCAAATGCCCCAGCTCCGCCCGGTGCATCAACAGCCGCGCGCCGCTCATCCCAATCAATCGCGACGCGAGGCCAATGTGGTCGGGATGCATGTGTGTGAGCACGATGGTGCGGATCGCAGCGATCGCAATCTGGTGCGAGGCCAGCCCCGCCGCCAGCGCGTCGAAGCAGGCGTCGCTGTCGATGCCCGAGTCGATCAGCAGCCATCCATCCCCCTCGCGGACCAGATAGACGTTGACGTGGTCCAGTTCGAAGGGAATGGGCAGGACGATGCGCGCAGTCATCCGCGCGCGGCGTCTGAGGCGTGGTAGGAACTGCGCACCAGCGGTCCCGACTCGACGTGACGGAATCCCATTTCGAGGCCGAGACGTTTGTACTCCGCGAATTCGCCCACCGGAACATAGCGGATGATCGGCAGGTGTTTCGGCGACGGCCGGAGGTATTGTCCAAGTGTTAGGATATCGACGCCCCGCCCGCGCAGGTCGCGCATCACCTGTATCACCTCTTCGTTGTTTTCACCCAGGCCCAGCATCAGGCCGGACTTGGTTGGGATCTCCGAATGGGTTCGTTTCGCGTATCCGAGCATGTCGAGGGACCGCTCATAGCGCGCGCCCAGGCGAACCTGCCGATAAAGCCGGGGTACCGTTTCGGTGTTGTGATTCAGCACGTCGGGACTGGCATCGAGCACGATATCCATGGCGTCGTGCGAACCCTGGAAATCCGGGATGAGCACTTCGACGCCGCAACCCGGAACACGTTCGCGAATGGCCCGAATCGTCGACGCGAACAACTCCGCGCCGCCGTCCTTGCGATCGTCGCGATTCACGCTGGTGATCACCGCGAACTTCAACCCGAGAATGGCGCAGGCCTCCGCCACTCGCCGGGGTTCGTCGAAGTCCACCGGCAGCGGAGGGCCTTTCTGAACCGCGCAGAACCCGCACCGCCGCGTGCAGACGTTGCCGAGGATCATGAACGTGGCAGTGCGGTGGTTCCAGCACTCGCCGATGTTGGGACAGGCCGCGCTCTCGCAAACGGTGTGCAGGCGAAGGTCCGTCACCAGCCGCTTGAGCTCGGTGTAATTGTTGCCGACTGGAGCGGGCGCGCGCAGCCATTCCGGGCGCTTGGGCGCCGCACTCCCCGCGATTGAATTCACAGGTACCAGCACTGATCCCATTCTACGATGCGGCCTGCGCGATCCGGTCTTCCAGCACGCGGTGCGGACCGAAATCCTGAAATCGGAGGGACGCCGGATCGCCGCCTTCCAGCGCTTTCTTCGGAATCAGGCCGACCAGTTCCGCCGCCTCCACCTCGATGCCTCGCTCGCGAGCCTCGCGCTCCACCGCCTGGAATGCTTCGTAAATCCCGACCGTGCCGAAGTCCGTCAGATTCATTGACACCTGCACGATGCCCCGCGATGGCAGCGGCACGCCGATCGCTTTGACTGTCGGCAGCCCTCCCGCCGATGCACGAACGCGGCGGGCGATAGCGCGCGCCGCGTTGAGATCGTCCGATCTCAAGTTCACATTAAACGCGATCAGGAAATTGCGCGCTCCGACGATGCAGGCCCCGGCGCTCGGATGCATTCCCGGACCGCCGAGATCCGGTGCCAGTCCTCCGCGCCGCACCATTTCCAGGCGGCGGCACTCCGGCCGCAAAGCCGCGGCCTCGTAGAAATACACCGGCACGCCCAGTTGGCGCAGAATCTCCTGCCCGGCCTCGTGCGCGATCCCGGCCGTTTGCTCAAGCGTGATTCCGCCGACCGGCACGAACGGCACGACGTCCGCCGCTCCGATGCGGGGGTGCACGCCGTCATGCCGTCGAAGGTCGATCCTCAGAACCGCCTGCTCGATTCCGCGCAGCGCCCCTTCCAAGACCGAGGACGGTTCGCCCGCGAAAGTCGCGACGGAGCGGTTGTGATCGACGTCCGACTCGTGCGCCAAAAGCGCCACGCCGGCAACACCGGCAATCGCACGCACGATCGCATCCACCACCCGCCGGTCTCTTCCCTCGGAGAAATTCGGAACGCACTCGATCAGTTGTCCGTCCATGACGACCTCCCCGCATCGTAAACGATTTCGCCGTTCTTCATGACCAGGGCGACCAGATTAATTCCGAATTCCCACGCCAACGCCCGGTAGTCGTGGGCGCTGAGGATCAGGATATCGGCCTGTTTCCCGGGTTCGATCGAACCGGCGCGGCTTCCGATTCCCAGCGCATGGGCCGCGTTGATAGTCGCCGCGGCTACGGCTTCGGCCGGCGACAGAGCCATCTGCCGGCAGGCCAGGGAGACGGCCACGCCCATGCTGTAACTCGGATTGGTCGCAGGTCCGTATCCCGTCGCGAGCGCGATCGCCGCACCCCGATCGATGAGTGCCCGTGCCGGCGGATAGACTCCGGTTCCCTGGTGAAATACCCTGCCGGGCGTAAGAACGGCCACCGCATGCGACAGGGCCAATGCGGTGATTTCCGAATCTCGAATCCTGTTTAGGTGGATGACGGCTTGCAGGCCCAAATTCAACGCGCATTGGAAACAGCTACCGGACTCCTCCGCTGCCGCACGAATGTCGAATCCGAACGCGCTGGCTCGCCGGACCGCGTCGAGTGCGGTTTCGTCGCCGCCGATCCGGACCTGAACGAAACGCGCCAGTCCACGCCGCCGAACGGTCGAGAGCAGTTCGTCGGTGCCGCCACCGTCTAACTCCAGCGTCGGGATAATTTCAATCGGAGATTCCATCTGCGAGATAATCCGCAGGTTGCGGACGTCCGTTCCCTTTGTCTCCACGGTAGCCGTTCCATGCTTAAGCATTCCCGCAAGAGTGCTCTCCCCCTCGCGGCGGAGACGCGGCGCGCTTGCGGCTTCGTGACTCGTCATGGGCGCCCGCAAGGATGCGGTGCCGGAATCCACGAAGGCCGGCATGACCACGCAGCCGTTGGCCGCAATCACCAGAGCTCGCTTGGCCGCAGCGAGGTTCTCCAAACGGCGCGACGATCCGACCTCTATTATCTTCCCGTCCTCTATCAGGACCGCGCCGTCCTCGATGAGGTGAAGTTGCGATAGGTCCGCCCCGCGCTTCGGCCCGGGGCCGCGTAGCGTGAGTAACTGCCTTGCTCCATGGATTAACACGCGGCGTTGCACTGCTGATCGATTCTTTCATACCCTTCGCTCCGAAATGCCTGTGTGAAGATGTCATCAGATGACGAAGCCTCCGCCCGGAGACCGCACGGTGAAGACGTTGGAGCGCGTGATTTCGAAAGCGGGGCTGGGCTCGCGGACTGAGGCCCGAAGCTGGATCGGAGCCGGCCGGGTTCGCGTGAACGGGAAGGTTATTCAGACTCCCGATCATTGGGTGGACCTGGAGCGCGACCGGGTTACGCTTGACGGCAAGCCGGTGAAGCCGGGAAGAATGCTTTACATTCTGCTCTACAAGCCCACAGGATACATCACGACTTACCGGGATCCCGAGGGCCGGCCAACCGTATACGACCTCCTCGATGGCGTCGATTCGTTCGTGGGAACCGTGGGCCGGCTCGACCAGGATACGAGCGGCCTCCTGCTCCTCACCAACGATAACGCTTTTGCCGAGCGCGTCACCAACCCCGGCCACGAGATTCCGAAAACCTATCTGGTCAAGACGTCCACGCTGCTCAGCGAGGGCGATCTGGAACGGCTCCGCAACGGAGTGGAGCTGTCGGACGGTCCCACGCGCCCCGCCCAGGTCAAGCGGATTCGCGACTCGGCGAAATACACCTTCATCGAACTGACCATCACGGAAGGAAGGAACCGGCAGGTGCGCCGCATGATCGAAGCGGTCGGCGGCAAGGTGTTAAAGCTGGTGCGCACGGCGATCGGGCCGATTCAGATCGGATCGCTCGAGATTGGAAAGTGGCGGGTCCTCGCTGATGCGGAGCGGGCAGAGCTTTTAGGGCGGCCGCGCATTTAGAATAAATCATCACCCCTTCACTGGTTACGGCAATCGCGGACAAACCCGGCCGCCTGCAGCAGGTCTTAGGACTGGCATTCGGCGTTGCTGTCGCGGTCGGCGGCACGGTCGGAGTCGGCATTCTCAGACGGCCAGGGACGGTGGCGGAGCTTTTGCCGCAATACTGGGCGATCCTGGCGATTTGGACCGCGGGAGGGATCTACGCCCTTCTCGGCGCGCTCTGCGTCGCCGAGCTTTCGACGATGATGCCTCGGGCCGGTGGCTTTTTCGTGTTTGCCGAAAGGGCGTTCGGACCGTCCGCCGGATTTGCCATCGGCTGGTGCGACTGGCTGGCGAATGTCGCCGCCGTGGCGTACGGAGCGATCGCCTCCGCGGAGTTGGTCACGCGTTTCGTTCCCGTGCTTCATCCCTGGGTACAACCCATCGCATTGGCGTTGGCGTGCGCGCTGTGCGCTTTGCAGTGCGTCGGTGTTCGAGCGAGCGGGCGTCTGCAAAAACTGCTGAGCGCGCTGGTGTGCATCGCCTTCCTGGCGCTGATTGCCGGCTGCTTTCTGGTCGCGGGACCGGCGGTGGCGGGCCCGCGAGCGCCCACGCCACTTTTGCTGGGCGCCTGGGTGCTCGGTTTCCGCGCGATCATGGTGAGCTACGACGGCTGGTACGAACCCGCTTATTTTGCGGAGGAATCCGTTGACCCGGTCCGCAACGTTCCGAGGTCTCTCGTCCTCGGTGTCTTGCTGGTCATGAGCATCTACCTGCTGGTGAATGCCGGACTGCTGCACATCCTCTCCCTCGACCATTTGAAAGGCGCTGATCTGCCCGTGGCGGATGCCGCGCGGCGGATCGCGGGCGGCTGGGGAGACTCTCTGGTCGTGGGCCTTTCTCTTCTTGCGCTGCTCCCCATGACGAATGCCTCGCTGCTGGGCGGGGCGCGAATCTTCTATGGCCTGGGCCGCGATTTTCTGAGATGGCGGGGCGCAACGCGCGTCAACCGCGGAGGCAGTCCCTGGGTGGCCACTGCTGTCACCGCCGGATTCGCAGTGGCGCTCATCGCGACTGGAACGTTCGACGCGCTGCTGGCGATGGCGGGAGTCTTCATGATCGTGCTCTACTGCTCCGCGTATGCGTCCCTGATCGCACTGCGAGTGCGCGAGCCGGCAACGCCGCGCCCGTTCGCGCTTCGCCTTTACCCCTGGATTCCCGCGGGTCTGTTGGCAAGTGGCGCATTCTTCTTTGTGGCGATTACTCTAAACGATGTCCGCGCCACTTTGGCCGCCGTGTTCGCAATCATGGTCAGCTACCCGGTTCGCCGCTTGTTGGAACGGCGAGCCCGGTGATCCACCCTATGCGCGACACCATCTCCGTGCCGGTCCGCAGGATGGGCAGCGAGGGCTCGGGGCAGCGCCCCCTCGGGCACGATTTCGAACTCGCCGCTGGATTCCTTTTATCCGCAGGCATCCTCGAAGATCGCGCGTAGATCGCCTTCCATTGAAGGCGCAGGCGACAACATCGTGAACGTCGTCCCGGCTCCCGGGGTTGCGCTGGACCTCAGCCGCGCGGAACGGAATTTCTACATGACCTCGAGTTGCGGCGTCTGCGGGAAGGCCTCCATTCAAATGCTGGAGAGCTCTTGCGTAGTGCTGTAGTGCTGCCGCAACACGGCTTACAAGTGCCGCCCGAGGTTATCCACAGCCTGCCCGTTGCGCTAGGCAAAGCTCAGCCGGTTTTCGGCCGCACCGGACTCCACGCTGCCGGCCTCTTCGACGCGGAAGGTTCGCTGCAATCGCTGCGGGAGGATGTGGGCCGCCACAACGCGCTCGACAAACGGATCGGCACGGAATTCCTCGCGGGCCGCGTTCCGCTGCACGGCCGCGTTCTGCTCGTCAGCGGCCTCGCCGTTCAGACGGCCCTCCGGTTCGGCATGACGCTGCTCGGCTTCGTCCGCGACGGCAGGTTCAACGTGTATTCCGGCGCGGACCGGATTACTTTGCCGCGATAGGAATCAGTTGCACGCCCGGAACAAAAAATGTTTCGAGGAATCCCGGCAGGTTAGCTGTCTCCGCCGTTAGTTTCACCTCGACGGGAGCAAGCGCCTTGGCGTACCGGGTCCAAATCGAAGCCTTTCCGATCCCCGCCAGTTCGGCCGGGCCGGCCTTTTGGGCGTTCACGTAAGCGAGCGCCGTCAGGATATCCTGTATTCGGTTCGCATCGTCGGTTGCGTTGAACGTGGTGAAGAATGAGCCGCTAAGATCGCGCTTGGCCACCGCCGCCCCGGTCTGAAAAACGTCGAGTAGCAGCACCGGCCTTCCCGCCCGGATGAACCCTTGCACCAGCGGGTCGCGACGCGCTGCCTCCGATCCGTCCGGATGAACAACGACCGCCGCGGGACCCTTTCCGGGAAGCCACACGCCGGAAACGCGATCGCCTCGCCCAGCCCGGCTGAGTACGATGTTCTCCCCCGCAACTTCACCGATTACGGTGGCCGGCCACTCCGCATGGAACGTGTCCATCAACAGTTCGCGCCGCGAGCGCGCATCGAGCGCTTCCACTCGCGCACGCCGCGCTCGCTTCCACTCCGCAAAAATCTGCTCCTGAGTCAGCGCGTTGTCCGGCAGCGAATGTCCCTGCCACACCAGCATCGAGAGCAGCGGCTCGGCCTCGATTTCCTTTTCCGTGAAGTGCGCCGCCTCGCCATCGCCCAGAACATGCTTGCCGAAAAATGCGTACACCGCCTCGCGGCTCTTGCGGTTGTAGTTATGCTCGGCTTGAAACTGGACAACCCCGAGGTTCTCCGCTTTCCCATACAGCTCATAGATCGAGCGGATCGCCGGGTACTCCTCGCGCGGCACATTCTTCGTCCAGTCGCCCGTCGCCGAGACCAGCAGCATCGGGCGCGGCGCAATCATCGCGGCGATCTCGACATTCGATGTGTCGATCCGCAGCCCCGGCGCGTTCTCGCACTTGCAGCCGCCCTGCATGATAAACGACACCATGTTGACCGGCGCGGCGAAGCGGATCCGGTCATCTACTCCGGCGAGCAGAAACGCCTGCGTGCCGCCGCCGGATGCGCCCGTTACGCCGATCTTCCCGCTGTCCACGTCGGGCAGTGATTCGACGAAGTCCAGCGCGCGAATCGAATTCCAAAGCTGAAGCGCCAGGGGACCGAAACTCCAGAGTTGATAAACAGGCTTTTCAAACGCGTGCTCGGTCTGAAGCGTATCGTTGTAACCAACCATGTCGTACGCGAACGCGACATAGCCCTGCCTCGCCAGACTGATTCCCAGGGCCTGACCGGAGTAGCCATCCGAGTTCTCGAGACGGCCGTAGGTCCAATGCCCGTGTGGCGTCAGAACGGCGGGCCGTTTTCCGCTGCCGTGGGCCGGCCGATACAGGTTCCCGCCGAGATATACGCCGGGCAGCGTTTCCAGCGCGACCTTCTCAATCGTGTAGTCCTTGTGCTCGATCCTGTCGAAGACCCGTGCGTGCAGCGGCGTCTTCTCCGGCAGCGGCGCAAGGCCGGCTGAAACCAGAATCTGCCGTTTCAGGCGTGTCTTATGCGCTTCCCACTCGGCGACGGTCGCGTACTTCGGCATCTCAAATTTGTAATCGGTGTGCCGGATGCAGGTGTTCCGGATATCGGCCGCGGGAACATTTGCGGTGGCCGCAAGAGCGAAGAGTAACCCAATCATCAAAATGATTTTACGCCTGTTGCAGGGTGACGCGGGAATGCACTGCGGTCTTCGGGATCAGCGCCGGCCAGTACGCGACAATTTCTTCCACCTTCGGACGGCCGCTTCCGAACCCGGTCACCACCGGCGGTCCGTTCAACGCCAGCGGCGCAAGTTCCTTGGTGAATCGCTCTACCGGAGCGCGATCCATTGAGCGCACGCCCACGCGCAGCACGCATGAATCATCCGCACCGAAGGTCTCCGAGTGGACCGCATCGAACGCCAACCCCAGCCGGTGCAGGCGGCCTCTCAGAATCTCATCCGCCGCCCGCGCTTTCCGGCGGGCATCCGGCCAACCGTAGACCATCGCGCCAACGGCTTTGAATCCCGCGGAGTAGCTGATCGAGACCTTGTAGAACTCCGTCGCGGGCTGCCCTTTGATTTCGCTGAACCGCACGCGGTACGAGCCGCTCTGCTCGAGCCGGACGGTGGTGAAGTCGGCGATGCAATCGGGCGAGATGTAGCAGCGCGGATCGCCGATCTCGTACAGCAGTTGCTCCGTCACCCCGGCCACGGTGACGCGGCCGCCCGTGCCCACGTGCTTCGTGATCTCGAACGTCCCGCCGGGCTCCGCTTCGATAATCGGATAACCGATGTCCTCGTAATCGGAGATGCTCTCCCAATCGGCTTGCGAGTTGCCGCCCGTGCATTGCGCGCCGCACTCGATGGCGTGCCCCGCGACGACGCCGGCGGCAAGTTTGTCCCACTCGTCCGGCTGCCAGCCGAATTCGAAAATCGTCGGCCCGAGCGACAAAGCCGCATCGGCGCAGCGGCCGGTCACCACGATCTGCGCGCCTTGCCGCAGAGCCTCGGCGATCGGAAATGCGCCGAGGTACGCGTTCGCGCTCAGCACGCGAGGCCGGATGGTACTCAGCGGCTCGCCCGTGTCGATGTTCCTGAACTCGATCCCCTGCTCGATCAGTTCGTCGAGGCCGTCGAGGATGTCGTCGCCGGCCACCATGCCGATCTTCACGCGTCCGCCGAATCCCGCCTTCTGAAGCGCCACCGCAACACCAGTGCAGCAGGCTTCGGGATTCACGCCACCGGCGTTCGCGACGATCTTGATATTCCGCTCGACAATGTCGGACGCTCCCCGCGACACGACACCCAGAAAATCGTAGGCGAATCCCATCCGCGGATCGCGAGCCCGCTGCTTCTGCAGGATCGACATCGTGACCTCGGCGAGGTAATCGAGGGTGAGGTAGTCAATCGGACCTCGCCGCATCTGTTCAAGCGGCGCTTCGAGCGAGTCACCCCAAAACCCCTGCCCGTTGGCGATGCGAATCATACCTGCTCGTATAGTTTGCGGAGCTGCCGCTTCAAAACCTTGCCCGTCGGATTCTTCGGCAGGTCGTCAACGACATGAATCTCTTTCGGTACTTTAAACTTCGCGATGCGCGCTCGCGCGAAGGCATCCAGTTCTGCAGCCGTAACCGTGGCGCCGGGAAGCGGAACGACGACTGCGACCACCTTCTCGATCCAGTAAGGATCGGGCATGCCGAACACCGCGACTTCGCCGACGGCAGGATGCGCCGCGAGCGCCTCTTCCACTTCCAGGCTCGACACGTTCTCGCCGCCGGTCTTGATCATGTCTTTCTTACGGTCTACGAAATAGAGCGACCCGTTCTTGTCGCGGTAGCCGATATCGCCGGTATGGTGCCAGCCGCCGTAAAACAGCTCGGCGTTCGCTGCGTCGTCTTCGAAGTAACCCGCCGTGATGCAAGGGCCACGCAGCACGATCTCGCCGGGCTGTCCTTCCGGGACGTCGTTCATCAGTTCGTCGACGATCCGCAACTCGACGGGCGCGTGCGCAGTGCCGATCGGATCGGCCGCGGACAGCAGCTCCGCGGTCCGTTCGTGCGGAGTCGACGCGCCCAGGGCTGTCGTCTCCGTCTGCCCCCATCCATTGATCCACTCGGCTTGCGGCGCAAGCTCCATCCAGCGCTGAAACACAGGCGTCGGCAGGTACTGGAAATTGAGGCATCGTCTCAGCCCGGAAAGATCGACCCGCTCGATGCCGGGCGCTTGCAGAAGGCCGACCCACACGGTGGCGGGGAAGGCGAGCACCGACACCTTCTTCGTCGCGATCGCGTCCAGGACGAGGTCGCCGCGGATGGACGAAAGAATGACGGCGTCCGATCCGCTCGAGACCGCCGATATCGCCATCGAGACTCCGGCGACGTGGAATAGCGGCAGCGCGAGCAGGTACTTGAGGCCGCGATTAGGTCCGAGATCCGCGCCCGCCAGCAGGTTCGCGAACCAGTTCAAGTGGTTGAGCACGACACCCTTCGGTTTTGCCGTCGTGCCGCTGGTGAAGATGACGGTGACCGCGTCCTCGTTGGCGACGAACTGCTCGACGGGGCTCGAGTCGAGAGCGGCGGCATGCGCTCGAAACGCATCGTCCATCGCAAACTGCGCCGGCCACTGCCGTTTCACTCGCGCGGCGAGTACTGGATCGACCAACAACGCCTGGATGCGCGTCTTCTCCAGAACGTAGTCCGCCTCATCGGGAGTGAAGAGCAGATTCACGGGCACGAGCGCCGCTCCGATACGCGCGCAGGCGAAGAGAGCCGCCAGGAATTCGACCGAGTTAAGCGCCAGGATCCCGACCTTGCCGCCCCGCGTAACGCCGGCGTCGATCAGCAGCCGCGCAATCTGGTTCGTCAGTGCGTCCAACTCGCGATAGCTGACATCCCGGCCGGCATGATGGAGTCCGCGCGAGGGATACCGCGCCGCCGTGCGCTTCAGCAGATCGCCTATATTGAACCGGTGGATCAGATTATCGCGCAGTGCGTCCACTTTCATAACCGCCACCTGCATAGGACGAGTTCTCCGTAACGTGCGCACTCATGCGCGCCGCGTCGCAACTCCTGGCGACGCCCGTCTTGCGTGATCGCCGCCCCGTTCAGATCTTCTCCTCCTTCGCGATGATCTCCTTCATAATCTCCGATGTCCCCGCGCCGATGGTGTTTAACCGCACGTCGCGCCACATGCGGCCGATCGGATACTCGGTGGTGTACGCGAATCCGCCCATGATCTGCATGCAGTCGTACATCACCTTCTGCGACAGCTCGGAGGTGAACAGCTTCGCCATCGTAATCTCACGCACCGCGCGCTGGCCGCGATTGGCGAGATCGACCGCCCGATAAGTGAGCCAGCGACCCGCTTCAATCGACGTGAGATGCTCGGCGAACTTGTGGCGCCACACCTGAAACTGGCGGACCGGCGTTCCGAAAGCAGTGCGCCCGGCGCCATAATCCAGCGCGTACCGGACCGCCTTCTCGCACGCGGCCAGCGCGCCGATGGAAGCGGCCAGCCGCTCGCCCTGAAAATTTTCCATGATGTAGTAGAAGCCGCGGTTCTTCTCTGCCAGGATGTAGCGCATGGGCAAGCGGCAGCCGTCGAAGAACAACTCCGCCGTGTCCGAGGCGAGATTGCCGACCTTGTGAAGCTTCTTGCCGACCGAGAAGCCCTTCGTCGCCGTCGGAAACAGGACCAGCGAAATCCCCTTGTGCCCCTCGCCTCCGGTGCGCACCGCGAGAACAATAAAGTCCGCCCGCGTTCCATTCGTGATCCAAAGTTTCTGGCCGGTGATGACGAGGTCGCCGCCGTCCTCCGCCGCGCGGGTCTTGAGCGCGGCTACGTCGCTGCCGCCGCCTGGTTCGCTGATGCCGAGCGCGCCAATCCATTCGCCCGTCACCGCGCGCGGCAGAAACTCAGACTTCTGTTCTTCCGTGCCGAGCTCCTGAATCACCGGGATGGTCATGTCGGACTGCACCATGAGCGCCATGTTCACGCTGCCGGAGTCCGAATGCACCAGCCCTTCGATGTAAGCCGCCGTCGCCCACCAGTCGAGCCCCGCGCCGCCCCACTTCGGGTCGATGCGGATCCCGAACAATCCAAGATCGCCGGCCTTGCGGAAAATCTCGCGCGGGAAAATGCCCTCTTCGTCCCACTGCTCCGCGTTCGGCGCGATTTCTTCTTTCGCAAACCGCTTCACGGTTTGCCGAATCATATCGTGTTCTGGAGTGAAGGGCGGGAACTCAGTCATCGGCATTCTCCCTGGAATCGATCTCCACCAGCATCTGCCCGGGCGCGACCACTTGCCCCTGCTTCACGAGAATAGCGGCCACGCGTCCGCCAATTTTCGCACGGATGGTTTGCTCCATCTTCATCGCTTCAAGGACGACCAATGCGTCGCCCGGTTTTACAGGTTGTCCCTGCTCGACCAGAATGCGGAGTACCTGCCCGGGCATCGGCGAATTCGCCGTCTCATGTTTCGAGGACGGCGCAGCTTCGGGAAACCGCGGCACAACTCGCACTGTGGCAGCCCCCGCCGTCGAGTGAACGTAGTAAGCCCCGCCCATCGCCCACACCGAACAATTCTGCGTCGCATCCGCCCGGCACTCGTGCACCGTACCGGCAATCTCCAGTTTCACCACCGGATCCCGAGCCGGATTATTCCGCCAGTAAGCCGGCACGCCCGGTAGAGAGGTGTGCCGCTCGCGGACAATGTAATCCGCCGCCGCATCCGCCAACATCTCATCGCGCGACCCATCCCGAGCGTAATCCAAAGACCACGAAGTATGCGCGCGACCCTCGCGAAAATCCTCGTGCTCGAGTACTTGAATTAGAAAATCGCGATTCGTCTCGACTCCACCCACTGCCGTCGACCGCAGCGCGTAAGTAAGTTTCCGGATCGCGGTGTCCCGATCTTCCGCCCACGCGACGAACTTGGCGAGTAGAGGATCGTAGAGCCGCGTCACCTCGGTTCCCCTCGCGATGCCCGAATCGATTCGCGCGCATGCGCCAGGCTCCCAAACGTGAACCGTGCCGGTCGAAGGCAGGAAGCCGTTTTCCGGCTGCTCCGCGTACAGCCGCGCCTCGATGGCATGGCCGCGCTGCTCCACGCCGGCGAGGTTCAACGCGCGCCCTTCCGCGACCTCGATCTGAAGCCGGATCAAATCCAGGCCGGTGATCATTTCGGTGACCGGATGCTCCACCTGGATGCGCGTGTTCACCTCGATGAAGTAAAACTCGCCCGAAGGCGCGAGCAGAAACTCCACGGTGCCAGCGTTGGTGTAGCCCATCGCTTTGCCGAGCGTCACCGCGGCGTCGCACATCCTCGCGCGAAGATCCGCCGTGACCGCGGGCGACGGCGATTCTTCGATGATCTTCTGATGCCGCCGCTGCACCGAACAGTCGCGCTCGAACAAATGGATGACGTCCCCGTAATGATCGCCGAAAATCTGAACCTCGACGTGCCGCGCGCCTTCGATATAACGCTCCATCAGCAGAGTGCCGTCCCCGAAGGCGCGTTCCGCTTCGCCGCGTGCCGAATCCATCGCTGAATCGACATCCTCGACCCGCCGGACGATGCGCATGCCGCGGCCGCCCCCTCCCGCCGCGGCCTTGATCAGCATCGGCAACTGGCTGCCCATCGGAACCACCGGCACGCCCGCCTGATTCGCGATCGCGCGCGCCGAGGTCTTCCTGGCCAGCAAAGAAATGACGTCGGGCGTCGGGCCGACGAATACCAGCCCGGCCTCTCCGCACGCCGCCGCGAAATCGGCACTCTCTGCGAGAAAGCCATACCCAGGATGCACCGCGTCCGCGCCAGCCCGCCGGGCCGCCGCAACAATCGCCTCGGCATTCAAATAGGAATCGATCCGCGCCGATTCATCCGCGGCGCCAACGTGCGGCGAACGTTCGTCCGCGTCCGGCGAAACCGCCACCGTCGCGATGCCGAGCGAGCGCGCGGTGCGCATAATCCGCAACGCGATCTCGCCGCGGTTGGCAATCAGCAGCTTTCGGATGGGGCGAATCAATGGCGGAACACCCCCCATTCCATCGTTCCCTCAACGGGGGCGTTGCACGCGGCGGAAAGCGAGATGGCCAGTATCGCGCGGGTGTCGCGTGGATCGATAATGCCGTCGTCCCAAAGCCGTGCCGTCGCGAAGTAGCAATCCGACTCCTTCTCGATCTGATTTTCGAGAGCCTGCCGGGACGCCGCGAGTTTCTCCTCCTCCACCGGCAATCGCGCCTTCGCCAGCGCGTCCCGCTTGATGATGTCCATCACGCCCGCGAGTTGCTGCGCGCCCATCACCGCGATCCGATGGTTCGGCCACGTGAACAGAAACCGCGGCGCATACGCCCGGCCGCACATCGCGTAGTTCCCCGCGCCATAGGAACCTCCGACCATGATCGTGATCGCCGGCACCGTCGAGCTCGACACCGCGTTGATCAGCTTCGCGCCGTTGCGAATGATCCCGCCCTCTTCATACGTCCGGCCGACCATGAAGCCCGTGATGTTCTGCAAGAAGATAAGTGGGATGTCCTGCTGATTGCAGAGCTGGATGAACTGCGCGCCCTTGCCCGACGATTCCGACATGAGCACCCCGTTGTTGCCGAGGATCCCGACGGAGAAGCCATGGACCCGCGCCCAGCCGGTCACCAGCGTCTGGCCGTATTCGGGCTTGAACTCGTCGAACCGGCTGCCATCGGCAATCCGCGCGATCACCTCGCGGATTTCGAATGGAACTCGCGTATCGGAGGACGCGATGCCCAGCAGTTCCTCGCGATTGTACAAGGGCTCTGGCGGCCGGACCCGCCGCGCCGCGATTTCCGGCGCCGGCTTCAGGTGCTCGACAATCCCCCGGGCGATGCGCAGTGCGTCAGGTTCGTCTTCCGCCAGGTAATCCGAAAGGCCGGAGATGCGCGAGTGCATTTCAGCCCCGCCCAGCGCCTCCTCGTCGGAGATCTCGCCGGTAGCCATCTTGACGAGCGGCGGCCCCGCCAAAAAAACCTGCGCCTGCCGTTTCACCATCACCACGTAGTCGGACATCCCGGGCAGATATGCGCCGCCCGCCGTCGAGCTCCCGAAAACGACCGCAATGGTGGGGATGCGAAGCTTCGACCGGCGGGTGATCTCACGGAATCCGCGCCCGCCGGGCACGAAGATTTTACTCTGTACCGGCAGGTCCGCGCCGGCCGATTCAACCAACAAAATCGTGGGCAGCCGATTCTCGACGGCAATGTCGGCCAGCCGCGCGTTCTTCCACAGTCCAGCCTCGCTGGTCGCCCCGCCTTTCAGCGTAGCTTCATTGGCGATGACCAGGCATTCGCGGCCGGAAACGAGGCCGATTCCGCCGATCACGCCCGCACCGGCGCTCTCGTTCTCCATGCCGATTCCGGCCAGCGGCGCAATTTCGAGAAAGTAAGAGCCCTCGTCCAGTAACATCTCGACACGCTCGCGCGGCAGCAGCCGCCCGCGCTCCCTGTGCCGCCGGACGTACTTCTCGCCGCCGCCCTGCGTAGACCGGCGAAGCTCCGTCCGAAGTCGTTCCAAGGCCTGCGACATCCATGCGTAGTTCGCCTGGTAGCTTTGCGAGTCCCGGTCAATCGAGGACCTGAGCGGCTGCATTCCGATCCACTCTAGCAGAAGGAAGTACTTGCGCGACGTGGCGCACGCACTCGTGCGTGCCGCGTCGCCACTCTTGGCGACGCTAGGCTAGCCCGCGACTCAATTGCAGCAATTCGTACCATCCATCGAGCACCCGCTCTCGCTCAACGCGCACGGGTTGTGTTCGAACTGGATAGTAGTGTGGTGGATGGAAAACTGCCGGTGAAGGAGAGCGTTGACGCGCTGCAGAATCGCTTCGCTCGACGAATGCGGCTGATCTTCGACCAGGACGTGGCAACTGAGCGCGTGATTGTTTAATCCCAGCGTCCAGATATGGAGATCGTGGACTTCGATGACCCCCTCCACTTTCCGCATCTCGCCGCTGACCTCGCCGAGATTCATGCCGGCGGGCAGCGCCTCCAAAAGAATGTTCAGCGATTCCCGGATGATGCCCCAGGCCGTCCAGATGATCAGCGCGCCGATCGCGACCGAGAGAATCGGGTCCACCCGGGTCCATCCGGTGTACCGGATGACGATAGCGCCCACGACGATCCCGGCGGATCCCATCGCATCCCCGAGCATGTGGATCCACGCGGCGCGCACGTTCAGATCGTGTTCCTTCCGGCCGTGCAGCCCCCACACAATGGAGCCGTTCACCGCGAGACCGACCGCCGCTACCCACATCATCGTGTATTCCTGTACCGCTTGCGGATGCCGGAGCCGCGCGTAGCTCTCCCAGAAAATAAATCCGGAAACCAGCAGCAGAGTCAACGCATTGACAAAGGCCGCCAGGACGCCGGCGCGCTGATACCCGTAGGTCTTGCGCTCGTTGGCCGGCTTGGCTTGCACGTACACGCCGAAGCCGGCCAGTGCCAGCGCCAGCGCATCGGTGAAATTATGGCCCGCGTCGGACAGAAGAGCCAGCGATCCCGCCCGCCAGCCAAAAAACACTTCCAGCGCCACAAACGCCAGAGTCAGCCCGAGGCCCCACGTAAGCACGCGCCCGGTCCCGTCGCCGTGATGGTGGTGATGGTGCGAATGATGATGCTCGTGACCCAACAGTACTCCTCTCTTCCATTCTCGCGCACGCCCGCCGGGCCGGTGTGATACCTTGCGGTTATGCTGTCCAGCTTGTTCGGGTCGCCGCTGCCCGTCGGCGCGGAGGCCCCGGATTTCGAGCTTCCCGATCAGGATGGCAACGCCGTCCGGCTATCGGATTTTCGAGGGAAAAACGTAGTCCTCGTCTTTTACCCCGGCGACGACACGCCGACCTGCACCAAACAATTGTGCGAGTTCCGCGACGCGTGGGCCGACGCGAAAAGGAGCAACACCGCGGTCTTCGGCGTAAACCCATGGTCCGAGGGCAGCCACGTGAAGTTCCGCGCCAAATACAAACTGCCGTTTCCGCTATTGGTGGACAAAGGCCAGCGCGTAGGATCGCTCTACCGCGCCAGTTCGCTGATCGTCCGCCGCACGGTATACCTGATCGGCCCGGACGGCCGCATCCGCTATGCGGAACGGGGCAAGCCCGATCCCGCCGCCGTACTCGCCGCCGCCCTCTAAAACGTGGCGCACGCACTCCTGCGTGCCGCGTCGCCACTCCTGGCGACGCAGGGTGTAGACTTCTAGACATCATAAATCGCTGCGTTAGGAGTCCCCATGCCGACTTTCAAACTCTCCGACAACTTCGATTTCACCGCCGATATTCAAGCCGGCCCCGGAGCGCTATCCAAGTACTTTCAGAACCTGCCCGGCCTGGCGGTCCTGGGAATCAACCTGAAGCAATTCACGGACACCACCTGGGACGACCCATCCGTCGTCTCAACGCAGAACAAGCTGTCCTTTAAGGGCCCGGTGAACATCGGAGGCCAGTCAGTCGCGCTGACCGTCGACGCCGGGTTGAACGGAACCCTCTCCCTCTTCGTCCCATCCACCGATGGCGCTCCCCTGTTTGCCCCCGACCTCTTCGGCGACAACATCCCGGTCGCGCTCGACCAGCGCTACGTTTCCGCCGGCATCCAGGCCAGCGTCGCCGTGGGCGCTTCGGGGAAGGCCGCGCCCCTCAGCTTCGGATTCAACGGGAAATCCGGCGTCAACCTCACCTACTGGCAAAGGTTCGAACTCAACCCCGTCACCCCCAAGGTGCTGCCGTCGATCCTGCAAACGCTGGCCGCATTCGCCATTCCCGGCGACCTGGACGACATCGCCGCCATGCCGGAGGGCAGCATCGCCGCCGTGGAAAGCACCGGCGATTTGAAGTTCTCCGGCACGGTGAACCTCCTGGCTTTCGCCAACCCGCTGGCCTCCGCGACCCTCCCCGTCCTCGGCGACGTGGCCGTGAAAGCGGGCGGCTCCGTCGACGTCGGCGCGGGCTTCGAATACTCCGGCGACTATCAGATCCGCGTGCAAAGGCTCGCCGGCGCGTCCTTCCGCGTGGGCTTCTACCGCCGGCGGCAAACCGATTTCTCGATCACCGCCAGCGCCTCGGCGTCCATCGCGACCTCCCTCGACAGCAACGCTGTGTTCAAGCAGCTCCTGCCCGCCATCAGTTCCAACCCCACCGCCGATCAAAACGAGCTCACCGGCGCGGGCCTCTCGCCGGCCCAGGCCGCCGCAGTCCAGGTTGCGCTGAAGAGCGCCATCGACCGCACGCTCTCCATCGGCGTGAGCGCGGAACTGCATACCCTGAACGAGAACGACGCGATGTTCCTCTACGAGGTCGACCAAAGCGCGCTCACGGACGATACCAAGGCGTTACTGGGGAAGGCGCTCAACGGCGACCTCACACTCCTCGTCGATACGGATCGCGAACCCGGCCCGGGCATTCGCGTCGTCAAGACCCTCATCGAGTCATCGAAGACCCTAAAGCACAGCTTCAAGATCAACCTTCTCGGCATCTACAACGCCCTCACCATCTCCTCGCTGGTCAAGAGCGGTTCGGTCGCGTGGGACTCCACCACCGGCGACTTCATCATCACCGACCGCGCGAACGCCTCCCGCATCGCCATCGACGCCGTGAACTTCGGCGCCGACTCCCAAAAATTGCGGCACGTCCTCGAGGAGAATCTCCTGATGACCGCCGCCTACCGCGCGGGTTCCTGCGTCTCCGGCCCACCCAGCCTGCAAGCCCGCCATACGCATTTCACCCTCAGCGCCAAGACCAGCCAGGACGACATGTTCCACAACCTTCTGTTGGGCGAAGGGCTCGGTTTCGGGAATGCGATGACGGACCTGCCGCCGGATCAAGACCTCGGAAGGACCACCGTGCTGGCCGAGACGTCGTACGACGACGGCGCGTTCACGGCTCTGTTCTTCAACGGCGCGACCCAACGCGACGTGCCGTATTACGACCGTGCGGGCCTCGACGCCATCCGGTTCCTCGTTCCCCCAAACGATCCGCGCATGCTGCCGGTCAAAGACGGTGTGCTCTGGACCAAAATGCGAGCCATCGGAAATGTGGGCTCGGCGGAATTCAGCAAGCTCTTCCCAGGTCAATCGGACCAGGCCATCGCCAACATCGGCGTCGACTACCGCAACATCGTCTGGTGGGCGGACGGCATGAAGGCCACCGGCGACCGCCTGACCGCCATTCGAAAGGTGCTGGACCACCCCGGCGTAAGCCGCACGGACCCCGAGTTCGTCGCTGCCCAAAAAGCCCTCGCCAGCCAGTTGGCCAAACTCGCCGCCCTAACCGAAAAGAACTTCGGCGGACCTTGGGGTCTGCTGGCGATGAGGCTCGCCGCTCCGGCCGCGGGTCGCCGCTTCATGCTCCTCAACCCGCATCTGTCGCTCGCCGCCGAGAAACCGCTGCCACTGGCAGCGAAAAATGGGGGACAGGCACCTTCTCCGCCGCCGTAACCTGCGGACGCCGTGTCCGCCCTCTGGCGGGAAAGGCTGTCTGTTTCCATTCTTCTGCGGGCCGATAGGAGTTCACCATGGAGCCAACCAACCCAATCCGCACCGAGATGATGCGGTCCATCGTCACCGAGCCGCTGCTCTCCCAAATCAGCCAGGCGGACGCCGCTGAGAAGTTCGACGTCATCATCTCGCTGTGCGAGACCTACGCAGAGGGCATCGACGGCGCGATGGCCCAGGTGACGAAGCGGGTGAACCAGTGGGGGGTCAACTATTCGGCAACCTCCCACTACGTCTTCGCGAGCCTGACGGCCCAACAGATTCTGAGTCTCGCCGCGGAAACGCGCGACCTCATGAATACCGGCCGTGCGGCCCAATTCGTGTACCGCATTTGGGAAGACACGGAGATCGGCACCACGCTGACGCGCTCGCTGATCACCGTGAAAGCGGATGCCGCGCAGCGCGCCTTCCAGGCTCGCGGAGACGGCATCGCCTGGGCCGTGCTCGACTCCGGCATCCAGGGCGATCACCGGCACTTCGCGCAATTGGACACTCTCGGCGTCTCCGCCCCGCTCCGGCATCTCGACTTCACGCCCGATGGCCGCGCGAGCGCGCCCGGCGCCCCGACCTCCGCGCTGCTGGACCGCCTGGGCCACGGAACCCACGTCGCCGGCATCATCGCGGGCTGCTGGCAGGCATCCGCCGCGTCCGACGAGGGCGTCATCGGCCGCGAGCTCCTCGATGAACAGACCGGCCAGTCCATTCCTCAGCGGGATTCCCTGCAGTCCATCTCGGGAGTGGCCCCCCAAGCCAAGCTGGTCAGCCTGAAAGTCATCGCCGACATCAACCGCACCGGCGATTTGCAGCAGACCGCCGGCCAGGGCAAGGTCAGTTGGGTCCTCCTGGCCATCGATCAGGTCCAGACCTGGAATCAGAACGGCCGGCGCCTCCTGATTCACGGCGTGAACATGAGTCTGGGTTACCCCTTCGATCCGCGCTGGTTCGCCTGCGGACAGAGCCCTCTCTGCGTCGAGGTGAACCGGCTGGTTCGTTGCGGCGTGGCCGTCGTGGTGTCGGCGGGGAATGGCGGCTACTCGTTCAACGCCGCGAATGGCCAGGGCAGTTACGGCGACATGACCATTACCGATCCGGGAAACGCCGATCTCGCGATCACCGTCGGATCCACTCATCGCGAGATGCCGCACACCTACGGGGTCTCCTACTTTTCCTCGCGCGGTCCCACCGGGGATGGTCGGCTGAAGCCCGATCTCCTGGCGCCCGGCGAGCGTATTATTTCCTGCGCCGCCGGCAAGGAAGCCTCCAAGTACGGAACGAAAGATGGGGAGGTGCTCTACTGCGAGCTGAGCGGCACCAGCATGGCCGCTCCCCACGTCTCCGGCGCGATCGCCGCGTTCCTGTCCGTCCGTGCCGAATTTATCGGTCAGCCCGAGAGAGTCAAGCAGATTCTGCTCGACAACGCAATCGATTTGCGCCGCGAACCCGCGTTTCAAGGCGCGGGACTACTGGACTTGATGAAAGTGCTGCAAGCTGTTTAACCCGAGGCATCATGCAAAACATTCAAGGTTTCGACTTTCTCCCCCTGCAATTCGACGGCGACGGCAACCTGATCGACGCGAGCCAGCTCACCGCCTTGCAACAGGCCGCGCCCGCCGCGACCGACGTGATTTGGATCGCGCACGGTTTCCGCAACGACGAAACCGACGCCACGGGCCTGTACACCCGATTCCTGACGACCTTCCGCGCTCAGCTCGCGCGGTCGGAGTTCGCCGGGCTCGCGGCCCGCAACTTCCTGGTCGCCGGCGTCTACTGGCCCTCGAAGTCGTATCAGGAGTCTGTTCCTTCCGACGCCGGATCCGTCCAGTCCGTGGACGACACGCAGCCTCCAATGGAATCCGTGCGGAGCCAGTTGCTTTCGCTCAAAGCGGATGTGCCTGCCGCCCGGCAACCCGCCGTGGACGAAGCGATGGGCCTCCTGCCCAGCCTCGAAACCAGTACGGACGCGCAGAACCGTTTCGTCAGTCTGCTCCTCTCCGTGGTGCCCGCGGGCGAGCCGGACCCCACCGAGGGGTTGCCGCTGCTGCTGTCGCAAACAGGCGCCGACCTGCTGCACAAACTCCAACTACCCGTAGGCTCTCCCGCGGTGGCCGCGGCCGGTACCGGCTTTGACGAAGGCGGAGTGGAATCCTTCGGCTCGTTCTTCGACTCGATCTTCGGCGCGGCGGGCAAGATCGCGAACATGACCACGTGGTACCTCATGAAGAGCCGCTCCGGGGTCGTCGGCGAGACAGGCGTCGCGAGGGCCGTCCGAGCCTTGAGCGCCGGCTTACCCAGCCTGAAGATTCACCTCCTGGGCCACAGCCTGGGAGGCCGCCTGATGGCCGCCTGCTCGCGAGCCTTGTCCCAAGCGCCGGCGGTTCACCCCGACTCCCTGACGCTGCTCGAGGGGGCCTTCTCGCACTTCGGCTTCAGCGCCAACAACGGGCAAGGGACGCCGGGCTTTTTCCGAGACGTAATCGCGAAAAATGTGATCCAGGGCCCGATACTGGAAACCTTCTCAGCCCAGGACAGTGTCGTCGGGCTCGCTTACGCCATAACATCCCGCGCCGCCGGCGACAACGTAAAAGCGATCGGGGACGCGACGGACCCCTACGGCGGAATCGGAAGAAACGGAACGCAAATGACGGCGGAATCGGCCTTCGATGTGCTTCACGAACCCGGAACGCCATACAAATTCCAGCCAGGCATTGTGACCAACCTGGACGGATCCGGAGGCCTGATCCAAAACCACGGAGACGTGACCAACGAACACGTGACCTACGCCTTCGCCTCCGCACTAGCCGCCACATAGTTAGGTTAATCAATCAGTTTGGCTAGTTAGTTGAGTAAGTGTAAGAGTCAGGGCCAGACCCAAACCCAAACCCAAACCCGTGGCGCACGCACTCGTGCGTGCCGCGTCGCCACTCTTGGCGACGCCACGTGTTTCAGTGCGCCGAACTGTACAAACCCTGCCCCTGCCCGGAATACGAATCGAAGATATGCTGATAAACCGACTCGCACTTCTGCTGATATAACTCCGTCGTATACACTCTCGGCAGTCCATCCAATATCGTCTCCACGGTATACCGCACGGCCGCCCTGGTGGTCTGCCGCTTCTTCCAGTCCAGCACCAGCTTCTCGCGCTTGACCGCTTCGAGCAATTCCCTCGCGACCTTCTTCACCTGGAGCTCTTCAGCCCTTGTTAACTGAACCGCCGCCTTAGTAAGAAGGTCGAAAACCGCCAGTTCTTCCTCCGATAGATGCTCCGATATCCCCCGCTTCTCCTCCTCCGGCAGCTTCTTCGTAAACGCCATCAGCCGCGCGAAAAACGTCTCCACATTCGCCGCCCCGGAGTTGTACTCGTCAACCATCTTCTGGAACTCTTCCAGATAGTTCATGCGAGTCCGGTTCAGCCGGACCATCCGCGCCAGCGTCGCAGCAATCCGGCCCCGCTCGAACTGTTTCCGCAGCGTCTCGAAATCGATCTGGCTCAGATCCAGGTAATTCCCCCGAATCAGAGGGTCGGCATCGGGCGACCCAACTGGCCTCACTCACCAATCGTGAGCTTCCACGATCCCTTTTCCTTGATTAGGGAGTTCTTGTCTTCATCTTTTGTTGATCCATCCTTAAACACAAGCCTCGTCGGGGGAATCTGTGGGTGACAGCGAACGTTAGCGGGGCGTTTCGGTGAGGAATCGGCGGAACACCGCTCGACAGGCTTCTTTCTCGTAGCTGGGTTATCGTTGAGGTCGCGGATGAATTCCCCGCCGAGCACCCCGCTGCCACAGAAAAGGCTGACCATGCGCAAGTTGAAGGAAGTACTGCGGCTCCATTCCCTCGGGATGAGCCAGCACCAGATTGCCCGCAGTTGTTCCGTCTCGCAAAGCACCGTCCACGATTACGTTGCCGCAGCCC
>JANXRE010000080.1 GCA_025353165.1 Acidobacteriota bacterium | reverse complement strand
GGGAAAAAGATGTCCATTCGAGGCGTGATTCTGGCGGGCGGCAAGGGCACCCGCATGGGCGAGCTGACGCGGGTGACGAACAAGCACCTGCTGCCGGTCGGCCCGTGGCCGATGGTGTACCACCCGCTCAAGAAGCTCGCCGGCGCGGGCGTGCAAGAGGTGCTGCTCGTGTCCGGCACCGAGCACATGGGCGATTTCGTGGAACTGCTCGGCTCCGGCCGCGACCACAACTGCCGGCTCACGTACCGCGTCCAGGACGAGGCCGGCGGCATCGCGCAGGCGCTGGGGCTGGCCGAACACTTCTGCATGGGCAGCCGGTCGCTGGTGCTGCTCGGCGACAACATCTTCCGCGAATCGCTGGTGCCGCTTCTGGAGAAGGCGAACTCGCGCCCGGACTGGGCGTGGATCGGGCTGAAGCAGGTGCCCGACCCCGGCCGCTACGGCGTCGCGGAGTTGAAGGGCGATCGGGTGATGGGCATCGAGGAGAAGCCGGAGCAGCCGAAGAGCGACATGGCGGTGGTGGGCATCTACATCTACCCGCCGGACGTGTTCGGCCTCATCAAGACGCTCCGGCCGAGTCGCCGCAACGAGTTGGAGATCACCGACGTGAACAACCTCTACGTGCAGGAGAGCGCTTTATCGTTTTCCATACTGGATGGCTGGTGGACCGATGCCGGGACATTCGAATCGCTCCTGAGAGCGCAGAATCTGGTGGCATCCATGCGCGCTGACGCGGTGACGGCCTGAACGGATGAGCAATCTTCCGGCGCCGCTCGCCATCCCGGAGTGCTCCAAAGGGATCGGGAAAGTAATCCAGTCTCCGGGCTCCACCGACCTCATCCGCGGCGTCGCGGTCTCTCCTTTTCCGCTCTGGCCGGACGATCGCGGTTACTTCCTGGAAGTGATCCGGCTTGGGTCTGGACTTGCCTCCGGGTTTCCGGTTTCCTCGACGCAGGTTTCCAGCGCGTTGAGCTACCCCGGGACCGTCAAAGCATTTCACTACCATCTGCATCAGACCGATTTCTGGGTGCCCGCGGCAGGCATGCTGCAAGTCGCTCTGGTGGATTTGCGCACGGATTCGCCGACGTTCGGCGCGCGCAACACGATGTACGTAGGCGCGCTTCGGCCTTGGCAGATACTGATTCCGCCAGGCGTGGGCCACGGATATAAGGTGATCGGGGAATCGCCCTCCCTGCTCGTTTACGTCACGGATCGATTCTACGATCCCGCGGACGAGGGCCGGATTCCCTACGACGACGCGAGTATCCAGTACGACTGGGAAACACAGCACAAATGAAACTGCTGGTAACCGGAGGCGCGGGCTTCATCGGCTCCGCATTTATCCGCCTGGTCCTCGGCGATCCAACCGTTCAGATCCTGAACGTGGACAAACTGACCTACGCGGGCAACCTCGATAATTTGCGTTCGGTCGAGAACAACCCGCAATATGCGTTCGTTCGAGCCGACGTCGCGGACCGGGCCGCGATGCGCGATGCCTTTGAGCACCACCGCCCCGAGACGGTCGTCCACTTCGCGGCAGAGTCGCATGTGGATCGCAGCATTCTCAACCCGCAACCCGTGTTCGACACCAATCTAGCGGGCACGTTCACGCTGCTCGAAACCGCGAGAGCGTTCGGCGTTGCTCGGTTCGTACATGTTTCCACGGACGAGGTGTACGGAAGTATCGAGACGCCGCTGGAGGCGGACGAGGCGTATCCGCTGAAGCCCAGCAGCCCGTACTCGGCTTCGAAGGCCGGGTCGGATCTGCTCGCGCTTTCGTACTTCACTACGTACCGGTTCCCCGTCGTAGTCACCCGCGCGTCCAACAATTACGGGCCATACCAGTTTCCCGAGAAACTGCTCCCGCTGATGATTTCGAACGCGCTCCAGGATCGTCCGCTGCCGGTCTACGGGGACGGCCAGCAGATCCGCGACTGGCTGTATGTCGACGACCACTGCCGGGCCATTCTCGCGGTGTTGGGAGGCGGCCGCGACGGCCAGATCTACAATATCGGCGGCAGCCGTTCCCTCGCGAATCTGGACGTGATCGGCGCGATCCTGAGCGCCACCGGCAAGCCGGAGTCGCTTATACAACACGTCGGCGACCGCCCCGGTCACGACCGGCGGTATGCGCTGTCGAGCCGGAAAATCATGAGCGAACTCCAGTGGGCGCCGCTGGTCGATTTCGAGGACGGACTGCGCCGGACCATCCGCTGGTATCAGGACAACGAGCCCTGGCTCGAGCACCTGCGCACCGGCGAATATCAGCGCTACTACGCCGAGAATTATGGCAACCGATGAACGGCGCCGAGTGCCTCCTAAGAACGCTCGCCCGCAACCGCGTCGAAGTGTGCTTCATGAACCCGGGCACCTCGGAGATGCAGTTTGTCGCGGCGCTCGACCGCGTGCCGGCGGTACGCGGCGTCCTCTGCCTGTTTGAGGGCGTTTGCTCGGGAGCCGCGGACGGCTACGCGCGCATGACGGGCCGCCCGGCCGCCACCGTGCTCCATCTCGGGCCGGGGCTCGCAAACGCGCTGGCGAATTTCCACAACGCTCGCAAGGCGTACTCGCCGGTTGTGAATATCGTCGGCGAGCATTCCACGCGGCATCTGCAATACGACGCTCCGCTGACGTCCGATATCGAGACCTTCGCGCGCACGGTGTCCGGCTACGTCCGCACTCCGGAGAGCGTGTGTGAGATCGGCGCCGCCGCCGCGGAAACGATTCAAGCCGCGGTGCGCCCGCCGGGTCAGGTGGCTACCCTCATCGTCCCGGCTGATTTTTCGTGGAGTGAAAGCACTGAGCCCGGGCCGGTGATTGTGCGGCCGCCGCGGCATGCGCCGGACGCCGGCCGTTTGAGCATCGCGGCCCGCGCGCTTCGCTCCGGCGAGCCGGTGGCTTTGTTGCTCAGCGGTACCACGTTGATCGGTCGCGGACTCGAGGCCGCTGGACGGATTGCCGCCGCGACGGGCGCAACGATCTTCGCTGCGCGTTACTCGGCGCGCATGGAGTCCGGGCGTGGCCGGTTTCGCCCGGCCCGCATCCCTTATTTCCCGGAGCCCGCGGTAGCCGCTCTTGCCGGCCTGCGCCATCTGATCCTGCTCGAAGCCAAGGCTCCAGTGTCGTTCTTCGGGTATCCGGACAACCCGAGCTATCTCGCGCCGCACGACTGCGCCATCCACGCGCTGGCGTCTCTCGAGGAGGATGGGACGGCGGCCCTCGACGCGCTGGTGGAGGAACTGGGGGCGGCTCCGCTTGCTTACACGCGCGGCTCGGAAGCGCCGATTCCCAGCGACGGCCCGCTCACGCCGGATTTGATCGGGCGCGCGGTGGCCGCTTGGATGCCGGACAATTCCATCGTGTCCGACGAAATGATTTCTTCCGGCGAGGCGGTCTGGCTGCATCTGCTGAATGCGCGATCACACGACCATCTCCCGGTGACCGGAGGTTCCATCGGCCAGGGGTTGCCCGTGGCGGTAGGGGCGGCGATCGCGTGTCCCGAGCGCAAGGTGATCGCGCTCGAGGCGGACGGCAGCGGCATGTACACACTGCAAGCTCTATGGACGATGGTGCGTGAATCACTCGATGTCACGGTGGTGATCTTCGCGAACCGGCGGTACCGGATTCTCGATATCGAGATGCGTCGTACCGGAGCGAAAGGTTTCGGTCCGGCAGCCGAAGGCATGATCGATATCGGCCGGCCGGACATCGATTGGGTGCGGCTCGGGACGGGCATGGGCGTTCCGTCCACGCGCGCAACGACGGTCGAGGAATTCGCCGAACAATTTCGTCAGGCCATGAGCGAGAAAGGGCCGCGGCTCATTGAAGCGCTGATAAATTGACGGCCACATGCGTGGCGCACGCACTCGTGCGTGCCGCGTCGCCACTTTCCAGAAACCTCGGCGCAAGTTGCTGGAAAGCAAGAGATGGCCGACCCGAGGTTTCTGGTGCCAGAGACGTGCCCGGCAGGGTCCGTCTGTCGCTCTGGGCGACGCCTGTTTTCTAAACTGGCGGCTGCGTCTCTCGCTCGCCGCCAAAGGTGAAGATCGCAAGGTCCGGCGGCGAGATTCCCGGATATCGCGCCCTGGCGCGCAGGTGAATGTCCGGCCTCGACGCGCCGATTTGTCCCGGCTGGGCAACTGAAAACTGGGGTTCCACAAACACGGCGTCGCCTGGAAGCGCGAAAAGCAAAGCTGCGGGTTGAAGCGGCTGCCAACTGCCCACAACGGCGTTTGTGGCCTCCAGGGCTGAAGGTCAGTCGGGCGCCCATGCGGTTCTACGGCAGACAGGTTGCAAACGTGGACCTGTTATTCAAGCAAGAGCTCGCGTCGAACGCGGCTTCCCGGTGAGACTCACGGCTCGTGTTGGGAAATCCCCTTCCCACCAGCAAACGCCCGCGAAGTCTTATTCTAGGAACCGGAAGTTTTAGGCAGAACTTGAGATTTCCAGGGGATCATAGACCGACGGCCCGGAAAAGGAATTCTGCCTTAAACTGGCGCTTATGGGGCGATCCCGCCCGCCCCTTCCGCGGACACCTCACCATATTCCCAGGAACTTCCACCACGCGAATCCGACGGTAGACCAGATCGCAATGTTCGCGACGGACACGGCCAGTCCAACGCTCCACCATCGCCTGAGCGGGACATAACCCTGCGCGAAGAACATCGGAGCGGGCGTAGTGCCGTAGTTGGTCAGGCCGGCCGCCAGATTGACGAAACAGGCGAAGGCATAGACGACCAGTCCCATCGGCGCGCCCTTCGCGACGAGCAAGGCCGCGAAAGCGGGGAACATCGCGAGCATGTGGGCCGTGATGCTGGCGAAAGCGTAGTGCGCGTAAAAATACAGGAGCAGCGCAATCGCGAGCAGCGCGATCCAGCCCGCTCCCGACAGGACAGATCCCACGCCCTTGGCGAGTTCCGTGGGCACGCCCGTGTCGCTCAGCGCTTTGCCCAGACGGAGCAGCCCACCATACCAGATGAAAACATCCCAGCCCGCCCGCTCTCCTTTCACGTCTTCCCAGTCGAGAACCCCGGTCACAATCAGCGCCAGACTGCCGCACAGCGCCGTCACGGTGATATCGATGCCGTGCCAGCCGGAAGTCACCCACAGGCCGCAAACCGCCGCAAACACGCAGGCGAGGATCTTCTCATTCCGTTTCAACGGTCCCATCGCGAGAAGCTCGCTGCGCGCGAACTCCGCCGCCGCCGGCGTTCGCAGTATTCCCGGCCGGTTCAGTTTCAGCACGATCCATGGCACCACCGCCATCGAGCAGAGGCCCGGCACCAATCCAGCGAGGAACCAGCTCGCCCATGTCACCTTGTAGCCGAACATTTGCCCGGCCATCTGGGCCGCCAGCGGATTGCTCGCCTGCCCGGTAAAGAACATCGCGGAACTGACGCACACGCCCTGGTAGACGGCGGTCATCAGGAACGATCCGAGAAGCGCCGCGCTAACCCCCGGCGAGGATCCGTATAACTCGGAAATGGATCGGACAATCGGCAGGATAACGCCGCCGGAGCGAGCGCCGTTCGAGGGAATGATGGTGGCGAGCGCCATGTCCGAAAGCGATAGGGCGTAGGCCACGCCGAGGGAGCTGCCGCCGAACGCGCGAACGAAGAACAGCGCGATCCTGCGAGCGAGCCCCGTGTCAATCAAGGCCCGCGAGATGAAAAAAGCCGCCATCACCAGCCAGACGGTGGGATCCGCATAGCCGGCGAGCGCCTGCTGAATGGTCAATCCGCCGAAGATCGACGCCAGCGTGATTGCGATCAGGACGAGCGCGCCGGCCGGAACCGGCTGGAGGATGGAGCCGCCGACCGCCGCCAGGAAGATGCCGGTAAGCCGCCACCCCTCCGGTTTCACGGCGGCAGGTTTGGGGATTACGAACTCAACGAACAGATATACGGCGGCGAGAACGAGAAACCCGGCCAGGCGCCGGCGTAGAGAATGCGGTGCGTGGCCCGTCAAGCCTTTCGACTATACCGCACTCGATCGGAACGCGGCCGCGAACAACTGCTCCCGGCGCGCCACCCACTCCTTGCTCGGAAGCAGGCGCGGGCCGGCTTCAATGATGCGGGGCAGCAGCTCGAAGATTTGTCCCGTGGCCCACCATTCGCCGTTGCGGGTCCGGAGCCCACGGCCGTTCAGATCCTTCGCGATTTGCGACAGCCGCCGGTCTCCGACGATGCCTTCCAGAACCGCCGGCAGCACCTACGTTTCCCGCGGATTCTCCTCGAGGTGCTCGCCGTCCGGGGCCACCGGCAGCCCGTACGGAACGCTCTGGCGATATACGGCCGGTCCTTCGGCCGTGATTTCGCGCTCCCATTCAATAAAGACCAGCCGCCATCCGAACTCCGCCTGCTTGGACAGGTAGCCGGTCGAGATGGCGTCCGACCAGGATTGCCGCACACGTTCCATCAGAATGACGAACTCCCGTCGCGTGAATTGAGCACGTACCTCGCCGTTCGAAAGCCGCTGTTCTTGCAGTAAATCCCGCTTTGGAATCTGACCAAACGTGGGACGGCCCGTTCAGGAACGGACAACACCGGCTTGACAGGCGGACCGCGCGCGCGTTCACCATGAGACATGAAGCGTCTGCTTCAAGCCGTCTCGCTGCTGATCGCGTTCCCGTTCGCGGCGCTCGCGTTCTTTGGCCGGTCCCCTATGCTTTACACCATGGGAGCCCACGGCTTTGCTCAAATTCCGGGAATCGCCGGCGACTACCTTCGGATTGCGTTCTACCGGCTGACTCTGAAGGAATGCTCGCTCGATTCGAGGATTTCGTTCGGGTCGTTCTTCGCGCAACCCGACGCCCGCGTCGGGAGCGGCGTTTACATCGGCTCGTATTGTGTTCTCGGCAGATCGAACATCGGGCCCCGGACGCAGATCGCCTCCGGTGTGCAGATTCTCAGCGGCAGCCATCAACATAGCCGCGATTCGGTTGGGCGCGTGAAGGGCGCAGACGCCGGGCGCTTCACCGAGGTCTCGATTGGCGCGGATTGCTGGATCGGAGCGGCGGCCATCGTGATGGCGGATGTTGGCGCAGGTTCGACCGTCGGCGCCGGGTCCATCGTTACCAGGCCGGTGCCCGCGGGCGTCGTCGTGGCCGGCAACCCGGCGCGCATCCTCAAGGACGATCAACCGACGGGGGAGTCCCAGCGCAAAATCGTCGCGCCCCAAGAGTAGCCGACCCCGAATCCCATCAACATGATCCGGGCTCCGTTGAAGAGCCTGCCGGCTGCCTGGGCGTGCTTTAGGGCGATCGGGATGGTTGAGGATACGGTGTTCCCGCAGTCCGCCATGGCGAGCATGAATTTCTCGGGCGGGATTTTCATCCTCTTCCGCAGGTGCTCCAGCATGTACTGGTTAGCCTGGTGAAATACAAACAGATCGATATCGGTCTCCGTGAGGCGCGACTTCTCGAATAACTGCCTGGCGCATCGCGGAACGATGTCAATGGTGAACGTAAAGATCTCGCCGCCGTTCATGTACAGGTTGTCTTCCGTCCGGAAATTGCCGCTTTGGTCCGCCATCAGGGCGGGCACTTCGCGAGAGCGGGGACGCCGCATACCGCCCGTCGGGACCATCAGATTCGGACCTCCGCTCCCGTCCGTCCCATAGACGAAAGGCCCGAGGAACGGCGCCGGCGATTCCACGGCCTTCAGCAGCGTCACCGCGGCGGCATCGCCGAAGATGGTTCGAACGCTCTTGTCCTTCGGGTGAATGAACTTGCTGTATGTCTCCGCCGTGATCAGCAACACGTTGGAGGCCTGGCCCGTCGATATCAGCCCTTCCGCCAGCCCGAGGCCGTAAACATACCCCGAACATCCGAGATTGAAATCGAGCGCACCCGCCGAGGTAGGAATGCCGAGCCGGTCCTGCAGGAGACACGCCGTGGTCGGCAGAAAGTAATCCGGGCTCTGCGTGCAGAGAAGCACGTAATCGATAGAGGCCGGCTCGCACGCCCCCGATGCGAACAGCTTCCGGCAAGCCTCGGCGGCCAGGTCGGAGGAGCACTCGCCCTCGGCCGCGATCCGCCGGCAACGGATTCCTGTCTTCGCATCGATCTTTACCGCCGACCATTCGGGAAACTGCGCGGCGAGATCGGCGGTGGAAACAGCGGTTTCGGGCAGATGGTATTCAATGGCGGCAATGGTGGCGTGCATACGTTGCTTCCGAAACCATGTTCGCACGGCCTGAACCGGGTTCACGGGATTCCGTACCGTGATATGTTTTAAATCGCCATGGCAACTATCAAGGAGGTGGCTCAACGCGCGAGGGTTTCGGTTGGGACGGTTTCGAACGTTCTCAGCGGCGCAGTACCTGTTAGCGCGAAATTGCGCGAGCGCGTTCTCGGCATCGTTCGCGAACTCGACTACCACCCGAATCACGTCGCCCGCAGCCTGAAAATCCGCCAGACCAAGATGCTCGGCATGGTTGTCTCCGACATCACAAACCCGTTCTTCCCACTGCTGGTGCGGGGCGCGGAGGATGCGGCCTGGAACCACAGCTACATGCTGATCACGCTGAACACGGACGATCAGCTCGAGCGGGAGCGGCAGGTTCTGGCCGCCCTGCGGACCCGCCGCGTGGACGGAATCCTACTGGTTCTCGCTTCGACCGACGGCGAGACCGACCACATCACCAACGCCATCGAGTCCGGTATTCCGATCGTCTGCCTGGATCGCAGGCCGAAAGGGATCCCCCTGGATTCCGTCACGGTGGATAACGTCGCGGGGGCGCACGAATGCGTGAAGCACCTCATCGAGGGTGGGAACCGCCGGATTGCTATCCTGACCGGTCCGCTGCATGTGGAGGTCGCCCGGGAGCGGCTGGAAGGCTACCGCGCCGCCTTGAAGGAAGCGGGCTTGCCGATCGATGAGTCCCTGGTCCGGGATGGCGCATTCCGTCTCGAAGCGGGGTACGCCGCCGCAATCGATTTGATCGACCGCGAAGCGCCCGAGGCGTTCTTCTGCTCGAACGCAATGATGGCGGCCGGTCTGCTCCGGGCGCTGAACGAAAAAGGACTCCGCTGCCCCGACGATGTCGCGGTGGCGATTTTCGACGACCCGCAGTTCGCCGAAGCTCTCCGGCCGCGGCTCACCGCCATGGCGCAGCCGGCCTACGATCTGGGGTACAGCGGCGCGGAGTTGCTGCTGAAACGGATTCAAGATCCGGGCCGGGAGCAGACGGATCTCGTGTTAAAAACCGAACTTCGGATTCGGGAGTCGTCCGTCAAAACCGCCGTGACAGCGCTTCCGAGCCGCGCGTGTTAGCAAGCGGTCAGATGACCGGACCGCCCTGCTGCCTCAGGTGGATGCTTCCGTTGACGGTGCTGATCTTCAATTCCGGTCCGCCGTTGCCGAGTCTCCCGTTGATCCGGCGGCCGACGAACTTGCCCTCGACCGCCAGCGGGAAATCGGTCTGGATGCTCCCATTGACCGTACTGGCGTGAACCTCGGCGCTCGTCTTCGACGGAAGCTCCACGCTGACGCCCCCGTTTACGCTCGAGAATTCGGCTGGCCGGGTCCAATTGGCGCTGCCCAGGGACGCTTCCACGAAACCGTTTACCGTCTTGGCGGCGGTAGCCGTTCCGGCCGTGTTCAGCTTCACGTTGCCGTTCACCGTGTAGGCCTCGACATCGGACTTCAATGAACCGGTTTCGATGTTGCCGTTCACGGTGCGCCCGACGAACCGCACCCCGGCGGGTACGCGGACGGTGAACTCGACCTGGACGTCGTTATCGCGGTTGCGGTTGTGTCCTCCGTTCCCGGGCTCGCAAACGTTCTTGCGTCCATCCACGTCGGGGTAAATGGCACAGATAGTGACGCCGCCGGGATGCTGCACCATCTCCACGCGAACCTTCTCCGGATCGCTGCGCCGACCCGATTTGCGGGCCGAGACCTCCACTTCGTTGCCGGCCGCGGGTTGAGCTAGTATCGCGCCGTTGATGCCCTTCAGCTCGATCACGTCGCCGGCCTTCAGCTTGCCATGCCACCGGAAATCTCCGGTATCCACGGCCTGAGCGGTCCAGGGGAGGGCCGCCGCGCACAACAGAACAGGAAGCAGACGCATCAGATCACCTCGAGATCGGGAACCCATACCGCAAGCCGCGGGCCACGCGGCACAAGTTCTACCTTCATGACGAGAATACGTTTGCATTCGTTCAACCGGCGGCGAAATGTTCGAAAGCAACCTTGGATGTTCGAAAATGGGACGATGGAAGCGATGAACTCACGCACGCTCTACACCGTCCTGGAGCAGACCGCCGCGGTGTACGGCCCGGAAGCCGCCCTCCACCAACCCGTCGGCAAGGACAAATATCAAACCTACACGTGGAACGAGTACCGCGATTATGCCAAAGAGCTTGCGGTTGGGTTGCGCGCGCTGGGCGTTCGCAAAGGCGACATCGTGGCCATCTTCTCGGAAACGCGGGCGGAGTTCTACATGGCTGACATTGGCGTGATGGCGGCCGGCGCAATTTCCGGCGCGCTTTACACCAGCTATCCGATGGTGGACCAAGCCAAAAATCTTCGCTCCGCGCGCCCGCGAGCGATCATCGTCGAGAACGAGAAAGCCCTGAGCGCTCTGCGCGGCGCTTTGGCGGACGATCCGATCGAAACCGAGTGGCTGCTTCTCACGGGTGAGGCGGAAGGGGCCCGCACGGTCGCGGATCTGCGGGCGGACGGTCGCGCGAAAATGGCCGAAGATCCCTCGCTTTTCGAACGCATCCACGCCGAGGTCTCGCCCGGCGACTATGCAATACTCTACCTGACCTCCGGCGCGACGGGCGAGCCGAAGATGGGCCTCGTCACTCACGATTCGGTGGTCAGCAATATCGACAACGCGCCGGTAGTGCTGCCGGTGGGCCCGCAAGACCGCACCATTGTTTTTCTCCCGTCGGCCCACATCGCCCAGCGGGTGGTGCTCGAAATGGTGATGCTTCGCATGGGTGTGCCGGTCTGGTTCTCGGAGAGCCTGGCGAAGCTCCCGAACGAACTGAGGACCATCCGCCCTACCTTTTTTCTCGCGCCGCCGCGCGTCTGGGAGCGGGTGTACGCGAGCATCTGGACCGAAGTTCGAAAAAAGAGCGGCCTCGCCCAGCGGTTGTTCTATACAGCCGTCGGAGCCGGCGCCGAGGCCAGCCGCCTCCGCCAGCAGGGCAAAGCGCTCCCTCCCTGGATGAAGCCCGCTCTCAAGTTCTTCGACCGGATGGTCTATTCGAAAATCCGGGCGCGTCTGGGAGGCCAGCTCCGGATCGCGGCCTCGGGGGCGGCCCCGCTCTCCAAAGAACTGGGCGAATTCTATGCCGCTATCGGGATGCCGCTGATCGAAGGATACGGGCTGACCGAGGGCGGTGTCGTTACGCTGAACCCCATCGAACGGCCGAAGCCCGGTTCGATCGGCACGCCCATGCCGAACGCCCAGGTGCGTCTGGCCGAGGACGGGGAACTCATGATCAAGAGCCCGTCGCTGTTCAGCGGATACTTCAACGATCCCGCCGCCACCGCGGAAGTATTGAAGGACGGCTGGCTCTACACCGGCGACATCGCCGAACTGGATGACGAGGGCTATGTCTATATCACTGGCCGCAAGAAGGAACTCATCGTCTCCTCCAACGGGAAGAAAATCTACCCGAGCCGCGTCGAGTCGCTGTTCAAATCGGTGGCGCTGATCAACCAGGTTGTGCTCATCGGAGACAAGATGCCGTACGTCACCGCGCTGTTCACCCTCAATGAAGGCAAGGGGCCGGACGTGCAGTCCGAAGTGCAAAAGGCCGTGGCTGCGGTGAACAAGCAACTCGCCGCGTTCGAACAAATTCGCAAGTTCAGGATCCTGGAGCGGGAGTTCACCGTGGAGAGCGGAGAACTGACGCCGACCATGAAAGTCCGCCGATTGCGGGTGATCGAAAACTACAAACCGCTGATCAGCGAAATGTATATGGGGAAGGACGTCGATTAAGTCATGGTTCGACTTACGCTGCTGGCTGTAACGTGCGCCATCGCCTCCGCCCAGAACGCCCCGGACCCGCTGGACCAGAAGATCCGCGCGGCCATCGCGCCGTTCCCCGGCAAGGTGTATCTCTTCGCGAAGAACCTGGACACCGGGCAATCGTATGCCCTGAACGCCGACGAACGCGTCACCACCGCGAGCACCATTAAACTGCCCATTCTGGCGGGAGTGTTCGCGGCCGTCGAGGCCGGCAAGGCGAAGTGGACCGAGGAGTTGACGCTCACCCAAGCCGACCGCGTATCCGGATCGGGAATCCTCGGCGAGATCTCCAACGGCGTCCGGCTGCCCATCCGCGATGTGCTTCACCTGATGATCGTCCTCAGCGATAACACCGCGACGAACATGATCATTGAGCGCTTCACGGCTGACATGGTCAACGCGGAAATGGACAGGCTGGGGCTCAGGCAGACTCGTTCCTTGCGCAAGATTCGCGGCGACGGAGACGATCTGAAGCCGCCCACCGGTTGGAGTGCCGCTGGAAAGCTGCCCGAGAATCAGAAGTTCGGCATAGGCGTGAGCACGCCCCGCGAAATGGTCCTTTTGCTGGAGAAGCTCGCGCGCGGCGAGGTCGTCAACGCCGCAGCGTCGAAAGAGATGATCGAGATTCTTAAGCGGCAGCAGTACCGCGAAGGGATTGCGCGCCACCTGGGGGAGACGCCGGTCGCGTCGAAGTCCGGCGCGCTCGACCACCTGCGGAGCGACGTCGGGATCGTGTACTCGCCGCGCGGGCGCATCGCGATCGCGATGACCTGCGACGGCATCCCGAAGATCGATTACAACGTGGATAACGAGGGGCTGCTCCTCATCTCGCGCGTCGCGGACATCCTGGTGGATGCGCTCGGGAAGTGAAGCGATCCGGATTTCGCCTTCGCGCGATCCCTGTACCTCATCTCCGCCAGACTCAGCCGGACGGAATCACCTGTCTTGACGAAGAGCGGAACCATCGCCTCCACTCCGTTTGCCAGCCGGGCCGGTTTCCACGCACTGTCGGCGCCATGAATCGGCGGCGCAGTGTCGGCGACCGGCGCTTCCACCACGTCCGGGAACACGACGCGGACGGCTTGGCCGTCGATGAACTCGACCGGTAGCCGCAGGCCCGGTTCCAGGAATCGAAACTGGGACCGACGGTCTCGGATCGCATCTCGATCTGCTCGTAATTCTCGGGATCATGAAGCAGCAGTCGCCGCCGTCTTCGTACAGGAACTCCAGCGTCTTTCTCTCAACCGGCAGCTCGTCCAGCTTCAATTCCGCGCGGAAGTTATGCTCCCTATCAGTACCGGGTACGGCTGGTTTTCGAATCGAATGGCCGACCCGGCCCGCAGTTGGAGGCGGCGATCATTTCTCCGGCTCCGGCCGTTTCTTCTTTGGCTGCGGAACGCCGTGAACGGGGTTGCGGCGCGGATCTTCCGCGCGGTGCATGGGAACGTTGTGAACCGGGTGCCTGGTTCGCTCGACCACCCAGGTCCGGACGACGTGAGGATGACGCGGCTTATCCATGTGCTCCTCCTTACGCCAACAGTTTACTGCTGTCGCAAACCGTTGTGAAGGGGGTACACTAGTCGCTTCAACCGATGCCGATTCATGAACTGTTTTCGCTGGAGGGAAAAGTCGCCGCGGTGGTCGGCGGCGGTGGAGTATTGGCGGGCGAGATCGCGCGCGGATTCGCCGCCGCCGGCGCCGATGTCGCCGTCATCGGGCGCACGATGCCGAACTTGGAGGCGCGCGCCGGGGAGATCCGCGCGCTCGGACGCCGCGGGCTCGCGGTGCAGGCCGACGCGGGGAAGAAGGCAGACCTGGTGCGCGCGCTCGATGTCACGCTCGCGGAATTCGGCAAAGTCGACATTCTCGTCAATGGCGCGGGAATCAACTCCGCCACGCCGTTCTTCGACATCCAGGAGAGCGAGTGGGAGAAGATCCTCGATGTGAACCTGCGGAGCGTCTTCCTGGGTTGCCAGGTCGTCGGCAAGAAGATGGTCGAAGCGCGAAGCGGGTCGATCATCAACATCTCGTCGGCTGCCGCCGGACCGCCGCTTTCAAAGGTCTTCACCTACGGGGTGACCAAAGGTGGAGTCAATCAGATCACCCAGTTCCTCGCGCGCGAGTTCGCGCCGCACAACGTGCGCGTGAACGCGATTCTTCCCGGGTTCTTTCCCGCCGAACAGAACCGGAAGATCCTCACTGAGGAGCGCGTGAGTCAGATCATGAATCACACACCGATGCGGCGTTTCGGAGATCCCAGCGAGCTCGTGGGAGCGGCGGTATTCCTGGCCTCGGACAAGGCGTCGTCGTTCGTGACCGGAACCATTCTACGAGTGGACGGCGGGTTCCTGTCAATGACCATCTGAAAACAGTCCACCCGGAGGGTGTAAAACAGATTGTGTAAATGGCCATCGAAGGGATCAAACTAAGGCAAAGTAAATAAATAAAGTTTACAATCTGGGCTATTGCTTGGGATGGCATCCTTCCGCAGGAGTTGGGTAACTTTGGTGTGGCTGACCGGGTGATGTCGGGCCGTGAGTTCCGCCGCCAGCGTGCGGGCGCTCTTGCAGGTCCAGCGCAGGGGCGACTGCGGGTCGCCACGCGCCGTCG
>JANXRE010000050.1 GCA_025353165.1 Acidobacteriota bacterium | reverse complement strand
ATAATGGGCATCGAGCGCACGCAAGAACCGGTTGATACCGGGTCTGCGTCACCCATAGGTCTCTATTCGTACCAGTGGCGGAGCCACTGTCGAGGGTTGTACCAGACCCCAATCGCCATGGACAGGCTGAAACGTATCTTCCAGGATTTGTTTTTTTGGGGAATCCAGGTTGCGGTTAGTTTACACCCCCGGGGTGGTGCGGATTTGCGCCACGGATTCTCGGGCGCTAAGGGCTTGTTACGAAATAACCATGCCAGATTGTGGATGCGGCGACGTTGCGCACGCACTCGTGCGACGCAGTCGTGCGTACCGTGTCGAGACCTTCTCGACACCTGTGGGATGGAAGAAAATGGCGTCGCCATGAGTGGCGACGCGGCACGCATGAGTGCGTGCGCCACGTCCGATCCTAGCGGTATCAGAGGACAGCACACTAGCGGATTATGACTTTGCGCACCGTTTGGTTGTCGTATTCGTCGGTGACCCGGATGGCGATCGTTACCTCGGCGGCGGCGGGGCGGTCGAGCGAGAGGCGGTATTCCAGATCGGGGGCGTCGGAGAGGCGCGTGGTTGGCTCCACCACCAGCCAATCGCCGCCGTTCACGGAATACTCCGCCTTGTCGATGAGGCTGAGCGCATCCTTAGCCCTCCACTCGACATTCAGTTTTTTGCCGGAAACGGATCCCGACAGGCCGAGGATCTCGGGCGGCGTGTTGTCGATTGTGAATGGATCGCTCACCAGCGAGGCCGTGCGCGCCTGATCGGGCGGATTGCCGGGCTCGTCGGAGGCGGTGACGCGAAGCAGGTACTCGCCGTCCGGGGAGGTGGTGGAGTCGAAGGCAATGTGCTTCTCGCGGACATTGTCCTTCAGGAGCTTCCAGCTATTCTCTTTCACGCCCTTGATCTCAATCTTGAAGCTGAGCGCGTCTCCGTTCTCGTCGGTCGCCAGCCAGCGGGCGCCGGCCGAGCCCTTGGAGTAATTCAGCGTCTGGCTGGCGGAGGCGCTGAGGTCCAGCGACATGCCGCCGGCCTTTTTCTTCTGGCCCATGGGCGGCAGAGTGATCGAGGTGCTGGGCGCCAGGGTCAGGACCGGCGTCGAGAATTTGTAATTCGCCGGAGTCATCTCGATGGCTTCCACCACCGGCGCGAGATTCTTGGCCAGGTACGCGATGTCAACGTTCAACAGTTCCGGCGGTCCGCCGGAGGCGCGCAGCGTGGCGCGGTACTGCAGAAAGCGCGCGGGCGGCGCTGGAATCCGGCCGCTGTCGCCGGAGACCGGTACGGCGGTCCACGGGCTCCAGTTCTTCTGCGCGTGATTGACGTTGCCGCTGCGAGCCTCGAAGGAAAGACCCGCGCCGGGGTTCGCCTTGAAGATCAACCGGCCCCAATACGAGAAGGCTCCGGCGTCGAAGACCTCGCTTTCGTACGCGCCCTGGGATTCGAGGCCCGGGCCGATTTGGTACACCATGCCGACGTTGCCGGTGACGGCGTAGAGTTTGCCATTTTGCCCGGCGGCAAAGGCGGTGACCTGAGTGGGCGCGACGTTCTGCAGCAGCGTGTACGCGAGATCCGAATCGAGCCGGTAGATGCTCCCCTTGTTTCCCGTTCCGAAGACTGGGCGGCCCTGGCTATCGAACGCGAGAGCGTACACGATGTCCTGCGAATGCTGCCAGACGCGGCGTGGCGAGCCATCGGTGTCGATGCGGTAAATCTCCGATCCGCCGCTGAGGGAGGCGGCGCCGGCCGAGAGTGTCGGCGGCATCGTAATGGTCATGGCTTGGCGCGGAGCGCCGGGTGGCTGAGGCGCGGGCGGTGGCACGACCACCGGCGGCGGCGCGGGCGAAGGCTGAGGCGTGGCGGAACTGCTCGGCTTAAATCCCACGGCGGCCGCGTAAATGGACCCATCCGCCGCCACCGCAACTGCGGTGACCTCGCGTTTGTTCGCCTGGTAGAGGACGAAGCCCTCGCCCGCCGGCGAGACGCGGAGGACCAGGCCACCCGGCTCGGTTCCGACGATCAGGTTGCCCTTCGCGTCGATCGCGAGCGAGCGGGCGTGGGTTTCTTCGGTCTTGAAGAACACGCTGCCCTTGCCGTCCGGCGTCACCCGGTATATCTCGCCTTGGTCTCCCGTCGCCACGAACAGGTCGCCGTTAGAGGCGAAGGCCATCGCCCAGATGTATTTTGCTTTGGGGTCGAAGAAAACCTCCGGCTTCTTATCCGGGACCAGGCGGTAGATCTTTCCGTCGGGAACGGTGGCCGCATACACGCGTTCATTCTTATCGATGGCGAGAGCGTGGATTTCCAGACCTTCCACCTCCGCCACCGTCTTCACGGAGCCTGCCAGGCTGATCTGAAACAGCTTCGCGGTGGCGCCGTTGGGGCTGCCGCCGGCCACATACAGGTTGCCCTTGGAATCCTGCGCGGCCGCCCAGAGGTACGGCGTGGAGCTGTCGAATAATTCCTTGATCACGGGCGCGAGCGATAACCTTCCATCGCTGCGGAGCGAGAGATTCCGCAGGCTGCCCTTGTCGAAATCCGAAAAATCTCCCTGCTGCCAGAACCTTGTGTCCACGGCGAAAACCGGCGTCAGGAACGAAAAAACCGCGATGGCCGCAAGCCACCGCCGCGGAGATGTGTGGATCATGAGTGAATGCGCGTCACTTGACGTTGATTTTCAACGAGTAGCTTCCGCTGACGACATAATCGAGCGGAATGGACATCTGCTCAATAGCGGTTTCCGGCGAGCTCACGATGGACCGGCTGGAACTGCGGCCGGTTTGCATGACGTTGAGCACGGACGCGGGCAACGCGGGGAGCGTCTTGTCTTCCGTGTAGACGGTCGGGCGCTGCTCAACCAACGCCACGTAAAGCGTGTTGTTGGACCGCTCTTGATTGATCAGCGAAACGGTCCGCGGAATATCGATAAAACGGTTGGTGTACGACACGGCGGCCTGCGTCCGGTTCATCGTATCCGCGTCGGCTAGCAAAATGCGATGTTCGCCCTTGGTCACGCCCGCGGGGAGTTTCACGTTGAACTGGCGCTCGATGCGTTCGCCGCGGTACGGCCGCAGGAATACGCGGACCGGCACGGTGGCGCCGGGCTCGAATTCGTTTTCGGCGGTCCACGCGTTTTCGATGCTGGCTACGCGGCGGTCCGGCAGGAGGTCGACGGTGGCCTTGACCGCCTTCAATTTCGGCAGTTGCACCGGATTGAGAAACAGCCGGTTGAACTTGTCGCCCCACCAGCCCGCCAGCACCATTGGCGCCGGCATCGGCATCTCGCCGGGCGCCTGCATGTTGGAGAGTGAAAGACTCGCCTGCCCGTCGATCTGCACTTCGCCGCTCAACCGGTAAGTGGCCTCGTCGGCGTAATCATTCAGGCCTTCCAGGCTGTTGAACAGCGTCACCATCATCAAGTACGGGGTCCACTTCTGATTGACGAAGACGTTGAAGTGCAGGTCCTTCTCTTTCAGGACGGTATTGTTATCGCCGAACGTGCGGACTTTTACGTCCACCGGGATCATGGCGGCGGTGGCCCCGAGTTCGCCCAGGATGCCGCTGTGCCGGTCCTGCTTCAGCGCGCCCACGATATCGGTGGCGTTGCCGAATTTGTTCGGCTGGAACTGGGAGGCGAGCGTCATCAGGATTTCGCCCTGGCTCATGGGCATGTCGACCGGGCCGAGATTGAAGAAAGGATGCCCGAACGCGAGTACTCGCTTGCCGTCGTTGTAAGTGACGGTGCCGAGGCCGGTCATGCTCATGTCGCCCGACACGAGCACGCCCGCGATGGCATCGCCGGGCTGGAGTGCGTGTTGCCAGCCGGCGGCGGGCTCGGGGCCGGCCAGCGCTCCGCCGGCGCCACCCTGCACGGCGTTCATTCCCATCTGCTGGAACAGTGGGCCGAATTCGCGCAGCGTGCGCTCGGAGAAGCCCGAGAACGTCACCGGCGTTTCGATGGGCACCATTACCTGCTGTTGCTGCCCCGGGATGTTAACCGACGCGCGCTGTGACGTCTCGCCGGGAACGCGGGCGCTGGACGGCCTCGATTTGTCGAAATCGTTGATTTCGAGCATCAGCTCGATGGGAGTGATCCCGCAGATGGCGTCGGGGGAGAACACGCTCAAGCGCAGCGCCACGGCGCCCACGAGTTTGCCGTCGATGTAGACCGGGCTCCCGCTCATGCCTCCCGCGACGTTGGTACGGATGGCTTTTCCGCCCATTTTCCCGAGGATGATGTCCTGCTTGGGACCCCAGGCGTTCTTCATCACGCCGATGATTTCGACGGGAACGGCCTCCGGCTCGGAGCCGGCAAAAACCGTCCACGCCACGCCTTGCATCCCGGGTTTCAGCTGGGATTCCGGCATGATTTCCACCTTGCCGGAATGCGGACGATCGGCGGAAGCGGCCCAGGAGAAGGCGGCCAGGATCAGAGACAGGAGCAAGGTGGAGCGCACGGATTTCATAAAGTCCTTACCATTATCCCCTAGTTAGGATGCGTCACCCGCCCCTGATAGGCCTCAAATATTTCAGGGAGCGGCCCGCCCATGATTAGCTCGCCGTGGTCGAGCCAAATCGCCTGATCGCAGAAATGCTGGACCATCCCCGACGCATGGGAAACACACACCAGCGTTTTGCCTTGGCGGCGGAACTCGCGGATGCGGTCGAAACACTTCTGCTGGAAGGCCGCGTCTCCCACCGCCAGAATCTCGTCGATCAGCAGAATCTCGGGATCCATGTGAACGGCCACGGAAAACGCCAGCCGCATGACCATCCCGCTGGAGTAGGTACGCAGCGGTTCGCCTATGAAATCGCCGATTCCGGAGAACTCCACGACTTGATCGAAGACTTCCCGCGTTCGCCGGCGCGTGAGCCCGATCAGAGCGGCGTTGACCCAGATGTTCTCCTCGCCGGTCAGGTCGGGGTGGAAGCCGGAGCCCAATTCGAGCAACGGCGCGATCCGCCCCTGTACGCGCACCGTGCCGGAATCGGGCCGGGCCAATCCCGCCACCAGGCTCAGGAGCGTGCTCTTGCCCGCGCCGTTGGAGCCGATGACCGCAAGACCCGCGCCTTCCTCCAGGCGAAACGAGATGTTTTTAAGCGCGAAGAACGGCTGTTTGCGCCGACTTTGCAGCCAGTGCACCACCTTTTCCCGGAGCAGCATGGATCCTTGGTGCCGGGCAAAGGATTTCGATACGTTCTGAAACTCGACAGCGGTCATTGTGGCTTAGAGGTGATCGTAAAACGAAGGCTTCAGTTTGCGGAAGATCAGCGCGCCGACGCCCAGCATCGCGATGGAAGACACGCTCAGCTTGATGAGCAGCGACGTGGGCGGGGGCGTGCCGTCGATGAGGATGTTCCGCAGCGCCAGAACCATCGCCGCCACTGGGTTCAACTGGTAAATCTCGGAGTAGGCGCGCGGGATGACTTTGAACGAATAGAAAATCGGCACCAGCCAGAACAGGACGACGTTCACCGATTCCACGAAGTAGCGGGTGTCGCGGATCAGAACATTCAAGGATGCCGTGACCAGGGAAAGGCCGCACACAAAAACGACCTCCATGCCCCAAAGGAACGGTAACCAGGCCCAATAGCGGTTGGGCGTTCCACCGAACAGGAACACAAAGGTGAACAGCAGCAGGATCTGGATGAGCAGGTGCAGGCAGTTGGACAACACGGCCGCCAGCGGGATGATCTCGCGCGGCACCATAACGCGCTTGATCAGGCCGGCGTTTTCCACCAGGGAGGTTGTGCCGGTGAGCCAGGCGGCGGTGAAGAAGTTGTAGGGAACCAGGCCGCAGAGAATGAAGACGGGAAAATGCGGGATGGAGGTATTCACGAAGATCTTCGTAAATACGAAGGTCATCACCCCCATCATGACCAGCGGATTTAGCAGGGACCAGAAGAGGCCCAGCGACATGTTCCGGTACCGGATCTTGAAATCCTTCTGGATCAGCGCGGGAAGAACGAAGCTGTATTCGCCGTACCACATGGGAGAAGCCGCCAGGACGCTCCATCATACCACAGCGTCTATTTCCTTTAGATACAAGCATGTAGAACTGTTGAATCTTCGTGGCAAGGGCTGCATCAGATGACTTGACGTCAAGATAAATATGAAAACTCTCGTGTTTGCCGGCAGCAATCGAAGCGATTCGTTGAATAAGAAGCTGGCGCGCTTCGCCGCGGAGGAACTCCGCCGGGCTGGGGTGGAAGTGACGGCCGCGGATCTGGTGGACTTTCCGCTGCCGCTCTATGACGGGGATCTTGAGGCGGAGGCAGGGCGGCCGGAAAACGCTTGGGCGCTCAAGCGCCTGGTGCGGGATCACGATGCGCTGGTGATCGCATCGCCCGAGTACAACGGGAGCTTTCCGGCGCTGGTGAAGAACACGCTCGACTGGATCTCCCGGCCGGAACCGGGCGAACGGCCGTCGGAGGCGTTCCGAAACAAGACGGCCGCGCTGCTGAGCGCCTCGCCCTCAGGGAGCGGGGGCCGTCGCGGGTTGCGCCACTTGCGGGAATTGATGCAGAACCTGGGGGTGTCGGTCATCGCGGCGGAAGTGGCGTTGGCGCGAGCGTCGGATGCATTCGACGCGGACGGGCGCCTGATTCGGACGGATGCGGTCGATGAGGTCCGGCAACTCGTCGCCGATTTGGCCTCGGCGGTGAACCAGGCGAGAGAACCTGCCAACTGAGTGCTTCGGAGTGCGGCGAGAACCGCACGATGAGCGAACTCGTTGGTGAAGCGCTACCGGTCTACCAGGGCGAGCGCCAAACGTGGCAAGATGTGTTCGCCCACAGCGAAACCAACGTTCAGCGGTTGGGTGTCAACAGCGAGCAAGATGCCGTGCGCATGCTTGGCGAGCATCGGCAGCACAAACGTAACACCACGGACACGAACCACAAGACCGGCACCAAGCGCCGTCTTCCCGACCTTTGCACGTCTGACATCCTTACTCGACGGGAACACACCGCTGTGGCCGGCAGCCGAACCCGGCCGCACACACCCATGCGGCTTCTTATTTACCGACCATCAGAATCGTAAACGAGCCCGGTACAGCTGTCCCCTGTGGCCCCCGTCCGCCGCCAGGCGGCGGTGGCGGCGCCGGCCCACGCTCCTGCGACATCGTGAAGAGGTGGCCCGTCTTGCTGTCAAACGTCACGGTCCGCGCGCCATTCATCGTTTGTAGGTTCTGCACGACCTCGAAACTGGTCGGGCTTGTCTCCCTCACGATGGTCATCGTGCCATTGCCATGCGTGCTGAAGGCCTCCATCGTCTCGGGGTTGAACGTTGCGCCGTCGGAGCCACCGGCCAGCGGCAGGCTCGCCAGGATCTTGCCGCCGGTGGCACTCAGAATCACCATCATAGGCTGCGCCGGTGGGTTGCCGGATCGGCCGCACGCGGCGAAGAGCACCCTGTTCTTCACATCCAAAGCAAGTCCATTACATCCGCCCTTGTCGAGGAATGGGTAGTGCCCGGTCGCCTTCATCGTCTTAACGTCCACGGCCGTGACACTGCCTACGGCATCCTGCATGACCACATAGAGCATGCCCTTGCCATCGGCCACGCCCTGCTCCGGCACGCCGCCAAGATCGATGGTACCCAGCACGGCGCCGTCTTTGGCATCGATCACCGTTGCATCCTTCGTTGGGTGACTGAAGACATAGACCCTTTCGTTGAAGGCATCGAAGAGAATACCGTCCGGCCGCGCTGCGCCCACATCGATGCTCTTGATCAGGGTCATCGTTTTGGTGTCGAACATTGAGACTTTCGGGTGGTCGCTGGTGAAGCCGTGGCCCGACTTGGGATCGACTGCCGCGCCATTCCCGCCGACGCCGGCAATCTCACCGAGAGGCTTGAGAGTGTCCAGATCGAAGATCGTCAACCGGGCGGGGATCGCGGGCGCCTCCGGCGTCGTGTCGGTGGCCGCGACCACCCGCGCCGCGCCGCGCGGAATGTACAGCCGGCGCCCAACCGCGTCGGCAAAGATGTAGTCCCAGCCGCCTTCTCCACCGACCCTCGCCGTCTTGAGCACCTTGTACGGGCCGTCTTGTTGAGCCAAGCCGAGTGGCGCGGACACCACGATTACCGCTGCAAGAACTAAGCGAAGTTGGAACATTCAAGTCTCCGGTGGTCAGTATAGTACAGGAATTCCGCAACAGGCGGACGGTGACTGCCGAGTGCAAGGTGCGTCTGATGATCTTCGAGCATTTCGATCAGAATCATTGAGGAACACCCGGCCGCGCTCGGAGGTTGCGCGGCCGGGTGGAACCGGCCCGGGCTTTTGGGAGGAGGCAGACCCGGGCCGAACTCAATGTCGGGATGCGGTGAGCATTTCGTTCACTTTCATCATGACCTCAAACGCATCCGCCACGTAGAGGACGTCGGCTTTCCCCCGCGCCCAACCGCAATTCGCGTCGAGATTCACCGCGCGGCGCTCCGTAATGAATCGCCATCCGACTACGTGCGGCTCCTCGCCGTGACAGCAAGTGGCGAGTCCTTTCGGATGGCGGGGGGTGGAGCCCGTTTGACCCACTTGATTCAAGTGTGACAGGAAGGGCAGCACGTCCTGGCCTGCTCCGGAGAGGTCGACCAGCGATTTGCTGGATCCCAGCGACGCCTGCGCCTCGTTCACGAACCCGATGATCAGTTCGGCCGCCTGCCGCACCCGGACGGTTCCATCCTTCTGTTTCTTCGTCCAGCCCGCTCCGGCGACAAACAGGACCTTGGCGTCGGGCGGTATCGTTTGCTGCCCGGTTTTCGGCGCCTTCTTCCCGAGTACTGCCGTGCGAGGTGAAAGCTCCACGGAGATGCTCTCCACGCTGGCCGCGGCCGGCGGTTCCGAGTAGGCTGGAAATGCCCCGGAATCCACGGCCAGAAACCACGGACGGTGCGAGCGGTCCAGCAGGGCCTCGATACGCTGCCGGTAATACCAGCGCGTCACCGTCGGACCGGGTTGCAGGTTGGCGACGTGAGTGTCGATTTGCCCTCCCAGCCGGTGAGAAACGCCCCCCAGGATACGCATCGGGCGCGACGTCCCTGGCGCAACAACCACAGTGGCGTTTGCCGCCCGGCAAATGGCCTCCGCCGCGGCGGCATCGGTTGCATACCGGGGCTGTCCGAAAGCCTCTCCGGACACCGCCAGGATGCGTGCGCCGGTTCCGCCGACCTGTTCCGCCGCGGGCGCGGTGTTCGCGCCGATCCAGCGCCGCCAGTTGAGCGCCACCATGACGAACGAGGTCTGCCATCCTCTTCCGTGAAAGCGATGAAAAGAGTGGTTTCGGGCATCTTCAGTTCGCCAGCCATTCGACGATCTCGGCGGCGATGTCTCCGGGTTCCTTGTCTTTGACGATCCGGGACTCGCGCTGGATCTTCGGCAGCCACTGGGGCCGGATCTATTTCATGAGCAGTTGATCCAGCGAGATCGAACGGAGGTCGGCAAGCAGGAGGTCCGGCTGGTAAGCCGCGAGCGCCTCGCGCGGCTCGAGGCCGGTGGCGACGGCGACCGCACGGATGCCGTTTGCCTGGGCCGCAAGAATGTCGTTCGGATGATCGCCGATCAGCGAGATCGCGGCGCTCCCGTCGATCCACTTCTCCCGCCGGGCGTGGCGAATTGCGAGCCGCACGAGTCCCGCGCGGTCTTTGGCGGTTTCCGAGAACGCGCCGAAACGGAAGTATTGCCTCAAGCCGGCCTGGTCCATCTTCTTCCACCCGATGCGGGTAAGATTGCCGGTCACCAGGCCGGCCGGGATTTCGCGGCGGTGGAGCGCCGCAAGCAGCCGGCGAACCCCCGGGCAGACCTTGCGTCGCAGGTCGGGGCAGGTCCGCACGTAAACCGACTGCGCGATCCGGATCAGGTTCGGCATGTCGCGCCGGATCTGCGCGGCCGTCGCGCCAGCGCTTTTCATCATGATGGCGAGAATGTTGGGGTCGAGCATTCCCTGCACGGGAATATCGTCGGTGGTCGATTCGAGGCCGGTCACCTTGCGGACGGCTTCGACCAGAGCTTGCCGGTGATGCGGGCCGGCGCGGCGGATGAGCGTTCCGTCGATATCGAAGAGCACCAGTGCGGGGGCATGCATCTTTCATTACTATATCGGTGTGAGTACCAAGCGGTTTGCGAACGGCGCAGTGCTGCGGCTGATCGAGGGAGACATCACCAAGGTGGCGGTGGATGCGATCGTGAACGCCGCTAACTCCGCGCTCGCCGGCGGCGGAGGCGTGGACGGCGCAATACATCGAGCCGGAGGGCCGTCCATCATGCGGGAGCTAGACGAATTGCGCCCGAGATTCTGTCCGGCCGGCAGCGCCGTCGCGACCGGCGCGGGCAACCTGCCCGCGAAATACGTTTTCCACGCGGTCGGACCAGTATATGAAGACGGCCAAAAGGGCGAAGCCGGCGAGCTTCGTTCCTGCTATGAGACCTGCATGAAACTGGCGGAGGAGAAGGGTGTTTCCACAATCAGCTTCCCGGCCATGAGTGCGGGCATTTACGGCTATCCCATCGACGAGGCCGCGGAGATCGCTCTCGACGCCGTCGGGAACCAAATCGCCCGCGGTCATCCGACGGTGCGGGAAGCTATCTTCGTGCTGTTCGGGGCCGGCGCGTACGAAACATTTGTCCGGGTCCTGGCCCGTTCACGGCTACAATAAAGGGACCAATGCAGGTTTTGCAGGCCGGTCCGCATAAGTTGATGCTTCTGGAACTGGATTTGGAATTCGTTTCCAATATCGCGAAGGAGGCTGGTTTCGAGTTCCGCGTGGAGGATTCGCCGCGCGCCTTGGTGCTCGATCTACTCGCCCCCGATCGTCAGGCACCGCTCCTGTTGTTCGATGCCGCCGATCCGGGCAATCTGGGCTGGTTCTCACGCTGTAATTTCTACGTGGACGGCCGCAGCGGGGCCGTTATGCAGACCCCGATCGCCGTGGCCAATCTGCGCGACCGTTCCGGCTACACGCTTCCGAATTCCGTCCGGCTTCAGATTTCCAAGGAGCTGCCGGTGACGTTCCGGATGCCGGGGAAGCAGGCGGTGACCGAACAGTTAGTTTACGCGGTCCTCTACAATCTGCTGAATGCCTTGCTGAACACCGGCGTGGGAGTTTGCGGCGGCACGGTTGTACGGCCGCTAGCGGGGCGGACGGAGACGCGCGGCAGTTCGAAGAATTGATTATAGAAGACTCTTCTGTTGGTCCTGGGGCTCGGCGGCGTTGCTTTGCACGCCCAACCGGAAGGCCTCTGGCAGGGGTACGACGGCGAATGGGGCCATGTGTCGCGACAGTTGATCGCGCTCGCCGAGGCGACGCCGGACGAGAAATTCGCGTGGCGTCCCGCGCCGGGAGTGCGTTCGACGAGCGAAGTGTACATGCACATTGCGCTTACCAATTTTTGGCTGCTGAGTGTCACCGGGCCGAAGATGCCCGCCGACGCGAAAGAGGGTATGGAGAAGGCCGTAACCGCGAAGGCCGAGGTGATCGACTGGCTGAAGCGTTCGCTGGACGCGGTCAAGACCGCGCACGCCGGAATGAAGCACGAAGATCTCGGGCGGAAGGTCAAGGTGGAGGATCGCGATGCCACGGTGGACGGGATGTACCTACGGATCGCCGTACACGCGAACGAGCACATGGGGCAGTTGATCGCGTACGCACGGATGAGCGGCGTTGCGCCGCCGTGGGCTAAGGAATAGGCTCCGCTAACCAGGGTAACTATTTACTTGACGAATCCAGATTTAAAGCGTCAGATCAAGTTGGAAGCCGCCGCCCCAAGACTCTACAAGAAGCAGTCGTATACTTCTCCGACCCGGATAACTGCCGTGACTATGAAATGGCGCGGCGCTGGTCGAACGGCGTTATTTGTCCGACGTGCGGCAACGGGAAAATCAGTTTTCTCAAGAATCAGAACAAGTGGCAGTGTATCGCAAGCAGGGTAAAAGAGTATTCTGATCTGCTATGAAACCGGCGCATCCCAGCGAAATTGTTCTCAGTCCTGAAACGATCGCCAAGTGCGATGGTTCCGACCAATTCGCAACATTCGACCGACTCTTTCTTGCCGTGACGTGATTGCCGTCCCTAAGTCAGCGGTCCAAAAGTCAGAAGCGAAATGGAAACGCCAGCGGGCGAAGAAAAACGCTACGATACGCACCAAACCGGGCGATGGCGGATGAAAATAATATCGAGGGGAAATAGCCCCTTTCTGTGGGATTCGTCAAGTAAGTAGTTACCCTAACTAGACTGACGTAGCGCACGCACGAGTGCGTGCGCCACGAAATCCGGGCCTTCTAAAACGAACTCAGCGCCTGGCGCACTGCATCCAGCGTGCGTTGGGGATCGCGATCCTTCGCGCGTATGACGTCGACTTTTCCCGACCCCGCGGGATGCCACCGCTCGACGAAGCGCTCGTTGGGGTATCCCGCGAAGACAGAAATGATCCTCGGCGTTCCGGCGGCCGCGGCCACGTGCTGCCCGGCGGAGTCGTACCCGACATAGAGCCGGCTGCCGGCGATGGACCTGGCAAACGGAGCAAAGTCGCCCTGGAATGTTTCGACGTTCCCCAGGCCGTCCGCGGCGCGCTCCACTCGCTCGCCCTCTTCTCCGCCGGCGCCCTTGTCCACCAGGACCGACCGGCCCGTTTCCGCCAGCGCTTCGAGCAGCTTGCGCTCGAAGGGATCGGGAATCCTCTTCGCTTCGTTCCCTCCCACGCCCAGGCTGACCGTGACATCGCCGAAGCCGGCCCAGGCTCCCAGGTCGCCGATCCATGGCTGGGCGGCGACGCCGAATGTCTCCTCCACCCATAGCGCGGCAAGCTGCGAAAGCGATCCGGGCCGCGTCTCCGACCGGCTATCGAAGAAGTAATACCGGTCCTCCGGGCAAACCGGTAGCAAGCCGAGCTGGGTCAACCGCGAGTCCGGGTCGACCACGATACTGTTAGCGGCGCTGCAAGGCGCTTCGAGGGCACGGCTGGCGGCCAGCTTCTGCTGAAGGGTTGCGCCTCGCTGATACGGCGTAACAAGCAACCGCACACGCGGGTTTGCCGCGAACATCTCCCAACACTTGCGCGGGCCCACAAAGAACACTTCGCTCTTGCGAAATCGTTGAAGCACGGCATCCAGCACCACGCTGGTAATCGCGGCGTCCGCGCCCAGGGTCACGCGCGAGAGTACAAATACTTTTGCGGGGTCCCGGCCGTGAAACCGTCGCGGTTGGCGAACGCGTTCATATCGGGCGATGAGTTCACTCGCCCGGAGGCCGGGATGCACCCGTTCGATAACTTCGCTGAACACACGGACGTATGCGTCCGCCAGCCGTGGATCGAACGCGTCCGCGAGCGGTTCGGCCAAGTCGCGAAACAGCCCGGGATCGGCGATCGCGCCATCAATCAGAGCGGGCGTCCAGGGTTCGCCGTGTTGAATGCGCTCAAGCAGTGCGAGGGACGAGGTATTTTCCAACCAATAACTCCAGCTTCTGGCGAGTCTCTTCCGGAACCGCTTTGGGATCCGTGATCAGCGCGTGCGACAGGGCGCTGCCGCACTTGCACGTCCGCTCCGGGGGCATGGCCGCGACCGCCGCCGCTACCACTTTGCAGGCGTGATCTGCATTCTTCATCAGGTTCGCAAGGATGTCGTTTACGGTGACCGCGTCGTGATCGGAATGCCAGCAGTCGTAGTCGGTGACCATGGCCACCGTCACGTAACAGATCTCGGCCTCGCGCGCCAGTTTCGCTTCCTGCAGGTTCGTCATGCCGATGACGTCCATGCCCCAACTCCGGTACACCTTCGATTCGGCGAGAGTTGAGAAAGCCGGGCCTTCCATGCACAAATACGTGCCGCCCTTTTTCGCCGCGACGCCCGAGTCTGTACACGCCCGCGCGACGACATCCGCGAGTTGCGGGCAGATCGGATGGGCGAAACTGATATGCGCGACAAGTCCCTCGCCGAAGAACGTCGAGGCGCGGTCGCGAGTGCGGTCGAAGAACTGATCCGGGATGACGAAATCGAGCGGCTTGTGCTCCTCCTTGAGCGATCCGACGGCGCTCAGCGACAGGATTCGATCCACGCCGAGCTTCTTAAAGCCGTAGATGTTGGCGCGAAAGTTCAATTCCGAGGGCATGATCCGGTGCCCCCGGCCGTGCCGCGCGAGAAACGCGACCTGCTTTCCGCCGAGCTTTCCCACGACATACGGGTCCGACGGACGGCCCCAGGGCGTCTCGACGGCATGCTCTTCCTGGGCTTCGAAGCCCGGCATCTGGTAGAGGCCGCTGCCTCCGATAATTCCGATTTCAGCTTTCATAACTCCGACGTGCCGCACGCACTCGTGCGTTCGCACTCGTTTGCAACTCTTCGCAACACAAGTTTTCGTCCGGCTTGCCAAGCGTCGGCAGGAGTGCCGACGCGGCACGCGATGAGTGCGTGCGCCACGGCAAATCCCGACCTCAATCTGATGTCAAGCATGACTTCCCAACCAATCCTGAATGATACTATACGGGTCGCTTTTCCTCGCAACGATGTCGGCCGCCGCGCGATCGAATTGCTCCTTCGGGAAGCGCTCGATCAGCCTGTCTCTCAGCATCTCCCGGAGCCGCAGCGCCCAAATCTCCCGGGCGCGCGACCGGCTGTTTCCCGTCTGGTAAAACAAACGCGCGGCCGCCAGCGTTCCCTCAATACCTTGGCCGTCACTCGCAATCGTGCGTACGATAGGCGGGGTCCAATTGTCGGGCCGGTGGGCCAGCGACAGGCTGGCTTTCACCTCCCGCTCCAGCTTGTCCGCGCCCGGCAGATCCGACTTGTTGATCACAAACACGTCGGCAATTTCCATGATCCCGGCCTTGATGGCCTGGACATCGTCGCCCATTCCGGGTACGAGCAGGACGATGGTCACATCCGCGAGCCGCGCGATCTCGACTTCGTCCTGGCCGACGCCGACGGTCTCCACGAGAACCACGTCACGTCCGGCCGCGTCGAACAACACCGCCATGTCGGTGGTTGTACGGGCTAGCCCGCCCATCCATCCGCGCGTTGCCATGGAACGGATGAAGACTCCAGGGTCGGCGTGGTGATCCTGCATGCGGATGCGGTCGCCCAGTATCGCTCCGCCCGAATACGGGCTGGTGGGATCGACCGCGATTACGCCGACGGTCTTACCATCCGAGCGCAACTGACGCGTGATGGCCGCGGCGAGCGTGCTTTTGCCTGCGCCCGGAGAGCCGGTGATGCCGAGCACCAGCGCGCGCCCGGTGTAGGGAAACAGTTCCTTGAGCAGCTCGTCGGCTTCGGCCTGCCGATTCTCGACGACGGTTGCCGCGCGGGCCAGCGCGCGAACGTCGCCCGACCGCACCTGCTGCGCCAGTTCGCTCATCCGTCCTTCAGCAACTGGCGCGCGATGACCAGACGCTGGATCTCGCTCGTGCCTTCGCCGATGGTACAGAGCTTCACGTCGCGGTAGAATTTTTCCACCGGGTAATCCTTGATGAAGCCGTACCCTCCGTAAATCTGCACCGCTTGATCGCAAATGCGCACCGCGGCTTCGGACGCGAACAGCTTCGCCATGGACGACTCTTTTGTCACGCGGTGACCCCGGTCCTTCAGATACGCCGCGCGGTACACGAGCAGCCGCGCCGCGTCGATCTCCGTGGCCATGTCGGCGAGCTTGTTCTGAGTCGTCTGGAACTCCGAGATGAACCGTCCGAACTGCTTCCGCTGCTTGGAGTACTTCAACGCCGCGTCGTAGGCGCCCTCCGCCGTTCCCAGCGAAAGCGCGGCGATCGAGATGCGGCCTCCATCCAGAATGCGCAGGCTATCGACGAAGCCCTCGCCCTCTTTGCCGAGTAGCTGGCATTGCGGCAATTCGCAGTCGGTGAACAGCACTTCGCCGGTCGAACTCGCCCGCATCCCGAGCTTGTTCTCCTTCTTGCCGACCCGGAACCCGGGCGTACTCGCCTCGATGATAAAAGCGGAGATGCCGTGGTGGGAAGCGGCGCGATTCGTCACCGCCATGGCCACGCAGACCTGCGCGAAATGCGCGTTCGTCGTGAAGGTCTTTCCGCCGTTCAGGATCCAGCTCCCGTCCTTGTGCACGGCGGTGCTGCGAGTCCCCGCCGCGTCCGAGCCCGCATCGGGTTCGGTGAGCGACCAGCAGCCGATCCACTCGCCTGTCGCTAGCTTCGGGATGTATTTCTGCTTCTGCTGCTGGGTCCCGGCGATGAAGATGTGGTTCGTGCAGAGCGAATTGTGGGCGGCGACGATCAGGCCCACGCTGGGATCGACGCGCGAGAGTTCCTCGATGATGATGGAATAATCGATGTAGCTCAGGCCCGAACCGCCCAGCTCTTCGGGAAAGATGGCCCCCAGGTATCCTAGCCGTCCGCACTTCTTGACGACGTCCAGGGGAAAGATTTGCCCCTCGTCCCACTCCAGAACATGCGGGCGTATTTCCGCTTCAGCGAATTCGCGAACGGATTTCCGCAGTTGTATCTGATCGGCGGTGTAGTCGAACTCCATTCCGGTTAACAGTGTAGGCTATACGATTTCTTCGCGGACGGGGTCCCAACGAACAGTCCGGCCCTGGCGGTAACTGTCCACTGCCATACGGCACGCAACGGCCACGCGAAACCCGGTTTCGAAGGGACAATTCGTCTGCTTGCCGCTACGGATGCAATCGACAAAATTCTGCATATGCGCCGCCGGAGCCTCGGTGGAACGGCCCAGCAGTTCGCGCCCGTCGGGCCGGTTCACCTTCTGCGGCGCGTAGCGGATCTGGTTGCCCTTCTCGATGGTGCCATCCGTTCCCAGGACGTCCTCGGTAACGCCCAGGGCCGCGTTGCCGAACGCCGAGTCCCAGGTGAACAGAATCTCTTCCGGCTGTTCCATCGCCACGTTCATGGTGTCCGGGACCTCGCGGCCGTCTTTCCAGAGATAAATGCCACCCGTCATCGTCACGGCCTTGGGGATCTGCAGGTTCATCGCGCGATACCAGAACGCGACCTGATGGCACATGTTCTCGTACACGTTTCCGCCGGAGTAATCCCAGAAGTAGCGCCAGTGAATGAACCGGTTCGCGTCGAACGGCCGTTTCGGCGCTTCGCCGAGGAACGAGTTCCACAGCACTTGGTCGGGATTGATTCCGTTCAGCAGAGCCTTGCGTTCCCACTGCGGCTTGCCGTGCGGCGTGTTGCGATACATGTGGCTGTGGATCGCGGTGATCTTGCCCAGCAACTCCGGCTTGAGGAACGAAAGGGCGTCCGTCATCTGACCCGACGAGCATCCCTGGTGACCGATCTGCACCGTGTGCTTCGCGCCGTCCCGCAGAAACGCGGTTCGCATGCGCTTGGCGTGCTCGACGGTGAACGCCATCGTCTTTTCCTGGTACACGTGCTTGCCCGCTTCAAGCGCGGCGGTGAAGTGCTCACAGTGCAGGTGCTGAGGTGTCGCGACGATGACGGCATCCAGCGACTTGTCCTCCAGCAGCCGCCGGTAATCCATGTAAGTGGCAGCCGCCGGTGCAACATTCTTGGCGGTTTCGAGCCGCTTCGAGTACACATCGCAAAACGCCGCGAATTCGACGCCCGGCGTGGCGATCGCCCAACGAACGAGTTCCAGGCCGCGATCCCCCACGCCGATGATTCCCATCCGGACGCGGTCGTTCGCGCCCAGAACGGAGGAGGGGACGGCCAGCGTGCCGGCGAGGCCGGACGCAACTTTACCGATGAAGAGACGGCGAGATTGCATGGAGGAAAGAGGGCGACTTCAGTTTACCACCGGCGCGCCGGATTCAATCGGCAGCGGGCCAAAGACGGGCACGCCCATGTCGTAGTAGTCCCGGACGTTGCAGTACGGATCCTTGCCGTAGCCGTACCACAGGGCGGCTCCTGCGGGGAGCTTGCCGCTGATATCCAGCAGAACGACCGTGCGGTCCGTGGGATCGAACCGCGCCTTATAGATGGCGGGCACGGGCTCTCCGGCGGCGTTGTGGATGGAGAATCCACCGATGCGGCCTGGCGCGACCAGACCGCCGTTGACTTCAGAGAATTTCACGGTAACCGTACCGTCCTCGAACTTGGCCGAGACCGGCCTGGGCCCACGCTTCAGCAGAGGGTAGCCGCGAATCTCCGGGAACAGATCGTGGCCGGCCAGGAGGGCAAAACGCTCACCGATGCGCTGGAGTTCCGGCGTGCTGATGTGGATGCCGTCGTCCAGCGAAAAATCGACCGAGGCCACTACGCCCGATCTCGGGATCAGCGCTTCGGCCTTCAATTGCGTCACCTGAATCGCGTTCCATTCGACGACGTTGTGCCCGTCGATGTGACGTCCGATTTGCACATAGTAGAACGGGATGTCAGGCTGCTCAAGGTCCTTCCGCAGAGTGGCCACGAAGGTCACGAACTTAGCCTGGAACGCAGGTGCGTCCGTTGGGTTTGCGTCGGACTCCCCCTGATACCACAGGACGCCGGTCACCTGCCCGCCCACGGCGTGGATGCGCCGCAGCATCGCCCCGTAGAGCGAATCGCCTCCCTTATCCTTGAGCTCGGGACTCCACTGATCCATCGACGTTCCGCCGTGGGCGCACGGGACGAGGCCTACGGGCACGTGAGTGCGCGCCAGCATGTGCTGGGCGAAGGACAGCCCCAGGCCGGATCCTTTCTTGCGGTCGGCGATCCACTTCTCTCGCGCCGGCCCGGCGAGCCTTTCCGGTTGGCCAGAGGCGTTGTTGCGCCAGTGCACGCGGTCCACCGCATCGGGGAGGCTGTGCAGGGGTTCTTTGGCAAGAGCCCAGCGATCGGATTGATCGAAGCTATGCACCTGCTCCATCGGCGCGGTCACGTTCACCAGATCGCCGACGCCTTCCATGTTCGATTGGCCGGCGAGCACCCACAAATCGCCGACGAGGATTCCTGTAAGCTGCGCCGCCGCATCGCCGGCGCGGAGCTCGACGCGGTACGGTCCGCCGGTGGGAATGCCGGCCAGTTCCGCGATCCACTTTCCGCCGTCGACCTTGCAGAGCGGAGTCCAATCGACCACTGGCTCCCCGCCCTTCGCGTTGACAACCCTCGCTTCCAGGCTGGTCCCATTCAGGCGGGCGGCAGCGGTGCCGGAGAATCGAGCGGTGCCGCGATTACCGGCGCCGCGCTGCAGAACCTGATCGTTGACGAGGCCTTGCGTGACGTCGAGCGTCTGCGCGAAGGCGGGAATCAGGAGGACGGAAAAGAACGCAAGGAAAGGGCGCATACCAATATCGGCATCGTAACAAACGCCGGTTTGTCAGCGCTCGTCGCGGGAGTCGGATCGCTTGAGTTGCGCGTGGCGTGGGCCGGATTGAAGCGCCTCCCGCGCTTTGCGGCGCGCGGCTTCGTCGATCTCAATATTGTTTACCACTGCCGCGGCCCCCGCCGATTTCGCCATCCGGGTGGCTGCGCCCTTGTGCTGGATGACGGATGTCCGGCCTTGCCAGGTCGCAATCCCCCCCTGAACGTGGACCGTAAAGTGGTCGAGGCCGATCTTGGATTTCGCCAGCTTCGCCTTAATGGTTTGTTCGATTCTCAGGTCGTCCTGGGCTGAGATATTGCCTGGGCTCCTCTTAGGCTGCGGCTTAGCCGGAACGGCGCCGCAGACGAGCGCGGCCGTCAGCATCACGCATGCGAATGCTTTCTTCACACAGATCTGGTGGGCTGCGGTTGATATAATTCTCGCCATGTTAAACGATTCAATCGCCCGGCGAGATCTCCTGCGCCGTTTCGGGACCGGTGCGGCCGCGATGACGGCGGCGTCCTACAGCCGCGTGCTCGGCGCGAACGACCGGATTCTACTGGGCGCCATCGGCGTGGGTGACCGCGGCCGCCACGTCCTCAGCCTGTTTCAGAAGAACCAAGCGGTGCAGGTTGGCGCGGTCGCGGATATTTACGGAGTGAGCATCGACCACGCGTTGCAGCAGGCGCCTGGCGCGAAGAGCTTCACGGATTACCGGAAGCTTCTTGAAATCAAGGAACTGGATGCCGTGCTGATCGCCACCCCGGATCACTGGCACGCGCGCACCGCCATCGATGCGCTGAATGCGGGCAAGGACGTATACGTGGAGAAGCCGCTGACCCGCACCATCGAAGAAGGGCCGCAAATCGTGAAGGCGGCGCGAGTGAACGAGCGCGTGTGCCAGGTCGGCATGCAGCAACGGTCCGGTCCCCACTACCTGCGCGCGAAGAAAGAGTATATCGAGACCGGCAAACTGGGCAAAATCACGCTGTGCCGCACGTGGTGGCACGGGAACACCTATCATTTGCGGAAGGCTCCCGCGTCGCTGCAGCAGAAGCCTTCGAATCTGGACTGGGCCCAGTTTCTCGGTCCGGTGAGATGGCGCGACTGGGATCCGCAGCAGTATTACAACTGGCGCGCGTACCTGGATTTCGGCGGCGGGCAGGTGACGGATCTGTTCACGCACTGGATCGATGTTGTGCACATGTTCATGGGCAAGGAAGTGCCCACCTCGGCGGTCGCATCCGGCGGGGTCTACGCCTATAAGGATGGACGCACGGCTCCGGATACGATCAACGTCCTGCTCGAATATCCGGATGACTACACGGCCACGTTCGAAGCGACCCTGGTCCCCGGGATCACGGGGGCAGCCGTCGAGTTCTGCGGAACCAAGGGTCGGCTGTGGATCGACCGGGGCCGCTACGAATGGCATCCGTTGGGCGGGCAGGCGGAAACCGTGCAGGCCGGCAATTACGATTTCACGCTGGACCACGTGAACAACTTCCTCGATTGCGTTCGCACCCGGCAGCGTCCTAACGGCGATGTGTTGATCGGGCACCGATCCGCTCAGGCCTCGCACCTCGGCAACATCGCTTACGAGCAGAAACGGCGCATCGATTTCGATCCAGTCCGCGAGGAGATCCTGCCGCTTTAGCCGGCGCTATCCTGGAGCTTATGGCATTCCCCGTTCACCGGAAGCGCAGGCTGCGCGCTTCCGAGGCGATGCGGTCGCTTGTTCGCGAGACGAAGCTCGCCCCCACTCAGTTCATTTATCCGCTGTTCGTCGTGCCTGGCAAGGGCGTGCGGAAAGAGATCGGGTCGATGCCGGGCAACTACCAGTTGTCCGTCGATGAACTGCTGAAGGAATGTGCGGAAGCGGTTTCACTCGGCATCGGCGGCATCATTCTCTTCGGGATTCCGGACGCGAAGGATGAATTCGCTTCCGGCGCCTACGCGGAAGACGGCATCGTGCAGCAGGCTATTCGGGCGATCAAGAACGAGCATCCCAAACTGCTGGTGATCACCGATGTCTGCAACTGCGAATACACCAGCCACGGCCATTGCGGAAAGATCGTCGACGGCGACGTGGACAACGACACGACTCTCGAATGGCTTTCCGCCGCGGCGCTCTCGCATGCGCAGGCGGGCGCGGATATCGTCGCGCCTTCCGACATGATGGACGGCCGCGTCGGGGCAATTCGAAAGTGCCTGGACGATCACGGATTCCAAAAGACGCCGATACTCTCGTATGCCGCGAAGTACGCTTCGGTGTTTTACGGCCCGTTTCGGGAGGCCGCGGAATCGGCGCCGCAGTTCGGCGACCGGCGCAGCTATCAGATGGATCCGGCAAACTCGCGCGAGGCGCTGCACGAGATGCAACTGGACCTGGAAGAAGGCGCCGATATGCTGATGGTGAAGCCGGCCATGCCGTATCTCGACATCATTCGCATGGCTCGGGAAGAGTTCCCGGTGCCGATCGCGGCGTACCAGGTGAGCGGCGAATTCAGCATGATCATGGCGGCGGTGCGCAACGGCTGGCTGGATCACAACCGGGCGATTCTGGAATCGCTAACGTGCATCCACCGCGCGGGGGCGGATATCATCCTGACCTACTTCGCGAAGGACGCCGCGCGACTGCTCGGCTGAGGCGCCTATCATTCGAGGAGTCTGGCTAGCTGCTGAACCCATCCCGGCAGGATCTCTGCCCGCCAAGAGATGCTTCCACTCTTCCGCATGAGCATTCGCACAGGGGGAAGGCCTGAATTGTCGAGGATGACCGATTCGCCGGCCATCCTAGGAGCCTCCGGAGCGCGCATCATGCGCCGGATAAATCGCCGGCGAACATCGGCGGCGGGAATGTCGTGACCGCCTTGGGCAACTCGAAGGCGCATCCGTTCGATGTGCAACTCCGAATCGCCCAAGGCAACATACACGAGGAAAGTCTCGTGCCCAGCACTCTTTTCTTCGCGCATTATGGAGATTGCTCCAGGGCCCACCAGCGTAGTTTCCAGTGCGAAGTTCTGACGATTCAGGAGCAGCGCCCGGCAGCGAAGGATCCATGCTTCGGGCAATCGCGTCGGGATCAATCAGGTTCTCGCTGCCCTCAAAAAAGATGGATGAAGTAAGCGGGCTCTTGCCGGAGCCGTTCGGACCCGCAATTACGGAAATAGCCGACTTGCCGAGTGCGGGTTATGACGTTCGGGGCGGACGCGACCCGCGGGGCCGGGCAGAGGGGGAAAAACGGCTTCTCTCCGCTACGAGGAAGCCTTACACCGCAATACACTGAGTGGCGTGATGATGGAAGCCTCGCCAACCATCGAACGGGACTATGAGGAACTCAAGCAGCAGTTCGGCCTCGGACATTCCCGGAGCGGCATCGGGTTCTGCTCGCTCATGATCCCGATGGGCCGTACGTAGCGCAGTGAAACGCGACGTCCATGCTTGTCTGCCTTCCCGCTCTCCAGGTAGTCTTCCTCCAACTGGCTGCGTGGAAAGCCAAGTCCAGCTGTTTCTGCGCAACAACCGTGGCGGTCTGCCCTTGCCCACTCCATGGCTTGGTTGCCAGCATCGGAATCCGTCCTTGCATGTTTGCGATTTTGCGATTTGTAACCACGCGCGGTAGCGACACGCTCCCGCTCTATGGTTACGAGCCCCGTCGAGGAATTCAAGATAACCGGGTACGGTACTAGTCTTTCACGGCTCGGTAGAGGCGCAGACGGCCGACTCCGGAAACGCCCGCGAGCGTGTAGCCCCGTACCCGGTCCGCAAACGCGGGCCCGGCGTCCACCCATGAAAATGCGCCATCCAGGGGAGCCTGAATCAGGATGAACTCGGGCTTCGCCTGACGGGCCGCCGCCAGGTAGCTGACGCTGAAATGGCTCGCCGAGGCCTGGTATAGGCTCAGATTTACCGCCGGCTTCAAGCCGAACGAATCCGCGGCGTGAAGCACGGGCGAGATTCGAGGCGACCTCCGATCCAGGTTGATCGAAGCGTACAAGGCATTCCTCGGGATGAGCGCTCCGAGCCGGTCGAACTGTTCGATCTGGCTCGACCAATACCGGTACTCGGGATACCGCACCCACAATTGAGCGCCCGCGAACAGCATGCCGGCGGCGCACACGGCGGCCCGCCCGCGCGCCGACCACGATTGCGCGGCGAGCCACAGGAACAGGCAGATCCACGCGAAGAAGTACAGCCGGACCAGGACGTAATCGCTGTCGCCGACATGATCGGGGGCCACCACGCCGAGGACGGCGAAGAACGCCGCGGCGAACAGGAACACATCGGCCGGACGCGGCGCACCGCCGCGCAGCCTGGCGCGGATTTTCAGGATCGCGAAGCCGGCGAAAGTGAGCGCCATGGCCACTAGCAGAGGCAGCTCCCGCTCGCCGTACGCGGCGAGGAACGTCATGCCGAATAGGGCGCGGAGCCGCATCCACAGCGTCGGTTCGCTCGGGACCAGGGCCGTCTGGCCGGACTGCAGCAGCCAAGGTAGGAACACAAATAACGCGGGCAGCGGGGCAACCACGGCAACCGCCAGCGGCTTCCACGCGTCCTGCCGCTGCTCCCGCCGCATGCGGAAGCCTTCCACAACGCCGAACCCCACGGTGACGATCATCAGCGCCGCCAGCGCGGCCACATGGAACAGGAACGCGACGGCGCAGCTCGCGGTGAGCGCCGCGAGACGTTTCCACCCGCGCCATCGCAAATATACGCCGACTCCGATGAAAAAACAGATGACGCCGTAGTAGAAGTTCCAGAAGCCCATGTGCAGGAAATAGTTGTTCGCGAAAGGCAGCGATGCCAGCGCAAATGCTCCCGGATATTGCGAGATGGGCTTCAAGGCGAACCAGACAGCGATTGGGAACAGCACAACGTAGATCGTCAGGATGAGGCGTTCCGCCGTAGCCGGATCGAACAGCCGGATGAACACCGCGCACAGGGCGTGAGAAAGCAGGTTCCCCGCCGGGTTGAAGTGAATACGGAAATACTGATGGAATTCCGGAACGGAACCGTACCAGGCCAGAATCGCCGAAGAGTTCATGTGCGCCGGCCCGTCCTGAGTCGGGATGTGCGGCAGCACCCAGAACGGAGCGCAAATGAGAATGACGAGGGTGGCGATGAGGATCGCGATGGTTCGCTCGGTAAGTTTGATCAATTCCGATTCCGATTATCCCACCAGGTTGCGCGCGTCGAAGCGGTTATGACTCATGCGCTTGCAACGTGCCGATCCTGGGCCAAAGCGAGCGACTGGCTCGACTCTCCCCGCGGCGCTCTCGCTGACCGCATTCTTCACTCGCTGATCGCCGCCGCGCAAATCGATGAAGTTGAAGATGAGCTTGGCCGTATCGATCACGGAATCTACGTATGACGGCATACCGGCTTGTGCACCGCCGTTACGCCGGCCTCGATGGGGAGGGAGCGAAACGTTATGGCGCCCGTCTGGATCGTGCCGCCGGTGATCTTACCGCCGGAGCACAACGTCATTCTCTATCCTGAAGCAGCCGGATTCGAAGCAGCCATTGTACAAATTGAGCCGTTCACGTTCGAGCTTCGCCGGATGGCCTGAGCGGCAGTCCATCGACCGTGATCACCCGCCCATCTTCCCCCACCGCCTCAATCCGGATCTCGATCCGGTCCGCCGGCATCCGCTCCGGGAACCGCTCGCCCCACTCGATCAGCACAATTGCGTCGCGGTCGAAGATTTCTTCCAGGCCCAGAGTGGCTAGTTCGGCTTCGGTCTCCAGCCGGTACAGATCGACGTGGTAAACGCGATCGCCGTACTCGTGAATCAGTGTGAACGTCGGGCTCGAAACATCGTCCGCGGACGCCGCCTCCAACCCCTCGACGATCCCCCGCGCGAGCGTCGTCTTCCCCGCCCCCAAGTTGCCGATCAGCAGCACCGCCGCCTTCGCGGGAAGAAGACGCGCCAGCGAGCGGCCGAGCGCGACCGTCTCCTCCTCACTCGACGTTCGAAAATTCACGCATCGCCTCGGGAAGGAATCGCAGCAGATCGGTGGCAATCAGCGACTTCTCGCCAATCTCGCGCGCGCCCAGTTCTCCGGCGCGCCCATGCAGCCAAACCGCCGCCAGAACCGCCCGCTCCCAATCGTCCGGGAATTGCGCGATCAGGCCGGCAATCATCCCCGTCAAGACGTCGCCGGTCCCGCCGGTCGCCATCGCGGCACTGCCGGTCGGATTGATCCACGCCCTTCCATCGGGAAACGCGATCACCGTGCGGTCGCCCTTCAGCGCCACGCAAACGTTCCGCGCGACGGCGAATTTGCGCGCGCAACCCAACCTGTCTTTCTGCACGTCGGCCGTCGCGAGCCCGGTCAGCCGCGACATCTCGCCGGGATGAGGCGTCAGAATGCGCGGAGCGCCGGCACCCCTAAAATCCAAGCCTCCGAGAACGTTCAGTCCGTCCGCGTCGACCACTAGAGGAAGACCCAGCCCATCGAAAACAGTCCGCACCAGGGCCACCGTTTCCGGCGCGGTCCCCATCCCCGGACCGATTGCCACCACCGTCTTGCCGTTCGCAAGCCGCACCACATCGCCGGCATTCCGCACCGCTTCGGTCATCAGTTCCGGAGAGTGCGAAGAGATCGCCGGCAGCGCCGATTCGCCGGATGCCACCGTTACCAGTCCCGCGCCCACGCGCAGCGCGGAGAGGCCCGCCATCGCCGCGGCGCCGCTCTTGCCCGGGCCGCCCGCGACTACCAGCGCGTGGCCGTACATCCCCTTGTTCGAATTGCGCGCGCGTGGAAGGAACAGGTCCGCAAGTTCCCCGCGGTCCGTCATGTTCAACGGCACATTCCCGTACAGCGACTTCCGGCTGCCGATCTCGCCGACTATCAGTTCCCCGCACCGCTCGTAGTTCGGCCCGACCGCCAGCCCCACCTTGAGAGCGGTGAAGGTCACGGTCGCATCGGCGCAAACACACTCGCCCTCGAACATCGGACCGTCGCTCGTCATCCCCGACGGAATATCCACCGACACAATGTCAGCCAGCGGAAAGCCATTGTTGATCTCGCGAATCAGGCCGAGCATATCGCCCGTGGCGGGGCCTTTCATCCCCGTCCCCAGCAGTGCGTCGACGACAATCGTCGCCGACTGCATTGCGGGCGCGAGGCCCTGTACCGAACCGCCGCAGCTCAGCCACATGCGATAGGCGTCCGCCGCCTCGCCGTGCAGATCCGACGCCGAGCCGGCCAGCACCACGTCCAGGCTGCCCGGTTGAAAGCGAGTGTGTAGTTGTCGCGCAATCGCGAAGCCGTCGCCGCCGTTGTTCCCCCGTCCGCACAGAATCACGATGCGTTGTTCCCGCAGCGGGCTGTACCGCCGTTGGAGAAACTCCACCACCCGGTGCCCGGCGTTCTCCATCAGCACGATCCCGGGAATTCCCTGCTCGATGGTCGCCCGGTCCACCTCGCGCATTTCCGCGGCAGTCAGCAGCTTCACGCATCCACCTCCGTCAGCAGCCGCTCCAGGCGCCGCAAATTCTCCGGCTCGCCCATCGCAATGAGAAAATCGCCGCGCCCGATCACCGCGTCCGCCGGCGGATTGAAATTCATGGTCCCCTCCGCGCGCCGGATAGCCAGCACGATCACCCCGAGATCGCGCCGCAGTTGCAATTGCGCCAGCGACCGTCCGGCAAATTCGCTGGTCTCCGCCACTTGCACCTGCTCGATGACCACGTTCAGATCGCTGTCCTTCGTCGCGAAGTCCAGGAACTGAGCGACATGCGGCCGCAACATGGCCTGCGCCATGCGGTGCCCCGTGATGTTGTACGGCGCGAAAACGAAATTGGCGCCGGCGCGCCGCATCTTCTGTTCGGTTTCTTCCTCGGCCACGCGCGCGGAGAGCTGCAGGCCCGCGTTCATCGACCTCGCCGAGAGAATCACGAACAGGTTGTCCGCGTCCGAGGCGAGCGTAGCGATTAACCCCTTCGCCCGCGTGATCCCCACGTCGCGCAGCGTCTCGTCGCGCGTTGCGTCGGCCAGCACGGCCAGCATCCCGCGCTTGAGCGCCATCGTAACGCGCTCCTCCGTGTGGTCGACGATCACAAAGGGAACTTCGGCGCGGAGAAGTTCCTCGGCGGCCCCGCGGCCCACCCGGCCAAAGCCGCACACGATGAAATGGTCCCGCAGTTTGTCAATCATGTTCTTGGTTCGGCGCTTGCCGAAAAACTGGTTCAACTCGAGTTCGATGGCGGTTTGAGTGACGGCGCCGATCGCGAAGAACATCGTAGCGACGCCAAAAAAGATCAGAAACGAATTGAATACCCGTCCCTTATCGCTGAGCGGATGCACTTCCGCGTACCCGACCGTCGAGATGGTGGTCAGCGTCATGTAAAACGCGTCGAAAGGCGGGTAGTCCTCGATGGCGACGAACCCCGCGGTTCCCGCCAGCAGCGTGACGGCGATGGCGGCCGCGATGAATACCAGCCGCTTTCGGATGTGTTCCATGATGGCCTACAGCAGTGAAAAACAAGCTCCTACAGGCGGCGCGCCAGCAGCAGCGTCATATCGTCCTGCAACTCCGGCGAGCCCGTCCATTGCTCCACGGCTTCCGTCACGATCGCGATGATCTCGCTTTCCGGCCGGTGCGCGTTGCGCGTGATCGTCTCGAGCAATCGTTCTTCCCCGAACATCTCGCCATACACGTTTTCCGGCTCCGTCACTCCGTCCGTGAAGCACACCAGCAGATCGCCGGGCTCCAGCCGGATCCGGCTCTCTTCCCACTGCGCGAACGGAAAAGCGCCCACCACCGTCCCGTCCACGTTTAACCGGATCGCCTCCGCGTTGCGGATCAGGAACGGCGGCAGATGGCCCGCGTTGGTGTACGTCAGCACTCCCGCGGGTTCGTCGAAGATCGCCAGATAAAAAGTCGCGTATTTCTCCGGCGAAGTATACGAGTACAACTGCTGGTTCAGATGCGAGACCAGTTGCGAGGTCGAGAGCGCGACCGGAGGGCCGCCGTTTCCCGACGCGCCGGCCACCTCCAGCGCGTGCAGCTCCGTGCGCAGCGACGATTGCAGCGTGGCCATTAGAAGCGCCGCCGAAATCCCCTTGCCCGCCACATCGCCCACCGCGCTCGCGACGCTGGTCGTGTGAATGCACTCGTAGTCGAAGTAATCGCCCGAAACCATCCGCGCCGGCTTGCAGACCGCGGTCAGCCGGAGCGTCTTGATGTCCGGCACTTTCTTCGGGTAGAGCTGGTTCTGCACCTCGCGCGCAATCTCAATCTCCGACTGCAGCCGCTCCTTCTCCTTGGCCACCACCAGCAATTCCTGCATGCGTTCGGTCATCGTGTTGAACGACTGGCCGAGCTCCGCCAGCTGGTCCCGGCCCTTCACCGCGATGCGGTGGCCGAAATCGCCTTCCTGAACGCGCAGCGTCGCTTCGTACAGGCGATGCACGGCGCGCGTGATGGTACGGGTCATCGAGATCCCGACAATCAGCGCCACCAGCTCAACCACCATGAACAGGATCGAAACGGTGATCAGCAACACTGGGACGATGCCCTGCAGCTCGTCGCTCTTGCGGCTGAACAACGCGGCGAAGACCGCCGACGGCCTCGACCGCACCTGCAGGATCGTTCCGGTTACCGAGCCGTCCCACCGCGTCACCGGGACTTGGGCCAACCAGCGGACTTCGACGTCGCCGCGCCACGCCTTCGGCGGCATAACCAGCGCCGGGTCCGGAGGCTCCCGCGACGGAGCCAGCTCGGTGCCGCCGCTGCTGAACCGGGTACCGTTATCGCCCGGCTGCCTGTCCCCCTTCGGCGCCGCGATCCACAGCGTCATCACTCCCAGCTTAGGAATCAGGTTGGAAAGGTAATGCGCCGTGACGGGCGCCATCACCAGTACCTTCGCCCCTTCGGATTTCGAGTATGCGAACCCGTAGAATTTTCCGTCCTTCAGCAGGATCCGGGTCCCAGACGCGGGCTTGAAGCCGGTGCCGGGTGGCTCCAGATGCGAACCGGCGGGATAGTGAACGATCTCCTTGGCGGATTGGGAGACGATCTCGATTCCCGGGAACAGCGTCTGGGCAAAATGCGACGCCCGGTCAATCGCCGCGCTGTTCGCCATGTCCGTTCGCGCCACGTTGGACGCCGCGAATCGCAGCGCTTCCACCCGGCGGTCCAGTTCCGAAGTCACCAGGTACAGCGCGAACTGGCTGGTCAGCACCCAGGCCCCCAGCGCGGCCAGCATCGCCACCAGCGTCACCGGGACCACCGCAATAAAGAGGTACGTCACCAGCAGCCGGTTCCTCAGCCGCCAAATCGAGCGCTTGACGGCGAACAGCGCCAGCTTGAACGCCACGACGAAAGTCGTAACCACCAGCAGAAAGCGAACAAACGAGAACCACCCGCTTAACGGAGCCGCGATCAGCAGCGCGAAGTACAGGATGGCCAGGACGAAGAAAGCCTTCTCGGCCTTGCCCGTCTTTCGGTACGCCGTGCGCAGTTGCGGCGGAATGGTCATAGTCTCGTGGCGCACGCACTGATGCGTGCCGCGTCGGCACTCATGCCGACGCTTGGTCTTCTTTTCATCCTCCTAAACCCTGGTCGTCGCAATGGAAGGAGCCTGATCCCCCTGGGCCGTCCCGCCGCGCAGGTAATGCTCCGTCAGCCCCGCCTTGAGAATATCGAACGCCTGCTCCGGCGAATCCGCAAACTCGAACAGCTCCAGGTCGGACTCGGAGATCACTCCGTGCTTTACCAGCGCATCGAAATTCAGGATCTCCTTCCAAAACGCCGACCCATAAAGAACGATGACAATTTTCTTATTCAGCTTCCGCGTCTGCACCAGAGTCAGAATCTCAGACAGCTCGTCCAGCGTCCCGAACCCGCCCGGAAACACCACCAGCCCCTTGGCGAGATACGCGAACCAGAACTTCCGCATGAAGAAGTAGTGAAACTCAAAGCACAGCTCCGGCGTGATGAACGGGTTCGGCTGCTGCTCGAACGGCAATCCAATGTTCAGCCCGATCGTTTTCCCGCCCGCGTCCTGCGCCCCCCGGTTGGCGGCCTCCATAATGCCCGGGCCTCCGCCCGAGCACACCACGAATCGCTGCGTCGAATCGGTCAGCTTGTCGGACCATTCCGTGATCAGCCGGGCCAGCCCGCGCGCTTCCTGGTAGTAGCGCCCCATCGGCCCGGTTTCCTGGATGCGCGCCGATCCGAAAAAAACCACTGTGTCGTAAATGTTCTCGGCGCGGAAGTGCGCCAGCGGCTCCAGGTACTCCGACAGAATGCGCAACGGCCGCGCCGCCGGGCTGTCCAGAAAACTATCGTTCTTATAAGCCACCGGGCGCAGAGGATGCACGGTCTGGTGGTTTAGGTCCGGACTCTTGTCGCTCATTTTTGCAGTTCTTCGATTCGCTTCTGCAATTGTCTCACTGTCTTCAGAAGGTCCGGCAGTTTCTGGAACGCCGTGATCGCCCGCAGCCACTCCCGCGCGTCAAACGCGGGCGAGCCGGAGATCGCCGCTCCCGGCGCGACATCGCCCCCGATTCCGCTCTGCGCGTACACCACCGCGCCGTCGTGCACGGTCAGGTGGCCGGACACGCCCACCTGCCCGGCCAACAGCACGTTGCGCTCGAGAATCGAACTCCCGGCCAGCCCCGTCTGCGCGCAGATAATGTTATCCTCCCCCACCACGCACGCGTGGCCGATCTGCACCAGGCTGTCGATCTTCGCCCCGCGCTTCACCCGCGTCTCGCCGACCGTGGCCCGGTCCACCGACGTCAGGCTTTGCACCTCGACGTCGTCTTCAATCACCGTTACGCCGCTCTGCACGATCTTGAAGTGCGTACCATCCGCCCGCTTGGCGAATCCGAACCCGTCGCCGCCCACCACCGCTCCGTTCTGCAAAATGACGCGGTTGCCCACCCGGCAAAATTCCCGCACCACCGCGTGGGAGTGGCCCAGGAAATCGTCGCCGATCTCCGCGCCCTCGTAGACGACCACGTGAGGATGCAGCACCGCGTTCCTGCCGATCCGCGCGCGTTCGCCGACACAGGCGAACGGCCCGATGGAAGCCCCTTCGCCAATCGCCGCCGAAGGCGCGACGTAAGCCAGCGGATGTATGCCGGCGGCGGGCCGCGGCGGCTGGTAGAACAGCGCAAGCGCCCGCGCGAAATCGAGATACGGGTTGCTCGACACCAGGCTCGCGGCCGTCACGCCGCGCACGGGTTCCGTCACTAGAATCGCCGCCGCACGCGTGTTCCGCACCTTGTGCGCATACTTGGGATTCGCCAGAAACGTCAGCTCCGTCGGGCCTGCCTGCTCCATCCCCGCGACGCCGGTGATCTCCAGGTCTCCGTCCCCGGCAAGTCCGCAATCCAGCCGCAAAGCGATTTCTTTCAGTCTCATCAGCTAGGGTGAGTTTATCGCGATGCGGCACGTAAAGAAATGTAGCCCTATGGATTTTGGAAACACCGCATCCTGTGGAGCGTGTTCGTGTTACACTCGCGGGTAGTACCGGGACAGTAAGTTTTTTCAAAAGCTGCAACTTGCATGTTGGCAGTAACGTCAAAGATGGTAACAATGGCCAATTCCCGATCTGGGGCAGGCGAGATCTAATGGCGGACCAAGCGTTAAATCCCTCTCCGGAAGATCCGGACTATCACCTTGCGCGGCTTTACGCCACGGGCGTCCAGGAACCTTTCGTCAAGGTGTTTATCCGCGACATCAAGGAACTGCTTCACCCCCGCAAGCTCCCGCCCCTCGTATTGACGTCGAAGCCCGTTCCCGTTAAGGAGATGTGGGGCTTTTACGCTGGGCAGGAGAAAACCGCCGGTTTCGGATCCATTCTGATCCACGCGGGCGTGGTGGGCCTGCTGATCCTGATCGGATCCAGTTCCGCCGTGCAGAAGGCGGTCAAGGAACACGTCACGCTGCTGGCGCCCATCGACCTCGCTCCGTACAAGGCCAAGGTCAAGGATAAGGCCATGGGTGGCGGCGGTGGCGGCGGCGACCGGTCGCCTCTTCCCCCCAGCAAGGGCAAGCTGCCTCGCATCGCCCAGCGTCAGTTCGTCCCGCCGACGGCTGTGATTCAGAACATGAATCCCAAGCTCGTCATGGATCCGACCCTGGTGGCGCCGCCCGACGTCCAGCTTCCGAATGTGAACATGAACCAGTACGGCGATCCGCTTGCCAAGCTTGGCCCGGCGTCCAACGGCCCGGGTTCGGGCGGCGGCATCGGCACCGGTTCCGGCGGCGGCGTCGGTCCTGGCCGAGGACAAGGCTTTGGCCCGGGTTCGGGCGGCGGCGTGGGCGGTGGGCCCTATCGTATCGGCGGCGGCGTTTCAGCCCCGCAACTGGTTTTCAAAGTCGAGCCCGAGTATTCGGAAGAGGCGCGCAAGGCGAAGTTCCAGGGCACCGTGGTGCTGTACGTGGTGGTCGACGAAAAAGGCCAGCCCCGGGATCTGAGAGTGGTTCGTCCCCTCGGCCTGGGCCTCGACCAGAAGGCCATCGAAGCGGTTCAGAAGTGGCGCTTCAAGCCCGGCTTGAAGGACGGCCGTGCCGTTCCCGTCTCGGCGCAGATTGAAGTGAATTTCCGCCTCCTGTAGCAGCCAACTAAGTGGAATTTCTTCGGGCGCGGACCTCACGGTCCGCGCCCTTTCTCTTTTTGGCCTGCGTTAACACTCCGCTCCCGGCCCCCGTCCTCCTTTCATGACGACAAACACGGTTCATTCAGAAACCCAACCGCGCACCCGCCGCGATCTTCCGCGCCTCGGAATGGGACTCGCGGCCGCCTGCGGACTCCCACGGACCGCCGAAGCCGAGGAGCCTTTCGACTCCCTGCCGCCCGCCGTGCCGCGGAACGCGCGCCGGAACGGTTTGGTGATGATCCACCACCCCGCGCCCGCTTCTCTCGCCTCTCGGGCGCGGATTGTATCGACGGCGGAACCCGGCGAGCCGCTGGAAGTCGCCGGACAGGTCTTCGCCCCGAACGGGTCGACGCCGGTCCCGGGCCTGACGGTCTACGCCTACAACACGGACGCGCAGGGCTATTACGGCGAGAACCGCACCGCGTATCCTCCGCGCCTGTACGGCTGGATGAAAACGGACGCCGCGGGCCGGTTCGAGCTTCCTACCATCCATCCCCGCCCGTACCCGGGCATGCAGGTCCCGCCGCATGTGCACTTCTCATTCTGAGGAGCGGGATATCCGTTGCAGTGGTCCGAGGACCTGTGCGCTTTGCAGGCGACCAATACCTTACTCCGGATGTTTTGTCCGGCGAGGTGGGAAAGGGCGAGTTCTGCTCCATTCAGAGGCTCGTGCGCGGAGACGACCACGTGCTGCGCTGCCGTTTGAAGATCCGGCTCCAAACCGAGTCCAACTTCCAATAGCTTCGCGGCACGGCAAAAGCCTTTGACATCCGTCCAAAACTTGTTCATACTGTTTGCCAACCCGCAGTATGTGCGGCACAGCCTCTTGCATGCGATCGCTCGAAATCGCCGCCCGTTGGGAATTGATCGTCCTGATCGTAGCCTTTGGCGCAGTCACGCTGTGGCAACTGGTCCGCGCGGGGAGCTTCGCCGGCCTCCTCCTGGCCAACGATAACAAGACGATCAGCCCCGGGCGGATTCAACTGCTCATGGTAACGGTTCTGACCGCGCTCCAATACCTACTGGCCACCATTCATGATCCGTCGCAATTCCCCACCCTTCCCCCGGCGCTGGTTGCGGCGATGGGCGGCAGCCAAGCTGTATATCTCGGCACAAAAGCGTGGGATATTTTCGGACCCAAAAGTAAAAACTGAGAGGAAAAATGAAATCGGAAGCAAAATACATCGTGATGGGCGTGGGAATCCTGGCGATCCTCGCCGCTCTGTTGGCCTTCCTGCCCATCGATCCGAGCCACACGGACGTCGCGTTCGTCAAGCTGAAGCTCGCAACCGGCTATACGGTGCTCGCACTGATCTTTCTCCTCGGCTTCGCCGTGCTGGTTTATATCGCCAACGGCCGCATAGACCTGAGCGATTTATTGAGCGAAACGGGCACCAATAAGGCCAGCATGTCGCGCTTCCAGTTGCTGATCTTCACGCTGGTCATCGCCTTGAGCCTGTTCCTGGTGGTGGTATCAAAGATGGAGTTTCCGCCGTCGATCCCGCCCGAAATTTTGACGCTGCTCGGCATCAGTGCGTCCACTTATGCGGTGAGTAAGGGAATCCAGACCAGCGGCAACCAAACCACTACGACCACGCAAGCCCCCGATGGTACTGCTACCACCACCACCACGGCCGCAAAGGCGCCCGGTGCCTAGAAAGCCGGCCGCCCCCCCGGCCTCGCCGAGTAGTCTGACCCGTACGGTCGGCCCGCTTTTGCCGCTCGCGGTCGCCCTCGTCGGCAGCTACGTCGTTGGTCCGTCCAAGGCGCCTCCGCCGTCCAATCCACCGTCAGCCACGCAAGCTGCATCGGCGGCTCAGGCGGTGGCGGCGCCGCCGGGGAACTCCCCCGTCCCGTTGCTGAAGGCCGGGCAGGCGGTCGACTGGTGGTTCGTCTTCAAATTCAACGCCGGCGCCTTTCCGGAGTGCGGCGCCGGAGTTCAGAGAGCCTGCCCGTTTGGCGGCACGGTTCAAACCTACAAACAACCATTCGGCCAGCAATTCGCTTACGCCAGCAGTATCGATCACACCCTCCAAAAAGGAGGAGGTTGTGTTGGCGATACCACCAGCGACCCCGTGGGCGCCACCTTCGACCAGGTGTACAGCGGCCATTTCTCCTACCTGCTCTGGAACGACCAGTTCAAAGGGGATCCCATTGCGGATGAGGGCGCCCCCGCAGGCCATTCGAAGGGCATGTTGGCTTGGGACGACGCTGGAAACGGGCTGGCGTTGCAGGTCTCCACGCCATCGTGGCCCGCCTCCGGCAGTTCACAGAACCCTCGGAAGAACGACGGGAATACCCTCGGTTGCGTGATAGACAACGATGTTCTGGTAAGCCAGCACTTTTTCGCGCTGAAGCTGAACAAGGACGACGTAGTCGCCGTTCTGAACGGTCTTCAAAACGCGAGTGTCGCTACCGCCCCATCGAACCTTCAAATCGTCAGAAACGGCGGCCCTCCGGACATTCAGGCCTTAGTGAAAACCCTTGGCAAAGTCTCCACGAGCAAGACCGCGACGCAGGCGAAACTCTCGAGTGGCGTCCTGCTGATCTCGAAACCCTCGGATTTGCAGGTCCCGCCGTGGCAGATGATTTCTGCAATGTTGGGTGGCGAGCCTCTGCGGGCAGCCACGTGGTGGGCCCATCCGGAGATTCCGTCGACAACCTCCACCACGACAGTCGGTTGTTGGGATCCGTCGCTCGGCAAACCGGGCGCGGTCGACATCGCCACATCGGGAACATGGGCCGGAGCGACGATCGGACTGGAAGGATTGCCTGCACCGGTCGGCAATCACGCCAAGATCGGCGTTTCGACGGGAACCCACACCTATGCCATCTTCGGCGACATGAACCAGCAGGGCTCGCTCTCGGGACCGAACTGCGGCAGCAGCCAGAACGGCCGGGGCGGACTCTTTTATGTCGTCGACGACGCCCCGCTGGCCGCAAGCGTTAAGGACTTGATCAAAGGCGCCAGCGCGCCAGCGCAATGAAATTGTCCATTTGACTATCTAAATATTGCTGGGGCGCCGGCGATGCAGCCGCACTCGACCAGTTATCAAATTGCGTTTACGAGGAATTGCGCCTCATGGCTCGCCGCCACAGGAAGAACGAGCGTCAGGGTAACACCCGTCAGACCACCGCGTTGGTAAACGAAGTGTACCTGCGCCTGGCCGATGTGACCAAAGTCGAAGGGCAGCAGCGCGCACAGTTTTTCGCCATGGCCGTGCAAATGATGCGCCGCATTCCGGTGGAGGCCGCCCGCGCCCGCGCCTCCCACAAACGTGGGGCCGGGCCATACACGTGAACTTCGACGAAATCGCCGTCGTCTCCCCCGCGAGCCCAACCGTTCCATGGTCGCGCTAGACGACGCGCTTGCCGCCTTCGCGCAAATCGCGCCTCGCCAGGCCAACGTCGTGGAACTGCGTTATTTCGGCTGACCGAACGAAGAGGACATCGTCGAGGTCCTCAAAATCCCGCCTCGCACCGTCCGGCGCGACTGGAAATTGGCCCGCGTCTGGCTCGCCCGTGAGCTCCGCGCTGGATGGCAGCCAGGCGAGCCACCCTGGCATTCGGATTTCCAGAGATATCATTAGGGGCGTCGCCGTCATGACACCGGATCGTCTCCAGCGAATCGAGGACCTGTACCATTCCGTGCGGGAAGCCTCCTCCGACGAGCGCGCCGCTCTGCTTGCGCAGGCCGATCCCGAATTGCGCCGCGAAGTCGAGTCTCTCCTCG
>JANXRE010000027.1 GCA_025353165.1 Acidobacteriota bacterium | reverse complement strand
GCCTGTGCCGACTTCGGCCGACGCGCAATCATGCTCAATTTATCGCGATCCTCCTCGGCGATTTCCAGAGGTTTCTTGGGACGTCCCGTACGCATACCTAAGTATGCAGCTTAATCGTTACTTATGCAACGTATTTCTCGCCCAGGACACTAGAAACTAATCTACTTGTTGAAGAACATCGGCGAGCAGCAGGGAGTCTGGACCGGGTTCGGCTCCATCAATTCCGCGCGCGTCAAGTCCGGATCATAGAGGTTGAGCTGCCATTTGCCGTCGCGCCCGACCTTCGGCTCTTCGGTTTTCATCCCGCGAGCGATCAGCCTTTCGTGGCTGCGCGCCACACTGGGAACGCCGAGCGCCAAATGGTGCATCACGCCGAGCGTCCTCGGCGACGGGTTATGCACGTTCAGCATGTACTCCAGCCAGTCGGTTCCGTCCGGCACCTGCATGTCCACCCAATCGGTGCGGTCGTCCTTCATGCCTCCGTGCCAGAACTCGCGGAACCCGAGGATGTCCTTATATAGGCGATCGTAAGCGGCGCGATCCTGGACGGTGACACCGACGTGAATGATCCGCTCGGAGATGCGCGTTAGCGGCATGAACTTGCCGAAATTGCGGGTATGCAGCGAGCCGGGCATGTATTGCACGAACTCGACGTTATGGCCGTCCGGATCCTGGATCATGAAACTGACATTGCCGTCCAGGCCGGGCTTCACCGTACCAGGTACTTTGACGCCCTTACTCGCCAGGTAGTCGCGCAGCTGCGCGGCATTTGTGGTTTCAAACGCGATGTGCGAGAGGCGGTCCTCGGTTTCGGTCTTCAGTTCGGGGAAGACTTCGATGTACTGGTGATCGTTCACCTTGAAGTACGTCAGCATGAGCCCGCCGGACGGCTTATTGAGGGTGAAAGACTCGTCGTAGCCGAGGTACTCGCCATAGAACTTCCGCGCCGCGGCGAGGTCATTCGTCTTTAAGCCGATGTGCGCGACGCCGACAATAGGCGGCCGGGCGACGCTCGATGCCTGCGGCGAACCATGAGAAGTACTAAGGGCCAGCATGGCGGCCACTGGCAGGATCAGAGTGACACGGGACATTTGCCTTTATCGTACCAGGACGGCTATCACCGCCTTTGCTGGCGGGCGATTTAGCTCCGCGCTGTTCTGTGATAAACCGATAAGCGAGACATGGACAGCGATAGCGTCATACCAAACGATCTCGATAGTCGCCTGCAACAACTCCAGGATCGCTTGTTAACTGCCATTTTCGGCTTCGTGAACGGGGCCAGTTCCCGCATGGAGGCGCTGGAAGACCACGACCGGAAATTGAGAACGGAGATCCAAGCGCTTGAGCGCCGGATGGAAACACTCGAAAAGCGACAGTGACCGATTACCCCGTCTGAGCCCGTTATACTCAAATCAATGCGCGGAATATGGGCCGTTTTCTTTCTGGGAGTGTGCGCCAGCCTGCACGTGGTGGCGAGTCCCATTCCCAAACAGGAATACCGCGCCCGGCGCGACGAACTGCGGAAGAATCTGGACGGAACCCTCGTGCTATTCGGATATACCGAGGGTCGCGACCAGGTTTACCGGGTGCCGCAGGATCGCGATTTTCTTTACCTGACTGGCTGGACCGAGCCCGGGGCCGTCGTACTGATAACGCACGATGGTGAAACGCTGTTTGTGCCGCACCGGAACGCACACGCCGAAACGTTCATGGGGAAGCGCGCCGACGCGTCGGACGCCGACGCGCGCGAGGTGACCGGTTTCCAACAGGTTGCTCCGATCGAAAAGCTGGAGCCCGCTTTGATGGAAGCCATCGGAACCGCCGAGAAGGTCTATTCGGAACCGGAGTCCCCGGCGGCGCAGAAACTCGAGAAACTGCTTGCTCTACGGAAAATTTCGGCCTCGGCGCCGATGATCGCGAAGCTCCGCATGAAGAAATCCCCGGCGGAGATCGAGGCGATCCGCCACACGACGAACGTCTCGATGGATGCCCACCGCGCAGCCTGGAAGAGACTGGCCGGCGGGGTCTCCGAGTACCAGGCCGCTGCAACGTTTACAGCAACTCTCCTCGAAGAAGGATGCGCGGGCCACTCCTACTCCCCGATTTTCGGATCCGGCCCCAATAGCACCGTACTGCATTATTCCGCCAACAACCGCCGGATGGACGCCGGAGAGGTGATCGTCATCGACGCAGCGGCCGAATGCGACGAATACGCCTCCGATATCACTCGCACTCTTCCGGTGGGCGGCAAGTTCACGGCGCGCCAGCGCGAGTTGTATAACTACGTTCTAGGCGCGCAGAAAGCGGTCCTCGCCGCCGTTAAGCCCGGGGTCGAGATTTCGTCGTTGACCAAAATCGCGAAAGACTACTTGCATCAGTTCAAGGACGCGGACGGCACAACGATGGACAAATACCTGCCTCATGGAGTTTCTCACCATGTAGGCTTGGACGTTCACGACGCGACGGGGCCCGGTCCTTTGCAGGCTGGAATGGTGATCACGGTCGAGCCCGGCATCTATATCCCCAAGGAGAACATCGGGATCCGCATCGAAGACACCGTGCTGGTTACCGACAACGGCGTGGAGCTGCTCAGCGGCGCGTTGCCCAGGGAGCCGGAGGAAGTTGAAAAAGCGTTGGCCCGCTAAGACGATTGCCGCCTACATCGGATTGCTGGGAGCGGCGCTCACGATCGCCCTGATCGCGGGTTGGACCAGTCTGGCGGCCAGAATAGATAACTACGCTTACGACTTCTTCTTCAACCTGTATCCGCCCGCGCCCGAACAACCGCAATCCGCCGTCCTCGCCGTGGATGAGGAAACGCTGGCTTCCATGGGCGGCGTGCGGCACATCCGGACCATTCTCGCCAAAGGGCTGGAGCGGATCGCACCGGTTCATCCGCGGGCGGTGGCCATCGATTTTATCCTCGCGGACCGCAGCGATCCGGAGGAGGACGGACACTTGGCCCGGGCGCTCTCCGGGATGCGGAACGTGGTGCTGTCGTGCGAACTGGTGCCGGGTGGCTGGGAGGATCCGATCCCGGCCTTCCGGACGACGGCCGCGGCGCTAGGCCACGTCCACGCCGAGAAGAACCCGCTGGACGGGATTAGCAGGCTCGTTCCGCTGGAGAAATCGGCCGGCGCCATCCGGCGCTGGGCTCTCTCCCTGGAGGCGTTCCGGCTGGCCAGGAACAGCTCGATTCTGGAATCGCCTGACGATCTGCAAGTCGGCGACACCGTGCTACCCGCTCCGCACTCGGCCGACGAGCGGCCCCTGCGTATCCGGTATCAACGGGCCGGATCGCCCACCTGGTCAATCTGGCAACTGGTCAGCCATCCGGAGCTCGCGGCCAATTTCCGGGACAAGACCGTCTTCATCGGGTATACCGCCCTGTCCTACGTTCGCGACAGGTTATTCAACCCCTACGGCGACGCCGTGCAAGGAGTCGTCATCCATGCCCAGGCGTTCGAGACCATGCAGCACCGGCAGTTCCTGGTGCCGGCCTCCGAAGTGACTGTGCTCGGGTTTTGCATCCTGCTGGCCGTGGCCGCCGGGCTGAACTTCGGCTTTCTATCGGGCTGGCCCCCCTATCTCATAGCCGGGGCGCTGCTGGCCTGCGCTCACGCGTTACCCGCGGTGTTCTTCCAGAACGGAATCGTCTTCCCGTACTTCATCTCCATCTCGACCTCGTGGCTGCCCATCAGCACGGCGGCAGCGTTCCAATACTTCGTGGTGCGCCGCGCCCTGAGAAGGTCCGAGTCGGACAAGGCGCGGTATCAGCAAGCCATCCATTTTGTCACTCACGAGATGCGCACTCCGCTGACCGCCATCCAGGGGTCGAGCGAAATGATGGGCCGGTACAACCTCACCGACGAGAAGAGGAAGCAGATGGCGAGCATGATCAACTCGGAATCGAAGCGGCTCGCCGGCATGATCCAGACCTTCCTGGACGTCGAGCGCTTGACGGACGGGCAGATCGACCTGAAGCGCGAGGCGTTTCCCGTCCGGCATATGTTACAGGCTTGCCTGGACCGCGTGCGGCCGATCGCCGAGCGGAAACAGATCGTCATCGATGAGAGGGACATCGCCGAAGCGACGGTGACCGGGGATCGCGAGCTGATGGAATACGCGTTCTACAACCTGCTGACGAACGCGGTAAAGTACTCGCCGGCCGGACGGCAGGTACTCGTGGACGCGGTGCTGGAGCATGGGTCGTTACGGCTTTCAGTGAAAGATCAGGGGATTGGCATCGATGCCAGGGAGCTGAACAACATCTTCCGCAAGTTCTACCGGACCAAAAGAGCTGAAGCCTCGGGCGAGGTTGGAACCGGCATAGGGCTGTCTATCGTCGAACAGATTGTGATCCACCACGGCGGCCGCATGGAAGTCGCGAGTGCGCCAGGACAGGGCTCAACGTTTACAATAGTAGTTCCTGCTGAGGCACTCAAGGTCAGCATTTGTCACGACTGCTCATAGTAGAAGACGACAACGCCGTTCGAACGACAATCAGCACGTTTCTCGAACTGGAAGGTTACGAGGTCGACGCGGTTGCGTCCACGCGCGAGGCCATCGACCGCCTTCGCGAAGTCGCGTATCCGATCGTCATCTCGGACATCTACCTGGACGAGCGCAGCGGCATCGACGTTCTGAAAAGCGCTCGCCAGCAGAACCCCAATTGCGCCGTGATCCTGATGACCGCGCGCGGCAGCATGGAGACGGTGATGAGCGCCACTCAGAATGGCGCTTTCGATTACGTGGCCAAGCCGTTCGAGATCGATACGATGCTGCAGGTCATCCGGAGGGCCGAAGCGTCATTATTGAAACCCGAGGAGGAGGAGGAAGAATCGGAGATCGACGATCTGCCAGAGACCGGGATGATCGGAAGTTCTCCGGCGATGATCGAGATTTACAAGATTCTCTCCCGGGTCTCCCCCACCGACGCCACCGTCCTGATCGAAGGCGAGACGGGCACCGGAAAAGAGATGATCGCCCGCATGATTCACCGCAATTCGGCGCGCTCGAGCCAGCCGTTTGTCCCGGTGGATTGCGCGTCCATCGCTCCCTCCCTGCTCGAAAGCGAGCTGTTTGGCGCGTTGAAGGGCGCCTACACCGGGGCCGACCGCGACCGTGTCGGTCTGTTCGAGGCGGCCCATCACGGGACGGTATTCCTGGATGAGATCGGCGACATAGAACTGGGCTTCCAGCTCAAGCTGTTGCGGTTTCTCCAGCAGCGCGAGATCCGGCCCCTGGGCGCTTCCCGATCGCGCCCGGTCGATGTGCGAATCGTCTGCGCCACCAACAAGAACGTCCAGAAGATGGTGGAAGAGGGCAAGTTCCGCGAGGACCTCTGGTTCCGGGTCAATGTGGTCCGCCTGATCCTGCCCCGGCTAAGCGATCGCCGCGGCGATGTCGCCCTGCTGGCACACTACTTCCTGAAGAAATACAACGCCCGCTACGGACAGAAAACGAAGTTGACCGAATCCGGCATCAAAGCCATGGAAGTATATTCCTGGCCGGGAAACGTGCGGCAGCTCCAGCACATGATGGAGCGGCTGTGCATCCTCGCGGCGCAGAACCGCATCGACGAGGAATCCGTGCGCGACGCCATCGATTCGATGGAGCCCCGCGACCATCCGGGAGACAGTCTCGCGGATACCGAAGCGGAGCAGATCCGGCGCGTCCTCACGGCTACCAACGGCAACAAGAGCCGCGCCTCGAAGATCCTCGGGATCGAGCGGAAGACGCTGTACCGGAAGCTGGAACGGCTCGGCGTACGGTAATTAGCGGCTCATCATCACGAAGCCGACCCGTGACGCTTGGGACGGATCGGCGAGCCAGTTCTTCCATAGTTGCTTCGGGCTGGTCTTCATCAACTCAGTCAGATCAACGCCCCATTCCAAGCGCTTGTGATTCGGAGACGAAAGGCCAAGCGGCGCGCGCGTGACCGCGGGCGAGAGGCCCCGGAAACCGGGGGGCATGAGGGCGGCCACAGGGCTTACGGTGGGCGGGAACTTTCGCGGGCCGGCGATCATCCGGTGGATACCACGTACGCCGGAAGGCTGCGTAGCTATGCCGGACGCGCCGGCGACGACGGTCAGGATGGCGTCGGTGCCGGTGTAGGATATGGCGAAATGCTCAGTCCCGTTGATGCTGAGCCCGTTCACCGTGCTAAACGTGCCCGACCGCGACGACGCATTCAGGATGTCGAACGTGGAGTTTAGAGCGGGAACGAAACCGTTCACGAGGCTCACGTTCAGGGTGCCGGTGAGAGCCGCACTACTGTTGACCTTCAGTTGATCGTACTGGGTACCGACAGTCGCGCCGCCGATGGAGATGTCGAGCGTTCCGGTCGAACTTTGCGTATAGGTACTTGTAACCGTCAGCATACCCGTCTTGGTGGATGAGTCGCCCGGGGTGATGGTGCCCGCATCCACCACCGAGTAGCCGAGAGTCCCGCCGCCAAACAGCGACCCGCCGTTGAGACTAAGCGAACCGGTGCTCGCGCCCTGCAACGTCCCGTCCACGGTGGTAATTCCGGCGCTCTGGGTGAAGTTAAAGCCCGAGCCGCCCACCGTGAAGGTGCTGCCCTTGTTGATGGTGAATGTACCCGCGTTGCTGAAATTGCCGCCAGCCGTTGTCAGGAACTGATTCCCGGCGAGCGTGAACGTGCCGCCGGCCGCGTTGGTGGCGAAGTTTGCCAGCGCATTGGTTGCGGTTTGATTCACAATCTTCGAAGTTGTGCCGGTCAGCGTGATGTTCGCGGCGTTGGTCACGATGTTCGCGTTATTGAATTGAAACGCGCCGGTGACGTTGTAAGTGCCGCCCGTCAGCGTTGTGCCGGCGAAGTTAGTCAGGTTGCCGTTGACATTGAAAGTGTCGCCTGTGCCGACGGTCAAAATACCGTTGTTCGTAAAATTCCCCGCCGTTGTAAAGCTGCGGTTCGTTCCCAGGGCGAAAGTCGCGCCGGCCGCGTTGACGGCGAAGTTCGCGAGCCCGTCCGTATTGGTATTGGTATTAATCTTCGAATTAGGGCCGGTCAAGGTGATGTTTGCAGCATTCGTGACAATATTGGCGTTGTTGAACTGCAAGGTTCCGGTAATCTTGTAAATGCCCCCGGTCAGCGTAGTACCAGCGAAGTTCGTCAGATTGCCATTGACCTTGAATTTGTCGCCGCCTCCGACGACCAAAGTGCCGTTGTTGGTGAAGTTCCCGGCGGTTGTGAAGCTGCGCTGGGACCCGAGCGTGAAGGACGCGCCCGTTGCGTTCGTCGCAAAATTCGCGAGAATATTGCCGTTGCTGAAATCGACGATTTGCGAGCCCGCGCCGGTCAGGGTGATCTTGGCCGCATTCGTCACGATGCTGGTGCCGCTGGCTCCAAATTGGAGAGTCCCGCTAACCAGGTAGGCTCCGTTCGTCAGGGTGGTTCCGGAGAGGTTGGTCAGGGCTCCGCCAGCCGAGGTGCCGATCTGAAGCAAGCCGCCAGTGCTGACGTTCAGCGTGCCGGTATTGGTCAGGCCCCCTGCTGCCGGCAGGATTATCAGCGGAATGGATTGGTTGGCCGAAATCGTGCCGGTGTTGACGATGGCCATGTTGGAGAGCGTGCCCGAGCCCTGGATGGTATTGCCGTTGGTGAAAGTGACGCCCGTGGCCCCGCCGGTGATCAGGTTGGATGCGCTGTTAGAGAGGGAAACGGTTCCCTTCCCGCTGAGCGTCGTGTTGGTCCCGGAGATCTTCAGCGTCGAGCCGGTCAGGGTGATGGTGGACAAGTTGGTGTCAGTACCCGAGGAAGTGAGATTGAGGGTAGCGCCAGTGTCTACGTTCACGGTTCCGCTGTTCGACAAAAGACCGATATTGGCGACGTCGGTGGTGTTGTTGAACTGGCCCACGACGAACTGAGCGCCCGCATTGTTGGTCATCGCACCGGTTACGGTCAGATTGTTCGGACCCACAATGTGATTGAAGTAGTTGGTTGCTACAGTGCCGGAATTCGTCAAGTTCCCGGAGACGGTGGCGGTGGTCTGTCCGTCCAGGTCGAAGAGGCCCGTGTTGCTGACGGTCAATGTGCCCGTGCCGGGAGTAATCGTGGTCGATTGGCCGTTAAATAA
>JANXRE010000018.1 GCA_025353165.1 Acidobacteriota bacterium | reverse complement strand
TTGATCCGCTGTTCCGCCGGAATCGCCGCCGGCGCGGCTTGCGCCTGGGCCTGCGCCGTTACCACCGCCGGCGTGACGCGCTCACCCGGCCGTAGTCCCGCGAGCTGGGCAAGCGCCTGATCGTAGGTATCGGCGTAGATAAGCGTGTTCCCCACGGCCACCACCACCTTCTTCATCTGCGGCATCCGCGCTTCTTTCGCCTGGATGTAAATAGGCTCCACGTAGACGAACGTGTTGTCCACCGGAAGCACAATCATCTGGCCGCGCAGCACCTGCGAACCCTGCTGGTTCCACAGCGTCAGGTCCTTCGAGATGTTCTGATCCTGATTGATCCGCGCCTCCACTTGCATCGGCCCCAGCAACAATTCCTGCTTCGACAGAAGTAGGAACCGCACCTCCCCGAGATGCGCGCCGTCGCAGCGCGCCACCATCATCCCGATCAGATTGTCCTTGTTCCGCGGCGTGAACGGAATCATGAGCAGGAACTCGGCCTGCGTTTCTCCCGGCAGCGTCGCCACCACATACGTTGGATTGACGGGCTGCGGCTGCGTCTCTTGTCCGGACACCCACCGCGCCACATCCCACAGATCGGCCTTGTTGTAGAACGCCTCCGAGTCCCGCATATGGAACGTCCGGTATATCTCGGCCTGCGCGCGGAACAGAATTTCCGGGTACCGTGCGTGCGCGCGCAGGTCCGCCGGCATCTCCGATTCCGCATGAAAAAGCCCGGGGAACAGGTTCTGATACGCGCGGATCAGCGGGTCGGAGGGATCGAAAATATAGACTCGCGTTTCCCCCGTGTACGCGTCCACGGTCGCCTTTACCGAATTCCGGATGTAGTTGAACGTGCCGATCGCGTCCATCGACACTTCGCGCGAGTACGGGTGCGCGTCGGACGTCAGGTATCCATCAATGATCCAGACCAGGCGTCCATCGGCCGTGATGACAAGGTACGGATCGATATCCCAGCGCACGAAACCGGCCAGTTTTGCCACGCGCTCTGTCACGCGCCGGTTGATCATCATCCGGCTGTCGCCGGTTAACTGACCTGTCAGCAGAATGTTCCAGTCGCCGTAGCTGACGGCCGCCGCCAGCCGCTCGACAAACGAGGACATCGGAAAGCCGCCGGTCCCGTCATAACTCGTGTGAACATTGTCGCCGCCGGAAGGGTAATCGAACTCCGGCTGCCCGGTGTGGACAAACACCGGCTCGTGCGTGACCTCGCCATAGTAAAGCTGCGGGCGGGTGAGCTTCAGGCTGGGCGTCGAGATGATCGGCGGAGCGTCGCGGATAAACAGGACTGGCAGACCGGTCGGAGTGATCTTGTTGGCCTCCGCCATCACCAGGCCATAGCCGTGCGTGTATACGAAATGCGGGTTGATCCACCTGTTCCGGGCGTCGCCAAGCTGCGTCAGGTCGAGTTCGCGCGGCGACAGAAGCACCTGCCGTAGCTGGCCGTCGATTGTATAGCGGTCGATGTCCGTGTCGGAAAAAGTATAAGGCCGTAACGGCTGGATCTGGCTGACGGTGTCGTGGAACGCGCGCCAGTCCCACAGCCGTACGTTGTCGAAAATGGGCCGGTTCTTCTCGACATTGACCGGCGCTTCGGCCCGCGCGGCAAATTCGGTTTCCCGGATGCGCTGGTCGATCCCATAGGCGGCCCGGGTGGCGTCGATGTGCCGCTGGATGTACGGCTTCTGCAGCGTGATCTCGTTCGGCTTCACGTACACCGCCGATACCAGGCGCGGAACGATCGCCTGTATGACCAGAACGATCGCCATTGAGATCGCCATCTTTCGGAACCCCGACCAGAACAGCACGGCGGCGGCGAGCGCCGCGAAGATGGCCAGCCATTGCAGGGGCAAACCGACGTTCTCGTTCACCCAGTCGATCCCGACCATGATTCCGTGTTCGTTCAGGAGCATGTCGTATCGATCCAGGTAGAATCGCATCGCGAGCGCTACCAGGAACACTCCTACGATGCCCCTGAGGAAACGGGATTCCAGCGCCCCGAGCACCCGCAGTTCGCTGAGATCCACCATGCCACCTTGACCGAACCCGGGCAGCCTCGTCCGAAGCTGCCAGCCCCGCGCCGTAAGCCAATACAGCACGGACGCGATGAGCGTAAGGCCAAGCACGAACCGCAGCAGGATCGTGTAGAACGGAAGCTCGAAGAGATAGAACGACAGCGGATGGCCAAAAACAGGGTCCTTCCACGCCGTCGCGTTGGCCGGCAGAGACCTGCCTCCGACGTAGCGCACGACGGTCCAAGAGTCGATCACCGCCAGCGCGAAGATGATGGCGACCAGAAGTAGCACAACCCCCGACAGGCGCGCGTAGAGCGGGTGGTCGCCCAGATGCGTCCCGACCTTTTTCACGGCCCGGGCATGCGAAATCCAGAACACCACGAACGCGATCGCGGCCGCGCCGACGGTCGGCGATACGCCATAAGCCAGCATGGACAACCAGGTCGGAACCTGGCCCATTTCTTTCCACCACTGATAATCGATGTAATAGCCCGCAATGGCGCGCGCGCCGATCAGCAGGAAAAAGAAGACAACGAGCAGCGCAATCCAACCGCCGCGCTTCACACCGGACCGACGCATCGGTAAAGCAGTCAAATTGAGCCTCCAGCGTACTATTATGGGGTAGTGCGTCCACTGCGGCAATCCGACGTGCCAGGCGCGTGGGAATTGTCCAACGCCGCCGGCTGGAACCAAACTCCCGAAGATTGGTTGCGGATTATAGAGGGTTGCTCTTGTGTCGAGACCGGCGGCCGTGTCGTGGCGACGACCTCGTTACTCTGTCACGGCACAGCCATGGCTTGGATCGGAATGGTTCTAACGCATCCGGATCATCGCGGGCGCGGGTATGCACGGCTGCTGATGGAATGGGCCCTGCGAGCGGCGCGCGAGCGCGCAATTCGCTGCGTAAAACTCGACGCGACAGCGCAAGGCGAAGCGCTGTACCGCTCGCTCGGGTTCGAGGCGGAGCAGCCCGTCGAGCGATGGCATCGCGCCCCCGGGTCATGCGAAGCACGCGCGCCGGCCAACGCAGGATCCATTCAGGCCGACCTCGACGACGCCGCCTTCGGAGCCGACCGCTCCCGCTTCCTCCGCGAACTCGGCGTGCCGGCGTTGCTCCCGGACGCATACGCCATGGACCGCCCCGGCGCCCGCGCCCGCTATTTCGGCCCCTGCGTCTCGCGAACTCCGGAATCGGCGGAGCAACTTGCCGGAGGCCTCATCGCGGCGCGCCCGGACGAACCCTGGTTCTGGGACCTTCTCCCCGCAAACCAGCACGCCGTCCGAATCGCCGGAGCGCTCGGCTTCCGTCCGGTGCGCCAGCTCGTCCGGATGTGCCTCGGCGAGAACGTGCGCGGCGACGATTCGCTGGTCTACGCCATCGCCGGTTTCGAGGCCGGATGAACCCTCGTGGCGCACGCACTCGTGCGTGCCGCGTCGCCACTCCTGGCGACGCTTGGCGGGCCGAACGGATTTCTTTCAGGATGATACCCAACGACAACAATCTCGACGAACTGCTTTCCCGCCCTTCCGAACACGACGTAGCGGCCGCGGCAGCCCTCAACGGCGATCTATTAATTCTTGGAGCAGGCGGAAAAATGGGTCCGACTCTCGCGCTGCGTGCGCGCCGGGCCATCCAGGCGTCCGGCCGCAAGTGGCGCGTGATCGCCGTCGCCCGCTTCACGAATGCGGCGGTCACGGACCAGCTCGAACGAGCGGGCATTGAAACGGTGCGCGAAGACCTCCTCGAACCAGGCGCCCTCGCGAGACTCCCGAACGCGCCCAACATTATCTTCATGGCGGCGATGAAGTTCGGCACTACCGGCGCCGCGCACCTCACCTGGGCGATGAACACCTATCTGCCGGGCCTGGTCGCCGAACGCTATCGCAACTCGCGCATTGTCGCGTTCTCCACCGGAAACGTCTATCCACTGGTTCCCGTCAACAGCGGCGGCGCGACGGAGGACACGCTGGTTGCGCCGGTCGGCGAGTACGCCCAATCCGCGCTCGGCCGCGAGCGCATGTTCGAATACGGCTCCCAAAAATACGGCACTCCGGCGGCGATTCTGCGGCTCAACTACGCTGTGGAAATGCGCTACGGCGTGCTCGCCGACATTGCGCGAAAGGTCTTCGCCGGGCAGCCCGTGGATGTGACCATGGGCGACGTGAACGTCATCTGGCAGGGCGACGCGAACTCGGTCTGCCTGCGATGCCTGGCCCATTGCGCCTCCCCACCCTGGGTGGTCAACTTGACTGGTCCTGAAGTTCTTTCGGTTCGCTGGCTGGCTCACGAATTCGCCCGGTGTTTCAACATGCAGCCCATCCTGCAGGGCAACGAGGCCGGCACGGCACTGATCAGCAACAGCTCTCGAATGGTGGCTGAGTTCGGCGCGCCCTCGGTGACAATCGGCCAGATGATCGACTGGATCGCCGATTGGATCCGCTCCGGCGGCGAGACCCTCGGCAAGCCGACCCACTTTGAAACGCGGGACGGGCGGTTCTGATGGACCTCCGGCGCCGCCTGCTCGACGGCCTCGTAATCCCCGCGCACCCGCTCGCGCTGACGGCGGAGCGGAAGCTCGACGAACGCCGCCAGCGAGCCCTGTCCCGCTACTACCTGTCCGCCGGCGCGGGAGGACTCGCCGTCGGCGTACACACCACCCAGTTTGCGATCCGCGAACGCGGCCTGTACCAGCCCGTCCTGCAGATCGCTATGGAAGAGATGCGAAACCGCGATATTGTCCGGATTGCAGGCATCCTCGGCCGTACCGAACAAGCCGTCCGCGAGGCCGAGCTGGCGCGCGACTTGGGCTACGACGCCGGCCTGCTGAGCCTCGGCGCGATGCGGGACGCCGCCATCCCCGAGCTGATCGCGCACGCCCGCGCCGTCGCCGAGATCATTCCGCTGTTCGGCTTTTATCTTCAGCCCAGCGTGGGAGGCCGCAGCCTCCCCTACGATTTCTGGCGCGAGTTCGCGGAGATCGAAAACGTCGTCGCCATCAAAATCGCGCCCTTCAACCGCTACCAGACGCTGGACGTAGCCCGCGCCGTCGCCGAATCCGGCCGGGCCCGCGAAATCGCGCTGTACACCGGCAACGACGACAACATCCTGGTCGATCTCCTCACAACCTTCGACTTCGGCCACACGACCGTCCGCATAGCCGGAGGACTCCTGGGCCACTGGGCCGTCTGGACGCGCCGTGCCGTGGGGCAACTCGAAGCAGTCAAGCGGCTCCGCGAATCCGGAGAACCTCTGCCGCCGTCCATGCTGACGCTCGCGCAGCAAATCACCGACTCGAACGCCGCCATCTTCGACCCCGGCAACGGATTCCGAGGCTGCATCCCCGGCATCCACGAAATCCTGCGGCGCCAGGGAATCCTAGCCGGCACGTGGTGTCTCGACCCCAACGAAGTTCTATCCCCAGGCCAAAGCGAAGAAATCGACCGCGTCTGCCGCGCCTACCCCCACCTGACCGACGACGAATTCATCCGCGAGCGCCTGGATTCCTACCTGGCCTGATCTCAGACTCTGCCGACTGTACATTGTAAGGTACACTGTACTATATAAGGTGCAGGATGGCGGATGACCCGCAGCCTCACAAGATACCATTGATCTTTTTCCGCACGCCGGCGGGAAGCGAGCCAGTGCGGGAATGGCTGAAGGAATTGCCGGAAGGGGAGCGCCAAACCATTGGCGGGGACCTGTTGCGTGCGCAATGGCGATGGCCCGTGGGCATGCCGCTGTGCCGTCCGCTGGGAAGCGGGTTGTGGGAAATTCGGACGGACCTGCCGACGAAGCGGACGGCGCGTGCGCTGCTCTGCCTTTACAGGTAACACCTTGTCGCGCTGCACGGGTTTGTCAAGAAAACGCGCGCGACGCCGGATGAGGATTTGGCGTTGGCGCGGAAACGCAAGAAGGAGTTGGAACTATGAGCAAGAAACACCTGGGTTCGAGCATTGATGACTTCCTGAAGGAGGAGGGCATCTTCGAGGAGGCGCAAGCCCAAGCCGTCAAGGAGGTCGTGGCCTGGCAACTCGCGGAGGCCATGAAGAAACAGAAAATCTCGAAGAACAAGATGGCCACGCTCCTCAAGACGAGCCGCACGCAGGTAGACCGGTTGCTCAATGCCAAAGAGGACATCACCCTGTCGAGCCTTCAGCGGGCGGCGGCTATGGTCGGCCGCCGCGTCACAATCGAACTGGTGTAGCTATCTGTCAACACAGCGTTGTCAGTTAGTTAGTGTTTGCGGATAAAACCGTTTGCTTACTACCCGGCTCGGCTGGAATGTTTCCGAGCCGCGACCGCAAGGAAGCGGATGCGCGGACGTATACAAAATGCCATCCGGCGTGGGTCAATCGCGCCTGCCCTGTTTCACCATCTCCCGGACGTTCATCTTGCCGGGCTTCACGCGCTTGCGGAGATCCCGCATACCCTCAACGATCTCTTTGTGAGACAGCTTCTGTTCACCGGGCGCTGGAGGGTGCGTCTTGGCTTCCATAGGTCTCTCACTATTGTGCCGCTACCGCCCGCCCGCCGCCTCCGCCGTCGCCCTCGGGACATCCACCAGAATCAGCACCCCCAGCCCCGCGATAAAGAAAACGATCAGCGATAAAATCGCCAGCCGGTAATTCCCGGTGAACTGCAGCGCCAGCCCGAAAAACAAGGGCGCCATCCAGCTCGTCCCCTTGTCGCTGATTTCGTACACGCTGAAATACTCGGCTTCCTTGCCCTTGGGGATCATCAGCGAGTACAGCGACCGGCTCAGCGCCTGCGTCCCCCCGAGCACGATCGAGATCACCCCCGCCATGATGAAGTACTGGAACGTGGTCTTGATGGATACATAAACGGAGACCAGCGCCCCCGTCCAGATCACCAGGCTGACGATGATGGCGCGCTTGGCGCCGATCGCACTCGCCACCCACTTAAAAAGAAACGATCCGGCGAGCGCCTCGAACTGTACCAACAGGATCACCAGCGCCAGCGTGTTCATCGGAATCTTCAGCTCGTCGGAGCCGAACTGTCCGGCCAGCGCGATCACCGCCTGCACGGCATCGTTGAACAGCAGGTACGCGATCAAAAACAGCAGCGTCTGCGGATACGCGCGCATCCCCATCAGCGTCCGGAAAAACTGCACGAACGGCCTGAGCACAACGCCCTTGCCGGCCGCGGCGGCTAGCGGCGCGCGGTTGCGGATGCGCATCATCGGGATAATCGTGAACAGCGCCCACCACGCCCCCGCCGACATCAGGTTGATGCGCGTCGCCAGCGCTTCCGATATCCCGAGCGAGTCCGCCCTGAAGAACAGCGCCAGATTCAGCACCAGCGCGAGCCCGCCCCCCAGGTATCCGATCCCCCATCCTTTCGACGACACGCTGTCCCGCTCTTCCGGCGGCGCGATGTCGTTCAGGAACGAGTTATACAGCACGTTCGACGCCCCGAACGCGACGTTTGCGATCAGGAACAGAATCCCGCCGAACGCATACTGGCTGCCCGTGACGAAGTACAACGCCATGGTCGCGAAGGCCCCGGTGTAAGCCCACCAGCCGAGCAACTGCTTCTTGCGCTTGCTCGTATCCCCGAGCGCGCCCACCGCCGGCAGCACGATCACCTGCAGGATCACGGAGAGCGAAATCAGGTAGCTCCAGTACGAGCGCGGATCGATGGGGAAGCCCAGCGGCCGGATCATCCCGTCCGCTCCCGCGCCGGCCTTCGCCACCACCAGGATGTACGGCCCCAGCAACAGCGTCAGGACCGTGCTGGCGAACGCCGAGTTCGCGAAGTCGTAAAAGTACCAGCCGTTCTGCTCGCGCCGGCTGTGCTGGACAGCGCTCTCCGCCGGGACGGCATTTATGCTCATGTCACGTTTGAGCAATTATGTCAGAGAACTGATCCGCGTTCAGCCTACTGGTCCGCGAGTGCCTCCATCGGGGAAATGCGGGCGGCGCGGTGAGATGGCAGCAAACAAGCGGCGAGGGACACCACACTCAGGATGCCCGCGGCGCCGGCCAGCGTCGCCGCATTAAAAGCCGCCACCTGGAAGAGCACCGCCTCCATGGCTTGGCCGGCGAACCACGCTCCGATAACACCCAGCAACGTGCCGGCTGCAAGCAGGCGTAGGGCGAGAAAGAAAAACTGGCTGCGGATCTGCTCGGGTCGGGCCCCCAATGCCATACGTATGCCGATCTCGCGCCGACGCAGCGCCACGGCGTAGCTCAACACCCCGTAGGTGCCGACGGCCGTGAGCAGCACGGCGATCACGGAGAAGAGGCCCGCCAGCACTGCCGGCGAGCGGCGGGCGATGAGGCTGTCGGCGATGCGGGTCTCCATCGACCGGAGGTCATTGACCGGCAGATCGGGGTCGATCTGCCGGACGACCTTCTGCAGCGTCCCCGCCTGCGACTCCGGGGAGGCGCTGCTGCGGATGACGGCAAACAGGCTGTCGTCCGTGCGCAACGCGTAAGGATAATAGATCGCGCCTTGGGCTGCGTCGTCCGTGAGCCCTGCCTGTTTCACGGCGCCCACAACGCCGACGACGGTGAATGCTTCGGCATCGCGTCTTTCTTCCCCGCCTTCGAACAAGCGTTGGCCGAGAGCGATCGAATGTGGCCAATAGTAGCGCGCGAAATCCTCATCCACTACGCAAACGCGCTCAGGACGGCGTGAATCGTCGGCTGTGAGAAACCGTCCTTCCCGCAAAGTGAAGCCTAGAGCGGTGAAATAGTCGCCGTCGACTCCATAAGAGTAGTGCCCTCTCGGCGATTCGCCGGGCCGCGGGACATGGCCTTTCACCGTGGCGGCGCTTTTGCCGCTGTGACCGCTGAAAGGCACATTGTTGACCAGGCCGGCTGCCGACACCCCCGGTTGACGGGCCATTTCTCTGAGCAGCCTTTCGTTGAACGCAGAGTGGGCCGCCCAGGTCGGGTAGTCTGTCCATGGGAGATAAATCTGGCCGGTGAGAATGTGGTCGGACCGGAAGCCGGGAGAGACGGCCAACGCACGTTCGAAACTGAGTCCAAGCAAGCCGGCCCCGGCCAACAAGACCACCGCCAGGGCTATCTGGGCGACGATGAAGCTATGGCGCAACCCTTGCGCGGCGTGGCTTGTTGTTCCGCCCCGGCTCTCCGATTGGATGCCGTTCCCCAGATGGCCCCGGAGATTAAACCATGCGATCGGCGCAGCAAGCCCGGCCCCCAGGACTATGGCTCCAGCCAGGGCGGCGAGCGCCGATAGCCCATCCAAGGCCAGCGGTGCTATCAGGGGAAGGTGATCGGCCCCCAGCACGGCCAGGATGCGGATCCCGCCAGCGGCAACGCCGATCCCGAGTAGTCCTCCGGCCAGCGTCAGTAACGTGGTCTCAACCAGTGCTTCGCTCACCAGGTGCCGCCGGCTCGCGCCCAGCGCCTGCCGGACCGCCAGCTCTTTAATCCGCCCATTGGCGCGAATCAGCAGCAGGTTTACCAGATTCACCGCGCCAATCAAAAGCAGGACGAACGCCCCCGCCTGCATCAATAACACCGTGGAACGGATGGATGCAACATGGTCGGCATGAAGAGGTACCACCAGCGAGCGAAAACCGGCGGCGGCCATCATTTTGGCCTCGGGATCATCCGCCTCCAATGCGCCGTTTTGACCGTCGATTTGGGCCTGCGCCTGTGAGAGAGTGGCGCCCGGCTTGAGACGCGCGATCATCTGAATGGAATTCCCGCCGGAATGCCGCCCCCCAGGGCCACGATCCTCGGGGCGCGACGAGAGCGGGAAAAACAGCCGCGCTTCGGAGGAGAGGAAGCGGAAGTCCGCCGGCAATACGCCGATCACGGTTCTGGGAAGACCGTCTATGCGAATCCGGCGCCCGATCACCCGAGGGTCCGCGTTGAGGCGTTGCCGCCAGTAGGAGTCCGCGAGAATCGCGACGCCGTCGGTTTCGTAAGTGGTTTCCTCTTCGGTGAAAGCGCGTCCCATCGCGGGGCTGCGACCCAGCGTGGAGAAAAAGTCCGGAGACACTCGCGTGACCTGCTCGCGCTGCGTTGAGCCGGGCTCTCCAGTGATCGCCGTGCCGTGGCGGTAGATCGCCACCGCGGCGAAGGCGGGAATTCGACCGCGGCGTTCGTAGTAGTTGGTCAGCGACGAACCGTCGCGATCGACGCCGGCTTTGGGGTAGGTATTGAACACGGTCACGAGCCGGTCGGGCGCGGGAAACGGCAGCGGACGGAGCAGCACCGAGGCCATCACGGCGAAGATGGTTAGATTCGCGCCGATGCAGACCGCCAGGGTCGCCAGCGCCGTCGCCGTGAATCCGGGCGTCTTGCGCAGCAAGCGCGCCGCATACCGCAATTCTCTGAGAAGTTCATCGAATAAGTGAAGACCGCGGGCGTCGCGGCAGTCTTCCTTTACATTGACGAGGCTGCCCAACTCCGTGCGCGCGCGCCGCGCCGCTTCTTCCGGTGAGATGCCGGAACGCGTCAGGTCGTCCTTGTATTGCTCGATGTGGAATCGCAACTCCTCGGTCATGCCGGCTTCGAAATTGCCTCGGGACTTGAGCAGGCGGAATAAAGAACGAACGCGCTTCAACAGGTCATACCTCCTCCGCGGTCGCGTTCAATGCCGCCGAAATTGCAGCCGACGAGCGGTTCCAGCCAGCCGTCTCCTCCCGCAGCCGGCGGCGTCCCGCCGCGCTCAAAGTGTAATACTTCGCCTTGCGATTGTTGTCGCTCTGGCCCCATTCGGCGATTAAGAGGTCCTGATGTTCCAGGCGGTAGAGCGCCGGATACAAGGAACCTTGAGGAATCTCGAGTGCTTCGCCGGAGATCTGGCGGATTCGCAGCAACACGCCGTATCCATGCAGCGGCTTCAAGGACACCGCTTTGAGAATCAGCATGTCGAGTGTGCCCGGGAGCAGGTCCGCGGTTTTTCCCACCCTGTAAGGCCCTCCTAGCCTGCCTAGGAGTATACCGAGGCTTTCCTAGTTTGGCAAGGAGAGAGCGCGAAATTCCGGCTCGGCCATCCGTGAAAGAGCCAGGTAGTCCTTCTTCCCGCTCGCCTGAGAGGGAATCCAACGTGGCCGGACATGCGGCTGAACGGGGTGTACACGGTGCCGTCGATCGCGACCGGCACAACCGCGCATCCTGTCTTGGCCGCCACGAACGCCTCCGGCGTCACCGTCGTGCCCGGAGCGCCCATCACCGCGCCATTGCGCCGCGATCGGTCGCCCGTTCCCCTCGATGTCATCGAGCGGCGGATTCATCTCATCCGAGACAAGCGCGTCATCCACTAAAGGATCTGGCCGGCAAGATCGAACGCCTTCAGCTATTGGAAGTGCCGGCGCCGCCCCCGAAGCGGCGTATCGGTTTTAAGGCCCACTCCCACCACCCGCGCGCGGCCTTCCCTAATCGCCGCCCGCCACCACCCGAAGGTCAATCAATGTAGACCCGAGCGCCGACCGCTTCGCCTGCAGTTCATCTAAGGCGGCGTTCAGCGGGTTCACCAGGTCGGCCGGGGTATCCGGAGAATCCAGCCGGGCTTGAATAGCGCCGATCTTCCTATCCAGGTCCGCAATTGCCGCGTTCACTTCGTCGATTCTACCCATGCGCGTCTCCCTTAGTTAGCTGCACTTCTTGTCCGCGAATAACTTCTTCGAGGCAGCGTCCGTCTTGGACTTCAGCGAATCGCACACCTTGCTGTCGAATTCCTTCTTGGTATCCTCCGCGAATCCCGCCAGCGCGGTGGCCTCGTCCTTCAGCGATCGTTTCTGGGAGAGCGCATCCAGCAGCGTGGCGAGCGCATCCACCTTGTCCTGTTCGATTGCCAGGCTCGCGTAGCGCTGCAGGTAGTTGGTTTCCGCGTCCAGATCCGTCTTCAACAACTGCCGGTTGCCTTCGAAGTCCGCCTGCGCGCCGTCCGCCAGATCCTTCCGCCACAGGGCCACCGGCTTGCGGTTCGCCTGGTAGTCGGCGGCCAGAACATTCGCCCGTTCGGCATGGTCGTTCGTTAACGCTTCAATCGCCAGCGTACGGCGGTCCTCCACTGCTTTCGCCGTATACGCGCTGTAACCCGCCATTTCCGCCGCGATCTTCTTCGACAGAAAGGAGGACCGTTGTTCAAGGATCTTCTTCGTTTCGGCTGCGAACTTCCGGGCTTGATCGTCGCATCCGGTGGTCAGCGCGACGGCCAGCAACAAAAGCGCGAAAATGCAGTTTCTCATACCGGTTCTCCCTATTTGGCGGCGATGACGGGGACTGCCACGGAATTGGTGATGAAGAAAGCGAGTGCGGCCAGGTCGGAGGGTTTGATCCCGCTCTTGTAATAAATGGCCAGCCGCTCCACGGCCGCCTGAATGGTCTGGTCGTACACGCTGGAATTCACCGCGCTGCGGAGGATGTTGTAGCTGCGCTCCTCCTGGCCTTCCCTCGTTTCCTCCAACCGGATGGCGGAGTCGTTCGCGGCGAGCGCCGCGGCGGCCTCCAGCAGTCCGCGCAGCAGGGACGTCAACCGCTCCCTGGAAGGCGACCGCGCCTCGGCCTCCAGAGTGTCGTCGATTTTTTCGGAGGAGCCCAGCACGTTCGCGCCCTTCTTCGGCCCCAGAAACTGGCGCGCCGCCATCAGCCGTCTGAGCACATCGCCCACTTCCAGTTTATTGGCGGCCCGGATGCGTGCCAGGTTCTTGATATGCTGTTCCTCCAGCCTGAGCAGTTGTAACTCGACCACTTCCTTCGGGGGACGGAGCGCGTTGGGGTCGCCCTCCACCGCCTTCTCGCTCTCCCAAATGCTTTTCACGCTGCCGTAAAGCGAGATTGCCTGGTCCAGGCCGGAACTGATCTCGCCCAACGCCGGCGCCGTCTTTCCGGCCAGTCCAGCGATCTTCTCCGCATAGCCGACCAGTTCCTTCGCGTCCCCCAAATGGGAAAAAATCGCCAGCACCGCCGGATCGTCGCTTTTCTTCGCGGACTGAAGATTGTCCACGGCCATCTTTAATGCGGCGCTCTTGGTCTTGATAACCGCGAGCTGGGCGGCAGCCGCTGCCTTGTCGACTTTAGGGTCCAGCGGCGAGCCCGCCTCCAGAGTCGTTTGGAGCTTGTTCAGTTCGCAAAACAGGGAGCGGCAGATCGGGACTCCCTCGATCTCCTCGTCCGGGAATCGCTCCGACGGAGCCCAGACCGTGAACGCTACCAGCTTCGCCCGCATGGTCTCCCTGGTATACGCCAGAACCGTGTCCATCTCCTGCCTCGACTGCTGGTCCAGGTTGCGGATCATGGTGTCGAACAGCGAGCCGCTGGTGATCTCCTTGGCGGCTTTGACGCTATCTTGCGCCGCCTGATCCTGCTTCGGGTCATAGAGGATATGTTGGGCATACAGTCCGGCCCCGAGCGCTAGGAACGTGACCCAGAATCGTAGCATGGCTAAAACTCCTGAATTAAAATGCGGATGTCTGTCAGTATAGGCGCGACCGTCGCCGTTTCCCCTTTTTCGTTCAGATTTATTCCGCGATAAAACAGAGTGGACCAAAAATGTTCGTTCACACGCTTCTTCCCGCAACGTAACCGTCTGCCTTGCAACAACTTAACGCAATCTGAACGCCCCCCGGAAAACCGTTTTCTTGACTCCGTCTGATATATATCGGGTAGAAGGAGAGATACAAATGGCAACCGCCGCACAAATCGCCGCCAA
>JANXRE010000189.1 GCA_025353165.1 Acidobacteriota bacterium | reverse complement strand
CGGATGGGGAAACGTCTGGGATTAAATTTTATATTTGCGACTGTATACCGGTTGTATACTCCGTGTCAAGAGAAAATGGCACGGAATCAAAACAATTTCCCCTGTATTATTCCGGGAATTAAAGGCACTAATGGAAACGGGTAAAACATAATAAGAGCTTGCCACCAAGAATTAACAACCACGCGTCAGTGGGGTGGACTTGGTGCTTCGGGGTTGAATCTCTGGGGCGAGGGTGTTACGGTTCTCTAGGATGCCGCATCGCTTCGTGCATGGGTTGGCCAGCGTACTTTTTTGTTGCTTCGGCTATTGGTCGCTGCGCGTCACTTACGCCGGATATCTGGCCAGAAATCCGTCGCGGGCCGCAATGGAACATGCCATCCAATGGGCGCCCGGGAACGCTGAGTATCACGCCCGGCTGGCGGAGGCGGAGCCGGCAGTGGCGCTGGCCGCCATCCGGAGAGCGGCGGAGTTGAACCCGCGGAGCTCGAGCATTTGGATGCAATACGGCACGGTGGCGGAGTCGCGGGGGGACTTTGGCCAGGCGGAAACGTGCCTGCTCGAGGCGGTACGGCTGGATAAGACCTTCGCGCCGCGATGGTCGTTATCGGAATATTACTACCGCCGGCATGACGCGGCGCACTTTTGGCCCGCCGTTAAAGCGGCTCTGGCTGCATCCTACGACGATGTCACTCCGCTGTTTCAGGAGTGCTGGGACCTCACGGCCGACGCGGACGCCATCCTGCGCGTCATCCCGGCGCGCGTCGACGTGCTGGGCCAATACCTAAATTTCCTAGTGAACGAGCGAAACCGCCTCGACCTGGCGCTGCCGGTTGCGATGCGCCTACAGGAGCACGCGGACCGTGGGAGCGCTACGCCGCTGCTGAGTTTGTGCGATCGGCTGCTGGAGCGCGGGCAGGTTTCCGAAGCGGTTGAGATTTGGGATGGGCTGGCCAGGGCAAAATTCGTTCCCTACGCCCCTTTGGCGCCGGAGCGCGGCGCCGTGCTGACGAATGGCCAGCTGGTCCAGCCGTTCCTGGAGCACGGTTTTGACTGGCGAATGGCAGCGGTGGATGGAGTATATGCCAGGAGCGCCGGCACAACTGCCCCGCTGCGGTTCACGTTCTCCGGGAAGCAGCCGGAGAGTTGCGAGCTTCTGAGCCAGTGGCTGCCACTCGCCCCGGACAGACGGTACGAGTTACGCGTGCGATATCGGACCGGCGACCTGGAAGGCGACACGGGGATTGTCTGGCGGCTGCTGGACGCGCACACTGGTCTGGAACTTTTGCGGGGATCGGGGCGGATGATGGCGGCCGCCGGGGCGGACCAGCGGTTTGCCTTCGCAACGCCGGCCGGCACGCGCCTCGCGAGGATGGTTCTGGGGTATACACGCGTCCTCGGGACGGGGCGGATCAACGGATCGATATCTCTGTCCGAGATTTCGCTGGGGTTCTCGGAGTGAGTCGGGGTGCCGCGCCGGCCGAATGTTTCCCGCGCTTCGCAGCCCATTCCTTGATGGTGCTGACGGCGATTTTGTTTCTCGCGATCTTAACCCTGTGGATACAGGAACCCTGGCTACCCGGTGTGTTCGAGGCGGCGATCTTTGCGCTGGCCGCAGTGTGGACGGCACGGATGGTCTTCTCTTCGGTTTCGGTGCAGTTCAGGCTGGCACTGGTTCCTCTCGCGGCGCCGATCCTGATCGGCGCCCTCCAACTGGCGGCGGGCACCACCGTGAATCGATGGGCGACTTGGACCGCGCTACTGCAGTGGGGCGCTTATCTCGCGGTGGCTTTCGCAGCACTGCAAATCTGTTCCTCGGACCGGACCCAAGTACACTTCCGGCGCGCCATTCTGTATTTCGGTTTTGCGGTCGCGGTCGTATCAATACTACAGTTCTTCACGTCTCCGGAGAAGGTGTTCTGGCTGTTTGAAGGCGAGTATCCGGAGCCCTCACTCGGGCCGTTTGTCAGCCGGGACCGCTACGCGGCATTTGTCGAATTGCTGCTGCCGCTGGCCCTGTACGAAGCGTTTGCGGGACAGCGGGTAGTGGTCTCGTACACGGCAATCGCGGCCACCATGCTGGCGTCGGTGATCGCGGGCGCGTCGAGGGCCGGATCCATCCTGGTGCTGGTGGAGAGCGCCGCAGTGCTACTGCTGATGTCGCGGAGCAGGGGGTTTCGAACCAAAAAGGCGGGCAGGGTGGCGGCGTCCTTCATTCTGCTGGCCATCGTGTTCACAACGGTGGTCGGCTGGACGCACCTGTGGGAACGCTTTCAGGAACCGGACCCATACCGCTACCGGCGGGAAATGCTGGCGTCGTCCATCACGATGGTTCGGGACCGGCCCTGGGCCGGATTTGGCCTGGGCAGCTTCGAAACGGTTTACCCGGGTTACGCTATCTTTGACACCGGCGAACTGGTGAACCACGCCCACAACGACTGGGCGGAGTGGACGGTGGAAGGCGGCCTCCCGATGCTGATTTTGCTGCTGCCGATACCGGTCGCGGTGGCGAGAAGGGCGCTCCAAAGGCCTTGGCTCATCGGCGTGCTGTCGATCCTGATACACAGCATGATTGATTTTCCGATGCAGGAACCCGCGCTGGCTCTGTGGGCCTTTGCATTGCTGGGAGCTGGGTTCGCGGAGGCGCCGCATAGCGATGAGGTGACGCCGCCCATTTAGAACTGTTCTGGGCTCCCGTTCGAGTTCACGAAAGCCAGCGTGTCGAAAATTCTCTTGACAAGGCAGCGGATGGTGACTACAGTCTGAATTACATGATTGTCCCGCAACATTCGGCGGAACGAAGTTGTAATTGTAATGCGAATGTATTCCTGTCGGTCGGACGAAAGTATTCACGGGCTTGTCCCGATACTTGTGAAAAGGAACAATATGAGAGTGAAAAAGAAGATAGTGCTTTCGGGTTTCGTCTGCCTGCTCCTTGTGGGCCTTGCCAGCGCGACCGTCTTTGTGAGGCAAACCTCGGCAGCTTACTGCGGAGTCTGCGATTCACTTGACGGCGTTCCGGGCGTGCTGCAACGTGCCGGTTTTATCCCGAGAGGCGATTGCAGGGCAGACACGAAGAAACATGAGCCATGTGTGCACCATGAGTGCATGACGCAGCACAAGAAGGGGCACTGCAAGCTGCAGAAAAGGATTGATCCGGATGAGCACAAGGGCGATCACGATCACGATGACTTCGTCTGCTGGTGCGTGATTGATAAAATAAGCCACTGATCCGCCGACTTCAATCGACGCGCGGGTCGAACAGCCGCCACCGCCATGAGCCGAAACGCTGGGTGAGATCTTCCCGCAGGTCTACCGGTTTCCTGACTCTGGCTGAGCTGGTATGTCGAAGGTACCCTCGTCCCCATCCTCGGCGAAGGGATGCTGGATCATCCGGCTGGCCGGACCTGGCACCGGGAGCCGGATCGGGCACCAGTTTTATTCGACACGTCCCCTGCGAAACCGCCTCGCAGACGTTCGTCGAGTGAGCCGAGCGCATGCTTCGGCCAGCGGTCATCCCCCGCAAGGGGTCTCAGCGTTCCAAGAACAAAGCCGGAGCCGATGCCTTTCTGCCACGTGAGCGGGAACGTCAATGTTGGGGCTTACCGGACAGCCGCAGCGGTCAGAGCCACCAAGGAATCCTGGAAAGTGCCCGCCGACGGCGCTATGTTTGCCACTGCCGAGCGTCTATCTTCACGGCGACTTACAGGGCGGGGCGCGCGCCTCGGCTCCCGTGCTGTCCGTGATTAAAGGCCGGCGAGTCCTGCGCCATCGCTCGTGAGAGGACCAGATCCCGCACTATTGTCCACTTCCGCTCAAACGCACGGACGCTTCGTAAACCAAAAGCGGGCAGAACCTCGAAGTGGAGAGGTTTGGCTCCCCGAGAGCGGCATTACAAGAAGTAAGACGACTTCTCTGGTTTCGATGTACAGCTTGGGCTGCCAAGCGAAACGCGTCGGCTCACCGCGCCCGCCTCGTCGCCGTTGTCGGCAACGCAACGGGGTTTCGGAAAGCAAAAGGCGGTCTTGACAGATTAATCAAGACTGCCTATGCTTTTGGGAGGTTCGATATTTCCAAAAAAAGCTAGGTTCCAACGAGCACAACGGCACCTCCCAAAGGTTTTTCGAGGAGGTTTTCGAGGACTACGCAAGATATCTCAACGCCCAGTCGCAGATTCCTTCGATCAAGCGATCCCGCCGTGATCGAATCCTGGTTCCGGGACCGCGCCGAAGTCGATGTGCGTATCCCCAAACTGGAAAGCGCTGATCTGCTGGGCGGCCGGCTCTGCTTCCGGAAGCAGCATAGGGCCGCACTGATCTTCTACCGTGAGCGGGGCCGAGCGGTTTCTCTGTTTCAACTGAGCGCGTCAGGAGTTAGCCTCGCTTCGTTGAATCGATCAGTGATCGACGGCAGCCCGATCTGGCGCAAATCGTCCGATGGATACAGCCTGGTTGTGTTTAAAAACCGCGGCGTCATCACCGTGCTTGTATCTGACCTGCAAGAAGGCGAGCTGCTGCCATGTGGTCGTCATCGGCGCTCTAACGGCCGTCCTGCTCGGAGCTGTCGCCCCGAGCCGTATTCCTACAGACATTCTGCCTACATTCCGGACACGGGCGGTCCAGATCCTGACGCTCTATCCAACCATGCCAACGGAGGTGATGGAAAGAGACATTACCAGCCGCCTGGAACGTTGGACTGGGCAAGCTAATGGGGTCGCTAGGCAGGAATCCCGGTCGATGACCGGCGTCAGTGTGTTTCGCGATTACTTCCGGCCTGACATCGATCCGAATACGGCGATATCGCAGGCCTGATCGCCCCACGAATCGTTCAGCACGTGGAAGCGGTCGGTAGACACCTGACCTCCACGCCGAGCCGCCGCGCCACTTCCGTGAAGATTCTGGCCTGGTAACCGGTAGTCGCCGCAACCAGCAGCAGACGTCTTGGCGTGCCGGTCGCCATCGCCATCACACTCGGGCGACGCGGTCCGGCATCGGCTCAGCGCAGCAGAACCAGGGTTCACTCAATTGTGGTACTTTCCCTCGCTCGGGAGCCGGCACCGGAGCCGGTTCGCCCCCGCCCGCCTCCGCCCAGATCGCTGCGAAGCATTCGGTCCGCGACGCTCCGCGCTTCTGTTCGGAATCCACCAGATGCAGCAGTCGCTGGGCCAGCGTGTCGAGACCGGGGTCCTGGTGGTGCCACTTGTAACCCAAAGCTTCCGGCTGGAACGGGTCCACCATGCGGCGGATCTCCCCCAGTTCCAGCAGTCGCGAACCCGCTGGAATCAGCAGCCGCAGCGCAAGCTGCACCGGAGCCACCTCGTGCACTAAATCGAGCTCTGCCAGAACGCGCAGGAGTTCCCGGTAGCTTTCCCGCGTCGTCCACGGGGTAAAAGGAATGAAGGTCGGCGAAAGATTCAGTCCGGCCATCTGAAACAGCCGAACCAGCTCCAAGAAATCGGCCTTCGTGTGACCTTTGTCGAGCTTGCGGAGAACTTCATCGTCCACCGACTCTACGGCCGTGGTCACAACCAGACAACCAGTGCGCCGCAATTCGGGCAACAGATCACGGCGCTTCAGCAGATGTTCGATTTTGATGGTGACGTCATAGGTGAGCGACGGGAAGTCCCTGTTCATCCGCTCGACGATGCGCATGCCGTGTGCAGGACCATTGAAAAAATCCGGATCACCGAAGGTGATATGTTGCGCGCCGGACTCCACTTGCTGACGGATGTCGGCCAGCACGACGTCAGCCGGAACTACGCGGAACGTCCCATTGTAAACGGGCACAACGGGACAATGACGGCAGAGGTGCTTGCAGCCACGGCTCGTCTCCGTATATCCGGCGATGCGATCCGTCTCGCCATCGAACAGGGTGGCGTATCGGCTGAGCGGAGGCAGTCCAGACCGGTCCGGTGTCTCAAATCGCATCCGTTCGAGCGACATCAGCGGTTCCACGGAAGCGGATCGATCACCGGCCGCGAGCCTCTGTGCCAGGCGCCGCAACTCATCCTCGAATTCTCCGCCCACCAGCGTCTCCACTCCGAGGGACCACAGATAACCGGCGTTGACCGGCGCGTAAAGACCATAGCAGCACACATGAGCGCCCGGGTTGACGTTCCGGGCGGCTTCGATCACCGGCACCGCAAGACGCGTAGCAGTATGCATGGGAAGGTGGAAGGCGATCAG
>JANXRE010000175.1 GCA_025353165.1 Acidobacteriota bacterium | reverse complement strand
CCGTCCTGCACCCGCTTCAGCCACTCCAGCCAATCTCGTTCCTCCTGGTTCATCGCAATTCGTTCCATCCTTCCAGTTTTTAGCTGTCAAGAGGAACTTTCTACTTTGCCCAATTAGGAACTTCTCACTTTGCCGCGACAGGCACCGGTAATCCGCCTTGCGCCTTCCCGAAACTCTGATATCATTCTGGCGTTCGATGACAAGCAAAGACCTCCCCGATATGGAATACGAGCGCTTCTGGCGCCGGCTGCAGCAGCTGGGACTGAACGCCTATGAGGCCCGCTCCTACCTCGTGCTGGCCGGTCACCCGCGGTTCAAGGCGCTGGAACTCGCCGCGCGCGCGCATGTTCCGCGCCAAAAAATCTACGAGGTTTTGGACAGCCTGGTCGAGAAGGGATTTGCGCAAGTCATCCAGGAGCGCACCAAGTTGTTCTCCGCGGTCGAGCCCAGCCTGGCCATTCCCAGTTACCTGGAACGGCGCGAACAGGCGCTCAAGCAGGAAGTCACCGACCAGGCCCGGCTGGCGTACGGCCTCATCGAAGACTTGAAGTCGGCTTACTCGGAAGGGCAGGGAGGCCGAGGCACTCTCGATTACCTGAGCATCGTCGGCGATACCGGACAGACGGCGACGCATTACCGCCGGATGCTGGCCGAGGTCCAGCATGATTATCTCGAGTTCTCCCGGCCGCCGTACGCGGTGGATCCGCTCGACGAGCAACTGGTGAAGAAGGCCTGCCAGCGCGGCGTCGGCTGCCGGTTGCTCTTCGAGGCCGGATCGCTGGACTCGGAGCATCTGGCCCGCATCGGGGATTTTATAGGCTTGGGCGTGCAGGTGCGCGAGTTCGATAATTTGCCCATGAAGCTGGCTCTGTTCGACGCCCGGCGCGGCATGATCGCGCTGCTGGATCCCGTGATCACAAAGCCCACCTGGACCACGGTGCTTTTCGATCACGAAGGACTGGCAGAGGCGATGAAGGGACTATTCGAGAATTACTGGAACCGATCCGAGGCCCAGAAAACCAGCGTTCCGAGCTGAGCGGCTGTACAGATCGGCGGATTCGAACAGTGTGGCCCGAAGGCCGACCGCATCCGCCCCTTGGATGTTTTCCGCGCGGTCGTCGAGGAAAACCGCTTCTTCCGGCCGGACTCGCAGCCCGTCGATCGCGTGGTGATAAATCGCGGCATCGGGTTTCACCGAGTGCAGCTCGTAAGAGAGCGTAACGTGATCGAACTCGCCGAGCCAGTCGAGGTGCGGTTTCATGTACTCGCCGAGTTCGCGAGGCATGTTTGAAAGCATCGCGACCTTTCTACCGGACCGCTTGAGTGTCCGCACCCACTCGATCATACGCGCGTCCACGTGCAGCCAGAAGTTGACGTCCAAGCGAACGAATTCCGCCACCTGTTCCGCGGAGTAAGTGCGCCCTGTGCGCCGGGCGAACTCACCCCAATACTCCCGGTAGCTGAGATCGCCGCGGTCGTACGGCATGCGGAGTCCCCAGTAAGTTTCGAGGAAAACATCTTTCGGAACGCCTGTGCGCGCGACCAGTTCGTCCACTTCCTGGTCCGGCGGATGAAAACAGATAACGCCGCCGTAGTCGAGAATGACTGCTTTCGTTTCCATGTGTATGTAAGGTGGGATTGGTTTCGGAGTCTAGCGCGCGCCGTCGGTCACATGCGGCTCCTGGCGGGTGCGGATTTCGCGCACCGCATAAATGCGGCGGCCCTGCGATTCAAAGTAAGTGCGCATCAGCACCTCGCCGATCAGCCCGGTGCAGAACATCATAATACCGACGACCAGGGCGATCGCCCCAGCTACCATCAACGGCCCGTGCTCTTCGACAATGTCATGACCCCAGAACAGCTTGTGAATGGCGAGGTAAAAGAGAACCGATCCACCACTGACGACTCCCATCAGGCCGAGCGAGCCGAAGAAATGCATCGGCCGGGTGATGTACTTGAGCATAAACCGGATGGTCAGGATGTCGAACAGGACATGCAGCGTTCGGCCGAGTCCATAGTGAGACGCGCCCGCCGACCGGGGCACATTGCGGATGGGGACCTCCGCGATCCTTGCGCCGTAGAAACTGGCGAGGGCCGGTATGAAGCGATGCAACTCGCCGTATAAATTTATGTCCTTGAGAATCTCGGCCCGATAGGCCTTGAAGGTAGTTCCGAAGTCGCGAAGCTGCACGCCCGAAGCCTTCGACATCAGCCAGTTCGCGATCCGCGAAGGGAACTTGCGGGTGACTGCGTTGTCGACGCGATTCTTCCGCCAGCCGCTGGCGATATCGTAACCCTCGTCGATCTTCGCCAGGAGAGCGGGGATGTCCTCGGGGTCGTGCTGCAGGTCGCCGTCCAGCGATATGACGACTTGGCCCTGCGCTTCGTCGAAACCCGCCGACAATGCCGCGGTCTGGCCGAAATTCCGCCGCAAGCGGATGACCTTGAGGCGGTGGTCCGTCTCCACCAGATTGGCGAGAAGATCGAAAGAGCGGTCGGTGGAGGCGTCGTCGACGAAGATCACCTCGTAAGGCTTATGCATGCCTTCGAGCACCGCCGTGAGCCGGTCGTACAACGGCAGAATCGCGGGCTCTTCGTTATGAATCGGGATAACGATAGAAAGCATGGCCTAACCAGTCAGTTTATCACTGCTGTTATGGGGGATCGTAGGTGCCGGGCGAAACCGCCGTGGTGCACGAACGCAGCCGCCGCCAGGTGTGCACGAGCCCGGCACGGATCCCGTACCTGGCCACGCTCTGAATCGAGTACTCCGAACAGGTCGGCCGGTACCTGCAACGTATGTAGCGGCTGACCGTCGGCCGGGCCCACATCTGATAACCTCGGACCGCGGCAATGTAGCCGCGCGCGGTCAGTTGTTGTTGCGGCGGGCGGAATGAATCGGCGGTCGCGAGCAACAGCAAGCCGGCGTACGCGATGAGGTAGGTTTCCGGCCGCCTCAGACGTTGCCGCAATGTGGGCATTTGGCGCTCGCCTGAAGACGCTGATTGCCGCAGTGGGCACACCGGATCAGGTTTCCTTGCGGTCGAGAGAGGAGATAGACGATCAGGCCCAGTAGATTCAGGAAAAAGACCACCAGCATCCAAAGAACGGCGTTATCCATTCCTCGCGCTTTTGCGTCTCTCGCCACCCACACCAGTAACGCGATGCTCAGAACCAGCAGGGCAATGGGGATCATAAGCGTGCCGCCGCAAACGCCGCACCCGACGAGGGAGGAGCACGCGTCTTCGGGGCCGGCGAAGGCCCGGTCTCCGAAAAGAATAACAGCGGTAGCCGCGGGATACAGAATTCTCATTTGTCCTCAGCTTCGACTTAGCGCACGCACGAGTGCTTCAGCTACTTCGTGACCGGCCTAAGTTGGAATGTTACAGTGAAACCCGGCGGCAATACAAGTGGGCCGTGGAGTTTTTAGAAGCTGATCCCCACCAGGAACTCCGCCTGATTCTTGCTCGAATGCAGCAGCTCGTTTCCCAGAAACGTGGCGTCGAAGGCGCGCGAGCCCCAGTACGTGTAGCGTAACTCCGGCGAGATGCGGATCAACAGGAGCCTCACCTCCACGCCGCCGCCCAACGTCAGCCCCATCCCGTTCTTTGCGGCCTTGGGCGCCGGCACCGGCGCCGGTCCCGCGAGGATCGTCGAGAGGAACTGATCGACATTCGTGAATGTATGGAACGAAGGGCCCGCGGCGATATACGGCTTCACCACCGGGAATCCGAACCGGTACTTGAGCAGCACCGGGATCTCCCACGAGTTCGCCTTTACTCCGGCCGAGACGACCGAACCTGAGTACGAGCTGTCCACGCGCTTGTATAGCAGGTCGGCCTCGACGCCCACTCCAAACGGCAGGCGCACTTCGACCATAGGCCCGAAGGTGAATCGGGTCCACTTATTCGCCAAGGTCCCTTGCCCGTTCGCAAGGCTGATCGCGTCCGTCAGGGGCGCGCCGATTTTTACACCAAAACCGAGCGGTTGAGCGGCGGCGCAACCGGCCGCGAGAAATAACAACGCGAGGAATCTCATTTCTTCCAGGATAGTCACAGCAGGCGGAAGTTGACCTCGATGGTTGCCGGCCACGCCACCGGCCGACCATCGGCGGTGGCTGGCCGGAACTTCCAGTGCGCTACCGCCTCCACTGCCTTTTCATCCAGCCCCAGGCCCAGGGGCCGCACCACGTGAACCTCATGAGCGCGGCCGTCGGTGCCGATTTCCGCCGCGACGACCACGATGCCCTGGTAATGCGCCTTGCGGGCCTCCTCCGAGTATTCCGGCTCCAGCATGAACACGACCTGTGGCCCCCGGCTCAATTTCGGCCGGACCGTTCGAGATGCAATCGAGCCGTCGCCAACGCTGGGACCGGACGCGTTTCCGACGCCGCAGCAGCCGCCATTGCCGATGCCCGACGGCCCGCCGCGTCCTCCGGAGAGTGGCCCGTCCGCGCCCCACGGGCTGCCGACCCGACCGGCCTTTATTTCCGGGATCGGGATGTCGGGATCGACCAGCAACGCCTGCTCCACCGGAAGCTTGGGGTGCTCATTCAGGAGGTTCACCATGGGAGGCGTAAAAAGGCGCGTGTGTGCCATCGGCGGGAGGCGTCCCTTGCTGGCCGGGAGAGTCTCGCGCTGTCCGCCGCCGCCCGCCCTGGGCCAACGGAGAAGCGCTAGCGGGACGGCATTGCGCTCCAGTTTCAGCTTGGGTTCCGGATTCGTTAACGTCAGGCCGCCGAGCAACAAAACAACGGCGAGGACGAAAGCATGCAGCGCCAGTGAGATCAGCCCGCTCGATGTCCGCATGCCGGTGTTCCATGCAAGCTCCGTGCCAGCCTGAAAGCAGCATGCTCGCGAAGGGTTTGTCGTGAAACAACTGGGGCAGTCCGACTCCTCGCGACACGATTTTCCGCGCGGCTCGCCAAGCGTCGGCATGAGTGCCGACGCGGCACGCACGAGTGCGTGCGCCACGTCACGGACAATCCCGATTTGTGGTGCGATCGGAAACAGGTGTGAACCGGCTATGTCAGACGGCGCTCGACGATTGTTCGCGCGCGGCGCGGGTGGCCAACTCGTCGGCGCGATTGTTGTCGGGGTGATCGGCGTGGCCCTTCGTCCAGGTCCACCGGAGATCGTGGCGCGAAACCTGGGCGTCCAATTCTTCCCACAGGTCCTGATTCACCACCGGCTTCCTGGCTTTGGTTTTCCAGCCGTTTCGTTTCCAGTTATTGATCCAGGTCGTGATTCCGTTCTTGACGTATTCCGAGTCCGTCACAACCTCGACTTCGCACCGCTCCTTCAGCACCTCGAGTCCGCGCAGCGCGGCCGTCAGCTCCATCCGATTATTCGTCGTTTGTGTCTCCGATCCCCACAGTTCCTTCTTGCGGGGACCGTACCGCAGGATGCACGCCCATCCTCCGGGGCCCGGGTTGCCGACGCAGGACCCGTCCGTGATCAACTGGACTTTCTTCATGGAAAACGTCGAGTATAGCGATATGATGACTCGCCGTGGGTTGCTGATCTTCGGCGCGGGCGCATTTGCCGCGCGGGGCGCCCGCGTGAACTATCGCCAGTATTCCCGCTGTCTTCCGGATTACCTCGCTACACTTGCGCGAGACGCATACGAGCGACGGAATGCCGCGATCCAAAAGCTGACGTCGCCCGATGCAATCCACGCCCGGCAGCGCTGGGTTCGCAAGACCTTCTGGGAACTCGCCGGAGGCATGCCGGAGCGTACCCCGCTGAACCAGCGCACGACGGGCGCATTCGATCGCGACGGATATCGCGTCGAGAAGATCGTCTACGAAAGTCGGCCGGGCTTCCACATCCCGGCGAACCTCTACGTGCCGGCGACGGGTCGGCCGCCCTATCCCGGGGTTCTTTTCCAGATGGGGCACAGCCTGAACGGCAAGGCGGCGGAGTCGTATCAGAAGTGCTGCCAGGGGCTTGCGCGGCTCGGTTATATCGTTCTGGCATTCGACCCGATGGGACAGGGCGAGCGCACCTATTACCCGCGCCGGAACGGCGTCCTGACACGCCTGGATTCCGCCGATACGGAACACACGCTGCCGGGCCGTCAGTTGCTGCTCGCGGGATCGACGGCAACGCAGGTGCAGGTATGGGATGCCGTGCGAAGCCTGGACGTGCTCGCCGGCCACCCAAAGGTGGATCCGGCGCGGCTCGCGTCCACGGGCCAATCGGGCGGGGCGACGCTGACGATGCTGCTGGCGGCCGTCGACGACCGGCTCGCCGCCGCGGCCGTGTCCTCCGGAAACACCGAGAACTTCGCGTGCGCCGATTTCGATCCGCCGGGCTCGACCGACGACGCCGAGCAGAACTTGATTGGGTCCGGTATGTTTGCGTTCGACCGTTGGGACCTTCTGTATCCGCTCGCGCCCAAGCCGCTGCTGATACTGGCGAGCGCGCACGATTTCTTCGGCACGTATTCGCCGACCTACCTGTCCAACGGCCGCGAGGAGTTCGAGAAGCTGAAGCGCGTCTACGCGGCTTTAGGATCGGACGACCGCATCCAGTGGGACGAAACGCCCCTGCCACACGGGCTGACGTATTACCTCCGAACGAGGATTTACAAGTGGTTCGAACGGTGGCTGAAGGGGCGCCCGGATGCCGACGCAGCCGAGCCTCTTGTGAAGCCGGAGCGCGACGAAGTCCTCTGGGTGGGCGCGAGCGGTAACACGGTCCGCGATTTCGGAAGCAAGACTCCGCCGATGCTGGCACGCCCGACAGCTCCGGGGCGAGCCGGCGCCGCGGACATTGAGCGGTTGCTGGCGCTGGATGAGCCGCTTGGGCTCGGGGTCGTGGAAGTGGCGCGCGTGCCGTCCGAGCATGCCGACGTAATCGCGATCGAGGTAGCGACGGCGCCCGGCGTGTACGCGCCCGCGTTTCTGTTCGCGCCTCACGCCCCGGCGAAGGATAAGCCGGTGCTGCTGCTGCTGGAACCTCGCGGCCGGCTGGCGCAATGGGGCGAAGGCGGCCTCTGCCATCAACTCGCCGCGGCGGGCATTCCGGTGTGCGCCATCGACGTGCGCGGGATCGGCGACCTGTCGCCGGAAGTCGGGCGGGGCAATCCGGCCTACACCATCCCTCACGCCGCTGAAGAGGAATACGCGTGGGCGTCGCTGATCCTCGGGAAGCCGCTGGTGGGCCAGCGCGTCGCGGATCTGCTCGCATTCGTCCGCGTGTTCCATTCGATGGAAGCCACCCGGGGCCGGCGCATTGTCGTGGCGGCCTCCGGCGCGCTGACGGTGCCCGCGCTGTTCGCGGCGGCGCTTGAGCCCCGCATCGAATCTACGTACCTCTCGGGAGGACTGGTCTCGTTCCGGAGCATTCTCGAGGTTGAGGAGTACCAGCACCCCACGGCGAATTTCCTCCCGGGTGTCCTACGCGTTGCGGATCTCGCCATCGTCGCGGCGCTGGCCGGACCGCGCCGCGTCGTGCTGTCAGGAACCGTGGACGCGGCGGGCGTGCGGATGGATGTAGCAGCGGTGCGTGCCGCTTACGGGGACGCTCGGAACGTCGAGGTTCGCCCCGAGAGCGCCTGGGATTTGCAGACCCTGGCGGCGCTGTAGGAACTGACGTGGCGCACGCACGAGTGCGTGCGCCACGTCGAACACTACTTCGGTCTTTTCGAAACCAGATCGCCGAACGGCGCCAGTAAATCGTATTTGTCGGACCAGGTGGTGTACAGGATACCGATTGCGCCTCGCGTTTCGTCCAGCGCCTCCAGCCACCCTTCCGGATTCTTCAGATCGTCCGCGTCGTAATACGCGGCGGCCAGTGTCGCGAACCCGCGCTGCGAAAAAAAATCGAGGCTGGCGGTGCGCTTCTCGAAATACCAACAGGCGATCTTCACATCCGGGGGCAGGTACTCCCAAGCGCCGCTCACATCGCCGTTGAGCAGGTAGTAATTCGGCCGGCCGTTGTGGTTGGGATCGAACATATCCGACCAGACGAAAATCTCCGCCGCCGGGTTCGCTTCCCGGATCATGTCGTAGATGCGCCCGGTCATGCTGCCGAGGATCTGGGCCATGGACATGTTCCGGTGCCTGCAGATCTCGCAATGGCCGCCCGCCCGGATCTCGTCCAGGCTGAGGAAGTACTTTTTCGGGTGCAGATACTTCTCAATCAGCGGAATCTGCTGACGCCATATCTCGTACACGCGAGGCTCGGACGGGCACGCGCTCACCTGATCCTTGTAGATGGTGGTCCCGTGATAGTAATCCACTCGCAGGCGCGTTCCCGGAATAATTCGGGAACCCTTCAGCAGACGGATCGAAGGGCCATCGTGGTCCCATTGGAAATTCAGCGCGGGATCGGAGACCGGCGCGAAGTCCCGTCCCTCGACATAGTAGATGCCGCTGGTTTCGTCCCTGACCCGCAACGGCGTACCGTCGCGGCGCAGGACGTTCAACAGGCCGGCCTCCTCGACGCTGCAGTCGTCCACCCACAACTTCCCTTTCTGCCACTCCGACGCGCCGACGGAAAGAGAGATGCGGTCGGCGTACCAACTGTTGAAGCCGGTAGTGACGCGTCGCCAATCTCCGGCCGCCGGCAGTGGAAGTTCGAACGGGCTGAGATCGCGTCGATCGGGCGCTTCGGCCCGGATCGTGATCAGCGACCCCGGTCCCACGCCCTCGGTCTTGATCCAGCAACTCACGCGATACTGGCGATTCGGCGTGACGCGGATTTGCTGGGTGGCGGTTGCCGATTCCTGTCCGGTCGATCCCTCGTCGGCGATGCGCAGCGAGGCCGCTCCGTTGCGGTGCACGGTAGCGTCGAGCGACATGGCGACCCGCTTGCCGTGGCGCAATGCAAACGCGCTCATCTGGTTTTCAAATCGCAGCGGAGAGTCCGGCGAGAACCGCGCCTCGGAAACACCCGCGATAAAAAGCGCGCCGAGTACCGGCATGCCCGCCGCGAGGTTTTTGTCATGAGCCAGAATCGACCCGCCGTAGCCGGTATTGAATCCGGACGGTATGATCTCGACTCCGAGCCGGTCACAGGTCTTTTTGAGGGATTGCAGCCGCTCGAAATAGGCGGCGGATTGCAGGCTGAGCCGGTCCATTCCCGGGAAGAGTACGCCGTTCAACCCATGGCCGGCCGCAGTTGTCACCAGTTCTATCGCTCGCTGTAGATCTTTCTCGTCGCGGAGAGGATTCGGCAGGTAGACCCAGCGGTCCGGATAGACTTTCTTTTCCGCGGCTGCCAGGCCGAGCGCGGAAAGCAGCAGAATCGCGAAGAACAGGATTCTCTTCATCTGTGATGAGTTTATACAAGATGCGTTTTCTGCGTCCCCTCCCGCCAGCGGCGGCGTAATACCTGATAGAACGGATGGAAAGCGAACTCATGGCGATGACGGGCGAGCAGGCCGGGGAGACCGAGCCGGACGGTTGTGCGGTTCGGCAGCCGTTCGCCGAGGCCGTGCGGGCCAACCAATCGATGGTGTTCAGCATCGCGTATCACTTCCTCCGCGACTGGACGGCTGCCGAGGAGGTGGCCCAGGACGTGTTCCTCCAGTTGTACCGGAAGTACGACGAGCTGGAATCGGATGCGCACGTCACGTTCTGGCTGCGCAAGGTCGCCGGCCACCGCTGCGTCGATTATGCCCGGCGCGGGGCTCGGCAGCCCTCCATTTCGCTGGAGGACGCACCCGAACCATCGGCTGTCGCCGAGCATGGCGATCCGATGCTCAATCGCCGGATGAGGCAACTGGTCGCCTCGCTGCCGGAGAAGCCGCGGATGGTGATGGTCCTTCGGTATCAGGAAGATCTGCTGCCGGAGGAGATCGCCCAGATTCTGGATATGCCGGTCCGCACGGTGAAGAGTCACCTGCAGCGGTCGTTGGCGATGTTGCGGGAGAAGGTGCAACGCAGCATGGGGAGCGTACGGTAATGGACGATTTGGAACAGCAGCTGAAGAACGCCTTGTCGCGGAGGGAGCCGCCGCCATGGCTGGAGGCGAAGGTGCTTGCGGCCGCTAGCCGCGAACCGGCTCCGTTGCCGCCCAGTTGGTGGGCCCGGCTCATATCCGGCATGCGGCTGCGGTGGGTGTCGGCGGTGGTGGCGGCCTGCCTCATGATTACGGGCGTTGCCTGGCAGCAGGAGCGCGCCGCGCAGGAGAGAGCGGCGGGCGCGAGCGCCAAGGCGAAACTGGAGCTCGCGCTCCGCGTGACCTCGGTGAAATTGCGCCAGATCAAGCAGCTTGTGGAAGCGGTAAATCAGGATAACTAGGAGGATTCTATGAAAACAGCAGTCATCGCGTTCATCGCGCTGATGCCGCTTGCGGCTCAGGACATCAAAATGCCGGCCAGTCTGGACCGGCTGGCGGAGAAGGCATCCGAGGTAGTGGACGTCACCATGGACTCCTCGCTCCTGCAAATGGCGAGTAAGTTTCTGTCTGACAAGGATGCCGACGAAGCCAAGGCCAAGAAGATCGTCAATGGGCTCAAGGGCATTTATGTCAAGAGCTTCGAGTTCGACAAGGCTGGCGAGTACGACATAACGGACATCGAGGCGCTCCGTTCGCAGCTCCGTTCGCCGGTTTGGTCGCGCATTGTAGGCGTTAAGAACAAAAACAAAGGCGAAAATGCCGAGGTCTATCTGAAGAATGAGAACGGCAAGATTTCAGGACTGACGGTGATCGTCACCGAGCCGAAGCAGTTGACCATCGTCAACATCGTCGGAACCATCGACCCGGAGGAGTTGTCGGAACTGGGCGGCCACTTCGGAATCCCGAAAATCGACGCCTCGACCAAGAAGGGCGACAAAGGGAAGGACGACTGAGCCATGCGCGCCCCTGTGATTCTGCTGGCATTTACGCTTTGCGGTCTAGCGGCGAGCGCCGCCGACCGCGACTTCAAGGAGATTGTTCGAGCTATCGCGGATGAGTACCACACCCAGCCGACCCAAATCCCGATGTCCGGGCTGGTGAACGCGGTCCTGTTTGTGACTCGGCCGGGCGGAGCCAAGCAACTGGACCTGGCGGTGTTCGAGAACCTTAACGGCGAAGGTCACGACGGCGCCAAGGTGGCCAGCCGTATCCGGGGGATCGTCGGGACGTCCTGGCGGCCCTTCGTCGAAGTGCGATCCAGGAGAAAGGGCGACGAAATCACGCTGATCTACGTGCGCCCGGAAGGGCGCGAGTTCCGCATGATTGTCGCCACCATCGAGCACAACGAAGCCACGGTCGTCCATTTGAAGCTGGACCCGTCGGCTATCCGGCGCTGGATGGACCATCCCGTGGACGAGGCTTCTGAGTCGATTCCCGGCGACGATCGACGACCGTAACGCCCGGTTGCTCGCCCGGATGCCAGGCGGCAGGATCCTACTTGGCGGGCTTGCAGGGATAGCAGGTCGGCCACGGCCAGTCGGCGCTCGCGACGTTAGTCACTGCCGCCAGTTGCAGCGCCAGTATCAAGACGAAAAGCATTTTCTTAATCATTTGTATAGTCTCCTGAAGAAATGTCAATGTCCTTAGACTTCAACCCGGTCGAACCTGTACTTAAGATTTAAACCCATACGACCGTGTACTATCGTTAATGGATCATATTTTCGAAAGACGGAACAAAAATCAACGCTAATGTTGAAATTCGATACGGACGATACCCTACGGATCATTCCCCATCCCGGTACGCCGGTCATGCTCTACTGTAACGAGGGACGCACTTAGACACGATGACCGGATACGGGCAGCCCGCGAACGATCTTGCGGCGTCGGACCTTTGGCGCCGAACGTTGCAACAGGTGCCTTCGATGTACGGTCAATTGGTGTACCTGGCCTCGTTGCGGAACCACAATACCAATCGGTACGAGCATCACGGGCTTGCCGCCCGGTTTGGCGAGGAACAGGCGGACCGGGTGCTCCGGTCGAATCACGAGGCGGTTTTCCAGGACTGGCTTTCGCTTAGCGTTCGAGAGAAGAAAAATGATCTCGACACCTATTTATCCTCTATTGACGACAATAAGCGGCTGGTAGTGGAGACCTGGCTGAGGATCATGACCTTTCGAAATCTGCTGCCGGGCGTCGCGCGAGGCGTTGAGGCGGATCTGTTTGTGGCTGATTTTCGGGTTCTCCTGCAGCTGCTCAGGAGCGAGTACGGCGCCGCCGAGCCTGATCTAGGTGCGTGACAACGGCCGCAATTTGGCCGATTACCTCCGCCTCCGCCGGATGCGCGAACACGCGCGGCGGTACCGTGGAAGCGGGGTGTGCGATGAGGGTGAGTTGGGCCCCATCCTGGTAGCACCAGCCGATCATGTATCCCTCCCGGTGCTCGACCAGATAGATCGGACGATCCCGTTCGTCGGTCCAGCCGCCCGCAGCCACCTTGCGCCTGCTCTCGTCGACTAGAACCAGCGAGCCGGGCGGAATCAGAGGATCCATCGCCCAATCGCTAGTGCCTACGTAGGCGTACCGGTACCCTCGAGGATCCAGGCCGCTCAGCAGCATCAGCGGCAGTTTGCCCCACCGTTGTATGAACCGGCTTAGAAAGGTAGTGCGCCGTACATCAATCCCCGGATCGAGAGCCAGCGGCAGCAGCACCTCTCCGTGCGAATCGGGCGTGATGCCGATCATGTGGGTGCGTTCGATTTCCAGCGTCGCCGAGTCGGACAGCATGTCCGAGAGCTTGATTCCGTACCAGTCGAGAACCTCGGAAATATCCAGGCGGTAGATTGCGCAGAGAGCGTACAGACGGTACAGGCTGGGGACGGTTCCCTTGTTTTCGATATCCGCCAGCCGGCTCAAAGCGATCTGAAACTCGTCGTTCTTGTGCTTTTCCGCGATTTGGGAGCTAGCGTCCTCCACGTCGCGGTAGCGTAGTTTCAGCCGTTCCCTTACCCGCTTGAGTTTTTGTCCGGCATCCTCCATGATGATAAAGATCCCATTGGTGAAGACAACTATCTGACTCCACCTGGCGCAACAAGGTAAGTGCGATCAGGAGCTTATGGGAATTATAGCTTCTGTGGAAACGCGTGGCAAGTTAAAGTTCTGCGGTTGTTCTGATTTCGGAACAAAAGATTCTTGAGGAGGGAAATTGAAGGTCATCGTCGGCATCACCGGCGCAAGTGGCACGGTCTATGGCTGGAGGCTGTTAGAAAAGCTTAAAGAATCCGGCGTGGAGGTTCATTTGATTTTATCGCGCGCCGGGGAGCGGACGGCGTGGCTCGAGACGGGGAAAACCGCCGCCAAGTTCAAGGAGCTTGCAAGTTATTCCTATGCGCTCGAGGATATCGGTGCGCGGATCGCCAGCGGCTCTTTCCGGACGGACGGCATGGTGATTGCGCCGTGCTCCATAAACACGATGTCTTCGATTGCCGCCGGAATCACTTCCAACCTTCTGGTGCGCGCCGCCGATGTCGCATTGAAGGAGCGTCGTCGGCTGATCCTGATGGTTCGCGAAACTCCATTTCACCTGGGGCACCTGCGGTCGATGGCCGCCCTCGCTGAGATGGGTGCGATCATCGCCCCTCCCATTCCGGCGTTCTACCACAAGCCTCAGACCGTGATGGATGTCGTCGATCACAGCGTGGACCGCGTTCTGGATCTCCTGGGACTTCCCGCCCCGGACGCCTGGCGCTGGGAAGGGCGAGAAGCCAGACAGGAGACAGGCGCCGAATGACGAAAACTCGGACGCGCGTCGCATTTCAAGGCGAACCCGGGGCCTTCAGCCAGCAGGCTATCCGCCAGTTGCTCGGCGATTCCGCGCGGACCGAACCGTGCCAGCGTTTCGATCAGGTGTTCACGACGCTGCGCGACGGGGGCGCGGAAGCCGCCGTCGTCCCGATTGAGAACACCCTGCATGGGTCCGTTCACGAGAACTACGACCACCTGCTGCAGCACGACTTCCCGATCCTCGGCGAGACAAACGTTCGGATTGTTCACTACCTGATCGCGCCGCCGGAAATTACATTTCGCGGTATCCGCCGCGTTTACTCACACCCGGTGGCTCTGAATCAGTGCCTCGATTTTTTTGCCAAGCACCCCCTGATCGAGAAGACGCCGTTCTACGACACTGCTGGCAGCGTGAAAATGCTGATGGAGGATCATCCCGAGGGCGCCGCCGCGATTGCGTCGGCCTTGGCCGCGGAGATTTACGGCGCGAAAGTGCTCCGGCGCGGAATTGAAGACGACCGCCACAACTACACCCGGTTCTTCCTGCTCGCCAGGCCAGGCTCGAAAATCCAGCCGAAGAATGCGACCAAGGAATACAAAACGTCCGTTGTTTTCACGACTCGGAATGCGCCCGGTTCGCTGTTTCGCGCCCTGAGCGCGTTCGCTTTGCGCGATCTCAACCTGACGAAGATCGAGTCCCGCCCTTTGCGCGGCAAACCGTGGGAATACCTTTTCTATGTGGACCTGATCGGGCGGGTGGACGACCCGCGCTTCCAGAACGCCCTCGGACATCTCCGCGAAATAGCCGGTCTGCTGCGCGTCCTCGGGTCGTATCCGAGAGCAGCCAGCTTCAACCTTTGATCCGGCGGAGCAGGCCGACGGCCATGCGTATGTCGCGGATCCGCTCGCCCTGATTCTCCGCTTCGCGCTCGATGCTGAGGATGCCCGCGTAGCCGATGTCTTTCAGCGTTTGTACAAACCGCGGGATCCCGACCGAACCCTGTCCGAGGGGCCGCTCGGCGCCGAGGGCATCCGGTTGATCCTTGGGCGGCCAGTCGCCGTCCTTGCAGTGGACGGAGACGACGTGAGGGGCGAGAACCCGCAGCGCCTCAATGGGATCCCCCGTGCCATACAGGATCATGTTGGCGGGATCGAAGTTCACGCGAAGGTTCGGCCGGCCCACGTCCTCGAAGAATTTCAGCAGCACGTGCGCGGGCTCCTGCCCGGTCTCGAGCGCGAACGTCTGTTTATGCTTCGCCGCATGATCGCAGACACGCCGCACCATCTCTCGCACCGCGACATAATCCGGATCTGAGGGATCTTCCGGAACGAAGCCAATGTGCGTAGCGATGCTGCCGATGCCAAGCTGCGCGGCCGCGTCGCTCCCGGCCAGCGTGCGGTGTTCACGCTCGGCGCGGGTCGCCCGCGGGATGAATCCCACCGTCCGCCGCACCGTCGGCGCGTCCGCGTAGCTCTCGCCGTTGTAAGCGCAGAACAGCGTTGCCAGCGTGAACTGCTCTTGGTCGAGCGCGGCCTTCCAATCCTGGACGAACGCGCCGTTCAGCTCCGTGTTTCCGGCGACGCCGAGTTGCCCGCAGCGCACCCCCAGGGACTTGATCTCCACCAGGCGGTCGCGCTCGGCCCAGAACATCACGCCGATTTCGAGAGGGTCAAGAAGTTGCATAAGAGTCTTTCTCCGTTACTGTTTCGGGCTTCGAGTATGAGGCGAGCTAGTTTGACGGCGTCGGCCGATTCGCGCGGCGGGCAGATGGAAGGCTGTACTCCTTCACGGCAGCATTCCACGAAGTATTTTACCTCCGCGGCGTAACCGTCCACGTCGGGCAGGTTTAGTTTCTCGACCTCGCCATCCGCGCGGTAGAGAGTTGCCGGCCCACCGTCGGAACTGAAGTCCACCGTTCCGCCGTCGCAGACGACGGTGTACTCCATCGAGAACGGGTACGATTTCGGGTGATGCCACCCGCCGGTGATCACCGCCGATCCGCCATCGGCGTAGAACAGCTCGGCATGAATTATGTCCATGCCCCGCGGGAGGTTCTCGTAGCCGCTGGCTTCCACCGATTCCGGAAGCCCGAACAGATGGATCGTCATGTCGATATCGTGGATCAGCAGGTCGAAGACGCCTCCGCCGCTCCTGGACGGATCGGCCAGCCACGAGCTCCAAAAAGGAGCGGCGCAGCGCCGGCGGAACAGGGCCGATCTCATCAGGCCAAGCGCGCCGCCGGCCATCGCGCCACGCAGTCCGACGTACGGCGGCATGAAGCGGAGCACCTGCGCGGCCATGAGAATCTTTCCGGCCCGATCCGCTTCCCGCAGTACGCGATCCGCGGCATCGCCGTCGAGCGCAATCGGCTTCTCGACCAGAACGTGCTTGCCCGCGCGCAAAGCCTCGATGGCCACGGCGGCATGCATGTCCGTCGGCAGGCAGATGTCGACGGCGTCGATTTCGGGATCGGCCAGGATCGGCTCGGGGTCGGCCGAGGTCTTGATGCGCGAGAAATCGTAGCGCTCGCCCGGACCTCCGATATTCCCTTGAACCCCACTGAGATCGCCGGTGAGCTTCGATGGGGTCGCGCTGCACACGGCCGCGATTTCGACGTCCGGGAGAGCCTGCAGGGCTTTGAGGTGCGTGCTGCCCATAAACCCCAGACCGAGTACGGCTATCTTCATACGCCGCTAGTGTATCGCGGCGGGCGCTACTCAAGCGACATGTTGACGACCTGAAATGTGAACCGCTCCGGGGGCAAAGCCGAGATCGGCGCGACGTTCATCGCGGCCCAGGTTGCGTACGCGCTGGACGCGACGCTGGAATTCAGATAAAAAAGGAACTGATTCGAGAAGCATTGGATGGGCGGCGGCTGCCGGAACGTCAGCCGCATGCCGACCGCTTTTTCGAAAGTCACGCCGCCGGTATCGGCGTCCTTGTCGCGGAGCAGGTGAATAAAGCTGGTTCGTCCGGCGTGCGGCCAGATGTCGGCCCGCAGCAGCAGGCGCAAATCGGGGCGCATCTCAAACGTCATCTCGTATTGGTGGATTTATTCGAGGATGCTGTCGCCCCACGACCAATCCCAGAGAAATGCGGCGTACTGATCGACCAGATTGAGAGCGAGATCCATACGGCGCTGGCCGAGCTGTCGATCGTCCACCGGGCAGGCCGGGATCATGTCCTGGTCTCGATGATGTTCGTGACCATGCCGACCACCTTATCGAGCCGCCTCGTCCGTATAGCCCCTTTTCGCCATTTCGACAACAGGGTCGAGAAACCTGACGTTCCCGGCAGTACACGGGACGCAGCCGGAACAAAGCAAGTTTCTTGTGTTGCGGGTGCGGCGGGAAGGTCTGTTATGATTGCTGCGGCGATGACTGAATACTCGATAGGGGTGGATCTTGGGGGTACCAACCTCAGGGCGGCGGCGATTAGCCGCGACGGCGCGATGCTCGACAAGATCGGCGGGAGCACGCACCTGTCCGCCGGGCGCGATGCGGTCGTGGCCGATATCGTGGGCGCCATTCGGACGATGCGGGATAAGGCGGGAGGCGCTCGGCTGATGGGCGTGGGCATCGGAGTACCCGGATTTATCGAGATCGAGAAAGGACTCATCGTCGGCTCCAACAACCTGCCGGGTTTCGACGGATTTCCGGTGCGGGACGAGATTGAAAAACACCTCGGCACGCGGGTGATTCTGGAGAACGACGCGAACGCCGCGGCAATGGGCGAGAAGTGGATCGGCGCGGGCAGGGAAGTGCAGGACCTGGTGTTGCTGACGCTGGGCACCGGTATCGGCGGCGGCATTATTTCCGGAGGGCGCATCCTGCACGGGTTCGTCGGCATGGCCGGCGAGTTCGGCCACATGACCGTGGTTCCGAACGGCAACCCTTGCGGATGCGGGAACTACGGATGCCTGGAGAAGCACGCCTCGGCTACGGCAATTGTCGCGATGGCCAGAATGCTCAGCTTGGGCGAGGATCTGACCTCCGAGGCCGTTTACCAGCTTGCGGAAGCCGGGAACGCGAAGGCCAAAATGTGTTTCCGCGCGATGGGAGAGGCGCTGGGGATCGCGCTCGCGAATCTCATCAACGTGTTCAACTTCCCGCTATTCCTGCTGAGCGGGGGCGTGCTGGCCGCGTGGGATCTATTCGCTCCTCCAATGATGGAGCAGATTGAGTTAAGATCGTTCACTTACCGTAACGTTCATACTCGAGTGGAGAAGGCCACACTAGGAAACGAAGCCGGCTTATTCGGCGCAGCCTATTTGCCCTTCCTCCAACAGAGAGCGGACTCCTAGATATGTTTTGGCTAGGGATTGACATCGGCACCGGCGGCAGCCGCGCCCTCCTCATCGACGAAAAAGGGCGAGTACACCACGCCTGCACGGCGCCTCACGAAGAAATGACCATGCAGCGCCCGCTGTGGGCCGAGCAGCGTCCCGAGAACTGGTGGGACGCCGCTCAACAGGCCATCCGCGGCGTGTTGGCGCAGGCGGGCGCGACCGGGGAATCGGTTCGCGCCATCGGGCTAAGCGGGCAGATGCACGGGCTGACGCTGTTGGATGAACGGGATGAAGTGATCCGCCCGGCCCTCATCTGGTGCGACCAGCGCAGCCAGGCGCAGGTGGACTGGATCAACCTCAAGGTCGGCAAGAAGAAAGTGCTGGACTGCATAGCAAATCCCGTGCTCACGGGCTTCACTCTGCCCAAATTGCTGTGGGTCCGCGACAACGAACCGAAGTCCTTCGAGCGCATGCGCAAGGTTTTGCTGCCGAAGGACTATGTGCGTTTCCGGCTGACGGGCGAGTACGCGAGCGACGTTTCCGACGCCAGCGGCACGGCCATGTTCGATGTCGTGAATCGACGCTGGTCGAACGAGCTCGTCGACGCCGTCGGCTTGAATCGTTCCATACTGCCTTACGTCTACGAATCGCAAGACATATCGGGCCGGCTGACCGGCGCGGCGGCGCACGCAACCGGCCTTCAGGAAGGCACTCCGGTGGTGGGAGGCGGAGGCGATCAGGCGGCCGGCGCCGTCGGTAACGGGATCGTGGAATCCGGGATCGTTTCGTGTACGATTGGCACTTCCGGCGTGGTGTTTGCGCATACCAGCAAACCGGCATACGACCCGGAAGGGCGCGTACACACGTTCTGCCACGCGGTCCGCGGCGCTTGGCACGTCATGGGAGTAACCCAGGGAGCCGGGCTCAGCCTGCAATGGTTCCGCAATCAACTTGCGCCCGGCGTCCCGTACGACTCGCTCACGGCGGAAGCGGCGACGGCCGCGCCTTGCTCGCAGGGCCTGTACTGGATGCCTTACCTGATGGGCGAGCGGACTCCGCATCTGGACGCTGCCGCCCGTGGCGGATGGATTGGCATCACGGCCAAACACACTCGCGCGGATTTGATCCGTTCGGTACTCGAAGGGGTGTCGTATAGCCAGAAAGACTGCCTGGACGTCATCGAAGGGATGCGAGTGCCGGTGAACAGCGTTCGCGTTTCCGGCGGCGGCGCGCAGAGCCCGTTCTGGCGCCAGATGCTATCCGATGTATTCGCGAAGCCGGTGGTGACCCTCGACATGCAGGAGGGTTCCGCCTACGGAGCGGCTATCCTGGCGTTGGTTGGAAGTGGCGTGTTCGGTACCGTAACCGAAGCGTGCCACGCGGTAGTCCACGAAGTGAAATGCGTATACCCGCGCCCCCACGAAACCAACGTGTACGCGCGCGGGCACAAAATTTATACCACCCTGTACCCCACTCTAAAACCTGTTTATCGCTTGATTCAGAATGGCGGCTAGATGCGGGGAGTCTACATCTTAGGCATGATCACGGCGTCGATCACATGAATCACGCCGTTGGAGCACATGATGTCGGTCTTGACGATGTGGGCCTTGTCGATCGTCAGCTTTCCGTGCATGGCCTTGATGGTGGCGGACGCACCTTCCACGGTCTTCACTTTGCCGGGCTTTACGTCAGCGGCCATGACTTTGCCGGCGACCACGTGATAGGTGAGAACGGACTTCAGCTTCTTTGGGTTTGCGAGCAGGCTATCGAGAGCGCCTGCGGGCAGCTTTGCAAAAGCCTCGTCCGTGGGTGCGAAAACGGTGAAAGGCCCGGGGCCTTTGAGAGTGTCCACCAATCCAGCGGCCTGGATGGCTTTCACGAGGGTGTTGAAGCTGCCGGCGGCGACAGCGGTGTCTACAATGTCTTTTTCTTGGGCACGGGCGCTGAACGAAAGCAGCGCCAGCCCTCCGATCATTAACGAGGTTTTCAGAAATCGCATACCTTTTGGATTCTAGCGACTTCGCGCGTGCGCTAAATTTTCTTTTTGTGGATGCGCATGCGGTAGAATAGCGCTCCGGTCGCAATGGTCAACGCCGCCGCCGCGGAAACCCAGGGCTTTTGGCGAATACCCTGGTAAGTCATCCAGAGGCCGATCGCCACGAACAGCAGCGGGATCAGCGGATAAAGGAAACTTACGACACGCAGTTTCTGCCATCCGGTTCGGCGCCGGAAGAAGAAGATTGAGGCGACTGACATTACCGCGAAGAGATTGAGCAGGATTCCGATGTACGAGATCAGCTCGCGGAAAGGCGCGAATGCCATGATCATCGTACAGATGCCCTGCGCAACGATGGCCACAACGGGAGTGTGCCAGCGCGGATGCACTCGGGCGGCGGACAGGAAGAATGCGCGGTTCTTGGCCATCGCATAGTACACGCGCGGTCCCACGGTCACCATTGCGTTGACAGTAGACATGAGACCGAGCGCCATCAGACCGCTGAACAGGCCGGCAATCTCCGGTCCGAAGAGCCTGGATGCCGCCAGGGAACCTATCGCGAGCACACCCTTCATTTCCTGCAAGGGGACGGCATAAATGAAAGCGACGTTGAGGGCCACGAACAGCACCGCCACCAACCCTGTGCCCACCGCAAGGGCCAGCGGTAGGGTGCGGGCGGGCTGCTCCAGTTCCTCGGCGACGTACGTAGCGGCGTTCCACCCGCTGTAAGCGACGTAAATCCAAAAAAGGCTGATTGCAAACTGGGCCGGCAGCGGGGTTGCGGGATGATCCCGAACCGCGCTCACGCCGAAGTTGCTCCAATTGCCCTTGCCGGCCGTAAACGCTAGTGCGAGAAACGTGCAGATCATGGCCACCTTGAGCCCGGTGAGCAGGTTCTGCACTCTGGCCACCCGCTGAACGCCGAAAAAATTCAAGACCGTAAAGACCGCCACCAGCGAACAAGCGACGAGTTGCGCCAGACCGAAGTGCCAGGCCCAAGCGCCCGATCCGACGGTGAACTGGGAGTTCGCCTGCTTTGTGGCCGGGATAAAGTATCCGAGGTAATCCGAAAAAGCGAGAGCGGCGGCGGCGATCGGAGCTGAAAATCCCGCGAAAAAGGAGATCCAGCCGGTCATGAACCCCCAGGTCGGTCCGTAAGCCTCAGTCAGGTACACGTATTCGCCGCCGGAGCTGGGGAAGTTGACACCCAGTTCGGAATAGCAGAATGCGCCCCCCAGCGCGCAGAGGGCTCCCACCAGCCAGATCAGCAGGATGAGTTTCGGAGAACCCAGGTCGGCGGCCAGAAATCCCGTGGAGGTGAAGATTCCCTGGCCGACCATATTCGAGATCACGAGCGCCGTGGCGCTTATGATGCCAAGCTGGCGCAAAAGCGCCGGCTTTTCGGCTGCCTTGGCCAAGGGCGAGAAGCTCCGGGGGGACACTAGGCCATTGTATGTCCGTGGAGAGAAGGCGGGTGGCGATAAACGGCGCTAAACAAGAAAATGCCGAGCCACTCGTGAGCGGCTCGGCTTGGTTTTACAAGAATTTACTTACTGGTAGGCCGGGCTTACGCGCCCACCACCGCACTCGCCCTAACCAGCTTCGCGCTGGCCCCCATGCCCTCGGCGAGATCCAGCAAGCGGGCGACTCCGGCGGTTGCACCGCTGAATCCGGGCACCAGCAGTCCCACCCGGATCATCCAAACAGTCCGCTGGAACGCAAGTTGCTGCCGCAGGATGTCGGCTGCCAGTTCCGGACGATCCGAAGGCGCGTCGATCAGCAATGCCCTTGCTCCGGCGTGAAGGTTCCAAAAATCCGATTCAAGATTGCGCAGATAGCGCACGAACAGACGCCTCCGCTCCTTGCGGAACTGTCTCAACGTTTGCTGGTCGAGACCGGAAACCGTCAGATAGGCCAGATCGTCTTCCGCCAGGAGCCTCTCCATGGGCCGATACCGGCGGACATCGAAATTCCCATTCCAAGCCGCAACGGCCGGCCGTTGCGAACGACTTCGCAGCCGAAGACCGACAATACCTACCCCGAAAATCGCCAAGGCGATTATGAAAATCGCCACCATGACTGAATTCATCCGGTCAAACCTCCTAATCGTTCAAAAATAGATTACCGAACATTACAGTTGAATGCAACGGTAATTTAACCTTATCTCGGATTGGCTTTGCTGCTGGTACGGAGGAGGGACTGGTTTATGGATTCTAGCTGACTAACTAGCCGCAGTTCCGCAGAGCGGTCCCAGGAATGCCCCACTACTGTGTCCGCGGTTTCATTCCGGACCGTGATGCGCACCGACCAGTAGATCAGCACCAGGCTAAAGACGGCAAGATCGGCGGTGCCTAGCGCCTGGTAGGCGGAAGGCCCCAGGAGATTGCCGAGCAGGTCCGCCGAGAACCGGGCGGCAAACATCACGATGAACCCTGCCGCATAAGCGACTGTGTTGAGGCTCAATTTGATGGGGAACCAGAGCAGGAAGACCAACATGAGTCCCAGGAACGCGAGCACGCTAAACGAAATGGTTCGATCCGCGAGCATCGCTGCCTTGAGAATCTGGGATTCCGACGGCGCTCTGTTGAGGTCGATCAGGGCCGACAAAAGCGCCCCAACCGTGGCGATCGCCAGGCATGCAGACACCGCGATCCGCGCCATGGTTGTTATTCCCGCGTAACGCTTGGTGATCACCGATACCAGATCGAGCGTCACGAGCACGTCCAGAATCCATTGCACGAATCGCAGGGCCATAAACAACTGAAAATACCGATCATCGTGAGGAGTCGCAAGAAGGGCGACGGCACCGATCACATCCCAAATCAGATACAGGGCCAAGAATCGGTATTCGATGTGCAGGCGTTGGGACCACATCTTATTCAAAAGAAGCAGCGACAGGACCGGGGTAGCGAATTTGAGCCCGGTCTCGGCCGCTTGGAGGTCCATGACTGAATTCTAGCCTGAAAATCGTGAGTTTGTCGTACGAAATTCGTTAAATCGAATGATATCGAATGATTTACCGCGCAAATTCTACCGGCCGGTAATCGTTACCTGCTTCGCCCGAGCCCGGATCTGCGCGACGCGTGTCTTCGGATTCCAGCTCAATTCGCCGCCCACCACTTTCAACGGAACAAACCCACCGAGTTTGAAGCGTTCGACCGAATTGGCATCGAATTTCGTGTATTCGATATTTCCGGCCGCGTAGCGTATGTTCTGAATAACTGAGTTGGTTCGAAGCAAATGGTCCTGGCCGTCCGGAGCGAGTTCCGGGGCGGATGCCATGGCGCGCAGGTAGTGCCGGATGTAGTCGCCGTACCCGTCCGTAAGCCAGATTTCGTCGCGAGGATAACGGTTCTTGCCGTCGTTGTCCACCGTGTAGGTCGCCCAGTCCAGGCGGCGAATAGCGTCTTCCTTGTTCGAGCAGTCGCCGGTTTGTTCGCAATACAGGATTTCGACCGCGGCGTGCCGCGAGGTATGACTGTTGCCTGGCACCTGGTACACGGTCTGTTCATTGACCACGACGACGCCCCATTTGTCAAATTCGTGATTGGCGAAGGTGCGATAAGACCAGTCCAGGGCGCTTTTGGCTTGCTCGCGCCACTTCGGGTCCCAGTTCTCCCGGCGCTCCAGGATGTACATTGCCAGGGTATCGGCGTTATGCTCTGTATCCGACCAGTCGGCGGTCGGGATGTCCTCGAAAAAAGGCCCCCACCTGTTCGTCGTCAGGGGATAGCTCTTCAGCCAGCTCACCAGAATCGCCGACGCTGCCGCGTACTTCTTCGCGTCCCCTCTGCCCAGCGTCCGCAGGTCTGCGAACATGCGCAGGGCGCCGGTGTAGTTGGAGGTGTACGACGCCTTGAGGGTCCGCCCGTCCTTCAGTTGCGTGTGGACCTGGTTGCCGACCGCATCCACGCGGTATGGCCAGGGCGAGTTTTCAGCGTCGCCGGGAGCGATATGCACCGCGAGTGTGTCCGCCATCTGCTGCGCCGCGTCGAGATATCTCGCGTTGCCGGTGATCTTGTAAAGCACGATCAGTTCCGCCGCGAAACTGGCAGCTTTGTCGGGTTGGACGCCGCCTTTTCCGGCCCGCATGTCGCCGTCGTAGGCGCCGGAGTGCAAATCGGTGTTGTACGGGTAGGGAAGACTCGCCCAATACGCGGTCGCCGGGGCAAGCCCGTGGTCGAGCCAGTAGTCCGCCATGTGAACCATGTTCGCCTTGACCGATTCGTCGCCCAGGTAACCGTACAGCAGATTCCACGACGAGAGCGCCATCGGGATCTGGTCCCCGCCGATGCCGCGCGCGTCTTCCTCCGGCTTCCAGACCTGGTGCTGAAGATAGTACGAGACCCCGTTTGGACAAGGCTTCATCTCGCGCCAGAAGTTCCACGTCAGGCGCACGACCTTGTCGTAGGCGACCGACGGCGGCCCCGCCCAGGACACGATCCGCCCCTTCTGGTCGAGTTGAACCTCATGGTATCCGAACGTCTCCGCCGCCCCGCACGTGGTGGCAGCGAACAGAATGATTGCGGTTGCCGGTAGCATTCTCACGTTCCGCAGTATATATCTAACGGATGCTCACTTTTTCGCTTCTTGCCACGCTCGCGTTGGCGGTTCCCGCGGCGGCCGACCCCGTTTACAACGTTTACGTCGGTACCTATACGGGTCATGGGAGCCGTGGAATCTACGCCTGGCGCTTCGACGCGGCTACCGGAAAGGCCCAGGAGATCGGACTCGTTGCCGAAACGGAGAATCCCACTTTTCTCGCGATTCACCCTTTGGGCAAGTACCTCTATGCGGTGAACGAGGTTGACAAGGGCACGGTTTCGGCCTTCGCCGTGGACGCCATGACAGGGAAGCTCAAGGCTCTGAATACGGCGGGGTCGGGCGGTTCGGGCCCCTGCCACCTGTCCATCGACAAGTCGGCGCGTGCCATAGTGACGGCGAACTATGGCAGCGGGACAGTCGCGCTGGTCCGCGTCAACGGCGACGGAACGCTGGGCGCAGTCGGGTCCGAGGATCAGCACAAGGGCACCGGTCCGAACAAGGGATCGCAGGAAGGTCCCCACGCGCACTCCATCAACTTCGCGCCGGACGGGCATTTTGCCGTTGCCGCCGATTTGGGAACGGATCAGCTCTACGTTTACCGGTTCGATGCCGCCCAGGGCGAACTTACCCGCGAAGATCGCCTCACCGTACAGACGGCCCCGGCAGCCGGCCCGCGACACTTCGCATTCCATCCGAACGGCAAGTACGGCTACGCGATTAATGAACTCAACTCGACGGTGACCGCCTATTCCTACAACGGCGCCGGCAAATTGCGCACCATCGAATCGCTCTCGACTCTGCCGAAGGATTTTCACGGCGAGAACTCGACAGCGGAGGTCGTGGTTCACCCGAACGGCCGGACTTTGTACGCCTCCAACCGAGGGCAAGATTCCATCGCTGTGTTTTCCATCCACCCGCGGACGGGGAAACTGACCTTTGTGGAGTATGTGCCGACACAGGGCAAGGAGCCGCGCAACTTCGCCCTCGATCCAACTGGGAAATTCCTGTTCGCAGCCAACCAGAAGACCAACAGCATCGCGCTTTTCCGCGTCGGCGACGATGGCCGCCTGACGTTTACCGGACAGGCCCTCAGCGCCGTCGCGCCGGTCTGCATCCGTTTCGTCGCCGTGGCCCAGTGAGCTTGAACTACCGGGCTGTAAGGAACGCAGTACTTATTTCAGGGAGGAACGCATTCGTTCCTTTTGGCAGGACATCGTTTATGCAGGACGTACGGTACGCAATAATCCCGAGTTCGCAGCTATCGCGATCCTAGGCGTTCAGAATCGGCGCCCATTCCGCGATTTTCAGTTTTGCGGACGCGCTCATGTTCCGGCCCATGTCCGTGCCGCGCGCGGAGGAGTTGGTCAGTCTCTTCACGAGTACGAAAGCGGCATCACTTCGGGCCGTGAAAATCAAGATGGTGCGAGGCCGGGCGTTTGACGCCCGCGACGCGGCGCAATCGCAGCCCGTGCTGATCGTCAATCGCACTGGCTCCTCCGCGAATCCCTTTCGGGCATAGTTTCCGGGCTCGGCGCGCCCCGTATTTCGCTGACGATGGTCGGCCTGTATGGGGTCATTGCATACGCAGTCAGCCGCCGCACTCGCGAGATCGGGATTCGCATGGCGATTGCAAGGCGTGCTGAGGATGGTGCTGGGCCAGGGCTTCGGGCTGGCTATGATCGGAGTCGCTCTCGGGGTAGGGCTATCGCTTCTGTTTGCGCCGGCGTTGGCAGACTCCTTCGGTTCCGGCGCGGGAACGGACCCGTTGGTGTACATCGCGGTGCCGCTGCCATTGCTCGCCGCGACGGGCGTGGCGTGCTGGGCTCCGGCGCGGCGGGCGGCGAAAATCGCTCCCTGGATCGCGCCGCGCTGGGAGTGAAATTCGCGTTGCGGGACGATCTCTCGATACCATAGGTGATTGTCACGAGTAAGTTCGGTTCCTCTTGAGGGTCGCGCCAGTTGGGCGCGGGTGTATACGGGCGTTGGCCTGACGACGCTTGCGACGTTGGTGCTGGAGCTTTCGCTCACCCGCATCTTCTCGGTTGTTTTCTATTATCATTTTGCATTTCTCGCGATCTCCATCGCGCTGTTCGGCCTCGGCGCGGGCGGCGTGTTTTCCTATGTCGTGGCGCGCTGGAAGGGCGACACCTTCGCGAAATTGGGTGGACTGGCACTGGCCAATTCGGCGGCGGTAGTGGTTGCGCTGGCGTACATCATGTCGCCGTTCGTGCGGCCCGGCGGCGCCGCGCTGATCGTGGTTTATTTCGCGTCGGCGCTGCCATTCTTCATCGCGGGCGCAGTCGTGTCGCTGGCGATTGGGGAGACCATCGAGCGCGTGGATCGCGTGTATTTCTTCGATCTGCTCGGCGCGGCAGGCGGGTGCCTGGCCTTGATCCCGATGCTGAATTACTTCGGCGGCCCGAACACCGTTGTAGCGGCGGGTGTCCTGTACGCCGTGTCCGCGGCGATCTGGTTCAACATGGCCGGCTCGAGCGTCCGGCGCGTGCTGGCGGTGGTGGCCGCGCTCTGCCTGGTGGTTCTCATGGTGGCCAACGGCGCGCTCCACATCCTGGACGTGAAATGGGCAAAGGGCAAGGAACTCCCCAAGGAGTTCTTCGTCCACTGGAATAGCTTTTCACGCATCGGGATTGCGCCGGAGCAAGGCAATCCGGGGGTCAACCTGATTTACATCGACGCCGATGCCTCCACCGGCATTCCACCGTACGATTGGGATCACCTCGACGAAAAGACACGACACGATCTGCTCTACGACGGTCCGGGGATACCGTATATCCTGAAGCCGGGCGCCAAGACGCTGGTGATCGGCCCGGGAGGCGGCTGGGACATTGCCCGCAGTTTCGCTTCCGGTAGCAAGGACATCACTGGAGTCGAGATCAATCCGATCATCGCGACCACGATTCTTCGCCGGAAATACCCTGACCTGAACCACCGGCTGTACTTCCGGCCGGAGGTTCACATCGAAGTCGAGGATGGCCGCAGTTTCATTCGACGGTCGACGGACAAGTATCAGGTGCTGCAGGCCACCCTGGTGGACACCTGGGCCTCCACCGCCGCGGGAGCGTTCGCTCTATCCGAGAACAATCTCTACACGACGGACGCGTTTGAAGATTATCTGACTCACCTCACCGACGACGGCCTGATGGTCTTTACGCGTTGGGGCTTCCAACCGCCGAGGGAATCGCTGCGGCTGCTGTCGCTTGCCATGGTGGCGATGGATCGTTTGGGCGAGCACGATCCGGCCCTCCACGTCATCGTGCTGCGAGGGCAAAAAGAACGCATTCAGGAATGGGGGGCGCAGGACACCGTTCTGATATCGAGGAAGCCGTTTGCGGATGCCGATGTCGCGCGGGCGCGTCAGGCCGCGGCGACTGCCGGGATGCAGGTGGTCTACGCGCCGGGGGACAACCCCGTGAACGAATTCGGTCAGATTCTGGCGAGCGGCGATCCGCGTAAATTCTCGCGGCAGTACGCATACAACGTCGCGCCGGTCAGCGACGACAATCCTTTTTTCTTTTACACAGTCCAGACCCGCGATGTGTGGAACTTTGTTCGGAATGCGTCGAGGCTGAGCGCCGATTACAAGGTGAATCGCGCGGTACCCATGCTTTTCGGGGTTTTCGGCGTGAGCATTTTGGCCACTGCGCTAATCTTGCTGCTACCGCGTCTGCTGCTCGGAAGCCGGCTGCCCGCAGATCGGTCCATCCTGACGTTTCTGTGGTATTTCCTGTTCATCGGCGCCGGATACATTCTGATCCAGGTGGCACTCATTCAGAAGTTCGTGCTGTTCCTCGGCCATCCGACGTACGCGCTGACCGTGATTATTTTTTCGATGCTCGTCGCCAGTGGGCTCGGTTCTTACTGGAGCCGGCGGATGATTGGCGAGCAGGACCAGCGGTTGCGCTGGGTCTTTCCCGGCGTGACGATCCTGGTCATTATTCTGGCCTTCGTTTCTGCCCCGATCACGGGAAGTCTGGTCGGCTTGCCTTTGTGGATCAAGGCGCTGCTGACGATCGGGATGATCGCGCCGGCCGCTTTTCTGATGGGCATGCCGTTCCCGGCCGGGTTGCGGCTGCTGGAACGCGCGCATCACGAATCGGTAAGGTGGGCGTGGTCGCTGAACGCCGCGTCCAGCGTGTTAGGTTCCGCGTCGGCGATCTTTCTGGCCATCTACATTGGCCTGCGAGCCACGCTGATCGTCGGTGGGTTGTTCTATCTGGCCGCGCTGGCGGCATATCTCTTCGCCCGTCCGCGGTTTCACCAGATGTAGTCTTTCGCGGTGTCACGCCGCTCGTAACTGTCGAGCACGTGGACCGCGCGCAGCCGTTTCAACCTCGTGGGCGATAGCTGCCCCAGGGGGATGAAAACGATGGTCCGGTTCATCCGGTTCGCCAAAGAACGAAACACGGATCGCGGGGCCCGGGCCGCGACATAAACCACATATCGCTCCACGGAATAATCCAGCGCCGCCAGCAGCAACCGCTCCGGTTTCGTCTCGGCGAATTCGTAATCCGGGTCCGTCCACACGTCTATCATTCGCCGCGGCGGAAGCGTCAGCAGAAAACCTCCGTACTCCCCACGGCCGATGCCCGGCCCGACGACGTTGTCAAAGGGATCGGTCGAGTAGAACGCCATGTCGGATTCGTTCTGGTGCTCTCCGAGCCACGTCGTCATGTAGTTGTACCGGTTCTCCTTGTCCTCGTCGAATATGACGGCCACCGCGCCGACGTCGCTGGCCACGCGGTCCAACTGGCGGACGTAGATCTTCCGCTGGTGCCAGTTGCGGATGGTTTCCCGGATATCGATGCCGTCTAGAATCGATGTCGTGAAGGGCTCGACGCGAGCCCGATCCTCCGAGAGCAGAGATTTCGCCTTGCGCTTGAGGAAGCGGCCGTAATCCTCGATGACCAGATCCTCAGGTGGATAGGAACACATCATCAGGCCACTGGTTTGCATGGCCCATTCCCCCGCGAATTTCTCTTTCTTACGCGGCTTGATCCCGGTGGATTTCAGCCGTTGCTTGGGGCGGGGCAGACGCCGGCGGATCCGGACCTTCTTCGTGTTCAGCCAGATCTCCTCGCCCGACAGGTTGACCGTTTCTAATTCACAGTCTGTTTGCTGAGCGGGGTACCGGTTCGCCGTCTGCCAGACTTCATAGCCGTAGTTGTCATCCACGATGGAACGCGCCGCCACCGCCAGATCGAATGCGCCGCACACCAGCGAGGCGCTGCTGGATGCCAGATTCCGCGAGTACTTGGCGATGAGCCGCCGCTGCCAGTACACAATTTTGTCGCCGGTGCTTTCGGTGTACTTCTTTTCGGCATCGCGCAGGAGCGCCATCTGCACTCGCGGCTTGTCGATCAGTCCCTGGTTGCCCGCGCCCAGGCGATGGAACTCGTACCGATCCTGTAGATACGGGTACTCGGTGCAGATCTCGACCAGACACTCGGGATGCGGGTTGATCAATTCGACTGCGCCCGTCATGCGCGGAGGAGCGGGCTCGTCCTGTGGAACCTCCATCGCGTCGAGCAGCGGGTGCAGCATGTTCAGCGCAACCACCACGAGCATCGATGCTTCGGGATCCGTGCCCTGGAGCTTCCAGGCCATCGCCGCCGCATGACGGCTCACCTCGTCGGACGGTGCGCCGCGGTGCAAGCGGTAGGCCTCGACGTAGGGCTCGAAGCCAATGCGCTGGATCGAATACGTGTCGGGATACGAATCGGAAATGTGCGGCCGGTCTACGTGGTCCGGTTCGATGAACAGGACTTCGACTTCGATCTCCAGGGCCGAGCGCACCGCTTCGGTGAACGGATCGGCGGGTTCCACCGGAATGTAAATGACGCGGTCGTCATCCGCGGGGTCGGGGTACATGACCACGCTCATCTCGGGTAGTCTCCCGACCGCCCGAAGAAACGATTTCTTCAGTTTCCCTGGCAGTTCGACGGCCACGACCCGTGGCTTCAAATCCAGGACGACGCGGCGCACTTCGGCCGCGAACTCCACGCGTCCCGGCACCACCGGAAGGTATGTGATTCGTCCCCGGCTCAGGCTGGCCGGATCAAAGCCCTGGGGCATACCGCAGAGCTTCCTCGCCCAGAATCTGCAGGATGGAAAGCCGCAGCGCGTCCTGCCGCCGCACCGGCAGTTCGTCCACGCGCTCCAGCTTGCAGACGAACCGCGCGATGTTGATGCCGTCGCGCACCGTGTATCGCTCGTCGGCGGCGTGCGCCTGCTGTAGAAAATCGGTCACGTAAGTGAGAAGGGCCTCGTCGGAAAATGGAAGGTTCTCTTTCAGGATCGCGAATTCCTCGTCGCGTTCCGGGAAGTCGACGAGAATCTGTGGCTGAAGGCGCGAATGGATGTATTCGGGAAGATCGAAAGTCGACGCGTCGTCGTTCATCGTCGCCACCAACCGGAACATGGGGTGAGCCTTGATCTTGATTCCCGCGACAATCGACTCGACATAGCGGCGGTTATCGAGCAGCGGCGCGAGACTGGCCCAGCTCTTCTCGCTCATGCGGTTGCCTTCATCCACGATCGCGATACCGCCCCGGAGCATGGCCGTCACCAGGGGAGACGCAACATAGCGCAGCCGCGCCTCACCCTCGATCACCGGTGTCACGAGGAGATCTTCGGGACGCGTGTCCACCGTGGCTTGAAGGATGTATACCTCGCGTCCGAGTCTTCGCGCCGCGGCGTACGCGAGGGTGGTTTTTCCAACTCCGGGTTTCCCGAGCAACCGCGGATTCATCGGCAGATCCTGCTCGTCGACGACCAGCCAGGCCGCTAGAAGCTGCCGCATCACCTCCTCCTGCCCCACCCATCGGACCGGCAGTTCGTCCGGATGCGCGAGATGAAGAGGTACCCCCGAGATTTCAACGACCATTCATTTATTAGGATAGCTGGGTAGCTGAATTTTACACGCATCCCTGCTGCCCGCATACAAGACCCGCCTCCGTCCGGGTTTCGGACTGCCACGTCCATTGCGGCGTGGATCGCGGCGACGCGGTGCTCGTGAAGGTACTAGCGGCGCCACAACTTGCGCAAGTCGCGTCGGTTTCAGCAACTGAGACTCATGCGGTGGCGGGGACGAAGCGTGGCGCACGCACTGAGAAGCGGTCGCCTCGATCTTGATGTCGACTTTCTCATCCACGCGAAGGAACAGCGTGCTCGGGTTGTTCATCCCCCACTTCACATAGGGGACGGGGAACTGGAGCGTCACGGTCATCCGGCCGCCCGACATCCGCACCTGGGTCGGTATCGCGATCTCATGCGCCGCTCCGTGGATTTCTAACAGGCCGTGAATGAGTACCTGCGACGCTCCCTCGGGTGCCACTTTTCCGTCCACCTGCCGCGGGCGGAAGACGATCTCCGGGTATTTGCGGCTCTCCAGAATGTTCTTGTGCATACGGCTGTCTCGATCGCCGTTGCCGCTCTCACCGCTGGTTGCATCCACCACGAATTCCCCGCTGGCTGCGCCGGTCGCCGGATCGAACCGGATCGCCCCCCGTTTCAATTTGAATGTTCCGTGGACCGTGTGGAGAACGGCGCCGAGTGTCCACTCGACGCGAGACTGCGCGGGATCGAACTGCGGCATTATCTCCTGCGCCGCGACAGGAACGGAGAAGACGGCAAGAGCGAGCAGTGTGGTTCTAATCATTTATGTCGAAAGCATCCGCCAGGCGAGCGCCAGTCCGCTCCCCGCGAAATCCCAGGGTGAAAGTTCGCCGACATGCATAGCCAGCATATCCGTAAAGATGCGGGGCGCGGCCGCAAGCGCGCGGATCGCGCGGCAGCGCATCCGCGTGCTAAGGTCCAGGGACAACATCAAATCGGCCATGAGATTCGGACGCCGTGCGAGCCGCCGGTGCGCGGTCTGGTAAGGCTGCAAGTCGCCGGCGGCAAGCGCATCGGCGAGCATGGCGGCCTGTTTGAACGCAAGGCAGAGCCCCTCGCCGGTGATCGCGTCGACCGATCCGGATGCGTCCCCGGCCAGGGCCACGTTCCCCGCGTACACCGACCGCAAGCGGCGGCAAGCGGACACCGCGCCGCGCTCGCTGGTGACGGCCTTGGCGCCCTTCAACCGGTTTACAATCCCGGGTATGTTTGGGAGCGCGTCATCGAGTCGAAGATGGGGATTCCGCGACATCAGGACGACGCACACCTCCTCCGCTCCGACCGGCGTCACGTAGATCTGGAATTTCGGTCCCCAATAAATCTCCATGCAGTCGGTCCAGGGCGCGACGCGGTAATGCCGCCGGAACGCGAATCGCCGACTGTCGCGGCTCGCACTGCCGAGATCTGCCCAACCCCGAACGCGCGAATTGCCTCCGTCCGCACCGACAATCCAGCGGCACGGTATGACCTGGCCGAGTCCGGTGACAGGAGTTCCCCACCGCAAATCCACGCCTGCGCTTTCGGCGCGCTCGATCAGAATCCGGTGGAGCGTTGTTCGCCGGACTCCGAGCGCCGATCCGTTCGGGAACGACGCCGCAACGGAGTGTTCCCCATGAAGAAACCGGATGCCGCGAAACGGGAACGCATCTTCCGGGTTGACATCGACACCCAGCGCGCTCAGCGCTGCGACGGCGTCGGGCATTAGGCCTTCTCCGCAGGCTTTGTCCACCGGCGGCCGGTCGCAATCCGCCACGACAACACGCATTCCTTTCCTGCGCGCCGCGATGCCAACCGCCAATCCGGCGGGACCGCCTCCAATCACGAAAAGGTCAGTATTTGGTAGCAAGCATCACCAGCGAAGCAGAACCAGTTCAGAGCAAAAGCCCGGACCCATGGCGGCCAGCACGCTGTACGTGCCGGGCGCAGGCCGGCGCCGCATCATGACTTCTTCGAGAACGAACAGCACCGACGCGGACGACAGGTTACCGGTTTTTTGCAGACAGTGCCACGAGGCATCCAGAGCGCCTTCCGGCAGATCCAAGGCCGCCGCGGTCGCTTCGAGCACCTTCGGGCCGCCAGTATGCAGAATCCAACTGCCGATGTCGCGGCGGCTCAGTCCTTCGCTCCCCAGGAAGGCGTCGACATCGCGCCCCAGATTTTCCTGCACTACTTTGGGAACGTCGGCCGACAGCACGATCCGGAAACCCTCCTCCGAGATATCCCACCCCATCACGTCCTCCGTGTCGGGATAGAACACCGAGCGGGTGGCGAGGATGCTGGGACCGGCGAGCTCGCAATCCGCGCCGGCCACGATGGCGCAAGCCGCGCCGTCGCCGAACAATCCGGCGGAGATGATGTTGGCCACCGAGAGATCGCCGCGCTGCAGCGTAAGCGAACACAATTCCACCGACACCAGCGCGGCGACGTGATTGGGGAAAGCCCGCACGTAATCGGCCGCGCGCGCGATGCCCGCGGCGCCCGCAACGCAGCCCAGTCCGAAGATCGGGATGCGCTTGAGGTTCGGCGAGAGCCCCATGCGATTGATCAGCCGCGCATCGATGGAAGGGCTCGCCACTCCGGTGACGGAGACGAAGAACAGCGCGTGGATATCGCTGGGCTGAACTCCGGCGCGGGCCGTGGCGCGGCAGATGGCCTGCTGCCCCAGCTCTTCGGCCGCGCTGATCCAGTGCGTGTTGCATTTGCCGAACGTGTCCAGCTCCAGGTACTTCTCCAACGGGTAAGCGAGGAACCGCCCGCCTACCGAGACATTCGAAAAGAAGCGCTCGATTGAGCTGGGATTCTGCAATCGCCCGTTCCAGTGTTGCTGCAGGGCGCGCATCAGGATGTCTTGCGGGTAGTAATGTCTTGGAAGCGCGGTGGCGGCGCTGGCGATTCTCATGGATTGTTTCCCTGATCCGGCATCGCAATGCGCGCCAGTTGCTGGCTGTAGAGTGGGTTGCTGGGATACTCGCGAGCGAGTCCCTGTAAGAGGCGCTTGGCCTGCCCCAAGTCCTTGTCGCGTAATGCCGCAACGGCCAGCAGCAAGCGCGCGTAGGGCATGAGATAGTGGCCTTTTTCCGCTGTCAAACGGAGTTTTCCGATCCCCTCCGACTTGTCCGTCGCGGACCCGGTCATATGCAGAAGCCATCGCACCGGGGCCGGCTTCTGGCTGAGGATGTAGTTCTCGGCGCCGATGGCCACATAGGCGTCGTAGTAGCTCGGATCCGCGGCCAGCAGCGATTCGGCCAGCGCGCGCCCCTGTTTCATTTCGCTCAGCGCGGCCACATAGCTTTTCTCGGCCAGCGCCAGGTAATCCGAATGTAGTCCCAGCCGCAGAATGTCCGCGAACTGTGCGTTCCTGTCATTTGGAGATTTCGCCAGCGCCCGCGCCGAGAGTTGCTGGGCTCTATTCATGGCCGCCTCGAATTCGCGCTTCACCGTTGGATCGGGATTCAGCTTGGCGGCATGCCGGAAGCTGTTGTCCTCCGTGAAAAACTCCGCCTGCAGTATGTGCAAACGGTCGAATTCGGCGAACAGGTACGCCGCGGCGTCCGACACCGGTCCCATCGGATCGTTCGGGTACAACCGTTGATAATCCCGCAAAGTGCTGTGGGCATTTTCGAACTGCAGGTTGTACATGAACCGGTACGCATCGTCCAGCGGCGTAGAACCGGCGAGGGACTGCGCCATCGACGCGAGAGCAAGCAGGGCGGCGGACAGCGAGAGTCTAAACATTCATGATCCGGCGCGCCAGCCCGAGCGCCTCCGACCAAAATGAACTCGACGTGTGCATCGCTTCCACTACTTCGCGGATAGCCAGGACAAACTCATCGAGTTGCGATTCGGTGACGACCAGCGGAGGCGCAACCTTCAGCACCATGAAATTGTTTCCGCACATCTGCGTGAGAAACCCTTGGTCGCGGAACATCCGCATCACGACAACCTGCCCGAACATTCCGTCGTGGATGGCCCGGAAGGCCTCAAACGGGAGTCTGAGTTTCAGCGATCGGGGCGTTCGGAACTCGATGCCGGAAAGAAGCCCGAGCCCGCGCACCTCCGCCACCATTTCGTAATTTGCCAGCGCATCGCGAAGCCGCGTTCGAATGTACTCGCCCAGCACGCCCGCCCGCGCGCCGAGACCCTCGCCCTCGAGAACGTCCAGCGTTGCAAGCCCGGCCCGCATCGCGAGTCCGTTTTCGCTGAAGGTTGAGGTGTGAACGATGGAGCGCTTCAATGAGTCGTAAACGGAACCGTAGATTGCGTCCGACATCAGGACCGCGCCCACGGGGATCAGGCCACCGCTCAGAGCCTTCGCCAGGATCGCAATGTCCGGCTCCACGCCGAAGTGGTGCGCCGCGAGGAAGTTTCCCGTGCGGTACAGGCCCGTCTGCACTTCGTCGAGCACGAAAAGCGAGCCGTATTTGCGGCAGAGGGCTTGCGCGCCCCGCAGGTACTCCGGCTGCGGCACCCGGATGCCGGCCTCCGATTGCACCGGTTCGACGATGAACGCGGCGAACTTCTTCGTGGCCAGCTTCTTCTCCAAGGTCTCCAGGTTCCCGAACGGGACGCCCTCGGTTCCCGGCAGCAGCGGGCCGAAGCCGTCGCGCCAGAATCCATCGCTCATCAGCGAGAGCGCGCCGCACGTGAGGCCGTGGAATGCGGATTCCGCATACAGCAAGTTGGACCGCCGGGTGTGGGCTCGAGAGAACTTGATCGCCGCTTCGACGCCTTCGCTACCCGAGCTGCAGAAGAACGCTTTCGTCAGTTTCCCGCCGGCTCGATCGCAGAGCCGCGCGGCAAGCTGCCCGGCGAGCTCGGGCACGTGACTCTGCAGCATCGCCGGACCGCTGCGGTCCAGTTCATCCTTCAGCGCGCGCACGATGCCGGGGTGATTGTGACCCGTATTGTGAACGCAGTAGCCCGACAAGAAGTCGAGAAAGCGGCGCCCGCCTTCGGCGTACAACTCCGCGCCGGCGCACCACTCGTAGCGGACGTTCATTTCCAGCAGGTTCAAGAGCCGGACCCATTGCGGGTTTACGTGCGCGGAATAAAGCTCGCTTACGGGAATGGAGGTCGTCGTAGCAGACATTCGGCTATGTTCTGTGGACGGGCGAAGCGGCGCGTTCGTTACCGGAAACGACGGTTCCAAATCCGGCGGCCTACGGGCCTATAAAATCGTGTCAAACAGCCATGAGAACGCCTCGCCCGCTATCGAGCGGTTGGGCGTGCCAGCCTACGACTGGTGGAACGAATGTCTGCATGGCGTCGCGCGGGCTGTTCTCGCGACGGTATTTCCGGAGCCCATCGGAATGGCTGCTACCTGGGACCTCGATTTAGGTTTCCGGGTCGCAACGGCCATCTCGGTCGAGGCGCGCGCGGCCGTCGAGGTGGAGAACGCAGCGGGCTGTCGGGGACCGTTCCAGTTACGGGCGACCCGAAGCGCTTCGAATAAGCGCGACTGCCAGCAAAATCCAGGCGGCGATGAAGGAGAGTCCGCCGATGGGCGTGATCGCGCCGAAGGTGCGCACGCCGGTCAGCGCCAGCAGGTATAGACTGCCCGAGAAGAAGATAACTCCCACCAGCAGCAATCCGCAAACCCATGCTCCCGCATTCGCGGTGAGAACGCCGATGCGCGGCAACACCGACACGATCAGCAATCCGAGCGCGTGGATGAAGTGATAGAACGCCGCGCGCTCGTACACGGACATCCGATATGGGTCCAGCCGCGACTGGAGAGCGTGTGATCCGAACGCGCCCAGCATTACGGCTAGAGCCATCAAAACAGCGCCCGTGGCAGTCCAGTACATGTCAATTCCCTCCAGACGTAGCGCACGCACTCTTGCGTGCCGCGTCGGCACTAACGCCGACGCCAGGTTTTTCCATTCGCATATATTCAATCCGGGAACTGCACGGTCTTCGCGATCTGCTGGAGCACGGGTTCCGCCTCGCTCCACTTCGATTGCGGCGCCGCCAGCGCGAGGTTCCAGAGCCCTTCCTCCCGCGCGACGGTGTAGACGGTAACCACCTGGCCCGGATCCTGCTGGAACGAAGTCCGCGTCGTCAGTCTTGTAACCAGCGCCGGCCTCCCGCCGATCTGCGCGTTCTGCGTGTTCTCGACATGCATGTTCCGATCGCCCTGCTGCAAGCTCTGTAAGTACTCGCTGGTGGCCGTCTGAAGATTCGCGCTCCCACCTTGCGGCTCGTAGTAGTCGATCATGGCGCCGGCGATCAACTCCACGCCCCCGCTCTGCCGCTGAACGGCGCCGCCTTCCGGGACGAGGTAGACAGTGCCTCCCGATTTCGTCTGAGCCGCTTTCCAATCCCCCGGGTACGCGACTGCGAAGCCTTTCGTCTGCAGATCCCGGAAACCTTGCGGAATCCCTTCGCGCGGTTTCGATTGCGCGGCGGATAGCGCCGCACCCGGCTTCTTCTTCGGAGGCGGCATCGATGCGACGGCCTTCTGCACCATCGCGAATTCCCCAGTGGCCGAGTTGTAGGTCTTCTTCGGATAGAACGTGATGTCCTGTTCGATGTAGTCCCTTCGACGGCCGGGCGCGGGGTGATCGGCGAAGAATTTCTCCAACCCCTTGGGGCTGGCGGCCGTGCCCATTTGAGCTTCCAGTTTCTCGAAGAATCCGGCCAGGTCCAGCGGGTTGTATCCGGCGGAGGCCATCATCCGGGCGCCGTTCAGGTCCGCATCCTGTTCGTAGCCGCGAGAGAATCTCGACAGCAGCGAGCCGACTCCCAGTCCGCCGCCCATCTGCACTGCTTCGGTGAGGATCCCACTCCCGGTCATGCCCGCGGCCGCACCGGCCAGTCCGGCGATGGTCTGCCAAGTCTGCGCCTTGCCCATCTGAGCCGCGCCGTGACGCAGGGCCACGTGCGACATCTCGTGGGCGAGCACGCCGGCCACCTGAGACTCGTCGTCGGCCGACCGGATCAAACCGGTGTGCACGTACATCGGTCCGCCGGGCAGCGCAAACGCGTTAATCGATTCGTCGTTGACGAGCTTGAAGTAGTACGGATATGCATTCGCCTGGGGCTGCTTCGCAAGTTGCTGCCCGATGTGGTTCAGCCAGGCTTCGACGGCGGGGTCGTGGACAACTTCCAGCGTCCGCTCGACATCGGCAGCCGCTTGCTTCCCGAGCTGGAGCTCCTGTTCCCGGCTGAGTGAAGTCTTCTGAACCTTCACTTCTTTCTGCTGTGGACTTTTTTGCTTCTTGGCAAACGGCAACGCCGCCAACGGAAGCATCAATGCGATGACCAAGACTCTCCCGTGCATAACTCAGTTTACAGCCGGAGGCGAGCGTTTCGGACCCACCTTCGGGCGCGCCGAAACCAAGCCAGGGTCCGCTTGACGTCCTGCATGATTTGCGACTTCAGCGCCTCCGGAGTATCGAATTTCCGTTCGTCTCTGAGCCGGTGCAGAAAGTCCAGGCGGATTCGCCGGGGCGGGATGCCATCGTATTCGCTCAACAGATAACACTCGATCGAGATGCCCTCGTTGCCGCCGAACGTCGGCCGGTATCCGACGTTCGTGACCGAGTCCCATCGCCAGTCCGAATCGAGGTCGTGCGTCGACGTTACGTACACTCCTGTCCGCGGCAGAATCTCCGCCGAGGTTGCCAGGTTTAACGTCGGCACGGTCTGTTTCTTGCCGACTCCATGCCCGGCTACGATCTCTCCTTCGACGCCATAGGGTTGTTCCAGCAGCCGGGCGGCGGATGCGACGTCGCCCGTATCGATGCGGCGCCTCGCCTCGCTGCTCGACACGACGCAGCCGCGGAGCCGGATCGCGTGGATGATCTCCGTGGTGAATCCGTATCGCGTTCCCAGTTCCCGCAAGGTATCCACGTCGCCCGAGTGCCCGTGCCCGAACCGGAAATTGTCGCCGACCAGAACGGCGCGCGCCTGTAGCCTGTCGTGAAGGATTTGCGAAACGAATTGCTCCGGCGTCAGCCGCGATAACTCGTGCGTGAACGGAAGGATGAGGATTTGCCGTATGCCTTCTTCAGCCATCGAACGGGCGCGCTGGCTTGTGGTGCTGAGGAGCCGCGGGGCGCGATCGGGCGCCACAATCTTTGCGGGGTGGGGATCGAATGTCAGAACGCTCGGTTTCCAGCCGCGCTCGTTCGCGATCTCGATCACGCGCCGCATGATCCGCCGGTGTCCGGCGTGCAGGCCATCGAAATTTCCGATTGTGATTGCGCACGGGCCGAAATCCGGCGGCACTTCCTCGAGACCATGAAGAACGCGGAATTCGCTCACTCGCCCTCCACGGCAATCTCGAGCCCGTCGTAAGCCAGACGCACGTTCGAGGGAAGCCGCTCCTCGGTTCGAGCGTGGGCGACGTCGTGGCAGATATGCGTAAGAAACGCGCGCTTCGGTTTCAGATGGTCCACCCACTGAACCGCGCGGTCCACGGTGGTGTGCGTCGGATGCGGTTTGTACCGCAACGCGTCAAGAAACAGCACGTCCAAGCCCCGCAGCTTTTCGGCCGATTCCTCGGGAATATCGCTGTGATCGGTGAGATACGCGGCGTTGCCGAAGCGGAACCCGTAGCTGGTTCCCCTGCCGTGATTCAGGCGGATGGGGACGAACGCGAGATCGAACAACGGAATCGGATCCGCCCCGAAAACATGCGGCACAATCTTTGGTTTGGAAGACTCCGTGGGGCGGCTGTCGAAGATGTAGGAAAAACAGCCCTGAATCACCTGCATCGATTCGGCCGACGCGAAAATCGGGATGCCCTCCCGTTGGACGAAATTGAAGGGGCGTACGTCGTCCAGGCCCATGATGTGATCGGCGTGGGCATGCGTGTAGAGAATGGCATCCAGGCGGCGGATGCGCGTTCGCAGCGCCTGCTGGCGGAAGTCCGGCGACGTGTCGATCAGCACATTCCTCCCGCCGTATTGCACCAGAATCGACGGCCGCAGGCGCGAGTCGCGAGGATCGCCGGAGGTGCAAACCTTGCAGTCGCAGCCAATGGTTGGAATGCCGACGCTGGTACCGGAACCGAGGACAACGATGTTGATCAATCCTGGGCCTGTTCTTCCGCCTTGGGCTTCTTCAATTCGTCGACTGCCTGGATATAGCGGAAGCGCAGCTCCGTCAGCGAGTTGTCGATCAGGCGCTGCTCTTCCATGCCGAGATTTCCCCGGGTCTTCTCCTGGATCATCGCCAGCATGTCGATGGTGTGCCGGGCCAGACGCAGATCGGGCTCCGGCGGCTGGTTCTCATCGAATCGAAGGAGGCCGAGCTGCATCTCGGATTGCGTCTTCAACGAAATCACCAGGAATTCGAAACTGGCCGGGGGCATTGGGTACTCGCCGGTGGCATCCATGGGCTGGGGGGTGGCCGTGTCGCTCATACTTCATCATTTTAGTTCAGCGGCGGGACTGTGGATGAGATCCACGATGTCCGCGAAGAGACGCGTTTTCACCTCGTACCGGCGCGGCGCGCGAGTGATGTACCGCACGCTCACCTCGAGGCCGTTCACCGAGGGCCGCAAATCGACGGAGGGTTTCGCGGAGAAAGGCCGCGAGCCGTACAGGTGCGTAACCCGCTCCCATTCGGATTCCGCCGCTGCGGCGTCTTCCTGCGTCGCCCGCTCGACATGTTCGCGGATCTGCATCGCCATCCGGTACGGGTCCCCTGTGGTGGGAAGCGTCATGTCCAACCGGTCCCATAGCCAGCGGCCCTCCGTGGAGAAATTGAAATAATGATTCTCCAGCGCGAACTTGTTGACGAACGAGACGCGCCGTCCGGTGGCATGGCCGGTGTGATTCCACTCGCCCATTTCCAGCAGAATCGTTCGGAGCATTCCAATTTCGACGACCTCGCCGCCGACCCCTTCGATTTCCACCCAATCGCCGATGCGAATGCCGTTCTTGCCCAGCAGGAAGAACCAGCCGAAGAAGGCCACGATGAAGTCCTTGAGCGCGATGGTAAGGCCTGCCGTAGTCAATCCGATAATGGAGGAGATCTGACTGGGCGGCCCGAAGATCACCAGGAGAACCAGCATGGCGCCCAGGAACTGGACCACGATGGTGACCAGCACTTTCGTCGGTTGCAGCCGCCGCCGGTCCGCGTGCGCCGCGAATGCGCGCCGGATCGCCCGGTCGATTGCGAGCACGGCCAGCACCATGACGAGGATGATCGCGCCAAAGATCAGCATCCGGTGTTCTATGTTGAGCAAACGCAAATCCTGCGCCGCGCTCCAGCGTCTGTAGACGATGCCGAGTTGCTGGCAGTCCTGCATCCGCTTGTCCAGCGACGCCAGCACCTTCCTCTGGTCGGACGACTGGCGAAGCTCCGCCAGCAGGGCGGCCGGCGCCGGACGGTGCTGGAGCAGATTCTGGATGGCGTCGTGGGCTTCGCCCAGCGCTCCGGCCTTCGCCAGCGCCAGCTTGCCGGCGGATTCCACTCTTTTCCGATTGGCGCGGACGCCAAACCAGGCGCGGACCTGGTCGGCCAATGTGTCGAGCGGTCCGGCCCATCCGAACTTCTGCGATTGAGAAACCTGGTCCTGGGCCTTATGGGCTTCGAGCAACTGTTCCAGCCGGGCGTGCTGGTCGCCGCCCTGGCGGGCCAGATCCTCCTGCGCGTCATCCAGTTCGTCCTGATCGAGCGTCAGTTGCGCCTTCGCGACGTCGAATTGATCGGTCGCCGGGTCCTTCGAGTGCTTGTCGACAAGAGCCTGGTCCTTCCGCAGGCGGTCCTTGATGTTGCCGATCTGATCCGACAACTGCTTCAAGGGACCGGTCTTGGGCGGCCCGGCGGCCTCCGCTTGCCGGATGGCGCTGGCGAATTCCTGGTCCAGTTCGTGATCGGCCAGGAGAGCGGCCTGGTTCCACAGCCCCTGTTCCTCGCTGGTCTCGGCCGACGGCATAAGCTGCCGCGCGGTTTGCAGCAGGCTGTCGTCGACCATGGCTGTCTCCCGCGCGGCAGCGGATTTCTTGCGGGCCGGCTCGGAGTTCGTGTCTCGCGTCAGATACCCGGCGGCCAAAAAGCCGACCAGAAGACACGCCACAACGATGAATAGGAGATTCTTCTTCAAACGCTTCATTCGATTCCGTGTACTTCAACTTTAATGGATTTCCGGTGGCGGGATGAGGCCATGATAGGCTGAAAGTACCGGGTTTCAGCCTGTCCTCATGTCATCGGAATCCCATTCCAGCGCCGGCCAGAAATTTCAAAAGCTGGTCGAAATCATGGCCCGCCTACGCGCGCCCGGCGGGTGCCCGTGGGATCGCGAGCAGACGTTCGACACGATCAAACCGTACACCATCGAAGAAACGTACGAGGTTCTGGATGCGATCGACCGGCGCGATTGGGCCCACCTGTCGGAAGAACTCGGAGACCTGCTTTTGCAGTGCGTCTTCTTCGCGCAAATGGCCGCCGAGGAGAACCTGTTCCGCATCGACGACTCGCTGGATGCCATCAACGACAAGCTGATTCGCCGCCACCCGCACATTTTCGCCGGTGCGGTGGCGGACTCGGCCGAAGACGTCAAGAAGCGCTGGGACGAGATCAAGGCGGAGGAGAAAAAGAAGCAGGGCGACGGCGACAAACTGCTGCTGGAGGGCGTGTCCCGCGCGTTGCCGGCGCTGGTCGAGGCACAGCAGATCGCGTCGCGCGCGGCCGGGGCCGGATTCGATTGGGACCACGTCGATCGGGTCTTCGACAAGATGCAGGAAGAGCTCGACGAGCTCGCGCGCGCCCGTCAGTCGGGCGACCAGGCCGCGGTCGAGGACGAGATGGGCGATCTGCTGTTCGTGCTCGTCAACGTGGCGCGATTCCTGAAGGTGGATCCCGAACAGGCGTTGCGGCGGACGAACGCGAAGTTCCGCCAACGCTTCGGCTATGTCGAAACGCAGTTGCGCGAGCGCGGAAAGCGCTTACCTGACTCGAACCTCGACGAAATGGAGGCTCTTTGGCAGGAAGCCAAGCGGGCGGAGTGATCGAGATCCGGACACTGGAGGGCGCAGCCGAATTTGAAAACGCGGTGCGGTTGCAACAGGAAATTTGGGGCTTTGAAGAGATCGAACTGCTGCCGGTCCGCTTGTTCGTTGTGGCCAGCAAGGTCGGCGGGCAAACCCTGGGCGCTTTCGACGGAGGCCGCATGGTGGCGTTCCTGCTCGCCATTCCCGGCATTCGGGGCGACGATCATTATCTGCACAGCCACATGCTCGGCGTCCGGCCCGAGTATCGCGATCGCGGCGTCGGCCGCCGGATGAAGCTCGAGCAGCGGCGCGAGGCGCTGTCGCGCGGAATCCGCATGGTGGAGTGGACGTTCGATCCGCTGGAACTGAAGAACGCATTCTTCAATATCGAACGCCTCGGCGCGGTGGTCCGGCGCTTCAATCCCAATCAATACGGCACCACATCCAGTCGTCTGCACGGCGGCCTTCCCACCGATCGCCTGGTTGCCGAGTGGCGCCTCGACAGCCCGCGCACGGAAGCCATCGTCGCGGGGCATCCGTTCCAACGACCACTCGAGGAGGTGCGCGTTCCGGTTCCGTCCGCCATTGCCCAAATTCGATCGGATGATCCCGCGCGCGCCCGCGAGATTCAGCGCGCGATCGGCGAACAATTCCAACAGAGCTTCGCGCGCGGCCTCGCCGTGATTGGCTTTGAGCGCTCGGTCGAGGCCGGAACATACCTGATAGGTCCATGGCAATCCGAATAGACAGAATCACGCTACGGCAGATTTGCATGCCGCTGGTCCAGTTCTTCGAAACCAGCTTCGGCCGAACCTACTCGCGCGACATCATCCTGGTGGAAGTCGAGTCGGGCGGCATTTCCGGATGGGGAGAAGTAGTCGCGGGCGAGAACCCCTTCTACAACGAGGAGTGGACCGACTCGGCGTGGCTGATCCTGCGCGACTTTGTTGCGCCGCGAGTGCTCGGGTTCGAGTTTGCCGCGGCGGCCGATGTTGCGTCGCGATCCGCGCACATTCGCGGCCACAACATGGCGCGCGGCGGCCTGGAAGCGGCCGTGTGGGATCTCGAGGCGCGAATGCTCGGTGTTCCGCTGTGGAAGCACATCGGCGGCGGCGACCGTCGTGAGATTCCGTGCGGGGTCTCCATCGGGATCCAGGATTCCGTGGACCAGTTGCTCGGCAAGATCGACACCGAGTTGAAGGCCGGCTATCAGCGAATCAAGATCAAGATCAAGCCTGGCTGGGACCTCGACATCATCCGCCAGGTGCGCAAGCGTTTTCCCGCCATCAAGCTGATGGCGGACGCAAACTCGGCGTACACGCTGGCCGACATCGACCGGCTTCGCGCGCTCGACGAATTCTACCTGATGATGATTGAGCAGCCGTTGGCGCACGACGAGATCATCGATCACGTCAAGCTGCAAGCCGCTCTGCAGACGCCGGTCTGTCTCGACGAGTGCATCCGGTCGGCGCACCAGGCCGAGCAGGCCATCCGCATGGGCGCGTGCCGCATCATCAACATTAAGCTGGGCCGCGTCGGCGGGTTCACCGAAGCCAAGCGCGTGCACGATGTGGCGCGCGAACATAATGTTCCGGTGTGGTGCGGAGGAATGCTGGAGGCGGGAGTGGGACGCGCCCACAACATCGCGCTTTCCACGCTGCCGGGCTTCGTGCTGCCGGGCGACGTCTCCGCCAGCAAGCGGTATTGGGAGCGCGACATTATCCAACCGGCCGTAGAAGTGACGCCGCGAGGCACCATCGAAATCTGCGATGAGCCGGGGTTCGGCTACGAAGTCGATCGCGCCCGCATCCGTGAAATCACAGTGCGGGAGGAGACCCTAAACATAACGTGACCAGCCGGGCAAGATTTTCGTGGCGCACGCACTCCTGCGTGCCGCGCCGCCACTCTTGGCGACGCCTGAGGATGCCGAGTTGAGCGTGGCCGCGGCGGAGATTGCTGCACCATCACACCGGCGGCCGGACCTGAGCACGGCGTGGCTATACTCCCTGCTGGCGTTCATGGTCGTCGCCTGGGGCCTGAACTTTGTCATCGCGAAGGTCGCCCTGCGAGAAATCCCGCCGATGGTGGTGGCCAGCGTGCGCACCGTCTTCGCGGGCATCTTCATCCTGCCGATTTTTCTGTGGCGCACGCGCGGTAAGCGGCGATCCTGGCCGGCGCGCGACGTTGCGGCGCTGCTTGGGTTGGGGATACTCGGGGCGGTCGGCAATCAGGTGCTGTTCGTAATCGGCCTGTCCCGGACCAGCGTGGCCCACGCATCGGTTGCGGTCGCCATCAGCCCGATCACCGTTTTGGTCATCGCCGCGCTGGCCGGACAGGAAACGATCACCGGGCGCAAGGTGGTAGGAATGCTGGTAGCTCTTGCAGGAATCGCCGCCCTCCAACTGGGACGCACGGGCGGCAGAGGCCCGACCCTCGCGGGCGATCTGATCGTGCTTCTGTCCGGGTCGGTGTTCGCGTTGTACGCCGTCTTCGGCAAGAGTCTGACGGCCCGGTTCGGAAGCCTCACCGCGAATACGTTCGCCTACACTGGCGGAGCGGCGATCATGTTGCCGCTGGTCCTTTGGCAGTCCACGGCGTTCGATTTCTCGCGCGTCAGTGCCGCGGCTTGGGCTTCGGTTGCCTACATGGCGGTGTTCTCCGCCGTCCTGGCTTACTTGATCTTCTACTACGCTCTCCAGCGGCTGCCTGCGTCCCGCGTTTCCGCGCTTTCCTACCTGCAGCCGGTGCTCGCGACCATCCTGGCGGCGCTGATTCTCGGAGAAATTCCAGGCGCCGGTTTCGCCGTCGCGTGCGCGCTGGTTCTGATCGGAGTCTTCGTGACCGAGCGAGGCTGATGGCAGGCTTCCTAGATCTCCTGCGCGAGAACCGGAACTACCGTTACACCTGGGCCGGGCAAGTTGTAAGCGAAGTTGGCGACCACTTTAACAACATCGCGGTATTCAGCCTCGCCCTGCAAGCCACGGGCTCCGGTTTGGTGGTGACCGGGGTGATGCTGGCGCGGGCTCTGCCGATGATCGTCTCGGGGCCGATCGCGGGAGTCGTCCTGGACCGCGTCGACCGCCGCCGGATCATGATCGCCAGCGACCTGGTGCGCGCGATCGTCGCGCTCGGGTTTATCTGGTGCGTTGGGCGGCCTGACACCTGGCTGCTCTACCTGCTCAGCGCCGCGCTGATGTTCGCTTCGCCCTTCTTTACCAGCGGAAGAGCGGCGATTCTGCCGGCTATCGCCACCAAGGACCAACTGCACACGGCGAGCTCGCTGACCCAGGGAACCCAGTGGACGACGACCGCCGTGGGAGCGTTCCTCGGCGGCACCGCGGTGATGCAGTTCGGCTACAAAGCAGCGTTTGTTTTTAATGCTTTATCGTTCGTCGTCTCCGCTTTCTGCATCTGGCGGCTGCGTGCGGCGGACGGGCGGTTTCGCGCTGAACGAACCCATTTGACGGAAAATCAGGTGGTGCGGCCCTGGCACGAATACGCCGAGGGCCTGCGATACATGCGGTCGTCGCCGTTGATCCTGGCCATCGCCCTGGTTGGCGTGGGATGGGCCACCGGCGGGGGCGCGGCGCAGATCCTGTTCAGCCTCTTCGGAGGACTCGTGTTTCACCGCGGCGCGGGCGGCATCGGCGAGATTTGGGGCGCTGCCGGGCTGGGGCTGGTGCTCGGCGCGGTGGTGGCCCACCGGATCGGCCCCAGGCTGAGTTTCGCGAACTATAAGCGGAGCGTTTCCATCTGCTACGTCATTCACGGCGGCTCGTACGTAATCTTCAGCCTGATGCAGAACTACGGTGCGGCGCTGTTCTTCATCGCGCTATCGCGCGCCGCGGTGGCTGTCAGTTCGGTTCTGAACTTCTCGCAGTTGCTCCGCCATGTCGCCGGCGAGTACCGGGGGCGGGTATTTGCCACCTCCGAAACGCTCGTATGGTCGACCATGATGCTGTCCATGATGGGCGCCGGAATTGCATCTCAGCACCACTCGCCTCGGGAAATCGGCGTCGTCTCCGGAATTCTCAGCAGCACGACGGCTCTGTTCTGGGCGTGGGCGAACTGGACCGGCAGGCTTCCCGAGCCGCCCGGCGACGGCACCGGCTTGGCGGAAATGGAGGTCCACGGCGACCCGACAGTCTAACGTTCGGTGCCAGGGCCGCCCACAGCGGCAGGGGATCGATTCCGTCCACCGCCAGACGAAGCGTTTTGATGAATTCCGATAGCCGCTCCACCTCTTGGCGGCAGACGCCGCACACCAGAAGGTGCTCTTCGTACTCCTCCCGCTGCTCCTCCGCAAGTCTGCCCAGCACGTACGCCTCGGCCGCCTCGGAGGGAGATTTGTCTAATATTTCATGCGCCATCTGCACCATTGATCGGACGACAATGGTAGAAACTGCATAGGCAATGACAAATCTTCAAAACAAAGTAATCCTCGTGACAGGGGCGGCGAAGCGCATCGGACGCGGCATCGCACTTCGCCTGGCCGCCGAAGGGGCGCGCGTCGCCATCCACTACCATGAGTCGGAGGAGGCGGCGCGGGCCACCGCCTCAGACTGCGGAAATGCCCCTGTGTTTCGCGCGGACCTCGAGCGCGTTCCCGATATCGTGCGGCTTTTTCAAGCGGTGGAAAGCGCGTTCGGCCGACTGGACGGGCTGGTCAACAACGCCGGGCGTTTCACCGCCATCGACCCGTTGGAGATTACCGAATCCGACTGGGACTTCATCCATTCGGTGAACCTCAAGGCGACCTTTTTCTGCTGCCAGCAGGGTGCCCGGCTCATGCGCAAATCCGGCGGAGGCCGCATCGTCAATCTGAGTTCCCTCGGCGGTCTTATGCCCTGGTCCCATCACGCGCACTATTGCGCATCGAAAGCCGGCGTGATCATGCTGACGCGCGCTCTGGCTAAGGCCCTCGCGCCGGACATCACCGTGAACTCCGTCGCGCCCGGCGTGATTCCGTTTGGCGATGTGGACGCGCGCATCGAGCGGTTGATCGCCCGCACACCCGCCTGCCGCGCCGGAACCGCGGACGAGATCGCCGATGCCGTGGTGTTTTTTCTGACAGCCTCGAATTTCGTGACCGGGCAAATACTAGCGGTGGACGGCGGCCTCAGCCAGCGGTAGCATTCAACTATGGCAAGCAAGAACACGGAACTCTTCGCCGTACAATGCCCGTGCTGTAAGGCTGAATTGCAGATCGATCCCGATACCAGAGCGGTGATCAGCCACAAAGAAGCGGAGAAACCCAAGACCTTCTCCGACATGGAAGCCGCGGTTTCGCGCTTCAAGGGCGAAGCGGGACGGCGCGAAGAGGCGTACCAGAAGTCCGTGTCGGAGCAGAAGGATCACCAGAAGGTGCTGGACCGGAAATTCGACGAGCTGTTCAAGAAGGCCAAGGAAAACCCGGACGAGCCTCCGCCGAAGCGGGACATCGACTGGGATTGACAAAACCGCTTGCTGACGCGGGCGGCTCAGAAAGCGGTTCCGAGCCGCGACCGTAAGGGAGTCGGGCTTCGACCGCTACTTCGCCTGAATCGATTGGATGTATTTCGTGAGATTCGAAACGCGCATTTGCTGAGCGCCGCTATCGCGGTCCATGGATTGGAACACGGTCCCCCACACCGGCATATCTTTCGACCCGTGGGCCGGCATTTCGACGTCACCGTGAATCGCGGCGTAGACGCGCAGTTCGGGGAATTTGCCGTTGCTGCGATGGGTCAGCGTCGTAAGGTCGGGAGGCTGCATCTTCAGAGCGGACACGGCGGGTCCGCCGCCTTTGCCGTCCTTGCCGTGGCAGACAGCGCAGTAATTGGTGAACATGTCTTTGCCGGACGCCGGCGACGTATGGACGGGGGAAACTTTTTTGATGACGGGCGGATTGTCCGCGCCGAGTATCGCGAAAGCCACTACCAGAGCGACTAGCGCGACGAGAACACGAGTCAACATGGATACCTCCTCGAGCGTCAGCAAGTCTACGTGGGCCGCGCCCGATCGTTTGTATTTAATCCGCAGTGAAATGGTGCAATTATCCTTCCACGATGTAAGTCGATCAAAACACAAGCCGTGAGCCGGTAAACTCGATCTGCGTTTGGGGAACCTCACCCATCCCAACCCGAGGGGCCACGTCACCTTGCGCTACGCAAATGTATCTTCGACAGTGAACCTATGCGTTATCTCCTCGTCTTGGTTGTGCTGGGAGTGTCTCCCTCGCCGGCCCAGGAATCCCTCACGGTCGGGCAGGCCGTGGAACTGGCGCTCGCTAAGAACGGCGCGGTGGAGGCTTCGCGCGAAGGCACCAAAGCCGCTGGATCGCGGATCGGCGAGGCCCGCGGGACGAGGCTGCCACGGGTGCAGTACACGGAATCGTGGCAGCGCTCCAACAACCCGGTATTCGTCTTCGGCTCGCTGCTCACCGAGCATCAGTTCGGGCCGGAGAACTTCGCCATCGACCCGCTGAACCGGCCTTCCTTTCTGAACAACTTCCAATCCCAAGTCTGGGTGGACCAGAGCCTGTGGGACAACGGTTATCGCGGTTCCCAGATCAAGGCCGCCGAGCTCGGAAGGGGCATGTCCGCCGAAGAGGAACGGCGGGTCCGCATGCAGACGGTGGCGGCGGTGGTGCGCGCCTACTACAATGCCCTGCTCGCGAACGAAACTCTTGCAGTTGCCGAAGAGGCGCTCAAGTCCGCCGAAGCCGATCTGACCCGCGCCCAACACCGCCGCCAGGCCGGAGTGTCGACCGACGCCGACGTCCTCTCCATTCGCGTGCATCTGGCGTCGATGCAGGAAAGGCGCATCCGGCGGCAGGCCGACCTCGATATCTCGCGCGCGGCGCTCAACCAGGCGATGGGAGTTTCCCTCGATTCGAAGTACGGCCTGGAAACCACGCTGAAGGCCGCTTCGATGCCCGAAGGCGGCATCGAGAACGCCGAACGGGACGCTTCCAGCACGCGCCCCGAAACTCGACAGGCCCTGCTGGCGGGACAAGTGGCCGAGACTCAGCGCACGGCGGCGCGTTCCGCCCTCTGGCCCGAGGCCTTTCTTCGGGCCGGCTTCGAAGCCGACCGCCAGCGTTTCTACGACAAAGGCGGAGCCAACTGGACTGCCAGCGCCGGGCTGCGTTGGAATCTCTTTACCGGTTTTAGCGATCGGGCTCGAATTCAGGAGTCCGAGCATGCGGTCCTGGCCGCCGCTGCGCAACAGCGCTACGTCGATTCCGCCGCGCGGCTGGACGCTCGCCGCGCTTGGCTCGATTTGAACTCCGCGCAAAGCCGGATTGGCGTCGCGCAAAGCGCTGTCGCCATGGCCGAGGAAAACCTCCGCATTGTCAAGAACCGATACGAAGCCGGCCTCAACGACGTCACGGAGCTTCTGCGCAGTGAGACGGCATTGCTCGAAACCCGCACGCACTATCTCGAGGCGGTGCAAGACCAGCGGCTGGCGGTGATGCAAGTGGAGCTTGCCACGGGCCGTTTGAACGAAAAATCTTCCGTGGTGGTGGAGTAATTCATGCGGTTCTGTACGCGTTTCTGTCTGCCTGCGTTGCTTGTCGCTCTAGCTGGTTGCGGTTCGCAGGAACCGCGGACCGCGAAAGCCGATGAGGGGCCGGCGATCGCGGTGAGCACGATAGCCGTCCAAAAAGCCGAATGGCCCACGGTATATGAAGTTACCGGCACCGTGCGCGCTCGTACCAGCGTGCAGATCACCAGTCGTCTGATGGCCTACGTGCGCGAAGTTCGGGTTCGGGTGGGCGATCGCGTGCGTGCCGGGCAGATCCTCGTCACGCTCGATGCGAGAGATCTGGATGCCCGGAAGCGTCAGGCCGAAGCCGGCCGGACCGAATCGCGCTCGGCCGCCGGCGAAGCGGAGAATGCAATCGCGTCGGCGCGCGCGAATCTGGAACTCGCGGAATCGACCTTCAAGCGCATGAAGGACCTGTACGACAAGAAATCGATTTCCGATCAGGAGTTCGACGAAGCGACCACTCGGGTGAAGCTGGCGCGCGCCAATTTCGATATGGCGCAGTCGCGGCGGCAGCAGGTGACGGCCAAGATTGCCCAGGCCGACGAGGATGTGAAATCCGCCGAGATCATGACCGGATACTCCGTCGTTGCCGCTCCCTTCGCGGGCGTGGTGACCGACAAACCGGTTGAGCCCGGCATCCTGGCGATGCCCGGAGCGGCGCTCATGACCATCGAGCAGGGCGGTGGATACCGGCTGGAAGCCGCCGTCGAGGAGTCCAATCTATCGAAGGTGAAACCCGGCCAGAGTGTGGCGGTTCAGCTCGATTCCAGCGAACTTGCGGGACGCGTCGGGGAGATCGTGCCGACGGTCGATCCGGCCGCGCGATCGTTCACGGTGAAGATCGATTTACCCGCGTCGCCGCAGTTGCGCAGCGGGCAGTTCGGGCGGGCGCGTTTCGAAATCGGCCGGCGATCCGTGGTGGTGGTTCCCGCCGGAGCGATTCAGGAGCGCGGGCAGATTCAGTGGGTCTACGCCGTCGAGGGCGGCCGTGCAAGAACGCGGATGGTGACCCTGGGCGACCGCGTCGCCGATCGTGTCGAGGTGCTCTCTGGTTTGTCGGAGGGAGACCGGCTGATCTTCCCTGTGTCTGGCTCTTTGCGCGACGGCGCGCGGGTGGAGGTACGCCCGTGAAGTCAGAGCGCGCGCTCGGTCCCGCCGGTAAGGTGGCCCGGGCGTTCATCGATTCCAAACTGACTCCGCTTTTCGTCGCGGCCTCGATAGCGGTGGGCGCGTTCTCAATCTGGAAGTTGCCGCGAGAGGAGGAGCCGCAGATCAAGGTTCCGATGATCGACGTGATGGTCGGGATGCCGGGCGCTTCCGCGCGCGAGGTGGAAGAGCGCGTGACCAAGCCGATGGAGAAACTGCTGTGGGAAATCCCCGGCGTCGAGTATATCTATTCGACCTCCAGCCCCGGCCAATCTCTTGCGATCGTGCGTTTCCTGGTTGGCCAGGACGAGGAGAATGCGATCGTCCGGCTGAATCAGAAGATGTTCGCTAACTTCGGCCTGATCCCGCCCGGCGCAACCCAACCTCTGATCAAACCGCGCTCCATCGACGACGTCCCCATCCTGGCGCTGACGCTTTCCAGCAGGCGCTACGGTCCGTTCGAACTGCGGCGGATCGCCGCGCAGGTAGAGGACGCGATCAAACAGACGAACGATGTTTCCGAGGTCACCATACTCGGCGGCCAGCGGCGGGAACTTCGGGTGACCCTCGACGAGGCACGATTGGCGGCGTACAATCTGTCGCCGATGAGCGTGTTCGGCGCATTGCAGGGCGCGAACCGCAAATTGCCATCGGGCCGGTTCGCCGCGGGAAATCGTGAGACGATTCTCGAGACTGGCGACTTTATCCGCTCCGCCGGCGACGCCCGGGAGGTAGCCGTCGGAGTCGCGAACGGAAAGCCGGTGTTCCTGCGCGACGTCGCATCGGTTGGCGACCAGGGCGAGGAACCGTCGCAGTACGTTAGTCAGGGGGATTCGAAGGGATTCGTCCCGGCCGTCACGATTTCGGTCGCGAAGCGAAAGGCAAAGAACGCGATCGAGGTGGCCGGCGCCGTTCTCACGCGCGTCGAGACACTGAAGGGCAACGTCATTCCCTCGGATGTCGATGTGATAATCAGCCGTAACTACGGTGAGACTGCGGCCGACAAGTCCAACGAGTTGCTCCTCCACATGCTGATTGCGGTAATCGGCGTCAGCGTTCTGATCGCGATTACGCTGGGTATTCGCGAGTCGTGGATCGTTTTCCTCGCTATTCCCGTCACACTGGCGCTTACTCTGACCGTCTTCTACCTGTACGGATACACCCTCAACCGAATCACGTTGTTCGCTTTGATTTTTTCCATCGGCATTCTCGTGGATGACGCGATCGTCATTCTCGAGAACATCGTCCGCCACTGGCGCATGGCGGAGAACCAGGGGCGCCCCAACATGCAGGTCGCGGTGGAGGCGGTGGACGAAGTCGGGAATCCCACCATCCTGGCGACGCTCACGGTAATCGGCGCGATCCTCCCCATGGCATTTGTCGGCGGGCTGATGGGACCGTACATGCGCCCGATTCCTGTCGGCGCGACGGCGGCCATGGTATTTTCGCTGATGGTGGCGTTTGTGGTGACGCCATGGGCCGCCGTTCGGGTTCTCAAACCGCACGCCGCGCACCACTCCGGCGAACAGGAGGACCGCCTGACGCGATTGTATCGGCGCGTCATGGGGCCGCTGCTCCATCGTCCGGTTCTCCGGTACGGTTTCCTGGCGAGCGTCGCCGTACTCTTGCTCCTGTCGATGTCGTTGGTCTACGTCGGCTTCGTGAAAGTGAAGATGCTGCCGTTCGACAACAAGAGCGAGTTCCAGGTTGTAATCGACATGCCGAATGGCACGACGCTGGAGGAAACCGACGCCGTAACCCGATCGCTGGCGGCGGAAACGCTGAAGCAGCCGGAAGTCGTGAACGTGCAAACTTACACAGGCACGGCCGCGCCTTACAACTTCAACGGGCTCGTGCGCCATTACTATCTGCGGCGCGGCGCGAACGTCGCGGACATCCAGGTCAACCTGCTGTCGAAAGGCGATCGGTCCAAGCAAAGCCACGAAATCGCAAAGGACGTGCGGAGGCGCCTCCAGCCGATCGCAAACCGTTTCGGAGCGCGGATCAAGGTGGCCGAGGTCCCGCCCGGTCCGCCAGTACTCCAAACGCTCGTCGCCGAGATCTACGGGCCCAGCCAGCGCGGTCAGATCGCGATCGCCCGGCAGATGCGCGACGTGTTCAAGGGCACCGACGGAGTGGTGGACGTCGATTGGTATCTGGAGGACGACCAAGTTCGGCAAACGCTGATCGTCGACCAGGAGAAGGCCGCGCTGCACGGTGTAACCGAGGACGATATCGCGCGAACCGTCCGCATTGCAAGCAGCGGAGAAACGGTCGGCCTGTTGCACCTGGATTCCGCAAAGGAGGATGTCCCGATCACGCTTCGCCTGTCACGCTCCGCGCGCAGCGATCTGCAGCGGCTCCGCAGTCTGAAGATTCAGGGGGTCCCGCTTTCCGAATTGACACGAGTGGAGACGTCGATTGAGGACAAGAGCATTTACCACAAAAACCTGATGCCGGTCACCTATCTCACCGCCGACGTGGCGGGCGCGATCGAGAGTCCCGTGTACGCCATCTTCGCCCTCTCGCCGAAGATCCAAGAGATCAAAATGCCTCAGGGATATAGCATCGAGCAGTACACCGCGCACCTGCCGCTGGACGACGCGAAGTACTCCATGAAGTGGGACGGCGAGTGGCATATCACGTACGAGGTCTTCCGGGATCTCGGGATTGCGTTCGCCGCCGTGCTCGTGCTGATTTACGTACTGGTGGTCGGCTGGTTCCAATCGTTCCTGACGCCGCTAATCATCATGGCGGCCATCCCGTTTTCGCTGGTGGGCATCCTGCCGGCACACGGGCTGATGCATGCCTTCTTCACGGCGACGTCGATGATCGGGTTTATCGCGGGCGCCGGCATTGTCGTGCGAAATTCCATCATCCTCGTGGACTTCATCGAACTCCGTCTGCGCGAGGGCGTTGCGCTCGAAAAGGCCGTGGTGGACGCGGGAGCAGTGCGCTTCCGGCCCATGCTTCTAACTGCGGCCGCGGTGGTAGTGGGCTCCGCCGTGATTCTGTTCGATCCGATTTTCCAGGGCCTGGCAATCGCGTTGATGGCGGGCGAAATCGCTTCGCTGCTGCTGTCGCGAATGACCGTGCCTATCGTATATTTCGTAGCGAAGAAAGGAGTGCATCACCATGACAGTGGATCGATACCTGCGCCTGATCGCGGGTTTGTTCATTCTGATTAGCCTGGCGCTGGGCTACTACGTTCACCCGGCCTGGTTTCTGTTCACGGCGTTTGTGGCCCTGAATTTGTTCCAGTCGGGGTTAACCGATTGGTGCCCGATGATGTCGTTCCTCAAGCGGCTTGGCGTAAAGTCCTGACTGCGTGAGTGAAGCCAGACCTCCAGATATCCGGCGGTGCCTCCGGTTTCGCGGTTTCTTGATGCACTCTTGACCATGATGCGAATAAGAAAAATTTGTCTTTTTATCTGCATTGGCTGTCTGGGTGCCCTGCTAAGCACTCCCCTGCAAGCGCAGTTTTTGGACAAATTGACCAAGCCCCAGATTACAGTGGACCTAACCCATCCGCCCCGCCTGGGATTGAACATTAAGAAGGTTGCGTTCGGGCCTTCGAACGGGCAGTGCTCGGATGAAATTCTCGATCGGCTGGCCGGAACGTTGGTTTCAGGTGGAGTCGAGGTGATGGACCGGCAGAACCTGCAAACGGTGCTGGCCGAACAACACCTAAGCCTGTCCGGCTACATGGACTAAGCAGAGCGCCGTGCAGATGGGTAAGTTGCTCGGCCCCACAGCGCTGATATTCGTCAAAATCTCGCGGTGTAATGAGGAGCAGCGAAGGAATTACTCGGACCGCAAGACGAACAAGGGCATAGTGCGAACCAACAACGCCATTGTGGAGGTTCACATCCGAGGATCGCTACAGACCATCGATCTCACTACCGGGAGGATCTTCTCGGCGCACCTGATCGAGGTGACGCGTGACGCTCAAAATCATTCCGATGACGGCATACCCGAATTTCCCTCGCAGGAACTCGTGCGGGATGCGGCCATTAATGCCGCTGCCCACGAGGCCTCGACATTCTTCGTCAAGTGGGCAGAGCAGAAGCGCCTTTATTTCTTCAATGGTAAGGAGTGCAATTTGAATCGCGCTTTCGCAATGCTCAAGGCCGGCGACATCGAGGGTACTGTTCGCCAGTCGGAGGAAAATGTCGGTGCGTGCAAATCGTGGCCCAAAGTGAAGGATAGCAATGTGGCCCATGCTTACTACAACGCCGGTCTCTCGTACATGCTTGTCAATGAGCATGCAAAGGCGATCTCATACCTGACCGAATCGGAGAGGCTGAAGGGGGGCGACATCGTAACCCAGACGATTATTCAGGCGAACAGGTCGGCAAAGCTCGCCGTCGAGATGCAGAGCGTTACCGAGAAGACGGAGAAGTTTGAACAGGCACAGGCCGAGATGAAAGCCCGCGCTCCGCAAGCACCGGGCCCCTCCGGACCCACTGGCGCGAGGCCTGCTTTAGAGTCGGTTGAGGAGCGCTTGAAGAAGCTGGATGGGCTCTTCAAGAAAGGGCTAATTACAAAGCAGGAGTTCGAGGCTAAGAAGACCGAAATATTGAAGGACATTTAGCCATGAGCCGCTGCTGCTTTCCACTTGTTCTGGCAGGCGTGTCGATGTTAATCCCCAGCTTCGCCCAGGATCCCGCCGAACCGGCTGAAGCGGGAGTCGCTTTCTACCTTCAGCCAGGGGCGTCGCAGGCGGTCCCTCTCGAGAAGATCATGGCCAAACTGCGTGTCTCACGTAAGATGGTGACACTGGATTTCGCGCCGGAACGCTCTCCGTTGCGAATCTCCGAGACGCAGCCGACATTCATAGCGAGACTGGCCGTCGCGCCAAGGCTGGATCGCGACATGATGATGATCCTGGATGTTGTCACTGGCAAGCGAACCGCGCTCGCGTCAATTGGCCCCGGGGGATTGACCCAACCCATGCCCGGCAAGCTCGTACCGCTCGAATACAAGAAGTTCGGTCAGTCCTCTTACCGGATCCGTCCAGCGGCTCCGTTGCGTCCCGGAGAGTACCTCTTGACCTTTGGCGACTCCAATCTGGCATACCTTTTCGGGGTCGAACCCGACGCCGTCGCGTCTCAGGATCCGCCCTCGGCGGGAGCGCCGCCGGTGCCGAAGGAACCGGACCCGAACGAGGAGCGGTTGAAAAAACTGGACGCCCTTCTGGCGAAACGCCTTATCCAAAAGGCGGATTACGAGACGCGCAAAGAGGAGATACTTCACCCAGCGGCAGCGAGACCTGTGACTGCTGAAGATCGGCTGAAGAAACTCAACGATCTGCTCAAGAAAGGCCTGATTGCTAAGCCGGAATACGACAAAAAACGCGCCGAGATACTGAGCGAGATGTAACGAAGGGAGTTCTCGCACGCCAAATCATGAGGCTGGCTCATCCGTGCCAGACTGGGTTTCTGTTGCACGGGACCTTGTCGGTCGAGGAATCCGCTTGGAGGGGGAACCCGGATCCGGCGGTGACGCAACTTGCATTGCCCTCGCGCCGGAGCATACACTAGTGGTTTCGATGTCTTACTCGTACGCCAGTTCGTTTGGATTTTGGTTCGGGTTTTCGACCTGAGCCGTCGAGTGGCGTACCTGCAAACGGAAAGACTTCCAGCGGCCCACTCGAAAAGAGTGGGCCGCTTCCATTTTGTGCCCGAGGAAGGTTGAAATGATTATCTCGATAAAACGGCATGCCAGCCGCGAACAGATTGACCAGGTTTGCGAGCGTGTCCGCGATTTTGGATACAAGATTCACTCCATTGAAGGCGAGGAACGCGTCGTCATCGGCGTCGTCGGAGTCGGCGACGTGACGAACTGCCTGGAGTCGGTGGAAGCCATGCCGCAGGTCGAAAACGCTGTCCGCATCTCCGCGCCCTACAAGTTCGTCAGCCGCGAGTTCCGGAGGGAGAAAACGCAGATCAAGGTCAATGGCCACGAAATCGGCGGCGACACCTTCATTGTGATGGCCGGTCCTTGCGCGGTGGAGGACGAAAAGCAGATCATGCGTACCGCGGTGGAAGTAGCGGCGGCCGGCGCCCATCTGCTGCGCGGCGGCGCGTTCAAGCCTCGCACCTCGCCCTACGATTTTCAGGGGATGGCGGAAGAAGGGCTGAAGCTGCTGCGCAAGGCCAAGCAGGCAACCGGCCTCGGCATCGTTACCGAAGTGATGAGCAACGGCGACGTCGAGCTCGTCGCGGAATACGCGGACGTGCTTCAGATCGGCGCGCGCAATATGCAGAATTTTGCGCTTCTGAAGGCGCTCGGCAAGGTGACCAAGCCGATCCTCCTGAAGCGGGGCATGAGCAGCACGATCAAGGAACTGCTGATGAGCGCCGAGTACATCGTCGCCCACGGGAATCCAAACGTGATCCTTTGCGAGCGCGGCATTCGGACGTTCGAAACCGCCACGCGAAACACCTGCGACATCACCGCTGTGCCGGTGCTGAACGAACTGACGCACTTGCCAGTCGTTCTGGACCCAAGCCACGCGACCGGAAAGCGCAGCCTGGTTCCAGCGCTCACGCGAGCCGCGGTCGCCATCGGCGCGGATGGCGTGATCGTCGAAGTCCACCCGTGCCCCGAGAAGGCGGTCAGCGACGGCGCGCAGTCGCTCGACATTCCGCAGTTCCAGCGGATGATGCACGATCTGGAGCCGTACATCGAACTGTGGCGGCAGTCTCGCACGCCCGCCGCGGCCCTCGCCTAGCATGTCGTTTTCACAGGCCCGCTGGCCGCTGATCGCGCTTGGCGGCGTCCTCTGCGGCGGCGTCGCGGCGTGGCTCTATCTGGCCCGTTCGTCGTTCCCGCGGACTCCCGCCGAAATGATCGCGTCCCTTCCGCAGGCGGGAGCCACGCTCGTCTACATCGATATCGACGCGGTGCAAAAGGCCGGCCTGCTGGATCTGGTGGCCAGCGCAAAAACGGTTCAGGACGCCGATTACAAATCGTTTGTCGATGCCACCGGGTTCGAGTACACGCGCGACCTGGAGTCAGTCGCCGCGTCCTTCACTGGTTCGGGCAACTTCTTTGTGGTGCGCGGTAAATTCGACTGGCCGCGCCTGCGGTCCTATGCGCAGACGCACGACGGCGTCTGCCGCGATGAACTCTGCCGGGCTCCAGGAAGCGAGCCGGGGCGGTGGGTTTCGTTCTGGCAAATGGGCGCGGGGTGGATGGCGCTGGCGTCGAGCCAGAGCGAGTCGGCCGCGCTCGATATCGCACTGCGCAGGCTCCCGGCCGCCGCGCCCGACCGCCCAATTTGGATCTCGGTGCCGCCATCGGCACTAGCGGATATGAAGACCTTGCCCGCTGGCGCGCGTTCGTTTGCCTCGCCGCTGGTTCACTCGGAACGCGTCGTGTTTTCCGCCGGCACGGCGGGCGGGCAGTTGCGGTTGTACCTGGATGTGACGAGCGAGTCGGAAGCGGGCGCCGAGGAACTCCGGAAGCAACTCCAGAACGCGACGGAGCTTCTCAAGAAGGCCCCGGCGAACGAAGCGGACATGACCGGATTGCTCGCCGGCGGCGCGTTCCGGCGGGAGGGCCGGCGCGTCTACGGCGAATGGCCGCTGTACAAAAAGTTACTGGAGTCGGTCGCCGGAGGCCGCCTCAGGTGATCCGCATCGGCGGCGGCGTTCTGTGCGCCGGGAACACTGTTCATGACATCCTGGTCCGGCCCGTGGACACGTTGATCTTCGACCAGACCGTCTGGGTGGACGATATCCACGCGTCGCTGGGAGGAAACGGCGCGAACACATCCTTTGTTCTGGCGCGGCTGGGAGTGAAAACCCGCCTGGCCAGCATCGCCGGTAAGGATGAATGGGGCGACCAGGTACTCGCGATCTTGAGCGAAGCAGGCGTCGACGTTTCGAGCGTCATGCGTTCGGAATTGCCGACCGCGACGACCGTCGTTCTGGTTCGCTCCGACGGCGCGCGGGCGTTCTTCCACCGGCCCGGGAGCGCGGGCGCGGATTTTCCCATCGAGTTTCCCGCCGGATATTCACACTTCCACTTCGGCAACATATTCGCGCTGCCGTTGTTCCGCTCGCGTGCCGGCGAGATCATGGCCAACGCGCGGAAGGCCGGATTTACGACTTCTCTCGACGCTGGCTGGGATTCACGGGGCGAGTGGGCGAAGGTGATCGATCCGGCGCTCGCGAATACGGACATATTGTTTGTGAATCGCGACGAAGCGTTCCGGCTTTCGGGCGGGGAGGATCCTGACTATTTCCTCCAGCGTGGAGTGCGGATGGTCGTCGCGAAGCTCGGCGCGGCTGGCTGTGCCATCTACTCGGCCGGCGAGCGCGTAGCGGTGCCGGGGTTCCCGGTGAGTGTGGTGGATACAACCGGCGCGGGAGATTGTTTTGCGGGAGGCTTCCTTGCGGCCCTAGCGCGCGAAATGACAATTGCGGAGGCCGCGCGGTTCGCGAACGCGGTAGGCGCGTTAAATGTGCAGCACCTCGGTTCGGTGGGCGGTGTGCTCTCGTTCGAGCAAACAAGGGAATGGCTCGCCGGGAAATAGACATGCCGGTTCTACGTGGCGTACGTGCTCGTACGCGCCACGTCAGCGCCCGGCAATCCGCTCGAAGAAAGCTAACGAACGGCGCGCGCAATCGCTCCAGTTGAAACGCGCGGCCTGCGTCCGCGACCTCGGTCCGAGCTCGGCGCGCAGGCTCGGCGAGGTCAACAGACGGCTCATCGCCGCGGCCAGATCGGTCGGACTCCGCGGGTCAATCAGCAGCGCGGCGTCTCCCGCCACTTCGGGCAGCGACGACACGTTCGACACAATCGTCGCCACCCCCGCCGCCATCGCCTGCGCAGGAGGAAAGCCGAACCCCTCGTACAGCGAGGGGAAGACGAAAACCGTAGCTCCGGCCGTCAGCCCGGGAAGGCGGCTTTCTTCCACGTAGCCGAGAAATCGCACGCCAACGGTGGACTGAATGCGCGCCATCGTCGCGGCGCTCTTCCACCCGGCCAGCCCCGCGAACACCAGGTCGTATTGCTCCCGAAGATCGGCCGGCAATTGAGCCCACGCGTCCAGCAACGTGTCCAGGTTCTTCCTCGGCTCGATGGTGCCCACCGACAAAACGTACGGCTTCGGCGCGGCCTCCGGGATCGCGTCGAAAAATCGTCGATCGATGCCGGAGTAGATCACTTCGATCCGATCGGGATTTATCCTCAATTCGCGCACGGCGTCGCACTTGGAAGACTCCGAAATGGCGATCAGGCCGCGCGCCCGTTTCAGGATGCGATCGACATAGAGCTCATCGGCCCGGACATTGCCTGCGGTGTGAAACTCCGGCATCAGACGGCAGGTCAAGTCGTAAATGGTGGCCGTGAGCGCGGCGTTCGAGGGCGCGTTCCGCACCATGTTGGACGCGTGAAACACGTCCGCCGCGCCGGCCGCTAAATTCATGCACGGATTGCCGGACAGATTGAGAAACGCGAGCAGGCCGAGCCGCGGCCAGGTTCCGGCGGGCGAGTAAAGGCTGCTGGAATGATCCAGCTCTCCGAGGTCGCGCAGTAGCGGGAACGCCGCAATCTCGTGACCTCCCGCGGCGCGCATGGCCCGGAGCCAGTGCCAGACGTGGTTCTTGATACCGGCGCTACGCAGGAGCAGCGAAGTAGCGTCGACCAGGATCTTCATGGGAGCGGCCGATTCGTAAACAGGTATTTCCCCCCGGCGGCGTAGACGGTGTAAAGCGCGGCATGTCCCACCATCGCGTCGAAGCGGGGAACCGCGGTGCTGTCAGCGAGCAGGTAGTAGCGCGTGCCCGCACCGGACCACATCCGCGCAAACTGGCGGTCGTCGATGAACACGTCCTGGGGCGCGTCCGGCGCGTTCGATCCATACTCCAGGTTGTTTACTCTTCCGTTCAGCAGGTACGCGCGGCGGTTCGCGTAAAAGAACACCGACGACCACGCGTAGTATTGATCGTCCGCAATCAGTTCGCCTTTCGGCGCAGCCATCAAAGCATCGGCGAGCGGCCGCGACGACAAGTACGGATCGAACGCGACCAGCGCGATCCGGGCCGCGTGAAAGAACAGCACCATCATGACCGCGACCCCAACGTAGGACCGGATTCCGCGCCACGCCCACGACGCGGCCGAGCCGATCGCGAAAGCAACGCCGGCCAGTGCCAGCGGAACACGAAGGTACGCGAAGGATTTCAGCGTCAGATCGCCCATGTGCCCCAAGGAGAGAGTGTACAGCTCGGGGTTGTGCGCCAGTGCGCTGGAGATATCGCCGGGCGACGGAAGCCCCTGAACGGCAACCAGGATTGCGGTCACGGCAAACACGGCCAAGGTCGTGACGACAGCCAGCGTCCGGCGTCCTCCGCGAATCCATGCGTTCTCGTTTGTAAGGGCCGCGCCGATCAACAGCGCCAGCGCCGGGTATGCCGGCATCGAGTAGTATTCCTGCGATGTGGAGAACGAGAAGAACACCAGGATGAATCCAATCCAACAGAGCGCCAGCAATCGCCCGCGCGAGGCCCGCGCGTCTCCCTCCCGGAAGGAGCGGACCACCGCTGGGAAGTAAACACTCCAGGGGAACAGCCACAGCAGGTGGAACAGCCAGAACCACAAACGCGGGACCGTATTGTAATCGCGAGGATAGCGCGCATTCAGAAACCGCAGGATATGTTCGTTGAAGAAATAGAACCAGAAGAACCCGTGATACTGGCCCGGTCCGGCAGTCAAGGACCAGTAGAAGTACGGTGGATTGCGAAGCGTGGCCAGTACGTGCCAGGGCGCGGCAATCGCGAGCGCGATCGTCAAACCCGAGATCGGGTACAGACGCCGCCATGTTTGCTTCCGGAGGAGGCGGCGAGTGAATAACAGGTAGAGGATCGCCGCCGCGATAGGAAACACAGCGGCGATGAGACCCTTCAGCAGCAGACCCGTACCGATCGCGGCGGCGCAGGTCCACGCCCAGACGCGAGGCCGCGCTTCCTCCTCGTTCACCGCACGAAGGAATGCCCACATCGCGAGAGTGATCGTCAGCGTCAGCGTGATATCCGGGATCTGTACGCGAGTGAACAGCCACATGCCGATAGAAGTGGCCAGCACAAGGCCCGAGAGCAGCCCGGCCACGGGCGAGAAGGCCCAGGCCCCAAATCGCGCGGCAAGCCAGCACAGCAGAATCGCGGAAAGAACCACCGGAATACGGGCCGCCCAGTCGTGAACTCCGAAAATCCGGTAGGAGATCGCGATCAGCCAGTACTTGAGAGGAGGTTTCTCGAGGTACTTGACGCCGTCCAAGCGCGCGGTCACCCAGTCACCGGAATCCAGCATGTTGCGGGCGATTTGCGCTTGCACGGAATCCACGTCATCCAGCAGGGATGGCGGGCTCACCATTGTCCCGGCGAAAACCAAGATGGCAAAAAGGATTACGATCAGTTCGTAACCGGTTCGATAGTAGGGGCTCCCAGTCGCTCTGGCTTCAGCGGCGGAGCCTGAACTTTCCATCGCCGAATCCACAGGAACAGGACCAGCAACCCCCATAGGTGATATCCGAGATTAGCACGCCGTTCCATATGCCTGCGAATCAATCGGTCGACCTCCGGCCAGTGGAAAAGTCCGGATTCTTCGACGCTGCGCCGGGTGACCGTATCGAGCAGTAGCGGCTTCAAAGTGGTCCGCAACCACTGGTGCGCGGGGATGTCGAACCCTTCCTTGCGGCGGTCCAGAATGGCGGCGGGCAGCTTGTCGCGCATCAACTCCTTGAGCAGAAACTTCAGTTTCCCGCCGCGGATTTTAAGCGATTCGGGAACGCGCGCCGCGAACTCGACGATGCGATGATCGAGGAACGGCGGCCGCACCTCGAGCGAATGCGCCATGCTCATGCGGTCGCACTTATACAGGATGTCGTCGGGAAGGTAGTAGTTCTGGTCAAGCCAGAGAAACCGGTTCAGATTCCCGCCTGCTAGCGGCGAATCGAGAGCCGCCGGCAGTTGCCCGCTCACCACTCGCAGCCGGTTCTTCTCGGCCGGGGTGAATGTGCCGTTCCAGAAGAAGTGGGCCTCCGTTTCCGGCAGAAGGCAGCCTTCCAGGAAGCGCGTGAGTTTGTAATCCAGGCCGATCTTCTCATCCGAGACAGGCAAAAGCCGCGCGAGCCGCGCCGCGAGTTTCCGGGCGCTCTCCGGCAAGCGGTGAAACGTGCGAGCGTATCGGTCGGCAAGGTAGGTGTTATACCCGCCGAACACCTCGTCGGCGCCTTCGCCCGACAAGGCTACCGTGACATGGCGCCGCGTCATGCGCGACAGGAACCACACGGGCAGCGCGCCGGCGTCCGCGCTGGGTTCGTCCGAGTAATAGGCGATCTCCTGGACCGCGTCCGCCAGCGATTCGCTCGGGTTGAGATCGAATTCGTGATGGTCGGTTCCGTACCGTTCCGCCATCGAGCGGAAATACGGGCTCTCGTCGAACGACCGCCCGCGGAACGAGACTGAGAAGGTCTTCAGTTGCGACGCACTCTGTTGGCTCGCGTAGTGTAGGATGGCGGAAGAATCGACGCCGCCGCTCGCCCAAATACCCAGGGGGACATCCGCGATCAGATGCTCGCGAACCGAGTCCCGCAGCAGCGCGTCCAATTCGTCCTTCGCGTCTTCGAGAGTGATGCGCTTGTCGGGCCGGAACTGAAGCGTCCAGTACTCTTCGGTCCGCTCGACGCCTTCGCGCCATTCCAGGAACGTGCCCGGGCGGAGCTTCCGGATGCCATCCATCAAAGTGTAAGGGCCGGGGACGTAATTGAGCGATAGGAAATGGTGCAGCCCCTCGGAGCAGATGTTTCGATCGATCTCGGGATGCACCAGGATCGCTTTCAGTTCGGAGCCGAAGTAAAGATCGCGGCCCCGGCGATGCACGTACAGCGGCTTGATCCCCATGCGGTCGCGGACCAGGATGAGTCGGCGCTCCGACTGAGTCCACAGAGCGAAGGCGAACATGCCGCGGAGCTTCTCGAAACAACGGGTGTCCCATTGGAGAAACCCGCGCAGTACAACCTCGGTATCGCAGCGGGAGTTAAAGCGATGGCCCAGCGATTCCAGTTCGGCGCGGAGTTCGGCGTGATTGTAAATCTCGCCGTTGAAAACGACGGTGACATTGCCATCGTCGCTGTGCATGGGCTGCTGCCCGTGCTCCAGGTCGATGATCTTGAGGCGCACTGCGCCCAGGGACACCGACTCTGTTTCGAAGACTCCCTGCTGATCGGGTCCACGGTGGACCAGCGAGTCTGTAGCTTGGCGAATGCGAGCCGGATCGGTGCTACGGCCTAAGTGTGTGAAGCCGGCAATCCCGCACAAATCGAACTTCTCCCGTCACGGCAATGTCCCGAATATAACACGAGGTATCGCTTCCGATTACTTGAAAGTGCCGACGACACGGTCCACCAGATCCTGGGGCACGTTGACGGCGAGTTCTACTTCGCGCTGATTCACGCTGACGCGGATCGTGTCGAACACGCGAGCGACATCCGGCTTCTTTGACGAAGCGGTCCGGCCGATCGCGAGCAGGCCCCGCAGTGAATCCGACGTCTGCTTCGCCTCCGCGTCGGTCCCGTAAGTCACAACGGCGCGCGCGTTCAGGCCTTGCCGCAGGTTCGCCGAAAGCGTTCCGCTGGCGACGGTCTGAAGCAACGAATTCAGATTCCCCAGGTTCGACGAATCCGCGACAGGCAGCCGGGCGGTGTTCCCAAGGAAGACGGCCCAGAATTGCGAATCCTGGGGCAAGGTGCGCACCAGAGTCATCAACGCAGCGGGAATCCCGTAAGACAGGCCGCCGTTCTGGCGGTCGATGATGCGCATGAGAACCGGGGTCGAGCCCGACAGCGCCGTCGTCTGGTTCATGAAGAAGATCGACGAGTTCTCATTGCCGATGAGCGTGTATCCCCGATAGGCGGTGTGCGTCACGCCTTCCCGCTGAATTCTGGGCTCGAGATCGGTCGGGCTGAATCTCCCGCGCACCATCAGGACGGACTTCGACCCATTCGCCGCATACAGGATCTCCCAGAGGTCCCTCTGTGGATCCAGACCGGTCTCCTCGATAAACCGGTCGAGAGCGGTGAAGTGGGCGCCCGCAAAGTGGCGCTGATAGGTGGTAGTCTCTCTCAACTTGTCGATCCGCGCGCCGGCGAGCACCGTCGTATCGGGCGGCGTCAGCGTGGCGAGCGCCGGGTCTATCAGGACAGCCTGCGGCGGGTGTGAGCAGGAGAAAGTCAGAAAAACCGATGTCAAGACGAGCGGGAGCGATCGCATCTACTTCCAGATTACGAGAACCTTGCCGGTTTGGGCAGGAAGGGCGCCAGGATCAACATGAGCAGGCCGAAGCCGAGGTACAGGGTTTGCGCCCAGTGCTGGTACCCGATGAGCATGACTTGTGCCGCAATCCAGATGATGAGGATGGATGCGGCGAGCAGCGACGCGGTCCCCCCGGATCTGCCGCCGCGCAGCGTGAGGATGCCGGCCAGCGTATTTGCGCCGCCAACGATGCCGAAAAGGATCAGGCCGGGGATCAGATACGTGGCAAATGGCGAGCGGTGAAGCAGCGATACCGGCATACTCAGCAGACTTCCGTCCGGCCGCAGCGCGAGTGCCCCTCCGCCGTACAGAGCGCCCAGACCGACAAAGAGTTCAAGAGCTCCAAGTGCAACAGCTAGCGGTTTCATGGCACGCCGGATGTGACATAGGCGCTCTTTCCCACAGTGCAGGCGATGGCTTCGGCCATCTGCGAGGTTTTGTGCGCTCCGCCGAGATCGTAGGTCCTGGTCTTGCCCTCGGCGATGACTTGCGCGACGGCACGTTCAATTTCGGCGGCCTGGGCGTTCTCGCCCAGCCACTCGAGCATCATCTTGGCCGCCAGGATTGTCGCAATCGGGTTCACCTTATTCATCCCGGCGTACTTCGGCGCGGAGCCATGCGTGGGCTCGAACACGGCGTATTTGTCACCGATGTTCCCGCTATAGCCGAAGCCCATTCCGCCCACCATCTGCGCGCACAGGTCCGACAGGATATCGCCGAACAAATTCGTCGTAACGATCACTTCATAGTTGTTCGGATTCTTCAGCAGCCACATGCAGATGGCGTCGACGTTGGCAGTGTCGAACTGGATGTTCGGGTATTCCTTCGCAACTTTTTCGGCCTCCTCTAGAAACACGCCACACGTCGCCCGCAATACGTTAGCTTTGTGGACCGCAGTCACTTTACTGCGCCCGTTCTTTGCGGCGTATTCGAATGCCGACTGGACTATCCGCCGAGATCCTTCGCGCGTGACGCTGCGGATTGAGATGGCGGCGTCGCGCGGAATCCGCTTCATTCCGGGCTCGGCGTAGAAGGACTCGGGAACCTTCGGGAACTCGACGCCGATGTACATCCCTTCGGTGTTCTCGCGGAATACGGCGATATCGATGTCCGGCTGGTAGTTCAGCGGATTGCCGGGGAAGGCTTTGCAGGGGCGCAGGCACACGTAAAGGTCGAGCAGTTGGCGCATCTGGACTATCGGGCTGCGGTACACGAAACCCTTGCCCTGCAACTCCGGCGCGAGTTCGGTGTTGGCGACGCTCGCCGGTTTGGAGGTGATGGCTCCAAAGAACGCGCAGTCCGTTGATCTCAGAAGGTCGAGGGTGCGCTGCGGAAGAGGGTCGCCTTCCGTGCGCCAGAATTCCCATCCGATGTCGCCGTGGATGTATTCGGCTTGGAATCCGACGGCGTCGAGCACGGTTCTCGCAGCTTCACAACACTCGCCGCCGATGCCGTCTCCGGGCAGCCAGGCAATCCTATATCTGGACATGCGACGCCTTCAGGTATGGAATCAGGCCGCCGGCTTCGAGCAGTTCGATGGCGCGGACGTCGAGCTTCGCGGCGGGATAGGTTTCGTTCCTGGTTTGGTTTAGGATCTGTCCGGCGGCGAGATCTATCTCCAGCTCATCGCCCGGCTGAATGCGGCCGGTGGCGGCGGGCGCGATGATGAGCGGCAGGCCGAGGTTGATCGCATTGCGGTAGAAGATTCTCGCGAAGCTGGACGCGATCACTGCGCCCGCTCCCGCGAACTTGATGGCTGCCGCCGCTTGCTCCCGGCTGGATCCGCAACCAAAATTCCTTCCGCCCACCATCAAGTCGCCGGGGTGCAGCGTCTCGCGAATCTCCGGATACGAGAGCTCGAACAAATGTTCGGGTGTCTTCTCCCGATCGGTTATGTTCAGGTATCTTCCGGGATAGATGATATCGGTGTCGATATTATCCGGCAGCACGGCGGCCACACGGCCTTTTATGCGGAGCATGCGAGCGCCTCCTCGACTACAACCTGGGGATGCGCGATGCAGCCCGCAATCGCGGACGCCGCCACGACGGCGGGCGACGCTAGATAGACCTTGGAATCCTTGGAGCCCATGCGGCCAATGAAATTGCGATTGGTGGTGGAAATGCAGATCTCACCTGCGGCCAAAATCCCCTGGTGTACGCCGACGCAGGGCCCGCAGCCGGGCGGATTCACCATCGCCCCCGCTTGGACCATCGCCTTGATGTACCCCAGCTCCATCGCTTCCAGGTAGATCTCCTGCGATGCCGGAATCACGATCAGGCGGGTGCGCGGGTGCACCGTGCGGCCAACCAGGATGCGGGCGGCAATCTCGAAGTCCTCCAGCCGGCCGTTCGTACAGCTTCCCAGCACCGCCTGGTTCACGGGCAGCCCCGCTAATTCCGAGATGGGACGAACATTATCGACCGAGTGCGGGCACGCGATGCGCGGCTCGTTCAACTCAACGCTCGCGTCGATCCGGATCACGGCTTCGTATTTCGCGCCTTCGTCGGCGTGGTAGTCCGCCGAATCTACGATGTCGCGCCCCGAGCGGACGCTCAAGTAACGGAGCACGGCCGCATCCACCGGAGTGAACGCCACCTTCGCGCCCATCTCCATGGACAGGTTCGCCAGGACCATGCGCGACGCGACGGACATGTTGCGGATCGCCGGGCCGTCGAACTCCACCGCCCGGTAGTCCGCGCCGTCCGAGCCGAGTTTGCCGATCACATAGAGGATCAGGTCCTTCGCAGAGATCCACGGTCCCAGACTGCCCTCCACTTCGACGCGCAGAGTCGCCGGCACTTTGAACCACAGCTTGCCGGTGGTCCACACGCCCGCCATTTCGGTGGCGCCGATGCCGGTCGCGAATGCGCCGAACGCGCCGTGCGTCGTGGTGTGCGAGTCGGTCCCTACCACCACCATGCCGGGCAGCACGTGGCCGCGCTCGGCGAGCACCTGGTGGCAAATACCCCCGCGGCCCACATCGTAGAAATTACGAATGTCCTGCGCCGCGACGAACTCGCGGATGGCCTTGTGCGTCTCCGCCGTGCGTTCCGATTCGGCGGGCACGCGGTGATCGAGGATGATGACGATCTTGGAGGGATCCCATACGTGAGCCGCGCCGATCTCCGCGAAGCTCTTCCTGACCAGGTCGGCGTTCTCGTGCGACAGCGCCACGTCGACATTCGCAACCACGATCTCTTCCGGTTCAACCGACACTCGCCCGGACGCCCGTGCAAGTATTTTCTCGGCCAGCGTCATCGGCATAAAGCGCTCCCGTACTTGTCGGCGACCACGGATTCGGGCAGGTACTCGTTTTCCTTGCTCTGGTATTCGTTCAGACCCACGAATGCCGTGTACTCCTTGAAGCCGGTGAGCCAGTTCGTCTGGCCCTCGAGCAGCCCTGTTGGAGAGGACTGCAGCGCATCGAAGAACTCCTTCAGCGCCCGGTGCATCACCATGATGGAGGCCACCGGAATGCTTACGCGCGCCACGCCCATGCGCGCGAGTTCGGGGATCGGGATCAATTCGGTCTTCACGCCGGTGACGCCGTCCATCAGGTTCACGGAGAGCAGGCCGTCAATCTCTTGAACGGCCCGCTCGATCTCGCGGCGCGTGCGGATGCCGTCCAGGAACACGAGATCGGCGCCGGAACGCAGGTACAGGTTCGCCCGCCGAATCGCTTCGTCGAGTCCGTGGACCGCATACGAGTCGGTGCGCGCGTTGATGACGATATCGGCGTGCAGCCGCCGTCGTACATCCGCCATCGCGCGAACCTTGCCCGCCATTTCCTCGGCCGGGATCACCTGCTTGCCTTCCATGTGCCCGCATCGCTTGGGGAACACTTGATCTTCGATGTTTACGCCCGCTACGTCCATGGCGATCAGCTTCTGGGTGATCGCCGCGGCGTTCAGCGCGTTGCCTCCGCCGGTATCGATATCCGCCATCACCGGGATCCGTACGGCGCGGGCGATGTTCCAGGTATGATCGAGAACGTCCTTCATCTCGACCAGTCCTACGTCCGCAGCGCCAAGCAAACTGCCGGCGAGGCCGAAGCCTGAGATCTGGGTGGCTTGGAAGCCGCAGTCTTCGATGATTCGGGCGGAGAGGGCGTCGTGGCAGCCGGGGACCACAAGGGCCTGCCGGAGGTTCAGTTTTTCGCGGAGAATAGACGCTTGAGTGGGGCTCATGTCTCTATTAAAGCACAATATACAGGTCTTGAGATCCGTATATCCGATGTCTACCCACTGGACGGTGGTGTATCGAAGACGAGCGTCGCCAGGAGTGGCGACGCGGCACGCACGAGTGCGTGCGCCACGTCAGTTCACCGGGTCGATCCGCACGTTGTCGAACAGGGCTGTGTTCCAGCCGGAGCCCAGCCCGATCACGCCGTTCGGATTGGTGGCGTCGTGCAATTCGGACACCTTCTTATTGTCCAGTTGCGTCTGGATCAGGTCTTTGTTGAGGGTGAGGGATACTGTGTGCCACTTGTTTCCTAAAGGCTCGGTGCGCCCCGACGCCAGCACCTTTTCCCCTGCCCGCAGCGCCCACGCGCCATCGCGGTTCCATTCGAGCTCGTAAGTCGAAAAGGGGATTTTGCCGCCCCAGGAGAATCCGCGCGCTCGCCCTTGCACCTTGACGCTGCCCGCCTGCGGAAGCATCACGTCCACCGACAGGCGGTAGTCCTTCCAGTCGATGTCGCCCAGAATTGTTTGCGGGAAGTCGTAGTCTTCGCGCCAACGGATGCCCTGCTGCGTCGCCAACTGCTTTAGGCATTGCCCCTTGCCGTCGGGCCTCGGAGCCACCTCAAAAGCGCCGTGCTGATCGCTGAAGAATTTGCCCGGATGACCAACCGGCTGCGCGTCGAAGGCGCTGACGTACTGCAGCGGGAATTTCGAGGGCGCTGGAACCGGCGTGGCCGCTTCGCCTTTGTGCTGCCCGCGAGTCGTAGTCAGCGTGTAGATTGCGCCGGGCTCGGCGACGAAGGTGAACTTGCCTTTCTTCACCGTGACGTCGGCAAGCCGGAGGAACGATTCGCGCTTGAAGGCCGATCGCCACACGGCCAGCGCACCCGTGGCCAAGTCGCTGGAGACTTCGAAGGTCAGCGCCTGATTCTCCCTGGCGTCCATGGTCTCGACGATGACGCTGTAGTCGTTCGTGTCCGGGGCCTTCATCGCACAGACAGACCAGCCCTCATGATTGGACTCCCCGGTCCAGGCCTGGCAGCTGCTGTCGAGATACTTCCAGCCGAGCTTCGCGAACTGGTTGAAATGGGCCAGCACCCACAGCGACGGCTGCACGTCGTAGTGGCCCGACCAGGGCGTGTTGGCCTTCATCATGCCAGAGTCCGGCACAACCAGAAAATCGTGGTAGGAGGTGATGAGACTCCAGGAGATCAGCTTAGTGATCTTCGCCGTGGGGTAGGCGCGGTTCTGGCGGGCGTGGCCCATGGCGGCGTACCAGTTGCCGCCGTAGGAGTGCACTTCGCCATCCCACACGGGAATCCCCAGGCGTTTCACGCTGGGCGTGGTGTAGTAGCCGTACGCCTCGGTGACGTGAGCGTTCAGCACCGCTACCGCTTTCTTGAGTTCCGGATCTTTCTCCATGTCCTTGGCGACATCCCATAGCTCCTGCATCTCCCACAGGTCGGAGGCAACGATCTTCACGCGCTGGAGTCCGTTTTCGTCGAGGACTCGGCGCAGGAGCTTGATGTACTCCACGTCGTGATGGCGCTCGTTCCAGATGCCGACGTAATCCATGTCCACGCCGTGGTAGTTCTTGGCGCCCTTGATGAATGAGGCGACGAACTCCGCGTTGTCGCGCGAATAAAACTTGCCATTGCCGATCCATCCCGGCGCGCCCCATTGCAGTCCCTCGATCATGATTTTGGGATTCCGCTTTTTGGCCTCTTCCATCAGCCACCACTCGTAGCCCCGCTGGAAGTAGGCTTCCTTCGGATGCTCGAATTCTTCCCTGGTCACGGCGTGGCTCGGTTCCGAGCCATCAGTCGAGTTCACATCGCCGCCGATTTCTACTTTGAGGTGGTGCAGACTCGCCCCGAAGCCGGGGTTGAAGAGGTAATCGAGAATCTGGCTGCGCTGCGGTTCGGGGTAGTCGTACAGCAGGCGCGAGGATGCGCCCGCGCTCAGTGCGCCAACACCTTCGAAGGCGCGCCCGGGGGACTTGCCGTCGACGACGATGGTGTGTTGCTCGGCCACCAGGCAAAGAGCGCTTGCGAGGGCCAAAAATACCAGTTTCAATTGATTGAACCCATTGGGTTTAACCCCTCGGTGGGTTCGTTTCGTAATTTTTGTTTTTCGAGGGTGCATCGGGCCGCTGACATATGGGGTTCTCATTCCATCTTGAGATTATCACCTGAAAGTCCGAAAACGAACTTCATGGCAGGCTGTTCCGTGAGGTTATGTTCTGACTGGGGTTGATGGGGCAGGGGTTAGGACTGATATTAAGGGATCAGAAATTCGTGCTACTCGAAAGGGATGGCGACTTCGGTATAGCTGCCCGGTGTCACTGCGTCGATCGCGGCCATGATTTCGACTATGTGCGCTCTGAGCAGGCTCCAATTATTCGTACTCAACACCACTACCGCTATCTTGCGGCCGGACAGGTTTGCTGATAGCTCAACGCCTGATCCGCTGTAACGAACAGATCGAAGCCAGCTCTTTCCGACGCGTCCAGCAACGCCCCGTTCTTCAGTCCCGACCAGCCTTGAAACCACGTCGTTACAACCGTGTGGTCTCCCTCGATCAGCAGCCGCAGGTTTTGCGGGACGCTTTCATCGAGGATAATTCTCATCAGACGTGCGAGGATTCCAGCGGTGTCTGTGCGCTCTGGGCCGCAAAGTCCAGCACGGTCTGAACCTGCTCGCGGGTAACGTGGAAGTTCTCGAGAACCTCTTCGATCGGCGAGGTTTTTAGATTTTCAAAGATGGCGGCCGGCGGGGGTGATTAGGAGGATCAGGAATTCGACTGAATCGATGGCGCCGGTGATCTGTCTCCACCAGCCCACGCCGCCTTCGAGGATCAGGCGGTCCTGTTTAATTTCGATGTCGGACTCGGGCTTCAGACGTTTACGCAGTTGTTCCGCGCGGGTCTCTCCGTCGGCGCGGGCGTATGAGAGGAAGACCGACGGCTTCATTGGCAGTATATCTGTGGGGCAGTATATCTGCTGACGGACTGTGATACGATTCGGACGAAAACATCTTGAAAGCGAGGGCACGACGGTGAAGCGTAACGCATACCTTTCCTCTTTTCTCCTGCTGGCTTTAGCCGGATGCTCCAGCGGGCCATCCGACAAAGATGCCAAGAAGGCCGGGGTCGGAACGGACAAGATCCAGGGCAAAGCCGAAATCGTGGTGGCCGAATCGACCGGGACCGATTCCGCGCTGAGCGCCGGTGGACCCGCCGTTTACCTTTTGGAGGGCCCGCGCCGTTACCGCCTGTTCCTGAAGGCGCCCTATCAGGTGGAAGCAGGGAAGGAGTATATGGCTGAGGGCATCTATGCGCAAAAGGCCATCGACGAGATAGGCGATCCCGACCGGGGCAAGAATGGCTATCCGCTCCAATCGAGCTGCGATCATGTCGTCCGGATGGCCTGGCCCGGGCTGGCCTTCGATGTGACGGACGCGCATTCGGGGGTCTTGTGCGCCAAGGTGAAACGCTTTCCCGCGAGGGCCATATTCCTGGTCACGAAGATACAGCCGGTTCCGGCCAAGGAGGGCGACGCCGCGAAGTCCAAGAAAGACGGAGCCGGGGATGAGGAGATCGAGGCGGTCGCTGTCCCGGCGGATAAAGAACGCGCTCTTCTGATTGAGGGCCCGGTTGTTCAAAGCGCGCCGCTGTGGGCGCCCGACGCGGGAACGGCTCGCTGCAAAGTCGTCATCGGCAAGGATGGGAAGATCTTGAAGCTGGAAACCGGCGCGCAGCTTTGTGAGATGGTGCCGTGGCACCAGTTTCGTTTTCAACCCACGGTCAAGGGCGGCAAATCCGTCAACGTGAGGACGGAGGTCGAGGTGCGGTTCGACGCGCGAAAGTAAGACTCGTGATAACATTTGCGCATTGGAGGACGATCGGATGCGCAACGTTTCCAGACGCGACTTTCTGAGAGCCGGGTTCGCGGCCGGCGCGATGGCGGGGGCCTTCCCGCTGAGAGGTGGGGCGAACTCCGCCACGGAATGGGTGACGCTCGGCAAGTCCGGCGTCAAAGTAACGCGGCTCGCTTTTGGCACCGGCAGCGTCGGGGGACGCGTGCAGCGCCAGTTGGGCCAGGACGAATTCACGCGGCTGGTGAGGCACGCTTACGACCGGGGCATCCGGTTCTTTGAGACCGCCGAATCCTATCGAGAGATGCATCAGATGCTGGGGATCGCGCTCAAAGGAATTCCGCGGGACAGTTACCGGTTGATGACCAAGGTCACGACACGCGAGGGCGTGAATCCGCAGGAGAAGATCGACGAGCTGCGCAAGCTCGCCAACACAGATTACTTCGACATCGCGCTGCTCCACTGGCAGCATACGGCCTCCTGGCCGGCGGACACCGTGCGCTGGCAGGATGGGCTTCAGGAAGCCGAAGTCCGGAAGGCTGTCATCGCGCATGGGGCATCGGTTCACGGGTTGCCCGCGCTGCGCCGCTTTCCTGGGAACGAGTGGCTGCAGGTCGCGCTGTTCCGCACGAATCACGCGGGTGCCCATATGGACGCGGAGGATTTCAACACCAACGGCCCCGGCGACGTCCCGGAAGTGCTGTCGCACGTCACCAAGGTCGGCAAGCAAGGGGTCGGCGTAATCGGGATGAAGCTGATTGGCGAGGGTGCGTTCACCACGCGGGAAGATCGCCAGGCGGCTATGCGCTTCGCGTTCCGAAAAGCCGGCGTGCAGGCGGTGACGGTGGGTTACAAGAATACGGCGGAGATTGACGAGGCGATCGAGAACTTGAATCTCGCGCTCGCGTAACTCACTCGCCTTCCGGCAAGGGCTTACCGATCTCCCAGTGGTGTCCGAAGGGGTCGACGATTCGTCCCAGACGCCATCCGTAGTCGTTGTGAACGGGGTGAGCCACCGTGGCGCCCGCAGTGACGGCCCGGTCGAAAGCGGCGTCCGGGTCGCTTACGACATCACCATCCGCGCGGAACCGCCGCCCAGCGTCTCGGGGCTGAAATTCAAATGCTCCGGGGATTCGTCGGCCACCCAGAATTCTGCGTTCCCGACAGACAGGCGGGCGACCACCGCTCCATCGGGGGCGTCGATGCGAAATAGCTCGCCGGCGCCGAAGGCTGCCTTGTAGAAATCGACGGCTCGCGCTCCGTTTCGAACGGACAGCATTGGCGAGATGGCCGTGGTTTCGTTGCCCATAAGTTAGAGGCCGGCCAAGGGGGGCCGCGATCCGGGGGGATCGCCCCACTGAAATTACGGGCGGCGCTTCAGCGTCGGGCGCTCGTCGCTGTCGTCCGCTTTCTTGTCCTTGGTGTCGTCGCCGTCCACCGTCGTGCCGGCGCCGGGCGCCTTGCGCAGCTTGGGCCGGTTCAGGTCCTTGTCGTCGATCTTGCGATGATTCAGCACCGACGCGAGCCGAAACTTTACATCGTTAAACTCGGAGGTCGTGACCACGTATTCCGGCTTCGCTTTGAGGATCTCCTGGATGTTCTTCTGCGCGTTCTGAATGCGATCGTCGGTCAACGGGTGGGTGGAGAACACCTTGGAGATAGTCCCAGGTTTCTTCTTTTCCAGCGATTGGATCTTCTCGAAGAAGTCCACGAATGCCGTGGGATCGTAGCCGGTCTTGTACATGTACTCGAGGCCAAGCATGTCCGCTTCCGATTCGAAGGCGCGGGAGAACTTCAGGAATCCGACCGGTACCAGAATGCTCGCGGCCTGCCGGATGCCGTAGCCCGTCCAGCCGCCCATGAAAATCAGCGGGATGGTGGCGAGGTTGGCGATCTGGCCGCGGGTGGCCTGGCGTGTTCCGTGCCGGGCGGCGACGTGGGCGATTTCATGCGCCATCACGCCGGCCAGCTCCGCTTCGGTATCCGCTTTGAGGATCAGCCCCGTGTTGACGAAGAAGAAGCCGCCGGGCAGCGCGAAAGCATTCACCTCTTCGCTGTCGATCACTTTGATGGTGAACGGAACCTTGGCGTCGGAGTTGCGGACGAGGTTCTGGCCGATGCGGTTCACGTATTCCGCGATCACCGGATCGTCGATGATTCTGGCTTGGCGCTCGACTTCCTGGGCCAGTCCCTTGCCGAGGCCAATCTCCTTCTCCAAGGAGTAGAAGTTGACGCCCTTGCCGACGTCCCGATCGCCGATGGCATCCGGGTCTTTCTTTTTGTCGCTTGCGATCCCGGCGAACGGGACCGCGAGAGCCAGCATCAAAGCCAAGCCCATCCGAGCAGTGAATGTACGCTTCATGGAATCTCCCGGTACTACCGCGAGTATAGTCCTTCACTGGTTAAACGTATACTTTGGTTCATGGGTTTCCCCGTTCACGAAGAATATCGCGACCAGTTTCCGGTTGCGTCGAAATTCGTCTACTTGAACCACGCCGGAGTTGCGCCCTTGTGCAAGCCGGCAGCCGATGCGATGAAAGGGCTGGCGGACGACGTATGGCAGTTTGGGTCTTATCACTACGATGCCTGGCTGGGCGCTTACGACGGCGTTCGGAAGGCGGCCGCCCGGCTGATCGGATCGTCCGCGGAGGAGATCGCGATTGTAAAGAACACCTCGGAAGGGGTGGCGACGGTGGCTCTGGGCATCGACTGGAAGGCCGGCGATCGGATCGTATGTTTCACTGGAGAATTTCCAGCTAACCTATTGCCTTGGAAGAGGCTTGAACGGCAGGGAGTGGTTGTCGATGAGCTGTCGATAACCGATCCTTTGGACCGGATCGATGAGGCCGCCCGGGGTGCCCGGCTGCTGGCCGTATCGTTTGTGCAATACCTCTCGGGATACCGGGCCGACCTGGAAGCGATCGGCGAGATCTGCCGTCGGCGCGGGTGTTTCTACTTCGTGGACGCCATCCAGGGGCTCGGCGCTTTTCCGCTGGACGTGGAGGCGAGCCATATCGATGCGCTGGCCGCCGACGGACATAAATGGCTGCTGGGACCGGAGGGTTGCGGCATCTTGTACGTGCGGAAGAGCCGGCTGGAGGAGATCGAGCCCGCCGAGTTTGGCTGGACCAATGTCGCGGGCTACAACGATTATTCGGTGCGCGAGAAGATCAGCCTGCGATCCGATGCAGGCCGGTATGAGTGCGGGACGTTAAATACGATTGGGTGTTTCGGGTTGCGAGCAGCGGTAGAGTTCGTGATGGAAGTCGGAATCGATCGTATTGCTCCCCACGTTCAATCCCTGGGAGACAGTATCTGCTCCGGCGCGGGCGCAAAGGGGTACGACGTCCTTGGCGTTCGGACGCCCTCCACGGGAGCGGGCATCGTCAGCATTCGAAAGCCGGGCGTTGAGTCGCGTCTGGTCGTCCGGGAGCTTAAGGACAAGAACATTCTGGCGGCGGCGCGGAATGGCTGGGTGCGGATGTCGCCGCATTTTTACGTCAGCCCGGAAGACATAGGCGCGGCTCTGGCTGCGCTTCCTTGATTCTGACCCGTCCGCAACCAGGCTTCACGCCTTCCCATGCCTGGGCGGTTACAGTTGCGTGTGATCGCGAAAGCGGATGAGCACGGTGTACGGTGCGACAATATTGAAACCCCGAACCCGGCAAATCAGATGCGCCATGTGTCTCAATTCACTTTGATGAATTCCGCACGGCGTCGCCAGGAGTGGCGACGCGGCACGCACCAGTGCGTGCGCCACGTTGAAATGGCAAGGGGCGATCTTCAGGGGATCAGGTTTAATCCGCGCATCCACTCCGCCAGCAGCTTCGGCCACCAGGAGAGATCGGGATCATCGGGCGCGAGTCCGACGCCGTGCGGCCCCGAACGGAAGATGTGCATCTCCGCGGGCACTCCGGCCTTGCGCAGCGCCTGGAAAAACAGCAGGCCGTTCTCCACCGGCACGCCGGAATCGTCGGCCGTAAAGAAGATGAACGTGGGCGGCGTCTCGGCCGTCACCTGCGTCTCGTTCGACATCAGCTCTACCAGCGCGGGATCCGGATTGTCGCCCAGTAGGTTCTGGCGCGAGCCTTTGTGCGCGTAGGGGTCCTTCATGGTGATCACGGGGTATGCCAGGATCGCGAAGTCGGGCCGGCTGCTCACTCCCTCCTTCGTTTCGAAATGGGTCGCGGCCGTCGAAGCCAGGTGGCCGCCCGCCGAGAATCCCCACACGCCGATGCGGTCCGGCCGGATTTTGAATTCGCCCGCGCGCGAACGCACGGTGCGCAGGGCCTGCTGCACATCCTGCATCATCACCGGATGGTGATAGCGCGGCCCGAGCCGGTATTTCAGGACGAAGGCCGACACGCCGTAGCCGTTCAGCCACTGCGCGATCTGCTTGCCCTCGTGGTCCATCGCGAGCGCGCCGTAACCGCCTCCCGGGCAGACGACCACCGCGGTTCCGCTGGCTTTCGCGGGGTTCGCCAGATAGAACGTGAGCGCCGTCTGATCGGCGTCGGGCGTGCCCGGCCAAAGGGCTTCGGTGCGGGTCTGGGCGGCGAGAATCAGGCCGCCGAAAAGGAGCAGAGCAGGAAGTCTCATTCGATTCGACTATACTGCAATGCTATGAGGTTCATCGGGCTTTTGCTGGCGACATCACTCATTGCGGGGACATCCATGGCGGCAGATTTCGACGCGCAGGTCACACACGGATACGCCGATTCGAACGGCGTCAAGATTCATTACGCCACGATGGGCAGCGGTCCGCTCGTGGTCATGATCCACGGGTTTCCCGATTACTGGTACACGTGGCGCAAGCAGATGGAGGGACTCGCCGACAAGTTCCAAGTGGTGGCCATCGACCAGCGCGGGTACAACCTGAGCGACAAGCCCAAGGGTGTCGAGAACTATGACATGAGGCTGCTGGTCGGGGATGTCCTCGCTGTTATCAAGCACTTTGGGAAGCAGAAAGCTATCGTCGTGGGGCACGATTGGGGCGGGGCGGTCGCCTGGACCACGGCCATGTACGCGCCGGACTCCGTCGATAAGCTGATCATTCTGAACCTGCCTCATCTGCGCGGGCTGTCGCGGGAACTCGCCAATAATCCGCAGCAGCAGAAGAACAGCCAGTACGCGCGCGATTTCCAGAAGCCGGATGCGGCGTCGAAGCTGACGCCCGAGGCGCTCACCTTCTGGGTGACGGACGAAGCCGCCAAGCCGAAGTACATCGCGGCGTTCAAGAACTCGGACTTCGAGGCGATGCTGAATTACTACAAGCGCAACTACCCGCGCGAACCGTACAAGGAAGATACGTCGCCGGTGGTGAAAGTGAAAGCGCCCGTGCTCATGATCCACGGATTGAAAGACTGGGCGCTGTTGCCCGGCGCGCTCAACAACACGTGGGATTGGCTGGAACAGGACCTTACGTTAATCACCGTTCCGAACGCCGGGCACTTCGTCCAGCAGGACGCGGCGGACACGGTGACGAAGGCGATGCGGACCTGGCTGCTGAACCGGTAAGCGCCCGGTCCTTCCAGTTCCACCACATCTCGGATCCCGGAACGGCAGAGATCGGCCGCGATCGACGGGCCAACTCCGGGGACTCTCATTTTTCCGACCACACAGCCAGCTCATTTCCGCTGGGATCGGTGAAATGGAATCGCCGCCCGCCTGGAAACTCGAAAGTCTCCTCGACGATGGCGCCGCCGGCCGCTCGCACCTGCTCTTCCATCGCGGCGAGATCCGCCGCGTAAATCACCACCAGCGGCCCGCCGCCGTTCACGCCGTCCTTCTTCCAGAAGCCGCCCGAGAGCCGGCCGTCTTCAAAACTCGTATAGTCCGGGCCGTAGCCGGTGAACTTCCATCCGAACACGGGGCTGTAGAAAACCTTTGCGCTTTCCCCGTTGGTAGCGGGGAATTCGAGGTAGTCGATTCGTCGATCGTTGTCTGTCATCGCCTTCGAGTATGCCGCGGGTCTCCTGCCAGCGTTGTGTCAGCATCGTTATGCTGGCGATATGCGGCGGCTAACGCCCGCGCAGGTAGGCGTCGTTCCCCGACTTCCAATCCTCGCGGTGCGGGGAGAAGATATCGGTGGCGATCACATCGTCCAGAGCCTCGGCGGAATGCGGCACGTTCGGAGGAATGCGCAGCACTTCGCCAGGACCGACGATCTGCTCCTTGCCATCCAGGACGAAGCGCAGCCGGCCTTCCTCAGTCATCGAGATCTGCTCGTTGTGATGGCTGTGCTCGGGCACGATGTAGCCCTTGCCGATCCAGAGGCGCGCGACGGTAATCTGATCACCGTGGATGCACTGCCGCGCGAACAACGGGTTCAGCCGTTCCTTCTCGACGGACGTCCAGTTATAGAGTTCCATTGCGAAAATTATAGCAACTCCATCTCCGCCCTCACCGTCGGGTCGCCGATCTCCCGATGCAGCTTGAACCCGATGCGCGCGCACAGCCGCTGCATGGCGCTGTTGTCGGACAGGATATCCGCCGTCAGCAGCTTCAGTCCTTCGCGCCGGCCGACATCTATCAGCCGGTTCAGCATCTCCGGCCCGATGCCCTTGCCCTGATACTCGTCGCTGACCAGTAGCGCGAACTCGGCCTCCCCTTCGGAGGGCAGCCGCTGGAGCCGGCCAACGGCCAGCACGTGGCGCTCTCCGTCGTCGCCGGTTTTTTCCATGACCAGCGCGATCTCCCGCGCATAGTCGATGAAGCAAATCCGCGTCAGCCGCTCGTGCGCTACGCGCTGGCTGAGCTTCAACATGTGCAGGTAGCGCAGGTAAACGCTGCGGTCCGACAGCGTCTCGTGGAATTTCACCAGCAGCGGTTCGTCCTCGGGGCGGATGGGCCGGATCGTCACCGGCGTGCCGTCTTTGAGATTCCACTTCCAGGTGTACTGCACCGGGTAGGGACGGATGGCGGGCCGAGGCAACAACTTCTCGTCCATGTCCTCGTGAAGCACCACCCGCGCGTCCAGCGCGAGGATCCCATCCGGACCGGCGAGCATCGGGTTGATGTCGATTTCCTTGATCCAACGGTGCTGCACCACGAGCTGGCTGAAGTTCACCATCAACTGCTCAAGTTGCGCGAGATCCACGGATTTCCGTCCGCGCACACCCTTCAGCGCCTTGTAAATCTTGGTCTGCTCCATCATCCGGCGGGCCAGCGTCGTGTTCAGAGGAGGAAGCGCCAGCGCGCGATCCTTGAACACCTCGACGAGTTGTCCGCCCAGTCCGAACAGCAGGACCGGACCGAACTGCGGATCGACGCTCGAGCCGAGGATGAGCTCATAGCCCTCGAGCTTCACCATCGGCTGGACCGTAACGCCCTGGAAATGTTCCGCCGCGACGCCGGCCCGGATCGCTTCAAACGCCTTCCGAACCGCATCCGGGCCGGCGAGATTCAGCTTCACCCCGCCGACATCGGTCTTGTGAGTGATTGTCTCGGAGAACAGCTTCAGCACGATGGGGTAGCCGATTTCTTCGGCGTGGCTCACTGCTTCTTCGATGGCCGTGGCGATCCGGGTTTCGACGGTCGGAATCCCGTACAGCGAAAGCACCTTCTTCGACTCGAACTCGGTAAGCAGCGTCCGCCCATTGGCGCGAACTTCCTTTATCAGGTTCGCGACCGCAAGACGATCCTCGCCGCCAGCTTCATCCTCGGGCATGTGCGGCGTTTCATACAAGCCGTTCAAATTGTACGTGTACCGCCACATGTACAGGAACGCGCGCGCGGCGGTGTCCGGGTAGAGGAATGTCGGAATGCCCGCGCGGCTCAGAATGTCGGTGCCGGCCGCTACTTCGGGACCGCCCATCCAAGCGGCAAGAACAGGCTTGTTAAGCGAATGTGCGTAAGGCTTCAGCTTCTCCGCGGTTTGCGTGGGGTCCGTCATCGCCTGGGGCGTGAGCACCACCAACAGGCCGTCGCTGTTCGGGTCTTTCGCGGCGATCTCGAGCGCCTTGGCGTAACGGTCGGGGCCACCGTCGCCGAGGATGTCGATGGGATTCCCATGGCTCCACTGCGCCGGCAGGACTTCATTCAACGCGGCCAGCGTTTCTTCCCCGATCTCCGCGATCTCGCCGCCAGTTACGATCAACGCATCCGTTGCCAGCACGGCGGGACCGCCGGCGTTCGTCAAGATCGTAAGGCGCGGGCCCTTGGGGCGCGGCTGTTTCCCCAGCACCTCGGCCATGTAGAACAGGTCGGAGATGCGTTCCACCCGCAGGACGCCGACGCGCCGGAAGGCTGCGTCGAGGACATCGTCGGATCCGGTGAGCGCGCCCGTGTGGGAGGCCGCCGCCTTCCCGCCCGCCGCCGTTCGCCCCGCTTTGATGACGATGATGGGTTTCGAGAGCGCCACTTCACGCGCCGCGGAAAGGAACGAACGCGCGTCGCCGATCGACTCCATGTAAATCAAAATCGAGCGCGTGCGCGGGTCGCGGCCCAGGTATTGGATGAGGTCGCCCCAATCCACGTCCACCATCGAGCCGATCGACAGGAAGGCGCTGAAACCGACGCGGCTTTCGAAACTCCAGTCCAGAACCGCGGTGCAGAGGGCGCCGCTCTGGCTGATGAATCCGACCGATCCGGCGCTGGCCATCCCGCGGGCGAACGTCGCGTTCACGCCCGTCGGGGGGCACATGAGTCCCAGGCAGTTCGGACCGATGATGCGAAGGCCGCCCGCGCGCGCCTCCTGCAGAACTTTTTGCTCCAGCGCGAGCCCTTCCGGCCCTAATTCTTTGAACCCGGCCGAAATGACGATGGCGCCCTTCACTCCTACCTGTCCGCACTCGTGAATCACTCCGGGGACGGACGGCGCGGGCGTGACGACAACGGCCAGGTCCACCGGCTCCGGCACATCGAGAATGCTCTTGTACGCGCGGATGCCCAGGATACTCTTCCGTTTGGGGTTGATCGGAAACACCGTCCCGCCAAACGGCGAGCTGATGAGGTTCCACAGCGTTGTGCGTCCCACGCTCCCGGCCGATTCCGTCGCCCCGACCACCGCGATGTTTCTGGGCGAGAAAAAGACATCGAGCGGATGTTCGCCGGGCTCGATTACCGAAGAGGGCTTCCCTGAATTCGGCTTGCCGGCCCCGAGCTTGCTAGTGGTGATTGCCATTTCGGACTCTTCTCTCCTAATACTTATGATGCCATAAGCCAGGGGGTAAATAGCGTCGAATTGATGAGGAATTCGACAAGGCGGGGGGGCGGGGGACGAACCCATAAGCGCTAGTGTAGTGTCCAACGGGTGCACGACAAGAAAGTGCTAACGCAGCGCTTGTAGGCGGCCTTTTGTCGAACGGACCGGCGCTCCCGGAAGTCCTCAAAGGTTCCGCTGAGGATGCGGCAACGAAGCGCGATGATGGCGTTGGAACCAAGCACGGTCCAATGCATGCCGGTGCGTTTTAGCGTCCGTCGAGAAGGAACGGCTGAACCCGTTGTTCGCGCGGCAGTGCATCCACGGCGATCAAATTACCGTCGCGCGCCTCTGGATGGGCAAGGGCTACATCGTGCCCGAGCACAGCCATCACAACGAGCAGATCTCGATGACTGAGGAAGGCCGGCTGCGCTTCGTCCTGGATGGCAAAGAGCAGATCGTCGGTCCTGGCGAAGTGCTGCGCATTCCTCCGAACGTGCCGCATTCCGCCGAGGCTCTGGACGATGTGGTCGCCGCCGATATCTTCTCCCCGCACCGAGAGGATTGGAAGTCGGGGAACGACGCCTACTGCGCGGGCGGTGACTATGCATCCCCGAACCCACCATCTACAACTCCACGCCCAGTCCATTCCAATCGACAACTTGCTGGCGGGTCATCGCCTGGTGACCGAGGATAGCGGTCAATGCCGCGGCCGCGCCGATCGTAATGTCCGCCGGCGGTTTCGCGCCGTTCACAACGGAATTGTAGAAAGCCGCAATATGCGCGTGGGGATCCTCCCGCTCCGGCTTATCGGCGATCACTACCGGCTTGCTTTCGTCTGAAAGCGCGTACATCGTAGGCGTGCCCATGAAATCGATCGCGCCCTTCGTGCCGTAGATGTAGAGGCCTTGATTGCCGTTCGGCATCCCGCGCGGGTGAAATACATTCTGCGTGAATGACATCTTCACCCCGCCGGGATACTCGTAACTGAGCGTCCCGCAGTCGAAGATGGTCCGGCCAGGCGGATCGTTCTTGTAGAGCAGGATCCCGCCGAATCCGCACGCGCGCGCCGGGTGCGCTCCGATCACCCAATTGCAGAGGTCCAGATTATGCACCGACTGCTCGATGAGGTATCCGCCCGACCGGGTCACATCGAAGTACCAGTCGGCGGAACTTCCGTCGTGTGGAAGGTCGGCCGCGGCGTGCCGCTGCGCCTTGACCATGATCACATCCCCTATAATGCCTGCCCGGATTTTGTGGACCGCTTCCATGTATTGCTGGATCGAACGCAGTTGCTGGCCCGGGACGAACACCTTGTTGGACGCCCGCGCGGCCTCGACAATGGCGCGCACTTGTGCGGGAGTGATTCCGATCGGCTTCTCGCAGTACACGTGTTTGCCCGCGCGGAGCGCCGCCACCGCCATTCCGGAATGCAGGTCCGGCGGGGAAGCGATAAAAACCGCATCCACATCTTTTCGGTCGATGACGCTTCGCCAATCCGCATAGGTAGCGGGGTTGTCCCTGGCAGCGGCGGTGGCCGCTTTGTCCAAGCGATCCGGCTTGATGTCGCATAGCGCCACGAGTTTGGCGGCGGGCTGTGCGAGCACGCCTTCCAGCAGGTACGAGCCGCGGTTGCCGACGCCGATAAGGGCTGTGCGAATGAGTTGTTCGGGCGTCTGCCCCCGCGCGGCCACCGCCGCCGAACCCAATAGGAAGATTCTTCGGTTCACGGTTCTATCCAACCACAATCGCTGTGCGCAGTTCCACTCGCGGCGCAGCGCCGGGTCGCTTTTTATAATTGGACCGGCGAGGCTCGGGACGTGCGCGTGCGGCTATCGCCATTCGGCGACCAATCTGGAGAAGCTTCCGGGCGTTAAGCTGTTGGCCATCAGCAACACATTTTTGCCAGCGCTTGTAGTGGAGACCTGCCCTCTATTTAGAAGCGCACGACTCTGGCATTCGATTCGCGGATATCAGAATCTCATCAACCTGTTTTTAAGGGAATGCGCCATGCAGAGACGGCGCCCCGTCATTCCATGGCCGGAATCCGAAACGAAGCCAACTCCCGCCGGCGTGAACCAAACTCGCGGCCGAGCGTGACCGCCTGTTCGAAGACTTGCGCCAAACTCTCAGGCGCGGCGCGGGTGAAATCCACGCCGAGGTCTTCGAGGTCATGCTCCGGTTGGATGGTCTCGATTCGCGCGCCTTTCCATTGGCACGGAATCGTTTCGGCGCTGAACAGGTCGCGCCGCAGCGGGCCGCACTCGATGCCGATCGCGAGGACCTCGGTGTAACCCAGCTCCGCCATCTCCAGGGCGGGGCACAGGCAGGTGTAGCTGGCGTCGATGTAAGGCTGCCCTGCGACCGTCGCCGGGATATGCCAGGCGTGCAACATGCGGGTGGTGGCATAGGCAACCTCGTCGAAGTTCTCGGGGGTGAGGCGCAGGCCGGCACCCGATGCCCGCGAGTCGAACAGTCGGGGAATTAGGTGCGTGTCCCGCCAGAGCGTATTCCGCCGGGCGGCGTCGATCAACAGCCGCCGTCCCAGCCGGCGCGCTTCCGCGCCTTGCGTGACGGCCGCGCCTTCGGCCGTGGTCACCAGGCTTGCGGCTACGCAGAACCGAGCCGCTTCCGAAGTAAACAGCAGGCGGTGCAGCGCTGGCCCGAGCGTGGCGATATTGCGAAGGACTACGTCGCTCATGGCGGAACCGCTCGCGCTCGCGGCCCAGATGGCGAGATCCAGATCGCGCAGGCATCCGGCGGCTGCATAGGCGGCGGGCATCGTGGAGGAGGAAGCGGCGGCGTAAGCGCTCGCGCGCAGCCCGGTCTGTTCCAGCCCGCACAATACGCCATGCACAAAGATGCCTTTGAAGCCGCCGGACATGCAGGCGATAGCCCAGCTCATGGTTTGCCCACGGAAATCCACCGGACTCGCTCGGCGCCGACCAGCGCCACGCGATCGCCGTCTGAAAGCGCGGTGTGAACGCCGTCCGTGGTCGCGATCCGCTCCATCGTTCCATCCGTCCGGAGCAGGAACACCCGAGACCCCGGCCCGGCATTTTCGCCGATGACCACTCCGGCGGGTGTGGTTGCGACCGCGTGCGGAAAGTGCAACTCGGCGACGCGCGTCTCGATCCACTGTTGGGTGCGGTCCGCCGGGGGCGAGTAACGATAGACAATCCCCGCCGCCATGTGACCTTGCGCGGCGATCAAATCCGCTCCCAACCAGGCGAGCCGGAAGTTCGCCGACTCCGGGGTTTCATGCCGCACGTTGATGGCGAAGAGGCGCCACGGCAGCTCGAACCGCTCCGGGCCGCGGATCCAATAATTGCCGCAGAGGATATCGCTGCGTCCCTCGGCGCGCAACAGCCCGCCCTGTTTCGATGCCGTGTAAAAGGAGTAGACCTCCTGAACGCCGCCGTCGTAGTAGAAGCGAACCTGAGCGTAGCGGTGCACAACCAGTACGCCGTGTTTGCCAAAGAGCGTCGTGGCAAGGCAATCGTGCATCTCGACATCGTGATCCAGCACCGTACGGCGGCCGTCCGCCAGACGCACGCGTACCAAATTCCCTAAAGGCGCGCCATCCTGCAGGATAATCGCGTCTCCGTCGATGCACCCGCCTTCGCCGAACTCCGAGTTCGCCTTGGCCACCAACCGGGATGGGTTCCATTCGCGCAGATCTCGGCCCCAGGTGTAGATCGTGTGACCGTCCAGGGCTGCCCCGGCTATGTTCGCCGACTTGGCCGGGAGGAGCGCGGCGAGCGCCACAAGGATGCAACCGGCTGCGTTCAAGCCCACAGGATAGCAGGAGCGCTATAATCCATCCATGCTTGAGAACACCTGTAGCGGCCTGCCCTCGCATGCCGTGCTTCTTGCCGCGCTCAAAGCGGCTCGCGCCGAGGCCAACGGAGGCTTCAATCTCGACATGTGGGGAACCATCGTGAATCGCGATGGAATCGTGTGCGCCGTCGCGTTCACCGGCGGCGACCGCGGCGATCAGTGGCCCGGCAGCCGCGTGATTTCGGCGCAGAAAGCGAATACGGCGAATGCGTTCAGCCTGCCCGGGCTCGCGCTCTCGACGGCGAATCTGTATAGCGTCGCCCAGCCGGGTGGCACGCTGTTCGGCCTGCAGCACAGCAACCCGGTGGACACCTCAGTCGCGTATGGCGGCGACCCGTCGGGTTATGGACAAGCGGACGACCCGATGGTGGGCCATCGCCTCGGCGGAGTCAACGTCTTCGGCGGCGGCCTTGCCCTGTACGGTCCGGGCGGCGTGTTGCTGGGCGCGCTGGGAGTGAGCGGCGATGCGTCGTGCGCCGATCACAACATCGGCTGGCGCACGCGCCATAATCTGATGCTCGATTACGTGCCGGCGGGCGTGAGCGGCGACCCGGCGCGTCCCGACAACATCGTGTACGACATCACTTCGGGCGTCAGTGCGAGCGGTTGGGGCCATCCGCAATGCAGCCCGGCAGCGACCGCCATCGCGGCCACGCTTCCGCCGAAACGCTAGTCGTGGTTCGGTTCCCAGGCGCGCGCGTAAGCCAGCGGTTCATCCCAGGCCCGGGTAGATCAAATACAACGACGCCAGCAGAATGGGCTGGTATAGATTCCCGAACAGGCGCCACGCGATCAGCAGGCCCAGGAACGAGTAAGACCCGAGCCGGTATCCGAAGCGAATGTACGAGACAGCCGCGCGTTCGGGCAGGAGCAGGCCCACGCCCGTGAATCCGTCCAGCGGCGGGAAGGGCAGCAGGTTGAAAATCCCCAGCAGCAGATTCAGCGAAAACAGCACGCTGACAAAAGCGGCGATTCCTTCCCAAACGCCGCCGCCCGCGGCATCCACCAGGCGCATCGACGCAAATTGCACGGGCTGCTGGAAGACGCCGGCGAACAAGCCGATGCGCATCAGAATAAACGCGAGAATGACCAGCGTGAAATTCGCGCCCGGGCCGGCCAGTGACATCAGCGCAGCGCGGCGCGGGTGGCGCAATTGCCATAACGGATCGTAAGGCGCGCTCGCCCAGCCGATGAGGCCGCCGCCCATGAGGATTCCAAGCAACGGCACCACCACCATACCGAAAGGCTCCCGGCGGATGTGAGGCAGGGGATTCAGCGTGACTTGCCCGCCATGAAAGGCGGTCGGATCGCCGCCGAGCTTCGCGACGAAACCGTGCGACGCCTCGTGGAATGACGTGGAAAGCAGAAAGACGATGTATTGAAGAACGCCGAGAGCTAGTACATCCGGAGTGAGTTGGTTCATTTCCAGACGGCCGTAAAGATGTTGAATTCGTATTTCCCGGGCGCCTTCCAACTCGACACGAACACCAGCGTCTTACCGTCTGGCGAAAACTCGGGGAACGAAGTAAACTCGCCGAAGTCCGTCACCTGCTCCAGGCCGGTTCCGTCCGTGTTCATCAGGTACAGCTCGAATTTCCGGCTGTCGCACGCGTGTTTGTTCGAAGCGAAGAGAATCTTCTTATCGTCGGGCGTAAACGTCGGGGCGAAGCTCGCGCAATTGAAATTCGTGATTTGCTTCTGATTCCTGCCATCGGCGTCGGCGACGATAATCTCCATCTTCATCGGTGCGGTCAGGTTGTCCTTCAACAGATCCTGATAGCGCTGGTTGGCCTCGACCGTTGACGGGTGGTTCGCCCGCCACACCAGTTTCTTTCCGTCATGCGAAAATACCGCGCCGCCGTCGTAGCCGATGTCGTGGGTGATCTGCCGTTTGTCCGTACCGTCCAGGTTCATCGACCAAAGATCCAGGTCGCTCGAAGCCAGCGAGGTATAGACCATCTTCTTCGTCTTCCAGTTGATGGTCGCTTCCGCGTCGTAGCGCGGCGTCTCCGTAAGCTTCTTCAGAATCTTGCCGTCGTCGGTCGCGAGATAAATATCGAAACCGGGAAACACGTCCCACAGATATCCGCGGCTGCGATCGGCCCGCGGTGGGCAACCCTCGCCGGCTTCGTGCGTCGATGCATAAACAATATGCTTCCCATCCGGCATGAAATATCCGCACGTCGTCACGCCTTTTCCGGTAGACACCATGCGCACGTCCGATCCGTCGGCGTTCATGATGAATTCCTGGTCGCACTTCATTTCGCCGCGGCTGGATTGAAAGATCAGGCGCTTTCCGTCGGGCGACCAATAGGCTTCCGCGTTCTGGCCTCCGGATGTGAGCTGCTTGATGCCGTCCAGATGTTGGGCGCCGAGCAAGCCGGCAAACAGGCAAACGGGAACGAGAGGATTCAGCACAAACTGCTATTGTAGCGGCTGTTCAGGCGAACAGGCGTTCGAAGATCTCGCGCGTACGCGCCTGGATCTGGCTCAATTCCGTCTTGAGCGGCCGGCCGTGCAGATGGTCCGGCGTCCAGCGGCCGGCGAGTTCCGTCAGCGCTTCCAGCTTGGCCTCCGAGTTCGGCAGGCTGCCTTCCGCGTGGCCCGAGAATATGCGGAGAGCATGATCCAGCGAACGATAGAATACCGCCGCGTCGCTGAGGAAGGCCGCATCGTCGCGGTCCAGGTGCCCCATCCGCTCGATGATGTCGATGCGCGCGGGGGTGTTCAGCACCGGGTAAAATACGCCGGCGCTCTTGAGGCGCAGATACATTAATGCGAAGTCGATATCGTAGTAGCCGCCACGTCCCGCCTTCAATGGATTCGACGCGCCCTGTTCCTTCTCCAGCCTCGCCCGCATGGCCCGCAAGTCGCGGCGGGAGCGGCCGCTCTGCCCCCAGCGCCGCCAATCCACGTCCTGTAGCTGGTTCAGGAACACGCGCGCCGCCTCGGGATTACCCGCCACCGCGCGCGCCTTCATGTACGCGATCCCTTCCCAGGCCGCGGCGCTTTTTTCAAAGTAATCGTGGAACGCGGTCACGGTCTGGACCAACGCTCCCTCGCGTCCGTTCGGTCTGAGCCGTGTGTCAACGGCGAACATCACGCCATCGCCCGTGTAGGCAGTAATCAGGTCGATAGCGCGCTCGGAGACCCGGGTCCAAAAGATCTGCTCGCAACTGTCCGCGTCGGGAATCACAAACAGAAGATCCGCGTCGGAGGCCAGGTCGAACTCGCGCTGGCCCAGCCGGCCGAGCGAAATGACCATCAGCTGATCGCGCACCTGGTATCCGGGGTCGCGCGGAGGTTTCGTCGCCAACACCTGCGCCAGCGCGATTCGATAACCCGCGCCGATGACCGAGTCGGCTAGATCCGATGTTGCGGCCAGGGTGTCGAAGATCGGAACGCGCAGGCAGACGCTCGCGCATTGCAGCCGCGCCATTTCGCGCCGGAAAAACCGCCGCAGGTCCTGCGGTTCCTGCAAGCCGGCCGCGAGCGCGCTGTAGTCGCGCCTGGCTTCAGGCGCGCGCGCCACCTCCCGCAATTCCTCCAGCAATTCGGGGGAGCGGATGAACTGTTCCGCGAAATAGGAACTGTGATCGAACAGATCTAGCAGATAGCCGGACACCAGCGGATCGGAGTCCAGCAGTGTCATCCACTCGGCGTTCGAGAACACTCGTTCCAGGAAATGTTCCAGGCTTCTGGTGGAGCGCCCGAAATTCTGCCGGGACATGACCGCCGCAAGGCCGGGGGCTTTCCGATCCAGAAAGCGGATCAGATTGCTTGGCGCGGGCTGGCGGATCGGATCGGGCTCTACCGCCTCCTCTTCGTCCGCAGCGGGGATGGCAGCGGTATAGTACATGGGTTTCTGCGCGTGGATTACGCGCTCGTAAATCTCCGCTACCTCCTCGAGCAGCTCGTTCAGCCGGGCTCGCAAGACCTCCGCCGATGCATACGGTCCCCGCTTGCCGGCGTGCAAGCGGCGGGCGAGCAGATCCATTTCCAGCGGGTCCGAGGGAAGAGAGTGTGTCTGGCGATCGTCCAGGAATTGAAGCCGGTGCTCCAGTCCCCGCAGAAACTCGTATGCGTCCAGCAGACGGCCATACTCGTTTTCCGACAGCAGTTGCTTATCGTGCAGCCTCGACAGCGCGAGCATAGTGCCGCCGTGCCGCACCCACTGGTCGCGCCCGCCATGCAGCCGCTGAAGGCATTGCACCAGGAATTCGATATCGCGAATGCCGCCGCGCGCGAGTTTGATATCGAAGCCCGAAGGGCCCTGGCCGCCCCGCCGGGCCGCCTGCTTTTCGGAAATGCGTTCGCGCGCTTCGGAAACCACTTCGATGGAGGAGAAGTCGGTGGAGGTCGAATAGATCCGCGGCTCCACAAAGTCGAGAAGTTCGCGTCCCGGCCCGGGTTCGCCGGCGACGACGCGCCCTTTGATGAGCATCTGCAGTTCCCAATCGCGCGCACGGGAGCTGTAATACTGCTTGGCGCCATTAAGCGAGATGCAGACCTCGCCGTATCGCCCCTCCGGCCGAAGCCGCAGGTCGACGCGGTAACAAATGCCTTCGGGTGTATAGGTCGAGAGCAGGTCCGTTAGCTGATTCGCGAGCTTCTTGTAGAATTCCTTGTTCGAGACCTGGGCCGGACCTTCGGTTGTCCCGTTGTCCGAGTAAACGAACATCAGGTCAATATCGGAGCTGTAGTTCAACTCGCCGCCCCCGAGTTTCCCGAGCGCGATCACGGAGAACTCGGTTTCGACCGGCGCATTGGAGCCTGGCGAACACGGGCGTCCATGACGGCCGGTCAGGTCCGCGCGAATCCGCCGGTACGCCGTGTTCACGATCGCGCCGGCCAGATTCGAGATCTCCTCGGTGACCTCTGGCAGGGTTGCGAATTCCAGCACGTCGCGAAGAACAATCCGGAGCAACTGCTTGCGCCGGAAAAGCGCCAGCGCGCGGGCCAGCGGAGAACTGGAACGCTCCACCAGAAAGTCTTCCAGCGACTGCTCTAATTCATGCGGCAACCGCACGCGGAACATGTCGGAGGCCTGCGCCAGTTCCTCGATCCAGCCCGGGCTTTGCAGGACCTCTTCCGAAAGAAAACGGCTGTAGGAGAACGTCGCGGTCAGGTATTTCAGTCCGGCGGTTGAGGCGGCCAGGCGCTGGAACACGGAAGGGTGGCGCTCGGCAAACGAAGCGAAATACGCGAACGCTCCGTCCGGATCCGGGGACAACTGAAGCATCCGCTCGACGTGACCTTCCAGCAGAGCCCGGAGTTCCGGGCCGACGTGTTCGAGGTATCTTCGCGCGCGGCCAGGATCGCGAAACGCGACAGAATCCAGCAGACTGGGCATGACGACTTGGTCTGCTGTCATTATAACGGCCGTCTGTTTCAGACCGATTGCTCAGTGCCGCTGGCCAGCAGTTTTAGAAACCCGCAACCCTCATGATTTGGGCCTTTACCGCCTGCGCGCATTTTGAAAATGCGGTTATCGTCCGGGTCGGCCCTAACTTGTTTCGTTCAGGATTTCGTCGCAGATGTCCACCCGGATTCGGCCGCATTTTGCCATAGCCAGCAGACGCGCAGGAGGGCCGGGAAAGTTCAAGGTATGGCCTGCGGTAAGCAACGTCCGGAATTCCAGATGCCGTGGCCGCCCTTGTTCTATTGCCGCCCGCTTTTAGACCGATTGCTCGAGCAGCACGAATGGATCGCCCGGCCGGACCTCGCCCGGTTGCACGACGCAACCGTAGAATCCGGCTTTCGCCCACACGGGGGACGACGGGTCGCCCGCTTTCGTCCGTTCGTCCCAGATGGCGCTCCGCAACGGACGGCCGGGCAGATCGTACACCGTCAAGGCAGAGTAGGGGACCCGCAGGGTGGTCAGCTCGATCACCGCCTGCCCCGCGCGCCATCTCTGTCCGGACCGCAGCCACCGGGCCGCGACGCCGCGTACCGTCAGGTTCTCGCCGAGCGCGCCGTAGAACAACGGGAACCCCTCCGCGATCAGCTCATCCACGGTCTCCGCGGTGACGACCAGAACCGCTTTCATCGGGCCGCCGTGAAACTGGGGATGAGCGTGGGCGTCGCCCTCGAGGCCGGGCGGGGCCAGAAAACCTTCGGGCACGGGATGCTTTGGGACCCCGCCGAGGGACACGCTGACCTGGATGACACGACCGCCCATTCATCCTTGAGGATAACTGCAATGATGGAAGGAGGTGGATTCGGCAAACCTCAAAAACCTGGCGCTCAAGGCGGCGCTCGTGCTGGTGGTCGGAGCCGCCGTGACTTACGTCTTCGCCACGCGGAACCAGGCGAGTGAGCCCGTTGCCCTCGGCGAGCGGAAACAGGTCACCCAGTTCGCCCTGCCGGACCTCGCCGGTCACGAATGGAAGCTGACCGACTACCGGGGCCAGGTTGTTCTCCTGAATTTCTGGGCCACCTGGTGCGCGCCGTGCCGTGAAGAAACGCCGGGGCTGGTGAACCTCGCCGGCCGCTATCGCAGTCAGGGGCTCCAGGTCGCTGGAGTCATGATGGACGACGACAAGGACGCGCCGGTCCGCGAATTCGTGAAGGAGTACAATGTCGGCTATCCGGTGCTGGTCCCTCCACCCAATTCATCCCTGCTGTCCGCCATCTCTTTGCTGCCGACAACACTTCTGTTCGATCGCCACGGAAGGGTCGCGCGGAGGTATGAAGGCGCGGTCTCCGAATCTCAATTCCGGAAAGACATCGAAGCCGTCCTATTGGAGCCTTGACGCTTGTTCACCTTCGAGCAGTTTTATCTGACCTGTCTGTCCCATGCGTCGTACCTGATTGGCAGCGACGGCATCGCCGCGGTGGTGGATCCGCAGCGTGATGTCGATATCTACCTGCAAACCGCGGCCGAGCGCGGCCTGGAAATCCGGCACGTCATCGAAACCCACCTGCACGCCGATTTTGTTTCGGGCCACCACGAACTCGCCGCACGCACTGGGGCGACAGTCCACCTGGGCGCGCGAGCCGGCGCGAAATTCGATCATGTAGCGGTCCGCGACGGCGACGGATTCCGGTTCGGGAAATGCGCCCTGCGTTTCCTGGAAACTCCGGGGCACACCATTGAGAGCATCTGCATCCTCGTCTCCGACCTGGAGCGTTCGCCCGATCCGTTCGCGGTGCTGACCGGAGACACTCTGTTCATCGGCGACGTCGGCCGGCCCGATCTCGCCGCGGATCATACTCCCCGGCAACTGGCCGCCATGTTGTACCAAAGCCTGCACCAGAAGTTGCTCACGCTGCCCGATGCTGTCGAGGTCTACCCGGCGCACGGCGCGGGCTCTCTTTGCGGGCGGCAAATGAGCGCGGAACGGAAATCCACCATTGGTCTCCAGCGCGCGGCCAATTACGCCCTTCGCGCCCGCTCGGAAGAGGAGTTCGTTCACCTGGTCACGGCGGACCTGCCGGAGCGGCCCGGCTATTTCTCAAAAGACGTCGAGATCAATCGCGAGGGCGCGCCGGCGCTGGCAGGTTTGCCCCCGCTTCCCCTGCTTTCGCCGGCGGAGGCGTATGCGCGGCAGCAGGCAGGCGCGATCATTCTCGACACCCGTCCGTCCGCGGAGTTCGGGGCCGCTCACATCCCGGCTTCCATCCAGGTGGGACTCTCGGGGCAATTCGCTACGTGGGCGGCCATCGTGATTGGCCTGGACGCGGATATCGTCATCCTGGCGGAAGACGAACCGGCGGGATCCGAGTCGCGATTGAGGCTCGCCCGGGTGGGAATCGAACGAGTGAGTGGCGCGATTGCCGGGGGCCTCTCCGGCTGGGTCGCGGCGAAGCTGCCGGTGGTCCCGTTAGCCCAGATCGCGGCGGAGGAACTACGCTCGATGGGCGCGGATTCGCTTCAACTGATCGACGTCCGGCGGGCCTCCGAGTGGGAAGCCGGCCACATCAGCGGCGCGGTCCACAAGCCACTGGATCATTTGGCGGCGTCGCTGCACGATCTGGACCCGGATCGCCGGACCGTGGTCTACTGCAAAGGCGGTTACCGCAGCGCCGTCGGCTGCTCAGTGGTGCAACGCGCGGGGTTTCGCGAAGTGATCAACGTAATCGGCGGATACGATGCCTGGAGCAGCCTGCCGACATGAGAGCGTTTGTGCTCCTGTGTGTTTCTCTCCCCATCCTGGCCCAACAGGTCCGGTTCATCGATAAACTTCCCGGCGGCGAGAACCGCTATTACCCAGGCAACCGCGCGCCGCTCGCACCGAGCCCTCTCATAAAGCTGCCCATCGGCGCTGTGCGCCCGGAAGGCTGGCTCCGCAAACAGCTTGTGCTGGAGGCGGACGGCTTCTCGGGCCGGCTCACCGAGCTCAGCGACTTCTGTAAGTACCAGGGCAACGCGTGGACCAATCCGAAGGGCGAAGGCGACTTTGGCTGGGAAGAGGTCCCGTACTGGCTCAAGGGATTCACCGATCTCGGGTACATCCTGGGCGACAAGCGGATCATTGCGGAAGCCAACCGCTGGTTGGACGCGGTGCTCAAAACGCAGCGTGAAAATGGCTATTTCGGGAACGCGAAAAACCTGGAAGTGAAGCGCGGCGATCAGCCGGAGATGAACACCGACAAGCCCGCGCGCGCCATCGACCTCTGGCCCAACATGATCATGATGTACCCGCTCCGATCGTTCTACGAGGCGACCGGCGACTCACGGATCATCCCGTTCCTGACGAAATATCTCCGCTGGCAGCAAGCGATTCCGGCGGAGCAGTTTCTGCCCGGAAGCTGGCAGAAGTACAGGGGCGGCGACAATCTGGATTCGATTGTTTGGTTATACAACCGCACCGGCGACGCGTTCCTGCTCGATCTCGCGCGCTTCAATCATGAGCGCACGGCGAACTGGTTCGCGAATATTCCCACGTGGCACGGCGTGAATGTCAGCCAGGGCTTCCGCGAGCCGGGAGAATTCTTCCAGGTTTCGAAGGATGCGAAGTTTCTCGATGCCACCGAGAGGAACTACGGCATGGTGATGGATCGGTACGGGCAGGTCCCCGGCGGAATGTTCGGCGCGGACGAAAACGCGCGTGCCGGCTTCGGCGGTCCGCGCCAGGGCGCTGAAACATGCTCGATGGCGGAGTACATGTTGAGCGACGAAATGCTGCTGAAGATCTCCGGCGACCCGGTGTGGGGCGATCGCGCCGAGGATGTGGCATTCAACTCTTTGCCCGCGTCGATGACCCCGGATCTGAAAGGTCTGCATTACCTGACTGCGCCGAACCAAGTCCAACTCGATCGGGGGAGCAAGGCGCCGGCGATCGAGAACGGCGGCGATATGTTCTCGTACAATCCGTATCAATACCGTTGTTGTCAGCACAACGTCGCCCACGCATGGCCCTACTTCGCGGAGCACCTGTGGATGGCGACGCCGGGCGAGGGGCTTGCGGCGGTGCTCTACGCGGCGAGCAGCGTAAAAGCGAAAGTCGCCGGCGGCCACGAAATTCAGATCCGCGAAGAGACGCAATATCCTTTTGACGAGCAGATCACTCTTACCATCGCGACGAAAGAAGCGGTGCGATTCCCGCTCGCTCTGCGGGTGCCGGGGTGGGCCGCTGCGCCGGCGCTGAAGGTCAACGGGAAGCCGATGGTTCTGCCGGAAACCAAGCGCGGGTGGCTGGTTATCGAGAATACGTGGCGGAACGGAGATCGCATCGAGCTTCGTCTTCCGATGGCGGTGGAGGTTCGGACCTGGGCCAAAAACCGGAATTCGGTGTCGGTCTACCGGGGGCCGCTTGCGTATTCCCTGAGAATCGGCGAGCGCTGGGAGCGCTACAACCCCGGAGCCAAGTGGCCGGCATACGAAGTGTTCCCGACGACCTCCTGGAACTACGCCCTGGTGCCCTCATCCATCCGAGTGCTACCGCGTAAATACGACGTCGCCAACGATCAGCCATTCACGCCAAACGCGGCCCCCGTCCTGCTGCGGGCGAACGCGCGAAAAATCCCGTCCTGGACTCAGGAAGCGAATGGAATGATCCAGGAAGTCCCACAGAGCCCCGTGTCAACGAACGCCGCCGAAGAAGAGGTAACCCTGATCCCGATGGGTTGCGCGAGGCTTCGAGTATCCGCGTTCCCGGTCGCCCGCTAAATTGACCGCTCGCGGCTGATTCTAAGGTGACGATCACGCGATGAAGACCACGACATCACCTCTTACAAACTGGCCCAAGCAGCATCCTCCTCAGGTGTAAGCCAGTCCTTGGCGAGAGCGGATTCGGCGGCGAGCGTTGGCATTACGTTTTCGGCCTGCGCTTCCTGGAGTGGCCGCAGAAATTCGAGCAACTTGGGCAGATCCTGTTCAGGCAGCCGCTCCAACTCACGGGCGATGACGTCGCGTGTGCTCATATCGATCCTTACTCTCATCGTAAGGCGTCCCGGGCGGCAGCGGCGGCGGAACGAACGCACTGACGCTCTCCTCGCCATACGCCTTGACAATATACCCGCCCGGTCGTGACCGTCGGTCCTCTGCGTTGGACACAGAATCCTTTCGTTATCCTTATCCTTACGAAAGGTAAGCCATTTTCATTTCGTTAACCAAGTTCGTACTGCCTCACGCTATAATCGAAAGCGGCGCAAGCCACGGCGCGCCAACCAAGTTCATCCCAGGAGAATCATCATCATGAGCCTGCGTCCGCTTCATGACCGCATCCTCGTTCGCCGCCTCGAAGAGGCCGAGCAGAAAGTAGGCGGCATCATCATTCCCGACACCGCCAAGGAAAAGCCCCAACAAGCGGAAGTCATCGCCGTCGGCACCGGGAAACTACTCGAAACCGGCAAACGCGCCAGCATGGAATTAAAGGCGGGAGACCGCATTCTGTTCGGCAAGTACTCCGGCAGCGAGATCCGCCTGGAAGGCGAGGATTACCTCATCCTCCGCGAGGACGAAATTCTTGCTGTTCTCGGCGTTTAGCCGTATGTTACCGTAATGGTGACACCACCCCTCTTTCGCAAGGAGTTAGCTTCGTAATGTTCAGCAAGGATTTTCTGCGCACGGTGATGGTCTGCGGCGCGGGCCTCGCCTGCGCGGCTCTCGCGCCGGCCCAGACTGCCGCCAAGGTCGCTATCGTCAACCTCCAACGGGCGATTGTCGAGACCGCCGACATCAAAAAGACCCAGCTCGAGTTGGAGGCCAAATACAAGCCCCGCACCGCCGAGATGGAGAAGCTGCAAAAGGATTTGCAGGATATCCAGGCTCAGATGCAGAGCGGCCGCCTGAGCCAGCAGGGTGAGCAGGAACTGCAAGCCCGCGGCAAACGCCGCCAGCTCGAACTGCAGCGCATGCAGGAAGATCTGCAAGGCGATGTGGACCGCGAACGGAACGACGTCCTGCAAAAGGCCGGCCAGCGAATGTCCGAGGTGGTCCGCAAGATCGCCGATGAGAAGGGCCTCGACATGGTCGTGGACGTCACCACCACCGTATTCTTCCGGCCCACCATGGAGATCACCAAGGAAGCAACCGCGGCTTACGACAAGGCTTATCCGCCGAAGTAGCCGGTGTGGAGCCTGTCGAATGTCGGATTATCTTGAGGGATACGGCGTCGGAGACGAACAGCGCGAGCGCAAACGAAAACGCATCGTCATCGGCCTGATCGTCTTGGTTGTCGCCGGTGTCAGCCTCTTCGCTTTTTTTCATAACTTCCTGGAAGAACGCGCCGGCAAGCGTTTCCTCGAGGGTCTCCGGTCCCGCGATTATCAATCCGCGTACCGCATGTGGGGCTGCACGGAACAGACTCCCTGCCGCGATTACACCTTCGACCGGTTCATGAAGGATTGGGGGCCCCAGGGTACCTATTCCGATCCCGCCAAAATCTCCTACGGAGAAGTCGATGCGTGCGGCGGCGGCGTGGTCCTCGGAATCGTCTATCCGGGCGCCGATCCAGCGGGGCTTTACGTGGATCGCTCGACAAAAGTTCTGAGTTTTGCGCCGTGGCCGCGCTGCCCCGGACGCCACTGGAATTTCAAATCGGCCTGGCAGAACCTGTTCGGCAACCCCGCGCCTCCGCCACCGCCGGGCCAGTAACGTCAGTGGCAGCCCTGGCAAGTAAACCGCTTGCCGTGGCAGACCCAGCAACCCGCCTTCTCGATCTTCGCATTGGAATGCAGATCGCCCCACTCGGCCGTGTGACTCGCGGGTTTCAGCTCCGGCCCGACAATATGGCACAGCGCGCAACTGTCGGTCGGATCGATCTTGGTGTGGCAGGCCAGGCATTGCTCCATCTTCGGAAACACAGCTTGGGTAACCTTGTCCGACTGCTCCAAGCCTCTGTGGCATCCACTACAACCGCCCGGCACGATCTTCACGTGGGTCGAGTGGTTGAAGCGCGCCAGCACGGTCGGCGTCGGTGCCGATCGGACGGTCCGGTCTCCGTGACAAGGCCGGCAGACTGCGGGCCGCGGCAGGAGATTGTCCTCCACTCGCGTGCTCGCGCGAGCCGCCACGTGGCACGCCGAGCAATCGCGGATGAGCCGCAGGTGAAGCTTGTGCGAGAAATCGGCGCCCGCCGCGAGAGTCGCCACCACCACTGCCAGAGCTACTGCCGGTAACTGATGCGCCAAAGCTTATTGCCGCCGTCGTCGCTCACCAGCAAGCTTCCGTCCGGCAATTCCAGCACGGCGACGGGCCGGCCCCAGACCTCTTTCTGATCTGGATCGAGCATCCAGCCGGTCATGAAATCGCGCGCCGGGCCAACCGGCTTCGCGTCCCGGAACGGCACGAACGCAACTTCGTAGCCGATGCGCTTGGACCGGTTCCACGATCCGTGCAACGCCAGAAAAGCGCCACCCTGATATTCCTTGGGGAACATCTTACCGGTGTAGAACGTGTAATCGAGGACCGCCACGTGCGACGGAAGCAACACGTCCCCCTGGATCGTCTTCGCCACCAGATCCGGCTTCAGCCCCTTATTCCTGGGGTCCTCGTTCGGCCCGGAGTAGGCGTAAGGCCAGCCGTAAAACCCGCCCTGCCGGATGTGAGTGAAGTAATCCGGAACCAGGTCGTCCCCGATCAGGTCCCGCTCCTGAATCGCCGCCCAAAGCGTATCCGTCCCCGGATACCAGTGGATGCCGATGGGATTTCTGGTGCCGGCCGCAAATATCTCGTGACCGCTGCCGTCGGGGTTGAACCGGTTGATCGCCGCCCGCATCTCAGGATCGCCCGGCGAGACATTCGAGGACGAGCCGACGCCCAGGTAGAACTTCGCGCCGTTGCGGTCGAACAGAATGGAGCGGGTCCAGTGGCCTTTGCCCATTCCCTTCAGGCTGACGACTTCCTCGCCCGGCGTCGTCGCCGTCATCGCCTTCGCATCGTACTTGTACCGTTTGATCGACGTCGTCTCGGCGACATACAGATAGTCTTTCCAGAAGGCCAGACCGTAGGGCCGGTCGAGCCCTTCCAGCAGAACCTTCCGGTCTTTTCCGCCACTCGTCAGGACATAGACCTTCCCCGGGTTCATGCTGTCGGACAGCAGCAACTCCTTGCCCGGCCCCAGCGCCATGTACCGCGGTCTCTCAAAGCCGGTTGCATATTCTTCGACGTTGAACCCCGCGGGCACTTGCAGCCGCGCGCCATCCGGCCGCGCGATTACCTTTGGTCCGTTGTTCGTGGAAGGCGTAGCGTAGGGAGGCGGAAGTTTCACCTCGGACGGCAGAGAGGGAGGGGTTTGCCATGCAAACGCCACGCCGGCCGCCAGCAGCGCGCAGAAAAAGATTCGAGTTGACATGATGCCCAGTAGCTACAGTCTACCCGGGAATCAGACTTGTTCGCTGACGGATCGCTCGGCCAGTTCGCCGACGATGGGCAGGCGATAGTTGTCGCCCTGGCTGACCTTGACCAACATGAAGATCCACAGGATCATGATGCCCAACTTGAAGACGCTGCCGAACACGTCGTGGAAAGGCATGCCCGGAAGCATGAAAATCGGACTGACAACCCAGTCGACGATGAGCCAGGCGACGAAGAGATAAAGCCCCTGGAACGCGTTAAACCGAGTATTGTGGTCGTGCCGGAACCTCGTGGCCGCCAGCACCACGATCGCGGCGATCCAACCGATCATGGGGATATAGCAGAGCAGGGAAGCCGTGCGCGCGTTCACGCCAGACAGAAACTCCGGTCCGCCTGAAGAGGCCGCAGCTACCGCCGGCTGTGGCACGCCGCATTTTCCGCAGAATCGGTCCGCGTCCACCACCGCCGATCCGCATTGTGTACAGAAGGCCATGCTGCTCTATAGTACTGCCCGTAATCAATTACGATAAACTCTCGGGGTAAGTTCCGGCAATTCCCGTCTCGCCGCGCAGCCTTGCTCGGTCCCGCCTAACGCGCGAAGATGGGCAAGTGCCCGAATGGCTGACGACCGATTGAACCGTATCGACGAATGGCATTGAGCGAGTATCGAATCGTTCTCAATCTCCACCAGACCAGGGGCAACATCTGGATGGTGAAAAGCGGAGCTAAACAGAGGAAATACTAGCGATAATCTTGTTGTAGTTCTCCACTTATGACTGCCAAGAGCCTCGACACCAGGCGCGTTCGCTCCCAGCTCGAATTGAAGGATCGGGCGCTCGCGTCCAGCGCGGAAGGCATCACGATCGCCGATGCCGGACTGCCCGACAAGCCTCTCATTTACGCCAACGCAGGCTTCGAGAGACTGACGGGATATAGCGTGGCCGACGTCATCGGGCGGAATTGCCGTTTTCTGCAGGGCCCCGGTACGGATCCTAAAGCCGTTGAAGATCTGCGGGCAGGCATCAGGGAAAAGTGCGCTGTGACCGTGACGCTGCTGAACTACCGGAAGGACGGCACGCCTTTCTGGAACCGGCTCTCGATTACCCCGGTCCGGGACGCCGCGGGGGTGGTCACGCATTTCATCGGAGTGCAATCGGACGTCACCGAGGAGAAGCAGGCAAAAGACGCGCTCCAGAAAGCGAACGCACGCCTCGAAGCCGCCAGCCTGGTGATGAAGCGCGATCTGGCGGCGGCCGAAGAGGTGCAACGGTCGCTGTTGCCGCTCCAGATGCCGAACGTGCCGGGCATGCGGTTTGCCTACAAGTTCCGGCCCTGCGCGGACGTAGGAGGCGACTGCCTGAACGTCCTTTCCCTCGACGACCGCCACCTGGGCGTCTACATCCTGGACGTGTCGGGCCATGGTGTGGCCGCGGCACTGCTGTCGGTCACGCTGAGTCACATGTTATCGGCCGTACCGGACCGGTCATTCCTGTATCAGGCGAGCCCGGACAACCCAAGCCGGCATTGCATCGCACCGCCCGCACAGGTGGTGACGCGGTTGAACCGGCAATTCCTCCGCGGGTCGGGCGTTCCTCAGTTCTTCACGATGATTTACGGCATCCTGGACAAAGAAACTGCCGAATTGAAGTATGTTTCGGCGGGGCACTTGGGTCCGATCCATTTTCATGACGGCGCCGCCCTTCCGATTCGAGAGGCGGGAGGGATCCCCGCCGGACTCTTCCATGGTGCGGCGTATGAAGAGCACTCCGTCACGCTGTCCAAGGGAGACCGGCTGTATCTCTGTACGGACGGCATTCTGGAAGCGGAGAATTCCGCCGAACAGCAGTTTGGCGTCGACCAACTGCTGGAGACGCTGACGCGAAATCGGGAGTTGCCGCTGGACCGGAGTCTGTCTTCGCTGATGGAGTCGGTCGAAGAGTGGTCTGCGCCCGCGGGCCCGACGGACGATGCCTCGATACTGGCGATCGAACGCTCCGATAGTTAAGAGCTTTGATCGCTTCTTCGCCCCCGCCGCCTGCGCCGCGAAAGAGCTGCAAGTCGCGGATCTCTCAAACGCGCCCGCCATCGTCCGGGCGATTCATCCGCCACCGGCCGTGATGAACAACGGCGCAAGAAAGGGCGGGACCTCGCAAGCCTGGCAGACCATCAAATCGTCGCAGGGAATTGCAAGACCTATGGCAGCCCCACTTGGCGCGCGCGGGTGGCAAGGAGAATAATTCGCCCGACACATTGATTTCATTGCCAATACGACGAGCAGTGCGCGTGGAACTCCCTACATCCCTCCCTTTTATCGCGTACAGCGACATCTGCTTCACGGGACTCAACTCGCGGGTAGGCGATAGTTCTCGCCCCGGCTGACCTTGACCAGCGTGAAGGCCCAAAGAAGGATGATGCCAAACTTGAATTGAAGACGACCTGTAATCAATACCGATAAGCTGCCGGGGTAGTTCCTGCAATCGGGGGCTGCGGCAAGGCGGGACGCGGCATAAGCCGCGAACTGAAGATCCAAAAAAAAGCCCCTCTGCCGCAACCGTGAACTCTCGGAAGGGAGCGGTAGAACTCAATAACACCGTCTCCCGCAAGCACGCTGTGCAAAAAATCAGCCCGCTCGCTCCCGGTCGCCCACCAATTGCTAGCAGAGGGCAGGTTTAAAGGTGAAACTCCATCAATTCGGGATATCCATGTGCAATCGTGACTCCACGTTGTTCTTTTGTCGATTCAATCACTTGGCGGCAAGAGATCGCCTCGGAATGGGGGTTCTGCGGCCGGACGGTGTGTCACTGTGACACAATGGTCGCCGGTGTTACGCTTCGGTCTGGCCGGCCTGTTTCTCACTCTCGCAGCCTGCTCGTGCGCGCAAGCCGGCGACGAGTTCTTCCGCGTCTACACCGACTCCCCGCGAATCTTCCTCCGGCCGCAGAGGCTTCGCCTGTTGAAGCGGGAACGGGAGCGCCAGTCCCCGCGGTGGCAGCAATTCGCCGACCTGCAGTCCTCTCCCGAGCCCGGATTCCTGCACGCGCTCCAAGCCGCCGTGACCGGAGAACCGGCGCCGGCCCGCCAGGCTATCCAGTGGGCGGCCGACCCGGACAGCGACGCCCGCCAAGTCGCGATCGTGCTCGACTGGTGCCGGTCCAAGATGACCCCCGCCGAACGAAAGGCGATTGTCGACCGGCTGAGAGCGGTGGCCTCCAGTCCAGGCGACGGATCGGTGTCTTCGACGCGTACGCGGGCCTTCGCGGCGGTCTCGATCTCCTCGGACGAGCCCGCTGCCGCGGAAGGCGCTCTGCGGGACGTGGTGACGGACTGGTGGAGAAAACGCACCGCGCCGGCGCTGGTCTCCGGCCGCCTGCTGCTGGCTGCGCCCGATCACCACGCGCTTTACGAGTTGTTGCACGTAATCCGCGACAACCTGAATATCGATCTTCGCGAGGACGCGGGCGCTTGGTTTCACGCCCTGCCGAAATGGCATTTACTGTCGCACTACCCCGCGCCCTTTACCGCGCCGGAGGGCAACTACTACGTCCCGGCTTACGCCGGCGCCGGCGAGCCCGATTTCCGCGCCGCGGCGCTGTCCCGGGCGGCGGGGCTGAGCATTGTCGCGTATGACGACAATGCCCTGGAGAGCCAGTTTCTGCAAGGCTGGCTGATTCAGGACAGTTTCGCCCTGAAGACCGCCTTCGGCGCGCCGTACGAGTTTCTGTGGGCCAATCCGTATCTGCCGGGCCTCAGCTATCGTCACATGCCGAAGATCTTCCAGGATGCGGCCAGTGGACGCCTGGCCCTGCGATCCAGTTGGGACGATACGGCGACGTGGCTCGGCAGGGTAAGCGGGGAACTGCAGTTGTTCTCGGGCGGCAAGACCACAATTCTCACCGTAGCGGCATCCCGCGCGCCCATGGACATCGGACCCTACCGGGTGATCTTCGGACAGCCGCCCGCGCCGCTCTCGTTCGCGCCGGGGGAGGTGGAGGCCGTCGTGATTTTGGGAGTGCCTCCCGGCGCGGGCTACACCGTCGAGGGCGCTCGCGAACACTCCTACCGCGAGGTTGCGGACAAGACCGGGACTCTGGTGCTCGAGATCGCCGCCGCAAGCCCGGCGGTGGTCAGGGTGACGCCGGCCGTGCGAATGCGAAAGCGAGCGCGCTGATAGTCTGTTTACATGCGCGTTGCCTTCGCTTCCGATCACGCTGGTTTCGAACTGAAGCAATTCCTTCTCGCCGCGGCGCGGAGTCTCGGGCACGATCCCGTCGATGCGGGCGCGTTCGTGTACGATTCCGCGGACGACTACCCCGATTTCGCTGAGGCGCTGGGGCTCGTGGTCCTGAACGGCGATGCGGAGCGCGGCGTACTGATATGCGGCAGCGGTGTCGGTGCGAGCATCGCCGCGACGAAGATGCACGGCATCCGCGCGGCGGTCTGCCACGACGTCTACTCCGCCCACCAGGGAGTCGAGCACGACGACATGAATGTGATCGTGCTGGGCTCGCGGATCATCGGGAGCGAACTGGCGCGCGACCTGATGATCGCCTTCCTCGGGGCTAAGTTCACTGGCGAGCCGCGGCATAAGAAGCGGCTTGAGAAGGTGGCGTCGATCGAGAAGCGTTATCAGGGAGGTCAGCATGCCGATCGAATCGCCCCACGAGATTGAAACGCACATGGAGGGAGACAGCGCGGGCGCAGGTTTCCCAGTTCACAGCAGCTATCGCGGAACGAACGGCATCGCTGAATGCCGGTGAAATCGCGGACGGAGAGGATGGGATGGCCCGCCTGATTTTGGATCTCGAGCCGCGGTGAGCCGGTACATCTTCCCATAGCCGGGCATCAGAACATCCTATCCCCCATCACCCGCGGCCGAACGCGCTGCCGCGATCGCAGCGTCGTAATCCGGATGGCTGGCGACTTCTTTCACGTACTCCACATACTTGATCGTATTGTCGGGGCCGACGACGAAAATGGCGCGGCTCTCCAGCCGCAGGTCCCGGATCAGAGTGCCGTAAGCCTCGCCGAACGAGCCCTTCCGGTAGTCGGAAAGCATCTTCACGCGATCCACGCCCATCGCCGTGCACCAGCGCGACATGGCGAACGGGAGGTCCACGCTCACGGTGTAAACGTCGATGTCCGGCAGCTTGGCAATTTCCTCGTTGAACCGCTTCGTCTGCGCATCGCATACGGGCGTGTCCAACGACGGAAGCACGCTGAAGATGCGCACTTTCGATCCGGTTTCCTTCAGGTGCACCGGCTGGAGTTTGTTATCGTAAGCCTCGAAATCCGGGGCGGGATCGCCGGGATGCAGCTCGGGGCCGAGAAGAGCGAGAGGATTTCCGTTAAGAGTGGCAACGCGAGATGATTCGGACATGTCTGACCCTCATTTTAGCAGTGCCGCTAAACCCTCCACATCGGTGACCGGTAACTGGCAGGCGAAATTCTCGCAAACATAAGCCGCGGGCTTTCCGTTTACCGGCCGCATGTCCGCCACCTCCGGCATAATTCCCAGTCCGCTTGCGAGAAACGTCTCCGTGTCCGGCAGGAACTGCCGCTGTGCGTAGCGCAACAAAGCGCTGTCCGGCTCGCCGGCGATCACCACCTGCATCGGCGCGGCCGTGGAGTACAGATGCGCAACCAGCAACTGCGGGGCGCCGGCGAACCGTTGTGAGAAGGCCTGTAACGCTCGCTCGGCGCTCGCTCGGAAGTCATCCTTGTGCAGGAGCCGCGACAAGCGCAGCAGATCCAAAACAGCGATCGAATTTCCGGAAGGCTCCGCGCCGTCGTAATCGTCCTTCATCCGCAGAATCAGGCTCGCATCCGACCCGGCGGTCGAGTAAAAGCCCCCGTTCTCCACATCCTCGAACATCGACCGCATGCGATCGGCCAGCAGCAGGGCAAGCTTCAAATAAGATGCATCATGCACGGTTTCGAACAGGTCGATCAGTGCCTGCACGAAGAACGCGTAGTCGTCGAGGAACCCCGGGATCGCCGCTTCGCCTTCCCGGAAGCGGCGCAGGAGCACGCCGGTCTCGCGGTCGTACATGTGCGCCAGAATGAACTCCGTTGCGCCGCGCGCCGCTTCGGCATAGCGAGGCTCCGCCAGCGCTTGCGCCGCTTTCGAGAAGGCGGAAATCATGAGCGCGTTCCAGGCCGTCAGGATCTTGTCGTCCAGATGAGGACGGACGCGCCGGGATCGCGCCGCGAGCAGTATCTCGCGCGCCTGAACCTCCGGCTCGACCGTGTGCGCCTGATAGAGAATGTTCTTCCCAGTGAACTCGCCGTGCGGATCTTCTTGCACGTTGCCGCCGGGCTCCACCCCGTACCGGTAACAGAACCGCTTCAGCGTTTCCGGGTCGAGCAACTGCCGGAGTTCCTCGAAGCTCCAGACATAAAAAGCCCCCTCGGCCTTCACTTCCGGCAGGCCAGGGTCGACAACGCTGTCCGCGTCTTCCGCCGAATAGAATCCGCCGCCGGGATGGGTCATATCCCGAAGCACGTAGTCCAGAATGTCGCGCGCCAGGCCGGCGTAAAAATCGTCGCCCGTAATCTGATACGCCTCGACATACGAGATCGCGAGTTGAGCCTGGTCGTACAGCATCTTCTCGAAGTGCGGCACGAACCAGCGGTCGTCCACGGAGTAGCGATGAAACCCTCCGCCCAATTGGTCGCGCATGCCTCCGCGCGCCATTTCCTGAAGGGTCTTGAGCACCATCTCCAGCGCTTCCTCGTTGCCCGTGCGATGGTGGTACCGCAGTAGGAAGTTGTGCACCACCGGCCGCGGAAATTTCGGCGCGCCGCCGAACCCACCCAGGCGGGAATCGAACATTCGGCGAAACTGTTGGTACGCGGAATCGAGAACGCCGGCGTCCGTATCGCCCGCCTTCTTTTCGATGCGCCCGTAATCGGCAAGCTGGCGAGTGACGTGCTCGCTCGACTCGAGAATCTTCGCGCGCTCCGTCGCCCACAGCCGGGCAAGGTATTCCAGAACTGACTTGAACCCCGGCCTGCCGTAGCGATCGTCCGGCGGGAAATACGTTCCTCCGAAGAACGGCTTGAGATCCGGAGTGAGCCAGACGGACATCGGCCATCCGCCTCCGCCCGTGGTGGCCTGGACGAACGTCATATAGATGCGATCGACATCCGGCCGCTCTTCGCGATCGACCTTCACCGGGATGAAATACCGGTTCAACACCTCGGCCAGTTCCGCGCTCTCGAAGGACTCGCGCTCCATGACGTGACACCAATGACAGGTCGAGTAGCCGACCGACAAAAATATCGGTTTGTCCTCGCTTCGCGCCCGAGCGAACGCCGCTTCTCCCCACGGCTGCCAATCCACCGGATTGTGAGCGTGCTGCTGCAAATACGGACTCTTTTCGCCGATCAGACCGTTGGTGTGCATGGTATTTTCAGAAGTGATCCTCTGGGGCAATCGCTAGGTGCATCTCTATTACAACATTGCGACCGCGTTCGGCTTGGCCATCGAGTCCATCCGGGCTCACAAGCTGCGCAGTTTCCTGACTCTGTTGGGAGTCATCATTGGCGTCGCGAGCGTCATTCTGGTCGGCGCGGCGATCGATGGGCTCGGAGCCTACGCCGAGGGCATCACGGCCAAAGCTTTCGGCAGCAACAGCTACCTGGTGGCGCAGATCGCGGCGGTGGGCGGGCTTACCCAAAAGCAGTTGGTCGAGAAGCAGAAGCGGAACAAGCGCATTCGTCCGGACGATGTCGCGTACTTGCGTTCGACGACGGGCGACTCGATTATGTACAGTCCGTACCAGCAGAAGTCGGAGGACGTGAAGGGCGAAAACCAGGTTTACGAAGGCGCTTCCATCCTCGGCGTATCGGCCACCCTTCCTGAAATGCGCGAAGTGGCTGTCGGCGACGGACGGTTCTTCAGCGAGACCGAGGAACACATGCGCCAACGCGTCGCCGTGATCGGCGAGGACATCCGGACCACGTTGTTCCCCACCGGATCGGTGCTGGGACGAAAACTCCGGATCGCCGGCGAAGACTTCATCGTCGTCGGGCTGCTGGAAAAGCAGGGGTCTTCATTCGGCCGGAGCCTCGACAATCCGGTCTACATCCCCGTCACCGTATACGACCAGATGTACGGGGGCCAGCGGGGCATGGCCGTGTTCGCCAGAGCCCGTCCGGGTACGGAACTGACCATGGATCAGGCCATCGATGTGACCCGCGCCTCGCTGCGCATTCACTTCCATACCCCGGTGGGGCAAGAGGACAACTTCGATTTTCTCACTCCGGATTCGGTGCGGGCCTTCATCGATCAGGTCTTGGGAGTGATCGCGGCCATCGTCGTGCCCGTCACCAGCATTTCCCTGGTAGTGGGCGGCATCGTGATCATGAATATCATGCTGGTAAGCGTGACGGAGCGCACGCACGAGATCGGCATACGAAAAAGTCTCGGCGCGCGGCGGACGGACATCATGCTGCAATTCCTCAGCGAATCGGTGATCCTGTCGCTGCTGGGAGGTCTGGTCGGATTGGGGACCGGCGCTCTGGTATGCGTGATATTGTCCGCGCTGTTCGGCGCGACACTGAAGATCACGGCGCCGTACGTGCTGCTGGCAATTCTTGTTTCCAGCGCAGTGGGCATTGTCTCGGGATGGTATCCCGCGCGGAGGGCCGCCCGCATGGACCCGGTCGCGGCGCTGCGAGCTGAATAGATGAACTACACCGTTGGAACGCGCGAGACGTTGCGGATGTCCATGCAATCTGTGTGGTCGCACAAGTTCCGCTCGGGCCTGACGATCCTGGGCATCGTGATCGGCATCACGACAGTGGTGACGGTCGCCTCGCTGCTGACCGGGTTGCGCAAGGGTATCGTCGATTTCTTCGAGGAGTTTGGTCCGGACAATATCTTTGTTGCGCGCGTCAGCGGCGACCCAAGCGGTGAACGCGCCCCACCCAAAGAGATGAGAAGGAAGCCGATCGCTCCCGAGACGGTGGCGTACCTGAAGACGGTGTGCCGCACGGTGGAGGATGTGGGCGTCAGCCTGTTCATCAATCCGGCAGTGGGGAAACTCCTCACCGCGAAAGTGCCTGGGTACGAGTCGGACAATATGTTCCTCGCGGGAGAATCGACGAACCTGTACAAGATTTCGCCGCGCGAGTTGAAAGAGGGGCGCATGTATACCGCCGACGAGGAGCAGCGGGCGCAGCGCGTCGCGGTGCTCGGGTTCAGCCTGGCCGACGCTCTGTACCCCGGCGAATCCGCGCTGGGCCGCACATTGATGGTGGACGGCGCGGAGTACACGGTGGTGGGCGTCTTCACAAAGGCCAAAGGCGGGTTCTTCGGCGAGAACGGACTCGACCGGCAGGTCCTGATCCCGTATCAAACCGCGCGTCTACGCTATTCTCAATCCAAGAATTTCTTCATCACCGCGAAAGCGCGGCCGGGCCAGCGGGCCGACGCCATGGAGGAGATCCGCGCCGCCTTGCGGAAATTCCGCCACACGCCTCCCGGAGTGGAGGACGATTTCACGCTCTCCACCGCCGATTCCATCATTCAGAATTTCGACAAGGTCACCGGCATGATCGTACTGGTCTCCATCGCGATTTCCGGACTGGGCCTCCTGGTCGGCGGCATCGGCGTGATGAACATCATGCTGGTCAGCGTCACTGAGCGGACCCGGGAAATCGGGGTGCGGAAAGCGTTGGGCGCGCGCCGGAAGGATATCGTGGTTCAGTTCCTCACCGAGGCCATCGCGCTGACCGGACTCGGCGGCCTGGTGGGAATCGCGTTCTCGATTCTCGCTACGCTCCTGGTCGGCGTGCTGGTTCCCAGCCTGCCCTCATCGGTTCCGACGTGGGCCGTGGTGACCGGCTTCAGCGTGTCGGTTGCGATCGGCGTCTTCTTCGGCGTGTGGCCGGCGGTGAAAGCGTCGCGCCTCGATCCCGTGGAAGCGCTGCGCTACGAATAGATACCGCTTGCTGGCGCGCCCGGCTCAGTAGAATCAATCCGTTACAGTTTCTGCAGGTCAGACGGTGGCGGCGATCACGGTCTGGAAGTAGGCGACCGTTTCCCGCAACCCCTCATCGAGCGGCACCACCGGCTCCCATCCCAGAATCGTGCGGGCTTTCGTGATGTCCGGGCGCCGCCGCTTGGGATCGTCTTCGGGGAGTGGACAGAACTGGATCGGAACTTTTGTCCCAGTCACGTGGCGGATCGCTTCGGCGAACTCGAGAATCGTCAACTCCAGCGGATTGCCCAGATTCACCGGATAGCGCTCCTCGGATCGGGACAGCAGGATCAGACCGTTCACCAGGTCGCCGACAAAGCAAAAGCTGCGGGTCTGCTTTCCGTCGCCGTACACGGTGATCGGGGCTCCTCTTAGCGCCTCGTCCAGGAAAGCCGGGACCACGCGGCCGTCGTTGAGCGCCATCCTCGGTCCATATGTATTGAAGATGCGGGCGATGTTGGTGCGGAGGCCGTGGACCCGGTGGTAGGCCATGGTCAACGCCTCGGCATAACGCTTGCTCTCGTCATAGCAGGAGCGCGGGCCCACCGGGTTCACATGACCCCAGTAGGTCTCCACCTGCGGATGCACTTCCGGATCGCCGTAACATTCCGAAGTGGAGGTCAGCAGGAACCGGCTGTTGTCCCGCCGCGCCAGTTCCAGCATGTTGCGGGTTCCGGTAGATCCCGACTCGAGGGTCTCGATGGGCCGGGCCAGGTACTCCTTAGGACTGGCGATCGACGCCAGATGCATGACGGTGTCGAACGGTCCCGGAATGTCCAGCGGCTTACAAACATTGGCTTCGATTAGTTGAAAGCGCGGCTCGCGCTTCAGGTGCTCGACGTTCCGCGCCGAGCCGGTGACCAGGTTGTCGACCGCCACGACTTCATGCCCTTCCGACAGCAGGACATCGCACAGATGAGAGCCTACAAATCCGGCCCCTCCCGAGATCAGGTATCGCAATTTTTTTCCTTGCACTCTCTGCATTGTACGAAGTCGTAGGGTGCCCGGTCAGCAGTCCGTTGCACTTATCGTCGCATGTGGAGAATTACAACAGTACACTGCATGTATTGATTACAGGAAACTTCTACACTTGGGTCCGTCATTTAGCGACAAATACTGTTGTGAATCTCTACACCCGGTTTTCGTAACTTAAATCTACGTCATTGAAAACACACCAGTTACATCGTGGACTCGCGATTGCCATTACACACACCAGAAGGGAAGGTATTCAAAATGGCCGTTCTACTAGTACTCGCAACATTCCTGGTTTTTCTCGCAATCGACTCGTTCCTCAATCGAAACAAGTCCGTTATCGTGACGGAGACTTCTGAGCCCCGCACGACTCCGCTACTCAGCTCCGCTTCGGTGGAAGGAATTCTGGTCCCCGACCAGCTTCGCTACCATCCGGGTCACACCTGGTGCCTCGAAGAGAGGCCGCAACTGGTTCGCGTCGGTGCCGACGCGCTCGCCGCGTCGGTCGTAGGCATCTTGGACCGGATCGAATTGCCAAAGCCTGGCCGCTGGCTTCGACAGGGGCAGAAGGCTTGGTCCGTCTACCGGGGCGACCAGCGCATCGACATGGTGTCTCCCGCCGAGGGCGAGGTGCTGGAAGTAAACCTTGAGGTGTTGAAAAGACCCGAGTTGTTGACCAAAGACCCGTACGGAAAAGGCTGGCTGCTCAAGGTCTCTGTTCCCGATCCGCAAAGCACCGAGCGCAACCTCTTGCCGCAATCCCTGGTTCGCGCATGGATGAAAGAGGCCGTACGCGGCGTACGGGCCCGGCAACTCACGGTCGGCAAAGTGATGGTCATGGGTGGGGGCACAATTTCGGCGCCGGTCGATGCGGACGCTTTTCCAGCTCTCATGAAAGATGTGTTCCTTACATAGCAGTGTGGAACAATTCAGCAACAGTGGTTGTAAATACACGGCAGCGGATTTAATATATAAGGAGAATAAGATCTGATTATGAGTCTAGCGATCCTGTACGACAGTACACTGTGCGTGGGTTGCCGAGAGTGCGAGCGGGCCTGCGCCAAGCGCTGGGGTCACCCGTACGACGACAAGATCGCGAGCGAAGAGAGAATCTCGGCTCACAAGTTCGTTGCGATCCAGACCACCGGCGACAAGTTCGCGCGCCGCTCCTGCATGCATTGCGTCCAGCCGACCTGCGCGTCGGTCTGTCCGGTGGGAGCCATGCAGAAGACGTCCGCGGGTCCGGTGGTCTACGACGAAACCAAGTGCATCGGATGCCGCTACTGCATGCAGGCCTGCCCGTTCCAGGTCCCGACGTACGAATGGTCCTCGCGCCTGCCCCGCGTTCGCAAGTGCAGCATGTGCGCCGATCGGCAGGCCAAAGGGCTGCCGACCGCTTGCGCGGAAGCGTGCCCGACCGGCGCGACGGCGTGTGGAGACCGCGATCAGTTGATCGCGGAAGCGAACAAGCGAATTGCCGCGAAGCCCGGCGAGTACTACCCGAAGATTTACGGTATCCGGGAAGTCGGCGGGACATCCGTTCTGTACATTGCCGCAGTGCCTTTCGAGCAGATCGGCCTCCGCACGAACGTGCCGATGGAACCGTTACCCGCCTTGACCTGGCGCGCTCTGTCCGCCGTGCCCGATGTGGCGTCGGTTGGCGCGACGCTGCTGGGCGGCGTGTATTGGATCACGCACCGGCGTGAAAAAATGGCCGCCGAGGAGCGGGCTGAGCGAAAAGCGAGGCGCCGGTCATGAGGATCGCAAAGTTCCGAATCACGTTTTGGCGGGCGGTTTTCCTGCTGATTCTGGCGGCCGGCGCGGTCGCCACCTACCAACGCGTCGTGTATGGTCTGGGGGCCGCGACCAATCTGAGCGATCAGTTCCCGTGGGGCCTGTGGATCGGCTTCGATATCCTCTGCGGCGTCGGCCTGGCTGCGGGCGGGTTCACGCTGGTCGCGGTGGTTCACATCTTCAATATCGAGAAGTACAAGCCGATTCTGCGGCCCACCATCCTGACGTCGTTTCTCGGCTATGTGCTGGTGGTCTGCGCGTTGCTGTTCGACCTGGGCCAGCCGCAGCGGATCTGGCACGCCCTGGTGATGTGGAATCCGCACTCGGTGATGTTTGAAGTGGCCTGGTGCGTCATGTTGTACACCACGGTCCTGGCGCTGGAGTTCTCCCCCGCCGTTTTCGAGAAGCTCGGGTGGACGCGCGGCCAGCAAATGATACGGATCATCTCGGTGCCTCTGGTGATCCTGGGCGTAATTCTCTCGACATTGCACCAGTCGTCGCTGGGGAGCCTGTACCTTATCGTTCCGAGCAAGCTCTATCCGCTGTGGTATTCGCCGATCCTCCCGATTCTGTTCTACGTGTCGGCCATCTGTGTCGGGCTGTCCATGACGATTTTCGAATCGTGGCACTCCAGCCGGGCGCTGAACCGGGCCATCCACCAGTCGCTCACGGCCAGAATCGCGCAGGTGAACGCGGTTTGCCTGGCGGTGTATTTCATGATTCGCTACCTCGACCTGAAGCACCGCGGCGTGCTGAACCTGCTGACAGTCCCGCGCATCGAGACCTATCTTTTTTGGCTGGAGACGGGCCTCATGCTCGCGGGCATGATGCTGATGTTCCAGCAGCGGATACGCAACAGTCCGGGCTGGCTGTACCTCAGCTCGCTGCTGGTGATCTTCGGATTCCTGGCGAATCGGATGAACGTAACGCTGACGGGCATGGAAGCCAGCTCGGGGGTCCACTACATTCCCAAGTGGACCGAGATCGCGATCACGTTATCGATCGTCGCCGCCGGGTTCGCGGCTTTCCGGCTGGCGGCCAAATACCTCCCGGTTTTCGAAGAAGAACAACCCGCCCGCAAGGTCGTCGAACCGGAGCCGGCGGAGGAACTGGAGGACTATGCCGTGGCGTCTCGCTAACGGCCGATTTCGCACTCCTATTGCGCTCAAGCTCGCAGCCTATCTGCTGCTGGGCACCGGCGCGATCTTCCTGGCATTCGGGCTGTGGAACATCCGTATCCACCGCACCCACGCCGAGCAGATGGTGAGCCAGGAGGCCAGCAGTATTACCGACATCATCCAGCGGAGCACACGCTATCACATGCTCCGCAACGACCGCGAGGCGCTTCAGCGCATCGTCCAGGACATCGGCAGCGAGCCCGGCATCCGCCGCATCCGCATCGTCAACCGGGAGGGCCGCATCACGTTCTCCGCACTGCGGGGGGACATCGACACCACCGACAGAACGCTGTCTTCGCTCGAGCGGCCCGCCACCCGCATCCTGGACGACCCCGCCGACGGGCGCGTCATCGCAATGGTCAAGCCGATCTACAACGAGACAGGCTGCGCGGGCGCCGCCTGCCATGAATCGCCCGCGAAGCAGCGGGTGCTCGGGGCGATCGATACTCGTCTCTCGCTGGAGAATGTGGACAAGCAGATTGCCGGGCAACAGCAGCAGATCTGGCATTGGACGCTGGTCGCGCTGCTGCTGATCTGCGCGGCGAGCGCGGTGTTTGTCTGGGCGGTGGTCCACCGCCGTGTCACGGAGATGCAGGCCGGAACGAAAAGGGTTGCGGGCGGGGATCTCCACCACCGCCTGACGGTACGGAGCAACGACGAACTGGCCGAGCTCGCGACCTCGTTCAACAAAATGACCGCCGAGCTGGAAAAGGCCCAACGCGAGTTGATCGAGCGCACGCAGAATTCACTGATCCAGCAGGAGAAAATGGCTTCGCTCGGAAGACTGGCCGCGACCGTGGCCCACGAGCTGAACAATCCGCTGTTCGGCATTCTTACCTACGCGCGGCTGGCGCTGAAGGACACCGAAAGGAACAAGATCTACGACCTGGAGGACCGGCAGCGGCTGATTGAGCGGCTGCAGGTGATCGAGCGAGAGAGCCGGCGTTCCGGCGACATCGTGAAGAACCTCCTGACCTTCGCGCGCCAGGCGCCGAGAAAGGTGTCGTCGCAGGACATCAACGTTCTGGTGGAGCGAGCGATTGCCGTCGTGCGCCACCGGCTGGCGCTGCAGCAGGTTCAGTTGGAAACATCTCTGCAGCCCGATTTGCCGAAGATCCAGTGCGACGAAGGGCAGATCCAGCAGGTGCTGCTGGCGCTGGTGGTGAACGCCGTGGAAGCGATGCCCAAGGGGGGGAGCCTGCGGATCGAGAGCGGACCCATCGCCGATAGCGGCAGCGAGATCCGCGTCTGCGTTCGGGACACCGGGATGGGCATCCCGCGGGACGTGATGCCCCACATTTTCGAGCCGTTCTTCACGACGAAGATGGACGGCCAGGGATCCGGGCTGGGGCTGGCCATATCCCACGGGATTATCGCCCAGCATGGGGGTGAAATCTCCGTGCAGTCCAAGGAAGGCCAGGGCGCGGAGTTTACGATTGCGCTTCCCGTACAGAGGCCGGAGACGGTCGCCGAAGAGGAGGAGGTAGCTTGTGAGCAGAGGTAGGATTCTGATCGTAGACGACGAGCCGGTCGTTCGGAACTCGCTGTCGGAATGGTTTGCGGGCGAAGGTTACGACACCCGCGCGCTGGCCAGCGGAAAGCTTGCGCTCGACACCGTCGAGCGCGAGGGATGGGATCTGGCCTTGCTCGATATCAAGATGCCGGGTATGGATGGCATCGAACTGCAGCGGCGGCTGCGGGATGCGGATCCGGACCTCATCGTTCTCATGATGACTGGCTACGGCACGGTGGAGACCGCCGTCCAGGCATTGAAGAACGGCGCGTACGACTACCTGACCAAACCTGTCGATCCGGACGAGCTGTCGCACATCGTGGAGAAAGCGCTGGAGCACCGCCGGACGCGGCAGGAAAACATACAGTTGCGGGACAGCATCGAGGAGATTTTTCCATCGACGTCGCTGATCGGCAAAAGCGCCGGCATGAAGCGCGTAATGGAGCTGGTGGAGATGGTGGCGCCCACGCCGGCCACGGTGCTCATCTCGGGCGAAAGCGGCACCGGCAAGGAAATCATCGCTCGCGCCATCCACGCTTGCAGCCCCCGCAGATTGATGCCGATGGTGGTCATCCACTGCGGCGCTCTGACCGAATCGCTGCTCGAAAGCGAGTTGTTCGGTCACGAGAAGGGCGCATTCACGGGCGCGCAAATGCGGAAGAAGGGCAAGTTCGAATGCGCCGAGGGAGGGACGGTCTTCCTGGACGAGATCGCCGACATTTCCCTGAAGACCCAGACCGACCTCCTGCGTGTTTTGCAGGAGCGGGAGATCGTGCGCGTCGGCGGTTCGCAGACCACCAAGGTGGATTTCCGTTGCATCGCGGCCTCCAACCGGGATCTCAAGTCCCTCGTCGAGGCCGGCACCTTCCGGCCCGACTTGTACTACCGCCTGAACGTCGTCTCCATCCACGCGCCTCCGTTGCGGGAACGCAAGGAGGACGTTCCGCTGCTGCTCAATCACTTCCTGGAGAAATTCTCGCGCTCGATGAACCGGCCAGTGCCGGAAATCTCGCCGGAGGCGCTGAAGCTGCTGCTGAACTACGAGTGGCCGGGCAACGTCCGGGAGCTCGAGAACGCCGTGGAACGAGCCATGGTGATCCGGCGTGGCCAGCGCATCGAGGCGGCGGACTTCCCCTTCCAGATGTCGGAGCCGTCGCGCTCCAACGGCCGCTCGCTCGATGAAGTGGAGCGCGCGCACGTGGAGCACGTTGTGAAGGATACGGGCGGTAACCTGTCGCAAGCGGCCCGGGTCCTGCACATCGATCGCACGACCTTGTACAACAAGCTGCGCAAGTACGGTTTCCGGTAGAGTAGTGGTTAGCCCCGGATCCACATAGATAAACGCCGATGCTGCACTTGTCTGTTATTGAAAAAATTCTTGAGCTGTTATTCATTTCGTTGTCGCTCGGCCAGTTCGTGGGCCGGTTTCTGCCCTTCATTCGCGATGTCCGCAAAGCCAAACCGGAACCGGGGTACAAGCTCGGTTCCCTCAGGGGCCGCGCGTGGGACTTCGTTTGGGAAGTATTGCTGCAGGGCAAGGTCATCCGCGAGCGTCCGCTGCCGGGAATCGCACATGCATTCGTGTTCTGGGGGTTTTGCGCATTCGCCCTCGTTACCCTGAATCACTTCGCCTCCGGATTCGGCTTCCCGTTCCTTTCCCGCGACGGCGCTTTCGGCAGGTTCTACTTCGGCGTCGCGGCGCTGTTTGCCGTGGCGGTCGCGATCTCCATCGCGGGGCTGTTTATCCGGCGCTTTTTCGTCCGGCCGAAATGGCTGGGCGACCACGTATCGGTCGAGTCCGGAGTCATCGCGGGTCTGATCTTCATGCTGATGGTGACGTACCTCGCGAGTTTCGCCGTGCCAGAGGAAAGCGCCGCCGGCAGAGTGATCTGGTGGTCCCACACTCTGGCGCTGCTGATATTCCTGCCGTTGATTCCTCACACCAAACACCTGCACCTGGTCCTGAGTCCGTTGACCATATTCCTAAAGCGTCCGGGATTCAGCCAGATTCCCCCGCTCGAAGGCGACGAGGATTTCGGTCTCGACACCGGCAAGGACCTGACGAACATCGTGACGCTGCAGGCATACACCTGCGTCGAGTGCGGTCGCTGCCAGGAGCACTGCCCGGCGACTCATACGGGCAAGCTGCTAAATCCGAAAGAGATCGTGCTGGGATTCCGCAGCTATCTGAAAGAGTTCGGACCGGGCGCCGAGACCCCGCTGATCGGGGATCATCTGTCGATGGAAGCCGCGTTCCAGTGCACCACCTGCGGTGCTTGCGAGTTCCAGTGTCCTGTCGGTATCCAGCATTTGCCGATGATCATCGGGCTTCGTAGGGGCGCGGTGAATACGGGCAAATGGGAAGACGATTACGGCAACAAGCTGTTCCTGGACCTGGAGCGCTACGGCAACACTCTGGGCTTCTCGTCGACGGAGCGCGACAAGTTCATCCAGAAACAAGCCATTCCCATCTTCGACGGCTCACAGGAGTATCTGTTGTGGCTGGGGTGCATGGGCTCCTACGATCCGCAGGGCAGGGAAATCGTCGCCTCTTTCGCGCGCGTCATGCGGCACCTGGGCGTTTCGTGGGGCGTCCTGAAGAAGGAGAAATGCACGGGCGATCCGGCACGGCGCCTCGGCAACGATCTGGTCTTCGGAGAACTGGCCCAGCAGGGATTGCAGGCCTTCGAGCAGGCCAAGGTGAAGAAGATCGTATCGATCTGCCCACATTGCGTCCGCACCATCTCGGTGGACTGGAAAGAGTTTGGCGAAGCTCCGCCCATTGAGCACCACACCGAATTCCTCGCCCGCTTTAAGGACCAGTTGCCTTCCGATGGCGCTACCGGGGAGAAGGTGGTCTACCATGATCCGTGCTACCTGGGCCGCTACCGCGGCACCTACGACGCCCCCCGCGATGTCATTGCGCTCACTGGCGAGTTGGTGGACCCGCCGAGGTCGCGCGAACGGAGCTTCTGCTGCGGCGCGGGCGGCGGTCTGGCGTTCCTGGGCGAGGAGAGCGGGAAGCGGGTCAGCGTGGAGCGCGCCGAGGAGCTGGTGGCCACCGGCGCCAGCGTCGTCGGGACAGCTTGCCCGTTCTGCAACACCATGTTTCGAGATGCCCTGACGTCCATTTCGCCAACGCCTCCGAAGCTGATGGATATTGCCCAGATCGTCGCGGCATCTCTGCCAGCCGACCCATCCGGTTAGTAACCTACAGCACTGATTTCGGACGACACGGTCTGGTTTGGCACCCCGTTTGCAGTCTTAACAGCGGAGACGATCTGACCATGTCGACCGTTCAAGTCCTCGTGCAGAGGGAGACGTACGCCGGTGCCCTGTCGTCTCTGCTCGCGCGGGAAGGGGTTTATCAGGTCGCGCGCGTTTCGGTGCCGGACTTTGAGCGGGACGGCGTGATCGTCGCCGATCGACAGGCATTGGACCGGTATCCCTCGCTGCTTCAACACCCGGAGCGCCTGGTGTTGATCGCGCCGAACGATCCCAATTTACTTTCGTTGCTATGGGAGTACAACGTCCGGTCGGTGGTCTTCGAATCGGATCCTCCCAGCACGGCGGTGCTGGCTATCCTCGGTGCGGACCTGGGTGAGCCGAGGCCGTTCGGGCGGATGGCCGCCATCGGCAGTCGTGCAGTCTCACCCAACGCTGCGCAAATTAGCCCTAAACGGGCGATGTAGCAGCACTAACGGGCAGCGAACCCGGTGAGCGATTCCCAGATTCGGGTTGGGTTCAAGATGGGGCGACCACCACGACAACTTCGGCGTGTTCATCCGCATCCCCGTTGAGCCGCGCGAGGAAAGGATGCCGGCGCACTGCGGTTACAAGATGCAAATCGACAACGATCCGCAAACTCCACTAGTCCGCTCGCTAACGCGAGCGGCTCAGAAGCGCCTGTTCCGAGCCACGACCGTAAGGGAGTGGTGTCAAAGTTAACGCGGGATGGTCTAGGATCAGAAAGAAGAGCATCCCCATGCGCAAACTCCTCGTGATTGCCGGTTCGCTGATCGCCGTTTTGATCGCCGCTGTTGTCGCGACCCTGCTGCTAGTGGACGTGAACCAGTATCACGACCAGATCCAGGCTCAAATGGAAAAGCGGCTGCAGAGGAAAGTCACCCTGGGCAGCATGGGGCTTCATCTCCTCCCCCTTTCCATCAGCATCCAGGATTTCAGCATCGGCGAGGCTCCGCAGTTCGCCTCCCCCAAGCCCTTCGTGAGCGCGCGCGAGGTGCGGGTCAGCGTCGGCCTGCTCGCGCTGCTGCGGAAGCAGGTGGAGATTCATTCGCTTCAGCTTCTCGATCCCGCCGTGGAATTGATCAAGAATCGCGAGGGAAAGTGGAACTACTCGACGTTGGGAGGTGGCTCGTCGCCAAGGGCCGCGCCGAATGCCCCGCCGCCCATTTCGCTGGACGACTTCGAGCTTAAGAACGGCGCCATTGCGATGACCGATCGCCAGGCGGGAAAGCCCCGGTCGGCGTATGACCGCATCGACGCCACGGTGAAAAACTACGCGCCGGGCCAGCGTTTCACGGCTACTCTGAGCGCCCATCTTTCGGGGAAGGGCAAACAGGAGGTGGCATTGACGCTGGAAGGAGTGGCGGGCGGAACGGATCTCGATGGAAAGCTGACGCTGGACGAGGTCTCCGCCGGGCCCGCCATGATATCCGGCGGCGGAGCGATATCGAGCCGGGGCAATGTGCTCACCGGCAAGGGATCGCTCAAGGCCACCGAGGCCCGGCTCAAGGAGACGCTGCAGATCGAGTACGAATTGCAGTACGACCGGATCTCCGGCAAGCTGACCCTGTCGCCTCTCTCGGCCCACATGGGCGCTCTTACGCTGACGGGGCATGCAAACGCGGAGATTAATGTCACGCCCCTGGTCTTCCATGCCGCGATCCGTTCCGAAAACGCGCCCATCGCCGAGCTGCTCCAAACCGCCAATGCCTTCGGCGTGGCGGAGGGCGTCAGTGGCACGGGTTTGCTTTCGCTTAATCTCAACGCGGAGGGCAGAGGGAGCGGGCTCTCGCTCTCGGGATCGGTGGCCATTCAGACCTCCTCTATTCTGACCTCGCCGTCAGCCAAGCCCATCCGGATCGAGTCGGCCAATGCCCGGCTGGCAACCTCCACGCCGCCGGCCGGAACTATTGAGGCTGCCAAGCTCGAGGTCGATAAGATCGCCCTTACGCAGGTAAAGGCGAACTTCAAATTCGCAGGAGGCGTACTTTTCCTGGATCCGGTTTCGGCGGGCGTGTTCGGGGGGCAGTTGGCCGGGACCGTCGCGATGGACACGCGCGCGGGGCAGTCCAGCGTCACCGCCAAAGCGAAGCTAATCAAGGTGGATGCCAGTCAATTGCTCGCCGCGACGACGTCGGTCAAGAACGTCTCGGGAAGCCTGTCCGGGAATGCGGACCTGAAGCTCGCGCCGCCTCCAGGCCAGGAACCCGCGCGCGGCTTGAACGGCACGGTTCAGATCCTGCTGACCGACGGCCGCTTGGCCGGCATCCAACTGCTCAACGAAATGGCTTCGCTCGGTAAATTCCTGGGCGCCGCGCACAAACCCGAGCCATTCACGAACATACAGAAGCTGGCGGGCACGCTGCACATCCTGAACGGCGTGGCGACTACTGACGATCTGGAATTGGATTTCGATGGCTGCAGGATGGCCGCCACTGGCTCTGCCGGCCTCGCCGATCAGGTCTTAAACATGAAGGTCACCACCGTGCTGGCGAAGGACACCAGCCAAACCGCGGGAGGCTCGCAGGTGGGTGGTTTCATGTCCACGGTGATGGGCAATTCGAAAGGCGAGCTGGTTGTCCCCGCCATCGTAACCGGCACTTTCCAAAAGCCGCACTTCGCGCCCGACATGGAGCGCATCGCAAGGATGAAGCTGTCGGGTTTGTTGCCGACCAAAGATAATCCTGCCGCGCTGGGAAGCAACGTCAAGGGGATACTGGGCGCGCTGACCGGAAAGCCCAGCACAGCGGATGCCGGTAAGGCGTCGCCGGCCGACAAGGCCAAGCCGTTTCTGGACCTGCTGAACTCCATGAAGAAGCAGCCCGACCAGAAAGCCCATTGATGTTCGAGATGGATCGGAGAGACTGGCTGCGCCTGGCGGCCGTGCTCCGCGCTGCCACCGGCGCGAGCGCCCAGACCCAGACACCAGCGCCCGCGCAACCCGTCGCTAAGGAGATGCTGGCACAGGCGCTACGCTTGATCGGGCTGGATTTTACGCCGGAACAGCAGGCGATGATGCTCCCCGCGATCAACCGGCAGTTGGCCCAGTACGCGGAACTTCGAATGATCGAGATCCCGTTGGCCACCGAGCCGGCGTTCGGATTCCGGCCGCTTGTGCCCCATGCCGAACGGCGGCCCGCCGTCTTCCGGCCGTCGACGCCGGCGCACAGTTCGCGGCGCGCAACGCCGATCGAAAAACTGGCGTTTCTGCCGGTGACGGAACTCGCCCCGCTGATCCGGCTGTGTCATGTTTCCTCGGTGGACCTGACCCGGATGTATCTCGCCCGCCTGAAACGATATGGGCCAAAGCTCAATTGCGTCATCACGCTGACCGAAGAACTGGCCTTGGAACAGGCTGCGCGCGCCGACGCCGAGATTCGAAAGGGCAAGCATCGTGGACCGCTGCACGGAATCCCGTGGGGTGCAAAAGATCTCTTTGCGACCAAAGGCATCCCCACGACGTGGGGCGCCGAGCCGTACCGCGAGCAGGTCTTCGATTTCGACGCGACCGTTGTGGAGCGCCTGGAAAAGGCGGGCGCAGTCCTCGTGGCCAAGCTGTCCATGGGCGCGCTTGCCCAGGGCGGGCTGTGGTTCGGCGGCATGACGAAAACGCCCTGGAACCTCGACATGACTTCCAGCGGATCGTCGGCCGGGCCCGCGTCGGCAACCGCGGCGGGGCTGGTCGGCTTCTCCATCGGCACCGAGACTCTCGGCTCGATCGTTTCGCCCTGCACCCGCTGCGGCGTCACGGGACTGCGGCCGACCTATGGACGCGTCAGCCGCTACGGAGCCATGGGGTTGAGCTGGACCATGGACAAGATCGGCCCGATCGCGCGTTCGGCCGAGGATTGCGCGCTGGTCATGTACGCCATTCACGGTCCGGACGGCCGCGACCGCACGGTTCTCGATTTCCCCTTCGACTGGGACGCGCACGAACCGCTTTCGACGCTGCGGATCGGCCTGCTCCAGTCCGACATCGACAAGGCGGCAGGCGAAACGAAAACCGCGCTCGACGGCGCAGTGGAGGCGCTGCGGAAGGCCGGCGCGAAACTGAAACCGGTTGAATTTCCAGCCAATAAATCCGGCGCAATCCGGTTCCTTCTGCAGGCCGAGGCGGCCGCCGCCTTCGACGACATCACGCGCGATGGCGCCATCGAAACGCTGAAGGGGCAGTCTGCGGACGATTGGCCCAACACCTTCCGCTACTCGCGCCTGATTCCCGCGGTCGAATATATTCGAGCGCAGCGCGCCCGTATGCTGCTGATGCGGCAGGTTGAGGACTTCATGCAGGACTGGGACGTCCTGGTCGGGACCCCGGCCAGCACGCTGGTGGCGACGAATCTGACCGGCCATCCTCAAGTGGTGGTTCCGTGCGGCTTCGCTAAGGGACTGCCGGTGTCGATTCTCTTCACCAGCGGAATTTGCAGGGAAGGCGCGGCGCTGCGTTTGGCGCACGCATTTCAACGGGTCACGGACTGGCACGAGAAGCAGCCGAAGATGGATTTGGCCTGACCGCCACCGCCAGCCTGTACAGCAGCAGCAGCAGCACCATCGCTCCATACATCAGGGGTAGCCGCACGTCTGATTTCACCAGCCAGTAGTAGTGGATTACTCCCGCGCAAGCGCTGACGTAAACCAACCTGTGGAGCCTCCGCCAGCGCTTCCCGCCGAGCCGGCGAATCCAGCCCGCCGTCGAAGTTACCGCCAGCGGAATCAACAGAAAGAAAGCCAGCATGCCAATGGTGATGAAACGCCGCTTGGCGATGTCTTTTAGAATCTCGGAGACGTCGAAAAATTTGTCCAGCCACAGATAAGTCGTGAGGTGCAGCGTTCCATAGAAAAACGCGAACAGCCCGAGCATCCGGCGGAATTTGATCAGCGAAGGTTGGCCGAGCAGCTTGCGGGCCGGTGTAATCGTAAGCGAGAGGACCAGGAAACGGAGCGTCCAGTCGCCCGTGGCATGTGTAATGAACTCGATCGGATTCGCGCCGAGCCCATCATGGAATGCCCGCCAGGTTAACGAAAACACGGGCCACAGGGCGGCGGTAAAGACAGCGGCTTTCACCCAGCCGGTCCGAATGCGCATCACCTGTGGCGACGTGGCGCACGAGTGCGTGCACCACGTTGACGGTTGGAATAAACGGACATGAGCCTAATAGTTCTTTCGGAGATCCATGCCGTTGTACATGCCGGCCACTTGCTGGCCGTACCCGTTGAACAAGATCGTCTGTCTCTTGAGGAACTCGCCCAGGCGGCGTTCCTTCGCCTGGCTCCAGCGCGGGTGATCGACTTGCGGGTTGACGTTCGAGTAGAATCCGTACTCGCGGGAGCTGGAAAGATTCCACGTGGTGGGTGGCTGCTTCTCCACCAGCTTGATCTTCGCGATCGACTTGATGCTCTTGAATCCGTACTTCCACGGAATTACCAGCCGGACCGGCGCGCCGTTCTGATTCGGCAGCGTCTCGCCGTACATTCCCGTGCAAAGCAAGGCGAGCGGATTCATCGCTTCATCCAGCCGCAGCCCCTCGACATAGGGGAATGAAATGCCCGCCCACGCGCCCGCGGGCATTTGCTTGGGATCGTAGTAGCTCTCAAACGCCACGTATTTGGCGGTGGATTTCGGCTCGACCTGCTTTAACAACTCGCTCAGCGAAAACCCGATCCAGGGAACGACAATGGACCACGCCTCCACGCACCGGTGCCGGTAGATCCGTTCCTCCAGCGGCGCGATCTTGAGAATCGCGTCCATATCGAAAACGCCGGGCTTGTTTACCTGCCCCTCCACTTTGATGTGCCACGGCGACGTTTTGAAGTTCTTCGCCAGTTGCGACGGCTGATCTTTCGCGGTGCCGAATTCGTAGAAGTTGTTGTAGGTGCTAACGTCCTTGAAGGGCGTCAAAGGTTCGCTGGTGCTGAACGGGCTTTTCGACGCCACGTTCAGCTTCGCGGCCCGCAGCGCGGCCGCGCCGGAAACCAGCACCGCCGCCGATCCGGCCAGGAACCGTCGCCGGTTGAGGTATTCATTCCTCGGAGTCACGTCTGAGTAGCTGAGTGGCGGGCGATTGCGAATAATCATTACAGACCTAATTTCGTTCGACGGAAGCCGAAAGTTACAGCCCCTATGTCTTATACGATAACAGGCCGCCCGCGGATTGTTGCTAAGATCGAATTTGTCCGAATTATGGTATCGCCGGCCGACTGTAACCGCGGCAGCTTGTTCGACGCCGATTATTATCGCACGGGATGCGGGTTCCCCTATGAACGCACCGATCACTGGCTGAATTTCTTCGGCTTGATCGCGGATCAGATTGTTCGTTCGCTCCAGCCCCGCACGGTCTTCGACGCCGGATGCGCGCTCGGTTTCCTCATGGAATCCTTGTGGGATCGCGGCGTGGAAGGCCGCGGCATCGACATCTCTGCGTTCGCGATTTCCCAGGTCCGGCCCGACATGCAGCCGCACTGCCGTGTGGCTTCCATCACCGATCCGCTGGACGGCCGCTACGATCTGGTCACCTGTATCGAAGTCCTCGAGCACATACCCCCGGAGGAGACAGAGGCTGCAATCGCCGGTCTCGCCTCCCTAACCGACACCATCCTGTTTTCCTCCAGCCCATCCGATTTCACCGAGCCTACGCATGTGAACGTCCGGCCCGCACTTGGCTGGTTGAAACTGTTCGCGGCCGCCGGGTTCTGGCCCGACTGCATCTACGACGCCTCGTTCGTCGCGCCTCATGCCGTGCTGTTTCGCAGGCAGGGCCCGCTGCCCGACGGCGTCCTGTCGCTGTTCAGCCAGAACGTGCGAATCAAGTGCGCGCTGGTCGAGCGGGAGCAGCGTATCGGCTCGATGGGTCGGACGATCGCGGAGTTGCGGCAGCAACTGGAACGGACCGGAACCGAGCTGTCCGAATTTCTGAACAAAAACGCCGAAATGGCGGGCCTGATCGAGGGCCTCAGCGCCAACATGTCCGCACTGCGATCCGAACTGGCGGCAAGTGTCGATGCGAACGTGGCTCTCCGCGAAGAATCCGCCCGGCTCGCGGGTGAACTGGAAACCTCTCGGGGGATGGAGGCGGTTGTCCATGATACGGTCCGCTCTCTGCAAACCGAAGTTACCCGGCTGGAAGCGGAACTCGAAGAAACCAACCACCGGCTGGAGGAAGTGCAGGCCGAAGCAATCGAGGCTCGACGCGCCGCCTTGCCATCGCCGCCTGCGTTGCCCGCGCCCGACACGTACCTCTCCAGCCAACTAGCCGTGGCGCTGGCGCACGAGCGTACCTGGCAGGACAAGGCGGCTGCCATGCGAACCGAAGCGGCCCGGTGGCGCGAGGAGCTCTCGAACGTGCACCGGAGCCCCGGTTGGCGGCTGCTCTCGCGCTATCGGGACTGGCTGTCAAACCAGCGCAGGACATGGCGCTGGATTCGTTCCTACGAAGACGCCGTGAACTGGGTGATTCGCCGGGCTCGCCTGTTGCCGGACGAAGCCCCCCAACTGGCAGCTCCGGCTATTCCGGATTCGCCCGTTGACATGCTGGCTCCGGCGCTGGAATCTTACCAATCCTGGATCGCCCGAACCGAACCCGGCCCGGAACGGCTGGAGCTTCAGCGCAGGCTTTCCCGCCAGTTGCGCTTGCAGCCGCTGATTAGCGTGGTGGTCCCGGTGTACAAGATCCCGCTTCCGGTCCTCCGCGAAACGGTTGAGTCCGTCCTTGGCCAGACCTACCATAATTGGCAGCTTTGCATCGCGCACGGAGATCCGGACGACCACGAGGCGCGCCAGTATCTAGGCTCGCTGGCGGAGCGCGAGCCGCGGGTTCAGGTGGTGGCGCTCGCTCGCAATGAGGGCATCGTGGGAAATTCGAACGCCGCGTTGCAGTTGGTGCGAGGTGAATATATGGCGCTGCTCGATCACGACGATACGCTCGCGCCCTTCGCCCTGTTCGCCATCGCCGCCGCAATTAACGAACATCCCGATGCCGAATTCCTATACTCGGATAAGGATTGCCTGAGCGAAGACGGCCGATCCCGGCTGCGGCCGTTGTTCAAGCCTCGCTGGTCTCCCGACATCCTGCTGTCGGTGAATTACCTCACCCATTTGTGCGTCATGCGTACGGAAAGCGTGCGCGCTATCGGCGGATGGAGATCCGAAACCGAGGGAGCGCAGGATTGGGATATCTTCCTGCGGGTCATCGGCCGCGGCGGCAGGGTCGTGTTTGTGCCGGAAGTCCTCTACCATTGGCGGATCATTTCCACCTCGGTGGCATCCGGTGGCCTGGCCGCAAAACCTTACGCCGCCAAGGGCCAGGTCCAGTGCCTGAACGATCACGCGGAACGGCTGGGATTGCGCGCCGGCGCCAGCATCGACCGGAGCGGCAGACTGAAAATGGAATGGCAGGGCGCTACAGAGCTTTCGGTGACCGTCATTCTTGTGTCGTCCTCAGAGGACACCGCCCGCATAGAAGCGCTCACGAAGTCGCCGAATCTGCAAATCGTCTCCGCGGCCGGCGCGCCGGGCGTACCCCTGAGCGAGCGCCTGAACCGCGCCGTCCAATCGGCCCGCGGGGAGTGCCTGGTGTTTCTCGACGATTCCGTGGAGATCGGCAGTCCGGATTGGTTGATCGAAATGGTGGGGCCCCTGCAGCAGCCCGGAGTGGGCTTGGTGGGACCCAAACTGTTGGACCCACTCAGCCGGAACTTGCGGCATGCCGGGCTGGTGTTTAACGCCGACGGCGCGCTCGACTACATTTTTTCCGACGAGCCCGAGCACATCAACGAACAATTCGGCGGCGGCGCGTGGTACCGGAACTGGTCGGCCGTCGCGGGCGCTTGCTTTGCCGTCCGCCGGGATGTTTTCGATCGGGTGGGCGGATTCCGAGGGCAGCCGGCCTACCCTCGTCACGACGTGGATCTGTGCCTGCGGATCGGCGCGGAGTCGGGCTACCGCATCTTTTACAATCCCTTCGCGACGTTCGTCCAGGCTGGCGGCGGACTGCTGGAAAACTGGCTGTCCCCGGATGGGCCCGAGAAAGGGGCCGCTTACATCCGCGCCTGTTTCCCCTCGGGCGATCCGTACTTTCACCCGCAACTGGAGAGCCGGGGCGGAAAAGTGCTCTTCGCCTCGCCAAAGCACGACCTGCCGAAACTCGATTACGGCAGCGAAGCTCGTGTGCTCGTCAGCCTGTTCGACGCGCCGCCCGGAGCCATCGCCGCTTCTAAGGCTGTCACGTCGAAACCGCCGCGGAATTCCGTGCGCTCTCTGACTTGGGTGCTTCCGGAGTTCACCCACGCCTTCTACGGCGGCGTACACACGATTCTGCGCTTTGCGGATTATTTCCGCCGCGCGCATCAGGTCGAATCTGAGTTCGTGGTGCTGGGCAACGTCCCGGAACCGGTCATGCGGTCGCGGCTCGCCACGGCCTTCCCCGAGCTCGCCGCGTCGGCCCGGCTCACGCGCATGCGCGATTACGCGGATTGGGAACGCGTGCGCCCATCCGACGCGACCATCTCGACCTTGTGGACCACGGCGTATGCGGCTCTACCGTTCCGCCATACGCGGCGCAAGTTCTACTTCGTGCAGGATTACGAGTCCCAGTTCTACCCTGCGGGTTCGACTTACGCGCTGGTGGAAGCCACTTACAAATTCGGGTACTACGGGCTTTGCAACACGCGGCCCTTGAGGGACACGTACCAGGAATTCGGCGGCGAGGCGGAGTATTTCGAGCCGTGCGTGGACGCGCCATATTTCTTCGAGGCGGAACGGAGTCCAATCCCTGCGCGGCCGTTGACTCTGTTTTGTTACGCCCGCCCGGGCCATCCCCGGAACTGTTTCGAATTGTTGGGCGTTGCGCTGCGGCTGGTAAAAGGGAAAATGGGCGACGGCGTGCGCATCATCAGCGCGGGGGCGGAGTGGTCCCCGGCCGATTACGGGTTAGACGGCGTGGTGGAGAATCTCGGATTACTCAGTTACCCGGCCACGGGAGCGCTCTATCGAGTTTGCGACGCGGGGGTTGTCATGATGATGACCCGGCACCCGTCGTACTTGCCGATGGAGCTGATGGCATGCGGAGCGCTGGTGGTTACAAACCAGAACCGCTACACGGGGTGGCTGCTGAAGAACGAGGAGAACTGCCTGCTGACGGAAACCAGCTCCGGGGCGATTGCCGCGGCGATCGAGCGCGGCTTGAAGGACAACGCGTTCCGCCAACGGATCGCCGCGCGGGGCGCGGCGTTTGTGCGCGAGAATTACAGCGATTGGGATGTACAAGCCGAGAAGACGTACCGGTATATTTTGAAGAAGAGCTGAAATGGCTGCCGGTGGCGCGCGCCTCGAATTTCTTGCTGCGATTGGCCGGGATCTCTCGGGCCAGGGAATTGAATTTGGCGCGGGCGGGAATCCATTCCCCATCGGCGCGGCCTGCCGCATTCGTTACGCGGATCGAAACTCTGGCGCTCAGCTCCGCGAACGTAATTACTTCGGCGAATCTCCGATCGTCGAATCGGACCTCCTCGCCGACTTCGAAACCATGGAGGGATTGGAATTCGAGAGCCTCGATTTCATCATCGCCAGTCACGTGATCGAGCACACGCCCAATCCGCTGCGAGCGTTGGAGTCGGCGTACCTGCGGTTGCGCCGCGGCGGACGGCTTGTCTTGGTGGTGCCGGACAAGACCGTCACGTTCGACCGCGATCGCGCATTGACCCCGCTGGATCACGTCATCCTGGACTACACGCACCCGTCGAGAGAACGGGACTGGCCGCACTATGTCGAGTTCTTCGCCAAGGCGTTCCCTCAACCCGACCCGGCACGGGCCGCGGAATACCCGTACCGACAGGGTGATGACATTCACTACCACGTCTGGACGTACGAGAGTTTCGGCGAATTCATCGAATACGTCCGCCGCGAGATGCGCGCCTGGACGTCGGTCTGGTCGCATCCTCGTCTTTCGGAACAGGACATCGAATTCTATTTCGTCCTGACGAAGTAGACTATTTCTCAGCCACGATTGGCTCGCCTGTGGGAATCGTCTGCAGTTGCTGTGCGGGAATTACGATGACATCGTCGGGCCATCTGTATCCATGGGCGGTGATCCAGGATGCATGCGTTATCCAGCGCTTTATCCCGCCGGTCACGACATAGACTTTCTGATCTTCGATGGCCGCGCCCGGGCGGCGAACGAGTTTGCCTTCATGTTGGGACGTCACTATAGCCCGCCGCCGGAACAAGAGGTCGAAGGTAGTAAACCGGTCGCGCGTACCCGCGGGAGAACCTACCGAGTAATAGGTCGCCCAAACACGTTCCAATGCCACGGAGTTCGCGGTGAGGACCGTGCAAAACGCAATCAGCGGCAGCCATCGTCTACCGGCCTTAAGCCAAGGGCCTGATATCGCGGCGAACATCGGAAACGCAAACGGTATGAAGTAGCGCCCCTGAACGCCGTAGATCAAGCCCGACCCCGACGCGATTTGGGCGGTTGGCGTCTCAAAGGTCCAGACAACGAGGAATACGCTCAGGGCGTTCACCAGAGGCAGGGCTGCCAGCAGTGCGCGGGCCCGGCTTGAAAGCCGGGGGTGTTCGTGGCCGGCCGCAATCAGGACGAGTACAGCGAAATATGCCCAGATCAACCATCCCGGTAGCGGCACCGCCAGCCAGCCGAGCTTACCCACAAACTCCGAAAGGTACTCAGACCCCAGGCCCACAAACGTCCGTCCGACTCTCACGCAGAAGTCCACCGGATTGGTAAGCGCGTAACGCAAGTTCTCAACCATCAGGATGCCCTGGTCAGCCCGAATCGCAGTCACTCGCTCCACATTCAGCCGGTTTATCCATTGCCAGCCGAACGCCGCGCCTGCCGCCAGCGCAACATACACGCCAAGCCAAAGCCACTTCTTCTTTGTAGAGCCGAACCTCAACGCCGGCACCAGCAACAAGACTGGGACCAGGTAAACAAGCACCTTGCATAGACCGAGAATTACAACCAGCATTGCCAGTGCCGCCAGTTGGCGGAAAGTCAGAGGAACGGGCTCGGCAAAGGCCAGGCTCAAACTATAAGCGATGAAGAGGCACGAAATCGCGATCGCCGGGCCATCCGCTGAAAGTGATCCCGCCTGGTGAAGCGCCATCGGCATCAAAGCAATTGTTCCCATCAGCAGACGCCATCCAGGCAACAGCCGAAGGGCAAAGTAGATCAACAACAAGTAGATCGCGAGATTCGCCATTCTTCCCGCAAGCATCATCCCCAGTGGCGACATCCGAAGTAATCGTGCGACGGCGATACCCCCGGCGCCGGGTAGATAAGGGACGCAGTTGTATACATTACCGACAGCGAACGCGGCAACGACACCGTACGGAAGGTTTCGCGGTGCGTGCATGAGGCGCACCATCTCCTCGGGTGTAGTGCCGCGAGGCAGTTCCGTCCAGATCTGTTTGGAATCCATTCCCCGCCGCCAGTCGACGGGCGCGAGAATGGCGGGGGCGCCGGTGCAGGATCCCGTTGTGGTGGTGTACGCCCGGAAGAAATGGCTGGCCTCATCCGGCACTCGCAGGGGAGGCGTAAGGTAGCAGTAGCCAATGCCGAAGAAGAGTCCTGTGACCAGGAAGAGGCGCGGAGTCAGAAGCGAAAGTATAGCATTTCGGTCAATCGTCACCAGCCGGCGCGAAACTGCATCTCGATAGTATGGACGCAATCATTCATTACCGCGGCGGCGTTCGCTTCGAATCGGAATCCCGCGGACACAAAATTCTGACGGACCAGCCGGTCGAGAACGGCGGCGAGGACTCGGGGCCAACGCCCCCCGAGCTACTCCTGGCTTCTTTAGGAACTTGCGCGGGATTCTACGCCGCCCAGTATCTCCGTATCCACCGGCTCCCCGCGGACGATCTCACCATCCGCGTCGAGGCGCGGAAGGATCTACAACCGGCGCGCCTGGGCGCTTTCCGCATCGAGGTCGATTGCCACGCCGCCGAAGATTCGAAGCATCGCGACGGCCTGCTCCGCGCCGTGCAAAAGTGCCTCATTCACAACACCCTCGTTCTCCCGCCCACCATCGATATCGCGGTGCATGCGCAAATCGCGGTTGGAGTGGGCGAGGGCGCTACAGGGGAGTAAGCGGGCGCGTCTCCGAGCCTACCCAGAGCTGCCGCGTCACGTATTCGTTCGGCGGCGCGATCACGATGCGCGGCTTGATCACCAGCAAGGTCTGGGCCTTATCGTGTTTTGTGTCCGTCTTGCGGAAGAACCAGCCGAGCACCGGGATGTCCGCCAGGCCGACGATGCCCGATTTCGCGTACGACTCCGAGTCGGTCATCAGCCCGGACACAACCGCATATTCGGTAGTCTTGAGACGAACCCGCGCTTCGAATTTGCGGCTGGCGATCACCGGGATGCCATTGAAGCTCCCGCTTCCCAGAACCTTGTACTCGGCATCCACCTCCAGCGTAACCTCGTCCGCGTCGTGCACCGTCGGCGTCACTTTCAGCAGCACCCCGAGATCTTCGAAGTTCACCGTGGGCGGCGGCGCAAAAACCTGCCCCTTTGCGCCGGGTGCCGCTCCGTAGAAGCCACTCTGCACGATCGGGTACTTATCGCCGACGTGGATCGTGCCGGGCTGGCCGTCCGCCACCCGAATTTCGGTTTTCAGTACGGTCCTTCCGGAACCCCGGCTGGCCGTGGCGAACAGCTCGGCATTCGTCACGCCCAATCCGAACAACGTTGCGCCCCCGCCGAACGTCAGGAATTGCGCGAATCCAGCCGGCACCGCGACCGCCGCATTTTTCCAGAAATTACCGAAGTAGACGAGCGGAAACTCGGTCGGCAGCGTCATTCCCAGGCTCAGCGACGAGCTCTCCGTGACGCTCAGCAGCTCCACCTCGATGGCCACCTGCGGCTTGGGATGCAGCAGTTGCACCGTCAGCGCCCGCGCCGCCTCCACTTTGGATACGCGATCGCGCATCATGATCATCCGCTTGCGAGGGTCCACCACGAAGCGGCGCATCTCCAGCGTCTGCTGGATCATGGTGGCCAGTTCCTGCGCTTCCTGCAGTGAAGCCGTATCCGGAATGGGCACCATGACGGCCTCATTCGATTCCAGGTCGACGCGCTTCTGCGTGGTGTCCTGCGCGATCAGAATCACTCGCGCGGAGAGCGGCACGATGAATGAATTGGTGGCGTTCTCGAGCGCGTGCAGCGCGTCGCGATAGTCCACACCCGCCAGGTCCACACGGATGGGCGCATCATTCGGGTAATCGCGGTCGAAGATCGCCAGGAGTCCGAACTTCGACGCCACCTGTTCCCAGATCGCCTTCGGCGCGGCCTTCAGGTGAAAATCCGCCGTGCCCGGAGACGCTTGAACGTGAGTGGGCTCGTTCATCACAGCCTCGTCCGGAACTTGGACTAGCTCCGCGGTGTCGGGTGCCTTCGGATCGCCGGCCACCGCGACGTGCACGGACTTCATTGCCACCGGCCTGAGCGCGCTGGCTTTCAAGGCATAAAGTGGATTCTTGGGATCGAGCGTAGCAGCCTGTGAATAAAGGAGATACGCGCGAACGGAGAGGCCCCGCCGCTCGGCTGCCCGGGCCTGCCCATACACGCGATCGGATTCCGCCGACGCGCACAGCATGGTGGCACCGGCCAGGACAACCGCGAGTGCGCGCACGAATGCCATCTAGGAAGGACTGACGTGGACAGGCGCCCCGGCGTGGAGGCCAATCGGCACGCCCTCTACTTGCGGAGCGGTTTCGGAGGACGCGGGATATTTATCTCACAATACCCGCCGGGTGTCGCCGAGTTGACCGCCGCAGCGATCAGTCCGTCAAAAACCACGATGGCAATGCCAGCCCATTTGCGCGGCTCGCGTAACCGAATGCCCTACCAGGCTCCGGGCCATGGATCGCGGGGTGCCATGGTCAAATAGAATCTTCACGGCGTCAGCAGCGGCGCCTTTTCAAGGCTCTGGCTGGCAAAATGGAGCACGGCCTGGATCTGGTCAAGGGATACGTCGAACTCTCGCGTGATTTCCTCTGGAGACATCCCGGCTTCAAGATTGAGGAATACCGTCTGAACCGGCATCCGCGTTCCCTTGAACACCCATGCTCCACTCACTCGCCCCGGCACACTTTCCGCTGCCGGGCATTGGGTCCAATCGAGTTGTGCCATAGTCTCTCTTTTTCTATCTCAGCCTCTAACCCCTGTACCGGAACATCACTTTCAACTCCCTGCGCCACTCCATCCCTACCCCGATCCGTTCCACCTCCACCTCCGGCGCGAAGTACCGCAGCACCTTCTCGTTCGTCGGATGGAACTCCAGCGCCGGAGCCGCCAGCAGCAGCCGCGGGGCATCGGTGCGCAGATTCATGCCCCGGAAATACCCGTTCGCTCCGAAATCCCCCCGCGCCGCGTGCCACCGGACCCGGATCCAGTAATCCAGCGCCTGCATGGGGAGATGCACATCTTCGGTCGCCTTCAACTCGATCACGACGAGCCGCCCGTCCCCATTCACCGCCAGCAGATCGATCACATCCCGCTCGCCGCCGGTGAATTGTGGCACCTGCCCGTACACCGGCGCCGGATCGAGCCTCGGGTCCAATTCCCGGAGATTCGCCCGGACCTGCGACTCCAGCCACGCCTCCGGATTTCGTTGATACAGCGGATGCCCCCGGTCTCTGGCCCCGTCGCTGCGAAAGCGCCCCAGTTGTTCCGCCAGGCAGGCGATCTCGTCCGCGTTGGATGCTCGCGCCGGGCGCTTGGTCCCGATACCCCAAAGCAGCCTGTCGGGCGTGGCTCGCGCGAACTCCAGACCGCGCACGCGCAATCCAACCGACCCGTCGCCCCGAGGCAGGCACTCCACGCCGGGAACGGCCCGCAGCCGCTCCACCAGCGGCTGGATTTCACTCGACCACTCCGCGTATTCGCGGCACGTTTCCACACGCGTGTCCAGATTGCCGTAATCCCGCAAGTCGACGGCATCTTCATAGCCGTCGCCGGTAAATGCCAGCACCTCGTACTGCGCCGCCCGCGGATTCAACCATCGCAGGCGCAGGCAGGTGGTGCGCTCACGGCCCGCAGGTAGGTATAGCAGCAGTCCCTCGATGAAATGCCGCCGTTCTCTCGCGCGCAGGTAATCCAGCCAGATGAGGCCGTGGGTGAGCACCGCATCCGCCTCATGCTCCGCCCCGATCGCCGCCCAGGCGGTCGCGCCCTTGCGGACCAGCGCCCGCGGGAAGTTCGAGGTCAGCGTGTGGGCGAGGTCGGTCTCCATGGTCAGTTCCGCCACCCGCCAACCCGGAAATCGCCGCGCCACGGCCCGTCGGAAGCGCTCGCGAAATGTCAGCCGCGACAACCGGCGCGCCGTCTCGACGCCCCGAGGCGCTTCCTGGTCGAGCAGGATTAAGATCCCGGCCTTCTTTCCGAACCGTTCCACCGACAGAGCCAGCCGCCCGCGCGTCTCGCCCTCGATCCCCACCACCCGCCGCGAAAGATTCCGCTGCTCCGACCAGGCCTCCAGCGTCACCGAATCTTCGCGCTGCTCAAGGGCGTACGAATCCGCCGTCAGCGGGACTGGATCGTACCCGGGCTCAATCAGCACCGGCCTGCGGCACCGCCCGATAAACCCCCCGATTGCCTCCGTTAAGCTGGCCGCGACCGTATATTGGTTAGAGTGCTCGCTCATCGTCTGGAACAGGTGCGGACCCGCATCCGGCAAGCCGCCGAACGCGCCCATCGCGACCCAGCCGGCATCACGCTCCTCGCCGTGACGAAAAAGTTCCCCGCGGCCACAATTCATGAGGCTTACGCCCTCGGCCTGCGAGACTTCGGCGAGAACTACGTCCAGGAATTTGAACGCAAGCACCCCGAAGTCGCCGGTCTCGCCGGCGCCCGCTATCACCTCATCGGCAGCCTCCAATCCAATAAATCGAACCGGGCCGCCGAAATCTTTAGTGCGATCGAGACAATAGATTCTCTGAAACTTGCCCGGCGTCTCGCCGAACAGGCCACCGGACCGCTGGACGTCATGGTGGAAGTGAAGCTCGGGGGTGAAGAGACCAAGACCGGCGCGCTCCCCGAGGCTGTCCCGGAAATCGTCGCCGTCCTGCGCGAAGCCAAAAACCTGCGCCTCACCGGACTCATGACCATGCCGCCCTGGTCCACCGACGCCGAGTTGTCGCGCCCCTACTTCCGCCGCCTGCGCGAGCTCGCCGAACGCCACGGTCTCGCCGGGCTCTCGATGGGCATGTCCAACGATTTCGAGGCCGGCATCGAAGAAGGCGCAACCATCGTGCGGATAGGAACGGCCCTGTTCGGGCCCCGGCCGAAAGCGTGACCGCCGGATTCTTCTCCCCCCTTCCGCCCGCCCCCACCGGTGTTGCGGACTATTCCGCCGCGCTACTCCGCGCCATGCGCCGCCACGGCGAAGTGCGGGTCAATGGAGCCGGGGCGCCGCTGTATCACGTCGGCAACAACCACCTCCATCGCGCTATTTACACTCGCGCTCTGCGTCGTCCGGGAGTCGCGGTCCTGCACGACGCCGTCCTCCATCACTTCCTCCTCGGGATCATGAATGAACCGGACTACCTGGCGGAATTCACGTACAACTACGGCGAGTGGACCGCCGCGCTCGCCGGCGATCTGTGGTGCCGCCGCGCCCGCTCCGCCGGCGACCCGGAGTACTTCCGCTATCCGATGCTGCGCCGGATCGCCGAAAGTTCCGCCGGAATCGTCGTGCACAACGCGGCGGCAAGGCGCATGGTCCTCGCACACGCCCCACAAGCCCGGGTCTTCGAAATCCCGCACCTCTTCGAACCTCCGCCGGAGCCGTCCGGAGCCGAGGTCGAGCGCCTTCGGGAACACCTGGGTGTGATGCCGTCCACCACCCTGTTCGCCGTGCTCGGCCACCTGCGCGAATCCAAGAGGCTCGGGTCGGTGTTGCGAGCCTTCGACAAGGTGCGGAGCGACGTCCGCGCGGCGCTTTTGGTGGCGGGCGACATCGTCTCCTCGGATTACGAGCGCGCCATCGCGCCGCTGCTCCAGGCGCCGGGAGTCATCCGGCTGCCCGCCCTCGGCGAACGCGACTGGTGGCTGCACGCGCATGCCGTCGATGCCTGCATCAACCTGCGCTATCCCCAGGCCGGTGAAACATCCGGCATCGGCGTGCGCATGATGGGCATCGGAAAGCCCGTCCTGGTGACAACCGGCGAGGATACGCCATCTTGCGTCCCGATCGATCCCGGCCCGGCCGAGGTCGACATGCTCGCGGAAATGATGCGCTGGCTCGCCCGCTTCCCCGACGACGCGCGCAGCCTCGGCGCCGCGGCTCGCCGGCACATCCGCGAACAGCACGACCCGGACCACGTGGCGCGTCTCTACTGGCAAGCCCTCGAGGAATGTCGTGCGTAAGGTCGCCCTCTGCCTGATCCTCGCCGCGGCCGGGCGCGCCGACATCGCCGTCGAAAAGCAACTGGACCTGCGCGTGCCGATGCGTGACGGAGTGCATCTGTCGACCAACGTTTTCTATAAGGCGGGACCACACCGTCCCACCATCCTGGTACGCACTCCCTACGGCAAGGGCCCCGATCTCTCGCCGTTCTACCGCGGATTCGTCGAGCGCGGCTATGCTTTCGTCATTCAGGATGTCCGCGGCCGGCACGACTCCGACGGGACTTTCCGCCCGTTCGACCAGGAGGGCCCCGACGGCGACGACACGCTCAACTGGATCGCGCGCCAGCCATGGTCCGACGGCGCGGTCGGCATGATCGGCGGCTCCTACCTGGGCGTCGCGCAATGGGAGGTGGCCGTCCGCGGCAATCGGCATCTGAAAGCCATATTCCCAGCAGTCTCCGGTTGTGACGCCTACCTGGACCGTTTTTATTCCCGCGGCGGCGCGATGAAACTCGGCCATCGCCTGCTGTGGATGGCCGAAAATCTCCGCCCGCACGGCTCCGTCCAACCCGAGCTGAAAAGTTACCTCTGGTGGCTGCCCATCCGGACCGCCGACCGAGCCGCCACCGGCCAGACCGTCGACTGGTACCAGCACGCCCTCGATCACCCGACCTATGACAGCTTCTGGCGATCCATCAGCGTTCGCGAGAAACTCAGCCGCGTGAGCGTTCCCGTGTTCGCCGCCGCCGGCTGGTACGACAACTACGCGCAAAGCGACCTTGAGGCATTCGCCACCCTGCGCTCGCTGGGGCGGACTGCCCACATCGTTGTCGGCCCGTGGGGCCACAACATGTCGGAAAAGGTCGACGGTATTGACCTGGGTCCGGCGTCGTCCTTCCCGGTTCGAACCTATCAGTACCAGTGGTTCGATCACTGGCTGCGGGGGAAGGGAATGCCCACCTTCCCCGCGGCGCGAATCTACTTTACCGGGGAAAACGCCTGGCACGATGAGGGCGAGTGGCCGCCCGCCGGTACCCACTCCACCGCGCTGTTTCTGAAGAGCAAGGGTCGGCTCGACAGGGACCCGGAGCGCAGGGCGCGCAACGACCGTTTCACCTACAATCCCCGAAACCCGGTTCCCACCCGCGGCGGGCCCCTATGCTGCAACGCCAGGATCTTTCCGCCCGGCCCGCTCGATCAGCGCGCTATTGAACGCCGGCCCGATATTCTCCTCTACACTGGACCGGTACTGAGCAACGAAATCACGATTGCGGGCACGGTGCGCGCCGAGATGTACGTTTCCACCAGCGCGCCCGACACGGACTTCACCGCCAAACTGGTCGACCTCGCGCCGGACGGCGCATCGCGTGAGGTGACCGACGGCATCCTCCGCCTGCGCTACCGGAACGGTCTGGACAAGCGGGTTTTCGCCCACCCTGGCGAGACTTACAAGATCGCCATCGATGCCGGAGTGGCGGCGCACATGTTCCGCAAGGGCCACCGCATCCGGCTGGAGATCTCCTCCAGCAACTTCCCCCGCTTCGACCGGAACCTGAACAGCGCGCGCCCGTTGGAGATCAGGCCGGCGAAACAGACCGTCTATTTCGGCGGCGCGACTCCCTCGGCCCTCATGCTTCCCGTGCTAAAAAGGGCTCGTCCATGATGGAACACCGCCCGCCTCCTTTTCGTATCATTTTGAAAGGAGGCCCGCCGTGACCTGGTTCGATCTTGTGCTGGCTGTCGTCATATTCGTATGCGTGATGTCCGGGCTCGGAAAGGGCTTTTCCCGCACGGCGATCGGCTTTGTGACTTTTGTGGTGGCCATCGGCTGCGCCCTCTGGTTTTACGTTCCGGCTGGGTTCTGGTTCCGTTCTTTCATCCACTCCCGGACCGGTGCCAACGAAGCCGGATTCTTCGCCGTCTTCCTCCTGGTCATGCTGGTGGGAGAGTTCGTCGAGCGCGCGGCAGTACGCTTCGTCGCGGCCACGGAACTAACCTGGCTGGACCGTTTGCTCGGCGCGGCCGGCGGCGGCGTCCAAGGGGTTGTGACTGCGGCGCTGGTGGTGCTCGCGGTCCTGACGTTCGTGCCGAAACCGCTGCCTCCGGGCGTGACCGATTCGAGGATTCGCCCTTACCTGACCGGCACCGCCCACGTCGTTTCCGCCCTCGCGCCCGATGAGGTAGGAGCGGGTTTTCTGAGTGCATGTAAGGACCTCGAGAAGGTCCTGCCGGCCCCCATGAAGCACGGTCTGGAGAGACTCACCGCCACCGCCAGGTGAGTGGCGAGGCCACCCCCGCAGAGGCGTTCACACCTGCCTTCTCCGGAAATCGCTCATTAGAATCGCATCTTACAGAAAACAAGAAGGAATGTTTGGGGTGGGAAGACCCAAATGTCTGAAACCATCCGCACGCCGATCGGCGAAACCCGGCGCGAACATCTCGAAAACGAAATTTTACGAAACGAACCCAGAGCCCACCTAACCACAAACGAATCAGTGGGATGGCAGCCTCCCTCGAGGCCGGGCGAAACTGCGGCGGCACTTTTTACTTGACTCCCGGCCGCTACCGGGGTACTGTCATTGGATCCGAGTCCTGGAGGGTCTTCGTGAAACTGTTCCGCTGTATCTCTGTCTCCGCGCTTGTACTGGGTTTGTTGGCGGCGCCCGCGCTGCCGCAAGAAAGTGGTTCGAAGGACCAGAAAAAGGTCCGCCCAACAAAGATAGACGCTAGTATCAACAAGAGTTGGAATGGGGGCACGGGCACCTGGAATACCGGGGCCGACTGGTCGCCCACGGGCGTGCCGAACAACGGCGGCGGGAATACGTACAACGTCATCATCGGAACCACCAGCGATACGGTAAGCCTGGACCTCAACGCTACGATTTCATCGCTGATCCTGGGCGGCGCCAGCGGTCTGTCAATTCTCCAGAACCTCGCCAACACCACAGAGTCCCTTACGATCAATGGGCCGCTGACCATCAATTCGACTGGCCAGCTCCTCTTTAAAAACCAGAGCAGCCTGGTGGTTACCGGAGGAGGGACAAATGCCGGCTTCATGGATCTGGACGGAAAATCCACTGCGAACATAACCGGGAATTTCACGAACACCGGCACGGTGACTACCAACGATTTTAACCTGGGCGGGCCGAATCAGCTTACAGTGACCGGGAGCTTTACAAACTCGGCAAATTCGACGCTGAATATCGGGGTCTTCAACAACACCACCGACGTGGCGACCCTGGGTTCGCTCGTCAACAACGGAACGGTCCAGGTCAGCACGGGTGCGACCCTGAACCTGACCGCGCAGCCAGCCGGAATCACCGATGTTGTGGCGGGCTCGACGTTCCAGATCTGGGGAACGATGAAGGCCGGTGCGGCAAACGCTTTTGCCCAACTGAGCAGTGTCGAGGGAAACCTGGAGTTATTTAACGGCCAATCGACCACGATTACTCCCGGCACGGGCACATTGACCGTCAGCAACACGGGCCTCTTCGACCTGGACGGACAGACCACCGCCACCGTCTCCGGGAACTTGACGAATTCCGGCACTGTAGCAACCAAC
>JANXRE010000127.1 GCA_025353165.1 Acidobacteriota bacterium | reverse complement strand
TGGGGGCAACTTTTGGGCGGTCTACGCCGCATATCTTCTCCCGATTGTCTGCGTGGCAACCGCCTTGATTCTTAAAGGTCGGATGGAGCAGTTCATTGCCAAAGGGTGGGAGAATGTGCTCCTACTGTGCCCCGTTCTAACTTGAAGAGTGTACCTCGGTCTGCTTTTCAGTCGTGATAGAGAGGTGGCATGGGGCGTCCTGGTGTTTTGGGCCGTGATAGGGGTCACTGGGTACTGGCTTGAAAAGTCAACGAGGTCGTCCTAAAATCCCGGGACACGGAAAAGGGCATTGAGGCATCGGCTTCGGGCCAACACACCGCCCAGTTTAGAACCCGACGACTCGAAGCCTGTGGTCTTTTTCATCTTCGGCCCGCAGTGCTAGAATTAGGGCTTCGGGCGGGAACCTATGCCCTACTTGCAAAACCAGTTTGAGCGCAACTTCCTGACGACCTCCGTCGATTACGTTTTTAACTGGGCGCGGCAGTCCTCGCTGTGGCCCCTTACCTTCGGACTGGCCTGCTGCGCCATCGAGATGATCGCGGCCGGCACGGCGCGCTTCGACATCGCGCGCTTCGGAGCGGAGGTGTTCCGCCCGAGCCCCCGGCAATCCGACCTGATGATTGTGGCCGGCACCGTTACCCTCAAGATGGCTCCGGTGCTGAAGCGCATCTACGATCAGATGCCCGATCCCAAGTGGGTGATCTCGATGGGCGCGTGCGCCAACGTCGGCGGTCCATTTAACACCTATTCGGTCCTGCAGGGAGTGGACAAGATCGTCCCCGTGGATGTGTACGTGGTCGGCTGTCCCCCCCGGCCTGAGAACCTGTTTTACGGCCTCATGAAACTACAGGACAAGATCCAGCAGGAAACAACGCTCATCAAGCGGCCCACCGAAGTGCGGCTGGACGAGTCCATGCTCGAGAACTTCAAGCGGCAGATCATGGTGGCGCAGGTGGCCTCGCCGGCGCCGGATAGCCTCATCAACATTTAGCGAAACAAAGCCGTGTTTTTTAAAGACAATCGGAACGTGTACCGGGCCGGGGGACTCGCGTCCTTTTCCTGGCTGGAACACGGGTTCGGCACGCGGGACGCCGCCGACTGGCCCGACCCCTGGCGGTTGGTCATGCTGAACCAAATCCATTCGGACCAGATCGTCCGCGTGGACGGCGGCCGCGGCTACCTCGGGGAAGGCGACGCGCTGGTCACCGACCGCCCGGGAGTGCTGGTCGGAATTCGCACCGCCGACTGCGTTCCGATTCTCATCGCGGACCCCGAACGCCACGCCGTGGCGGCAGTGCACGCCGGATGGCGCGGAACCCTGGACCAGATTGCGCGTAAGGCGGTTGAAAAATTGGCTGCCGAATATGGTTCCAAGCCGGCGAACCTGCACGCGGCCATCGGACCGGCGATCGGCCCGTGCTGCTACGAGGTGGGCCCCGAGGTCAGTGAGCGGTTTCGAATATTCCTGCCCGATCTGCCCGTGGGGGGCAAGACGCACCTGGACTTGATCGATCTCAATCGCCGCCAGTTGGCAGGTGGGGGGATTGACCCAGGAAAGATCTACTCGACCGGGTCGCCTTGCACCAAGTGTGGCCCTCCGGAGCTGCACTCTTACCGCCGGGACGGCCCCAAGGCCGGTCGAATGATCTCCGCGATCGGCGTCCTCTAATTGAAATTAATTAGTTGTAGATATAACAAAGGCGCGGGCTTGCGCCCGCGCCATGGTAAGTTATCGAGACGAAGCCCGCCCAACGGAATTAAGCCGCGTTGACGAGGAGCTCGTCCATATCGCCGGACAACATTTCTTCACGGTTGCGGTCGTACTGTTCCTGGCACTGGATGCAGAACGGCGCCCAGGGAAGCGCGTTCAGCCGCTTCTGGCTGATGTCTTCCTCGCAGTGCAGGCACACGCCAAAGGTGCCTTCGCCCATGCGGCGCACCGCGCCGCGCACGTTTCGCAGCAGATTCGACTCGCGATCGAGGTTTCGGATCGCAAGCTCCCGTTCCGCGGCGTGCTGGACCTCATCCAGCGCATCCGGGCTCTTCTCGATCGTGATGCCTTCGCGGTTGCGGATATATAGCTCCAGCTCTGCCTGCTTTGCCAGAACAATGTTTTTGTACTTGGTTAATTCGGTCTTCGTCATGAGCTAACTCCCTTTCATTTTTTTGTTGTCTATCGCTATTTCGTTTAGACGTTGGCATCCATCAAAAGGTTCAATTTTGGATGCGCGCTAAATACAGTGGTCCGAGATAACCCGCTTCCGGTAGTTTGTGTTGCTGAAACCGCGCAGCCGGAATTCAAATTGCGAATTCCGCTTTCGTGGTCAACGGAGATCTCGGCATCGAAAAGCATACCACACATCACTAGCAATTATGCTGCCAAGTCCTAAACTCCTTCCGTTTTGACGGATCGGGAGCGAAAGGGTTCCGTGGAACCGCAGAGCTCGTAGTACTGTTGATCCGGATGTGAAAAAATCTCAATCCGTCGCGAACAATCGGGTGGGTACTACCGGCGGACGATGATCTCGCGCAGGTTGTCGCGCGTCAGGAAGAACTTCACGGAGTGGAACTGGTGGAACAGCTTCTCAATGGCCCGGTTGTTCAGAAAGGGCGCTGTCCGCCGCTCGCTCCGGGTGGACAGCACCAGGGACTTGCCATCGTGGATGCGGAACGAATAGCGCGGGACGTCCTGGCAGCGCTCGTTCGCATGGAAGACGGCGAACAGGTAAGCGCCCGGCATCAGGATCCGGTGCAACTGATCGACGGTGTCCTGCAAGAGGGGCTGCTTCAGGAACTGAAGCGTGTCCCACAGCAGCGCCCCGCAGAAATGACTCTCCGGAAAATCCAGGGTGGAAAACATGAAGCGATCCACCAGCTCCGGGTCCGATTGTCTCTCCAGAAAATCCGGGCCGTTTCCGAAAGCCGTTTCCAGGGCCAGCATCGTGTCGTCCGAATACAGCCGTATCCCGAGCTGGGTGATGTAAGAGATATTCGCCTGGCTGGCTCCCGAAAGGTCGAGCATGGGGAACCCTTGCAAGTCACTGGTTCCAGTGAAGAACTGGTCGAGGCCGTGGCTGGGCCGGGAATAAACTTCCTCCACGCTGGCCGGTACATCGGGTAGCGGCGAGCGTGCCGCGCCTACCGGGCGCGACGATATCTGGTCACCCAGCATCGCCCTCAGCCTTCCGCCGAACATCTTAGCCCTCTACCGCTTTGCGTCCGGCGACGCCACGGCTGCCGGAGCGGCCATCGGGGCGGCCGGCACCGGTTGTGCCGGCTGGGCCAGCGGCTTCTTCTCGGGCTTCGGCTCCGCCCTCGTGATGTCGATGCTGCCCTTGAAGTACGCTCCGTCCTCGATCACGATGCGCGCCGTCTTGATGTCGCCGACAAGTTTTCCATCCTTGCGGATGTCAATCTTCTCGACCGCTTCCACATTGCCGTTCACCGTGCCGAGCACAACGATCTCGCGGGCTTTGATATTCGCCACGACGCGCCCGTTCGGACCGATCGTCAGGCGGTGCTCCAGCAATTCGATCGTGCCTTCTATTTCTCCGTCGATGGTCAGGTCTTCCCGGCTTTGAATCTGGCCTTTCACCATCACCGATTTTCCGAGTACGGCCACCCCACGGAGGGTCTCAACGGCCGGTTCAGAACTGCGCGAAGGGATTGTTGACATGATAGGCGTGTGCTCTCTGAAATTCTCCGGCTGTGTTGGCGACACCGCTGTCGGCCTCGGGATGTACTCCCCTTCTTTTCGTTTCCACATTAACGAGATCCTTCAGGTACCGACTTCCATCCTACTATCATTTAGTACCAACTATCGTAAGCGAACCGATAGCATTCGGATAACTTTTGTTTGATTCTTATTCGCCGGCGATGTGGGATGGCTGGTTCAGTCCGCCGGATACCCGATTAGGAGATCGAGACCGGCGGCCTCGGCAAACGACCGGAAATCTAGATCTCGCGTAAGCAGAGGAATCGCGTGATCGATGCAGCTCTGGGCAATCAGGGCATCGCCTAAGCGCGCCTTGCGAAGCCTCGCCAATACCTTAGCTCGGAGCGCGCTCGCCCGTTGCCAATAGCCGGATCCGATTTCGAGGAGAGGCAAGTCTGAAAGATTTTCTAAAACCTCCGAGGACAGTCTCGGGTTGCTCAACACTTCGGTAAGCACTACGGGCACCATGAGCACCCGCCGGGCCCGGAGCGCCCGGTCGAGTACTTCGACGTCCCCGCCACCGTCTCCTTGCAGGAAGGCGATCCATGTGCTCGTGTCGACCGCGATCATCGGTCGGCCTTCACATCAACCAACGTGCTCGAGAAGCGGACCTTGCCTCGAAGTTGGTGCAGCCGCTCGTAGGCCTCCGACGCTGCGACTAGCCGAAGTCCGCGCCGTCTCCATGATTTCCACCATGCCATAGCCGGTACCAGCATCGAGTATGGCAAAATGTCATTCGCCGATGACGTGCAGCACCACCGAGCGGCGGTGCGGGCTGGAGCGGTGCTCGAACAGGTAAATACCCTGCCACGTACCCAGGGCCAGGCCGCCGCCAACCACGGGAATTGAAAGTTGTGTCAGCGTCAGCGCGGCACGGATGTGCGCCGGCATGTCGTCCGGCCCTTCGGAGGTATGCCGGTACAAGCTATTGTCTTCGGGCGCGATCCGGCTGAAGAAATCGTTCAGATCCCGAACCACGTCGGGATCGGCGTTCTCCTGGACCGTCAGAGACGCCGAGGTGTGCTGCACGAAAACCGTCAACAGGCCGGTCGTCATCCGGCATTCGTGTAGCCAGGACGCGACACCACGGGTGAAGTCGTAGAGTCCTTGTCCGCGCGTCGCCACCTCGATGCGATGCGTGAACTGCCTCATGCTATCCGCCAATGGAGTACATCGGCCGGGGCGGCGCCACGAAGCGCGCGCTGTTGATCTCGTGCCCCAGCCACTTGGAGCGGACGTTCTCCCGGATCGTCCGTTCGAGATCCTCGTCGGAGCCGCCGCCCCGGAGGATCCCGCGCACGTCCGTTTCCTCGATCGCAAACAGGCAGTACCGCAAATTCCCGTCGGCGGTCAGCCGCAGGCGATTGCAGTTGAGGCAGAACGGCCGCGTCACGGACGCGATCACGCCGATCCGTCCCTGGCCGTCCGTGTACCGGTATTCGACCGCCGGCGCGCGCGGGTCGGGATCCGGCACCGGCTCCAGGGGGCAGACCTCGCGCGAGATCGTCTCGATAATCTGGTCCGCCGACAGCACCTTGCCGCGGTCCCAAAGGCTCTGCGCGTCGAGCGGCATGAATTCGATGTAGCGGATCTCGAAACCGTGCCGGCGGCCGAACAACGCCAGCGGAACGATATCGGGCTCGACCAGGTTCTTCACCGCCACGGCATTGATCTTGATCTGAAATCCGGCGCGCTTGGCTTCAAACAGTCCTTCGAGCACCTGCTCCAGCAAGTCGCGGCGGGTGATTTGCAGAAAGCGGCCGCGGTCCAGCGTGTCGACGTGAACATTCAAGCGCCGGAGTCCCGCATCGTACAGCGGGCGGGCATGCGCGGCCAGCGTGACCGCGTTCGTGGTCATCGCCAGGTCTTCGATCCCATCGATCGCGGCGAGACGGCGCACCAAATCCGGAAGATCCCGCCGCAGCAGCGGTTCCCCGCCAGTGATGCGGATTTTGCGGACGCCCAACCGCGCCGCCACACGCGCGAAACGCTCGATTTCCTCGAAAGAGAGAATGGTTTCGCGCGGCCCGAATTTTACGTCCGCGTCCGGCATGCAGTAGAAACAGCGGATATTGCAGCGGTCGGTGATGCTGATGCGAAGGTTATCGTGCAGACGGCCGAAAGTGTCGATCAGCGGCCCGCCGGTCATGAATTCGCTTATCGAACGGCGAGCATGCGCCGCAGCGGCACTGCCGCCTGCTCGATAATCTCCGGGGAAAGCTCGACGCGCGGTGCCAGCGTGAGCAGGCAATCGCGAAGTTTCTCGAGCGTGTTCCGCCGCATGTAGGGGCACTCGCTGCAGTTGCACTGCTCGTTGCGAATGAAGTGGAAGGTTTTCTCCGGGGCCAGGCGATGCAGGGAATGGTACACCCCGCTTTCGGTCACGATAATGAACTCGCTTCCCGCATGGCTCACGCACCAGTGAATGATGGCCGAGGTCGAGCCGATGAAATCCGCCATCGAGAGCACTTCGGCCGGGCATTCCGGGTGAGCCGCCACCAGCGCCTCCGGATGTTCCGCGCGCGCCCTGGCCACACGGCGTCCCGGGAACGTGGCATGAACAATGCAGGCGCCCTGCCAGATGCGCATGTTCTCGCGTCCCGTCTCCCGTTTCACGTAATTTCCGAGATTCAGGTCGGGCAGGAACAGGACGGTCTTATCCGGCGGAATGGAATTGACCACCTGGACCGCGTTACGTGACGTGCAGAGAATGTCGCTGAGGGCTTTCACCTCGACCGAAGTGTTGATGTAGCTCACCACCACGTGGTCCGGGTACCGCTCCCGATAGGCGCGAAGCTGATCCGCCGAGCAGCATTCCACCAAGCTGCAACTCGCCTCGCGGTCCGGCACAACCACCATTCGGGTAGGGTTCAGCACCTTGGCCGTCTCCGCCATGAACCATACGCCGCAGAAAGCGATCACGTCGCCGTCGAACGATTGCGCCTTGCGCGCCAGTTCCAGGCTGTCTCCCACCTCGTCGGCGACCTCCTGGATTTCGGAATCCTGGTAGTGGTGGGCCAGCAAAATGGCGCGGCGCTGCTTTTTCAGGTCCCGGATTTCTTCGGCGATGGATGCTATGGCCAGCATTGAGAGCTACACTGCTATCTAGATGGTACCAAGGGGCGGCACGATTCCCCTTTTCCAGAGGCGCAATGATGTCCCGATTTATCCTTTTCTCACTCCTTACAGGGTTGGCCCAAGCTGCCGCTCTGATCTGCACTCCCTCCGCCAACCTCCCGGTGTTGCACGCCGAAGGATACGCCGAGCGGCTGGGCGATATCGCAATCACTTGTTCGGGCGGACAGTCGGGCGCAACGATCTCCGGCAATCTGAACCTGTTCCTTTCGGTAAACGTAACTCTGGACGCTGTGTTGACCGTGGACAACTCGGGCACTCCGCACCCGTCCAATGTGAACGCGGTGCTGGCGTCACCCTCGGCGCTCGTCTGGAACGGCCTCTCGTTCACGCTTTCCCCAACTGGAACGGTGACGCTGGCCATTTCAAACCTGCGCGGTAACGCGACGCAGATCCCCGGAATGTTCGTGGACGGCTACATCGCGTTCACGGGCAATGGCGCGCTCGCGCTGACCAATACGCATCTCATCCTGGGTTTTCCCGAGCCGTCCCTGCTCTCGAGCACTTCGTCGAAGCTGTTTTGCCCGGCTTCGGGATCGCCGCTGCCCGGCACGATCACCTTCGCGAATCTAATTGCGCAGGGGACGCTCTTCAACACGACGCGCGTGACGGAAGGCTTCCTCGCGGCGTTCGACTCCGGCGCCGGCACCCGGCTCATCCTTTTTTATAGCGGATTCCCCCCCGTCGCCCGCCTGTTTGTTCCGGACTTTATCGCCGGCTCCGATGCCGACACTCCGACCGCCGCGGGCGATCTGGGACTGGCCGAGTCGGGCGGGCAATATACCCCCGGAAAAGGGCAACTGCTCCTCGCTCGAGTGAATGGCGCCGACGCCAACGGAGCGGGCGGCACGTTGGCTGGGCCTGCGCCCGCGATTACGACACAATTTAACTCCGTCAGCGAACTCACCATGACGGGCGGTGCGGGATACGCGGTATACGAAGTGGTGGACGCAAACCCCGGGGTCCGGGAGACGGCACAGATCCCAACCTGGCTCGGCGCGGTTCCGTTCTCCGCGGACAAAACCCTGCAACCCGCCGAAAGCGTCTTCCTCGCTCCGATTACACTGTTCAAGTCCGTGACTCCACAGAACGATTGCGGAATCCTGGCGGACTGTAAGGCTGGCTATTTCCCCCAACTGTTCGTGGACACAACGCCGATTCAGGTGACGTTACCGCTGAACCAGACGCAGAGTTTCGTCCCGGCCGTTGGCAATAAAGGCAGTGGAGCAATGCCGTGGACGGCCAGCGTTCAGTACACGACCGGCTCGAATTGGATCCGTCTGATCGGCGATCAAGGGCTGAACAATTCGTTCTTCCGGGTGGACGTGATTCCGGCCGGCCTCGCTCCGGGCACATATCAGGCGAATGTCGTGATCGATGCCGGCACGGTTGGAACCGCGACGATCCCGGTCACGGCGATCGTGACGCAGTATCAAGCCCAGCCAGTGATCCGCTCGGTTACCAGCTCGGCCCCTCCGTTTAGTGCGGGCGTGGTGCCCGATTCGCTGGTCACGATCTGGGGGCAGGAATTGGGCGGCAATGCGGTGGTCGTCACCTTCGACGATATTCCGGCCGATATCCTGTACGGCGGGCAGAACCAGGTCAACGTGCATGTCCCGGCCACCGTAACCGGCCACCGGTCGGGCTTCGGATGGCTGAACGCGACGGTCTCCGTGAACGTGGACGGGCAGACGAGCCCGCCGTGGTCCGCAGGAATTCTGGACCTCGCCCCGGCGATCTTCACCGGCGGCGTGATCAATCAGGACGCCACCGTGAACGGCGCGTCTGCCCCGGCGCCCACAGGAACCGTCGTCGCGGTCTACGCCACCGGCCTTTCCGCCAGCGGCAAGATCACGGCGAAGGTCCACGATCGCGAAATCCTGAATCCCGATTACGCCGGTCCCGCGCCCACCGTGCCGGGCGTTCAACAGGTGAACATCCGGATCCCCGCGGATCTGCCAACCATGCAGACGTACGTATACGTTTGCGGGTCGACGGCCGCGAATCCCGGACAGCAGGTTTGCAGTGCGGCGCAGAAGATTTGGCTGGTACACTAATTGTTTTCAGCCATGAAACCTTCTTGTTTATCAGTCTTTGCCGTTTCCGCTTGCCTCTTCGCCCAGATTTCTCCCGCGCCCCCGGTGGCCGACACTGCCGTGGTGGCGCAGTTGAATGGAAAGGACGTGACCGCCGCCGAGGTCAGGAAACTGGTCGCCGGCACGCCGCCTCAACTCGCGCAGGGTCTTCTCCGCGACCCGAAAACCGTTCTGGAGCAACTGCTGCTTCTCAACTCGCTGCGCGATCTCGCCGAACAGGACAAGATCACGGAGCAGAGCCCCTGGAAGGAGCTGATCGCGTTCAACCAGAAGCAGCTCATGGCCCAGGCGGAGCTCAACTACAAGACGAACACTTTTCCGGTTACCGACGAGGAGGCGCAGAAATCCTACGACACGAACAAATCCAAGTTCGAGCAGGCGAAAATCCGGGTAATCTACATCTCCTTCGCGGATGCCAAGAAGCCAGCGCTGGAGAAGAAGGCGCTGACCCTGGCCGAGGCGAAGGCGAAAGCCGAAGACGTGCTCAAGCAACTCCGCGCCGGCGGCGACTTCGCGACGCTGGCCAAGGCGAACTCCGAGGACAAGAACTCGGCGGAGAAGGGCGGCGACTTCGGCGTTATTCATCAATCGGATAAACTGGACTCGGCCTTCAAGACGGCAGTGTTCCAGTTGAACCCGGGCGAGATCAGCGAACCTGTTCGCCAGCCGAACGGCTTCTATATCATCAAGGTGGATGAGCGGAGTTTCCGGCCGCTGAACGAGGCGAGACCGGATCTTGTGCTGCAAGTCAGGCAGGAGAAATTCCAGGCGTGGCTGAAGTCCGTTCAGGACCGGAACAAAATCACGATCCAGAACGCCGATTTCTTCAAGACTGGCGCGGTAGCGCACTAAGCGGACGAGCGCTGGCGGCAGAAAAATGAGGAACAGACACCTTTTCCGCCGGTGTAACCTGTCGATTCCGGGTTCGATCTTTGGCGGAAAAGGCGGTCTGTCCCCATTTTTCAGCGGGCGCGTGCCGGTAGTGACAGCTTCGCCCATCCGGGTCCGCTTTCTTCCGGAATTGACGGTGCGACGCGGGAAGCTGCTCTCGAAACAGCTTGCACGCACGCAGGTCCACGCGGCCAGTTTTCCCCGGCGGCGCGAACTGGTGCTGGATGCGGCGCTGCTCGACAACCATCGGGAACTTGCGCGGATCGTGGTCCACGAGCTGTTTCATTTCGCCTGGGTGCGGCTGGGCAATCCGGCGCGCCGGTCCTACGAGGAATTGCTGCGAGCCGAGTTTCGCCGGCGCGCGCGCGGCGAATTGGGATGGCCTTCGGAACTGGTCAAGGTAAGACTTTCCCAGCGGGACCTCGACTTGCGGACGCGGCGATGGCGCGAGTATGCGTGCGAAAGCTTCTGCGACACCGCGGCATGGCTCTACGCCGGATTGCGCGGGCACGCGGAATGGACGCTGGCGCAGCGTTATCGATCCCAACGGGCCACGTGGTTCGGCGCTTTGTCGGGTTCGGGTCCTTTGGTCCTGTAGAATTGGAATAGGGGGATATCGCTGGTGCCGATCTCTACGCGACGGGGCTTGTTGCTGTGCTCAACCGCGCTTTTTGTGTCCGCCTTGCCCGGATGTTCGTCCGGCTCGGGCCGGGTGGAAGCGGCCACTAAGCCGACCGGCGTCCGCAAGGCCGCGCCGGATTTCGCGCTCCGGGATCGGAACGGAAGCACAGCGAAGCTGTCGGATTATCGCGGCAAAGTTGTGCTGCTGAACTTCTGGGCTACCTGGTGCGGGCCGTGCAAAATGGAGATCCCCTGGTTTATGCAGTTTGAGCAGACTTACAGGGACCGCGGGTTCGCGGTGTTGGGCGTGGCGATGGACGACGAGGGTTGGGAAGTGGTGAAGCCGTACATCGAGTCCCACAAAATCAACTACCGGGTGATGCTCGGCAACGATCGCGTCGCGGAGCAATACGGCGGCGTGGATTCACTGCCGACGACGTTCCTGATAGACCGCGCCGGAAGGATCGCCGCCACGCACATCGGGCTGGTGAGCCGGCGAAGCTATGAAGACGACATCCGGCAATTACTCGACGATGCGAAGGGGAGCCAGCATGCGGCTCGCTAGTGTTTTCTTGTTGCCCGCGATGATCTGGGGGCAGGGCAGCGTATTGACCGTCGCGCCGGTGGAGAAAGTCCACGGGAAGCGCAATGACGTCCTGGCGGTGAAGCTGCTTGCGCAACTGCGCGACGGCTACCATGTCAACAGCAACAAGCCCAACGAAGAGTACCTGATTCCCATCAAGCTAACCTGGCAGGCGGAGCCGCTGCAGGTGGAAGAAGTCGCCTACCCCAAGGCGCACGCAGTGAAGTCCGGGTTTTCGGAGAATCCGCTTTCCGTTTACTCCGGCGCGTTCGAGATCGTCACCCGGATGAAAGTGCCCGGAAATGCGCCGGCGGGGCCGGTGCTCGCGACCGGCAAGCTGCGGTACCAGGCCTGCAACGACCGGATGTGCCTTCCCCCGAAAACGGTGGACGTTCCGCTTACCATCTATATTCAGTAAACTCGGACGCATGGGCAAATTTGCGATCGCGGCGGCGGCGCTGTTCGTTGCGTCTTGCGCCGCGCCGGTGCAGCACCCGCGGCAGCAGATCGATTCGCGCATACGCGCGGAGATCTGGCGCACCAAGGCAATCGACAACCACGCTCACCCGATGCGGGCGACTGGCCTGAACGACCCCGATCACGAATTCGACGCGCTGCCGGTGGAGGCGATGGAAGAGGCGCCCATGGCGCGGCGCCTGGATCCCGGCAACCCCGAGTATCACGGCGCGTGGCGTAGCCTGTTTTCCTATAAGGGCGAGAACGAGCGGAACGCCGCGGAGGCCAAGCAAAAGGCGATGCGCGATCGCGGGGACGGCTATCCGGCGTGGGTGCTCGACCAGCTCAACATCGATGTCATGCTGGCGAACCGCGTGGCAATGGGACGCGGCCTGCCCGCCAATCGCTTCCGATGGGTGCCGTTCGCCGACGCGCTGATTTTTCCCTTGAACAACGACTCTCTGGGAAAGCGCGATCCGGATCGCAAGACGTTCTTCGGCGGGGAGACGAAACTTCTCCAGCGTTATCTTTCCGAATCCGGCCAGTCCGCGATGCCGGGCTCGCTGGACGGCTATCTTCGTTTCGTCACCTCCGTTCTGGAGCGGCAGAAAAATCAAGGCGCGATCGCCGAGAAATTCGAGGTCGCGTATTTGCGCGCGCTCGATTTCGGGAATCCGTCCAAGGGTGATGCCGAACGCGTGTACGCTCATGGCGGCGTGCCTTCGGATGCCGATTACAAGACGCTTCAGGACTATCTGTTCCGTTACGTGGCCGGCGAATGCGGCCGGCTGGGGCTTCCGGTCCATGTTCACTCCTGCGCCGGCGCCGGGTCCTATTTCGACGTCGCGGGCGCGAACCCGCTCCTGATGGAATCGCTGTTCGACGACCCGGCGCTGCGCAAAACCAAATTCGTGATGGTCCACGGCGGCTGGCCATTCATCGACGGGATGACCGCGCTCCTCGAGAAGCCCAACGTGTGGGCCGATTACTCGATCCAGACGTTGCTCGTAAGCCCCCGCGAGCTTTCCGAGACGCTGCGCCGGTGGCTCGAATTCATGCCGGACAAGGTGCTGTTCGGCACCGACGCTTCGCCCATCACTCCCGCCGTGGGCTGGGAAGAATCGGGCTGGCTCTCGGCCGAGAGCGGCCGCGATGCGCTCGGCCTGGCGCTGACCGCCATGCTGCGCGATCGCGAGATCGACCGGCGGCGCGCGTCGCAACTCGCGCAGATGGTTTTGCGGGACAACGCGCGGCATCTGTACGGCTGGAAGTGAGGCGGCTGCTGATCCGCCCGGGCGGCATCGGGGACTGCATACTTTGCTTCCCGGCGATGGAGTCGCTGCGGGCGGAGTACACCGAGGTGTGGGTCCCCGGTGCGGTGGTTCCGCTGGTCCGTTTCGCCGACCGGGTGCGATCCATCGCGTCCACCGGCATCGACGTGTTCGGGATACCGGGCATGGATGCGCCGCGGTCTCTGGCCGCGTTCGACGAGATCGTTTCCTGGTATGGCACGCAGCGCCCGGAATTTCGTGGCGCGCTCGAATCGCTGGGCGTGCCCTGCCGTTTCTTCGACGCCTTACCAAACGAAGCCAATTTGCACGCGGCCGATTTCTTTGCCCGGCAGGTGGGGGCAGACATTCCGGCGGTCCCCAGAATCCCCTGCGACGCGATACGAAACGAAGCCATTTGGTTGCACCCTTTCTCCGGAAGCGCCAGAAAGAACTGGCCTTATGAGCGATTTGAGGAATTGGCCCGCCAGCTCAACCCGATTGCGCCCGTGGAATGGGCGGCGGATTCCGGCGGGAACCGCTTCTCCGATTTGTATGAACTGGCGCGGCGCTTGGCCGGCGCCCGGGCGTATGTCGGGAACGACTCCGGGATCTCGCATCTGGCCGCTGCCGCGGGCGCGCCGAGTGTCGGGCTGTTTGGCGCGAGCGATCCGAGCATCTGGGGCTTACGCGGCGAGCGAGTCCGGACCGTCGTCCGCGAGCAGGTGAGTCTCATCACTGTCGACGAGGTCGCCGACGGGCTGAAAGGTCTGCTTTGAGACTCGAAGCTTTTGCATTTTTTGCCGTCCTCCCATGGCCCAGTTCAGGCCATAGGTCGCTTCCGTGAGCAGGAGGGACGGCAGTTGCGCGGCCGCGGCGCCTCCGGGCAGTTGCCGCACGCTCGAGTGGAGATCGGCGGCCAGTTCGGCGCAGGCTTCCTCAACTTCGCGCGGGCTGATGGAGCGCGAGACGAGATTGCCCCAGTGCACGAGACGCTTGACCAGGACGGCTTCGACCTTGACGATCTCTGTCACGGTTCGATAGTCCTTGCGTACGGCCTCCAGTATCTGCTTGGCGCTGGTTCGCGCGTAGAACCGGGATATCTCATAGTGCTTGTAGTCCCACGTCTCGGCCTGGATGGTTTTGATGGCGCGGCGCAGAGCGGTGCGGGCGCTGCCGGTCAGGTCGTAGATCCAGCCTGGGTCTTGGACACTATACGTGAACTTGCGGCCTCGGCAGCCGGGAAACGGATCACTATGAACATAAACCAGGATCGGCCAGGAGACGGCGGGGTCCGCCAGGTTGTCCATGTGACGCCAGATCCAATACTGGTCCATCCAGCGCCGGATCGCCCTCTGGACGGCAACCGTCATCCCGAACATCAGGCCGTAGTAACGCATGTGATGCTGGGGCGGGATGGCCCGCCACGCGCCGCAGGCGGAACCGTGGATGGCTCGATCGAATCCGGCGATGCTAAAGTGCTGTCCGGAGCCGTAGGACGTGGACGCGGCAAGGAGCGCCTGGTGCGCCGTCACGGTCTCCGGGTGGGCGGCCACGCCGGCGGGGAGCAGGCGGCCGTAGCTATATCCGAACCTCACATCGCGGAGCAGATCGAATCTTCTGCGCCATGCGGCGTGGTCGAAGTAAGGCAGATGGACCTCGACGGATCCGGCGCGGGGAGCGGCGGCCGCGACCATATTTGTGAGAGCGATCATGGAATCCAGGTTGCGACGGGCCTCGGCGACGCGCTCTGCCGAATCGAGCGGGCCAAACATGGCGGACAGCCGCCGGACGGCGCAGACGGGGAGCAGCTTGAAGCGCTGGTAGCAGTCGAACGCATCGGTGATTCCGTATGCGGTGAGCAGGGCTTGGCCGACGACGGGCAGATCCTTGGGCCGCAAGCCCGACAAGGCGGGCAATAATTGTTCGGGTGCGATATCAAGTCCCAGGTCGGTTTCAACGTGACCGGGAGCGTTCTCGCGCAGCCAGCAGAGCCGGTAGCGGACTGGTTCAAAAGATAAGATCGGCGGCATTTGTATCCTCGCGCCCCCATTGTACAGACGAGGATCTCAAAAACGAATTTTAAGCACGTCGGGGGCCAAATGGGTTAACTCCAAATGCAAGCGTCAGATAGGTGGGGTTGACACCCTGCGAAAAAAGCGTGTGACTGATACTATGGAGGCGATGCGAAGACGAGATTTTTTGCCGGCGATAGCCGGGACGGCGGCGCTGGCCGGAACGGCCCTGGCCGCGGACGACAGACCCAACGCGAAGAAGGGACGCCTGAAGCAGGGCGTGACGAATGGCGTGTTCGGGCGCTCGCAAATGCCGATGGACGAGCGGTGCCGGATTGCGGCCGAACTCGGGTGTACGGGGTTCGATTTGGTAGGTCCGAAGGATTGGCCGACGCTGAAGAAATACGGATTGAAGCCGACGATGTATTCGCCTCCGGACGGCTCGACGATCCCGTTCGGTTTGAACCGCAAGGAGAATCACGAGAAGATTCTGAAGAGCCTGCGGGCGGGTATCGACGCCGCGGCGGAGTGGGGCGCGCCGAACGTGATTACGTTCTCGGGCAATCGCGCCGGGATGAACGACGAGCAGGGGATGGAGAACTGCGTCGCGGGCCTGAACGAAGTCAAGAAATACGCCGAAGATAAGGGCGTGACCGTATGCATGGAACTGCTGAACAGCAAGGTCGATCACAAGGACTACATGTGCGACCACGCGGCTTGGGGTGTCGAGACGGTGCGGCGGGTGAACTCGCCGCGGATCAAGTTGCTGTACGACATTTATCACATGCAGATCATGGACGGCGATATCGTGCGGACGATTCGCGCGAACATCCAGTGGCTCGGGCATTTCCACACGGGCGGCAATCCGGGACGCAAGGAGATCGACGACACGCAGGAGTTGAACTACAATTTCGTGGCGAAGGCGATCGCGGATCTTGGCTACCAGGGGTGGGTGTCGCACGAGTACAGCCCGAAGGCGGGGAACGATGCGGTGAAGAGTTTGGAGCAGGCGATTGCGATTATGACGGTGTGAGTGAGGACGCCCGCTTTGGCATTCCCGACTGCCGGGATCAAGGGACCGGAAGCCCGGGTGGGGAGTCCGGCAAAATAGGCACAAAATAGGCGGTGACATACAAATCGTTCGCCAGGAGATCGGTGCCCAAAAAGCCATTGCCAAAGGAGAAGCTCCACTCGAAGTTGGGGGCTGGCCATCGGTTTGGCAGCGGCGCGATCAGCTCGTCCATCGGCTGTACCAAAAACCCGAGTTGCTGGCCACCGCACCCAACCAGCTTTGGAGCTGGGACATCACCAAGCTATTGGGGCCGGCCAATGTCTTCAGCCGCTACGTCACCGGCTGGATGATCGCCTACCGCGAAAGCGCCGAATTGGCCATACAATTCATTGAGGAAGCCATCGGCAAGCACCAGGTCCTCGCCGGCTAGGTCTCTGACCGCTTGAAAAGGTATGTTTAAACACTTTTAATTGAGAATGGTTTGGATTATACTTGGTCATGCGAGCCTACCGTCGACTCCACATTCGCTTGCCCAAGCGTCACCGGGACAAGGTTGACTTGCTGCTTCGAGGTGGGATTCAATCAGTTCGAGTGGT
>JANXRE010000116.1 GCA_025353165.1 Acidobacteriota bacterium | reverse complement strand
AGCAGCGCCGCAGCATCGGGGCCAATCAGGTTGACGGAGCCTTCCAGGCGGACGCGATCCACCGTGATCTCGATCATGTCGCCGTCCAGGATTTTGCCGATCGGGCCGCCGGCCAGCGCCTCGGGCGAGACGTGACCGATGCATGCGCCCGTGGATACTCCGCTAAACCGCGCATCGGTGACGACGGCGACGTGCTTGCCGAAATCCAGATACTTCAGCGCCGAAGTGACTTGGTAGGTTTCCTCCATCCCCGCGCCCATCGGGCCGCGGCAGATCAACACGACGACGTCACCCGCCTGAACGCGCCCGTTCTTGATCGCGTCGACCGCAGCCGTCTCGGTCGTGAACACTCGCGCCGGGCCACGCTTCCGGTACACGCCATCCGCGTCTACAACGCTCGCATCGATCGCTGTGCTCTTGATCACAGACCCTTCCGGCGCGAGATTACCGGTAGGAAAACATACAGTGGATGTCAGGCCCCGTCCGGTTGCCGTATCCGGATCCATGATCACATCGTCGGGGTCGATGCCGTCGCGCTGTTTCAGCACATCGCGCAGCAGCCTCCGACGCTCACTCGATTCCCACCAGTCGAGCATGCGGCCGAGCGGTTCGCCCGAAACGGTAAGCGCGTCGAGTTCCAGCAGGCCCGCGCGCCGCAAGTGCAGCATCACCTCGGGGACCGCGCCGGCGAGAAACACCTGAACGGTGGCGTGATTGCGCGGTCCGTTCGGAAGAGCGTCCACCAGCCGTGGAACGCTGCGGTTCACTCTGGCCCAGTCCTCCGCTTTCGGGCGTCGCAGGCCCGCAGCGTGGGCGACCGCCGCGAGGTGCAGGATGAGATTCGTGGATCCTCCGAACGCCGCGTGAACCACCATGGCGTTGTGCAGCGCGGATTCCGTAACGATGTCGCGCATGCGAATCCCGCGCGCGATCATCGCCAGCGCGGCGCTCCCCGATCGCTTCGCCATGTCGATCCAGATCGGGTGTCCGGAGGGCGCCAGCGCGGAGTGCGTCAGCGACATCCCCAGCGCTTCGCCCACCACCTGGGACGTCGCCGCCGTGCCGAGAAACTGGCAGCCGCCGCCCGGCGACGCGCAGGCGCGGCAGCCCATGTCGGCCGCGTACTCGGCGGTGATGTCGCCGTGCGCGAACCGCGCGCCGATGCTTTGGACGCGCGCGGCGTCCTCTCCATCTTCGGGCAGCAGCGTTACTCCCCCGGGAACCAGGACCGACGGCAAGTCGCGCGAACCCGCGAGGGCCATCATCATGGCGGGCAGCCCCTTGTCGCAGGTCGCGATCCCGATGACGCCGCTGCGCGTCGGCAGCGACCGGATCAGGCGGCGGAAAATGGTGGCTGCGTCGTTGCGGTACGGCAGGCTGTCGAACATGCCGGTGGTGCCTTGCGTGCGGCCGTCGCACGGGTCGGTGCAGTAGCCGGCGAACGGCACAGCGCCGCGACTCTTCAACTCCTCCGCCGCGGCCTGCACCAGCAGCGAAACTTCCCAATGGCCGGTGTGAAACCCGAGCGCGATGGCCGAGCCATCCGGGGCGCGCAGACCGCCATGCGTGCTGAGGATCAGCACCTCGGGCCCGCCCAGTTTCGCGGGATCCCAGCCCATTCCCGCATTTTGCGAGAGACCGAAGAGATCGCCGGAGGGGCGATGCAACAGCATGTCGGCGGTGATCGGCAGCGCGCCCCGCGGTCCGGCGGCTTTGGTTTTCACGTCGTAGAGCGATGCGTCCGCGCCGCCCACGATGTCTTCGAAACGGATGGTCATAAAAGCTTCAGGATACGCCAGGGGGCGCGTGAGTCCGTTATTCTGTCAAGTATGGCAGCTTCACTCCCGCGTATGATTCCCGTCCGCCAGATATTTCCCGACCGGAGCGTTCGCGACATCCCCGGCCAACTCCGGAAAGAGTTGCAGCAATCGGGATTCGCTTCGCGGCTGAAGCCCGGTTCCCGTGTGGCGCTCGGCGTCGGAAGCCGCGGGATTGCGAACATCGCCACCATTGTTCGCAACGTGGTCGAGTTCTGGAAGGAGGCAGGAATGCATCCGTTCCTCTTCCCCGCAATGGGCAGCCACGGAGCGGCGACGGCCGAGGGCCAGTCCGACGTGCTCGCGCACTACGGCATTCACGAAGCTACGATGGGGTGCCCCGTCGTCAGCGCTCTGGATGTCGCGCCGCTCGGCAAAACTCCGGAAGGCATCGAGACGTTCATGGACCGGAACGCGTTCGATTCAGACGGCGTGTTTCTGATCGGCCGGGTCAAGTGGCACACCGACTTTCAGGGGAAGCTGGAGAGCGGCCTGTTCAAGATGATGGCGATCGGGTTGGGTAAGTTCGCCGGCGCGCAACGCTATCACGCGTACGCCTACAAGATGGGCGTGGAGGCGGTGATTCGAAGCGTCGGCAGGCAAGTGCTTTCCAGCGGCAAGATCCTCGGCGGGCTCGCCATTCTCGAGGATGCGAACCACAACACAGCGGGACTAACAATCGTGCCCGTCGAGGCGATGGAACAGAAGGAGGAGGAACTGCTGGCGCTGGTGAAATCGTGGATGGCCCGCATTCCGGTCCGCGCGCTCGACATCCTGATCCTCGACGAGATCGGAAAGAATTTCAGCGGAGCGGGCATGGACACGAAAGTGGTGAACCGGGGAGTGAACGGCGAGTACAATCCGTGGGACACGGCCCCGCGCATCGAACGGATCTTCCTGCGGGACTTGAGCGAGCACAGTTACGGCAACGCGGTCGGACTGGGAATGGCGGATGTATGTCACGATCGGATGCTGCGAAAGATCGATTGGACTCCGACCCAGATTAACTCGCTTACGGCGAACTCTCCCGCCGCGATTCGCACTCCGGTTCACTTCGCATCCGATCGATTGTGTCTCGACAAGTTCTGGCCGACGGTCGGGAAGTTCGATCCGTCCGAAGTGACGATCGCATGGATCCGCAATTCGCTCAGTCTGACTACACTCGCGGTAAGCGAAAATCTCCGGCGCGAAATCGAATCGAATCCGGGCATCGAGATCCTTGGACCGGCGGCGGAATTCCCGTTCGACGGAGCGGGCGATCTATCTGGTTGTGAGGCGTTCCTGGAGAGCGCGGCAGCCGTCGCGAAGCCCACCCTCTAATTCCCCACTCCCCACAAAAAAGACAATCCCCTACACGCAAGATTCTGGCGGAGTTCGGGACCGGGCGCCCCTTTACCGCAAAATCTCGCTCGGGTTAACCTTTTGACTCCCCGTTTTCGCTTTATTAAATGGAGACGCCGTAACGGCGGCACATCCGGCCCTAAGCATGACATCGTGACGGCCGGCAACCGTATTTGAGGTAAGAGGAAGAGGATGAATCTATGAAAGCTACAAGTGAGGCGGCATTACAGAAGTACCGGAAGCTCAGCTTCGAGCTGGCAACGATCGGTTAATTCTGTCTTGGAACGGCCGTTGCTGAAACAAGGTACAAGGTAATCGATCTTGGGGCGCTGGGTGGCAACAACAGCATTCCCGCTCGCATCAACGACCGAGGTCAGGTAGTCGGCTTGGCGGAGACCTCTCATCCGAACCCGAATTCCCCAGGCTCGCTGCTTTCCACTCCTTCCTCTGGTAGCGCATCTCGCGATCTTTCTCCAACGCCCGTAGGACCAGCCGCTCCAAATCGGGCGGCACGTTCGGATTCAACTCCGAAGGTGGCGCAGGCTCGTGGTGCAGAAGAGCATCAAACATCAGCGCCGTCGTATTGCCTGTGAAGGCCCGCCGGCCGGTGGTTATCTCGTAGAGCACGGCGCCAAACGAGAACAGGTCCGTGCGCGCGTCCAGTTCTTCGCCCCGGGCTTGCTCGGGCGACATGTAGGCCACGGTGCCCATTGCCAAGCCCGGGCTGGTAAGAAGCTCGTCAGTGAGGAAGGCGGTAACGGCGGTCTTCACGGGGGGACGGCGTGAGTCCCCTTCGTCGGCCCCATCCCCTGCGGGGGCCAGGCCATGCGCAACCCCAGTGAGCTTGGCTAACCTAAAGTCCAGGACTTTTGCCGGCCCACGCGTGGTCACAAAAATGTTCGCCGGTTTGATGTCCCGATGAACGATGCCTTTCGAGTGTGCCGCATCCAGCGCATCGGCAACCTGAATGCCGAGCTCCAGAACCTGTTCGACCGGCAACGGCCTGTCTCGGATTTGTTGCTGAAGCGTCTGTCCCTCCAGCGATTCCATTGCGATAAAGGGACGCCCATCCCACTCACCAATGTCGTAAATCGTGCAGATGTTGGGGTGGTTCAAAGCTGAGGCTGCTCGGGCCTCGCGTTTGAAGCGCTCCAGCGCCTGACGGTCGCCCCCCAAATCGTCGGGCAGAAATTTCAACGCGACGAACCGTCCCAGCCTGGTGTCTTCGGCCTTGTACACCACGCCCATGCCTCCGCCCCCGAGTCTTTCCAAGACGCGATAATGCGAAATGGTTTTCCCAATTATGGCTTCGTGTAGCGGATTCGACCGGGTTTCCTCGGCGGCCAACCCCTCACCGGCCACCTCCAGCGCCGGCGCTTCCATGAATTTCTCGGCTTTGCCTTGGTAGGCGAGCAGGGATTCCACCTCGCGACGCAGAACCTCATCCCCCCCGCAAGCCACTTCAATGTAGCGGCTCCGCTGGCTCTCGTCACGTTCCAGTGCAGAGTGCTAGATTTGCTCGACCTGCCGCCAGCGTTCAGGCTTCATCTCTGTAATCTCTGCTGAGTTCGCGCAAAAGCCAAACCTTTGCCAGCTTCCAGTCGCGCTTCACCGTTTCTTCTGAAACCCGCAGCACTTCGGCTGTTCCCTCCACACTTAGCCCGCCAAAGAAGCGCAGTTGCACGACCTCGCTTTTTCTAGAGTCTAGAACGGCTAGAGCGTTTAGAGCGTCATCGAGCGCTACCAGGTCCGCGCGCTATTCTTGCGACACAACCGGAGCTTCATCGAGCGACACTGCAAATTGCCCAGGGTTCGCGCTTAAAGGGAGCCGCGTGAGCGAGCGAAGTCGATCAGGATGCGGCGCATGAGTTGCGCGGAGACGGCGAAGAAATGAGCGCGGCTCCGCCAGTTCATCTGGTGGGCATCGATCAGTTAGATAAGCCTCATTGACGAGAGCCGTGGTTTGAAGCGTGTGGCCGGGGCGTTCGCGAGCCATGTAACGCTTCGCCCGCCGGTGTAACTCCGCGTAAACCAGGGGCGTTAACCTTTCCAAAGCCATCTGATCCCCTTCAGTCCAAGCCTGGAGCAGTTGCGTCACCTCATGTGGCGGGCCGGTCAATGTAATCTCCCTCGGTAGCGCGCGGTTGCCGAGGTTGCAGATAGCATACGACCGCCATGTTGGTGCCGGTAACGACGCGCCCAGTTTCCCTACGACCATCCTAAACCGGACCGGATTAACCGAAAGGTGAGAACGCGCGAGGATACCAGACGCACCGCCGCCTCAGCCGGCCGGGGTGCCCGGGCCCGCTGCTAGAATCGAAGCAGATATGCTCGTCGTTGCGCTTCTCGCGCTCTGGGTGCAGTCTGCTCCGCCGGACTGGCAGGCTCAGGGTTTCAAGGCGCTCGATGAAAAGCGCTACGAGGCGGCGGCCGAGGCTTTTCAGAAAGCCGTTCAGGACGATCCCAAGGATTACACGGCGCTTTTCAATCTGGCACTCGCGGATACGTTTCTGCGAAAGGACCCTGAGGCGATTGCGGCCTACGGGAAAGTGCTGGAACTCAAGCCGGGGCTCTTCGAAGCCAATCTCAACCTCGGCATCCTTCTGCTCCGCGACCACCGGAGCGAGGACGCCATCCCATTGCTGAAGCAGGCGTCCGAAGCGAAGCCCAAGGAATTCCGGCCGGCCTACTACCGCGCAGAGGCGCTGCTCGCAGCCGGTCAGGCCGCCGACTCGGAACATGCGTATCAGGCGGCGCTGCAAATCGAACCCAAATCCGCGGCCGCCGAGTCGGGATTGGCCCGGGCGCTGCTCCAACTGGACCGTCTCGCCGAAGCCGCCGGACACTTCCAAAAAGCCGGTGAACTCGACCCGTCGTCCAAGGACCAGATCCTGCAGCTCGCGGAGGCTTACGAGGCCCGCAACCAGACCGCCGAAGCCATCCAGATCTACCAACAATTCCCCAGCAACGTCGCCGCGCAGGAGCGGGCGGCGCGGTTGCTGCTGGCCCAGGGACGCGCGCGCGAAGCCATCGCGCCGCTCGAGGCCGCGGTGAAAGCCGAGCCGACGCAAGCGAACCGCATGGCGCTGGCGACCGCTTATCTCGATGCCAAGCAGTTTGACAAAGGCGAAGCGCTCGTCGCCCAGGCGCTTCAGTCCGACTCCAATAGCTTCGATCTAAGAATGATGGCCGGCCGTCTGATGCGCGACCAGCATAAATACACGGAGGCCGCCGGGCAGTTTTTTCAGGCGACGAAGATCCAGGCGGGCTCGGCGGACGCGTGGAGCGATCTGGCCGGTGTGCTCGTTCTCGCCGAACAATATCCGCAGGCCATCGGGGCGCTGGATCGCGTGAAATCGTTGGGCGCGGAGAAGCCAGGGCACTTGTACTACCGGGCGATCTCCCTCGATCACTTGAATCAGTACAGACCGGCTCTCGAAGCGTACCGGAAGTTTCTCGAAGCGAGTACCGGACAGCACCCGGACGAGGAATTCAAGGCGCGACAGCGCTCCCGTATTCTCGCAAAGGAGATCAGTAAAAGGTGAGATGGATCTGCGTTATTGCTTTAGCAATGCTCGCCTGCCGTGCCGCCGATCTCGACGCGGTGAAATCCGAGCCGGACCTGGAGAAGCGCTCCGATCGGGCCCTCGATCTGGCCGACAAGAGTCTCTCGGCCTCCCGGGATCTCTACAGCGCGGGAGACTATAAGAAGGCATTGGCCGGACTGGAAGATATGCGCCAGTCGGTCGATCTGGCGCGCGATTCCCTGGTCGAATCGCACAAATCGCCGAGTAAGAGCAAGTACTTCAAGCGGGCCGAGTTGCGGCTGCGGGGACTGGCGCGGCGCCTGGAAGAGTTCGCCCGCGACTGCGCGTTGGACGACCGGCCGGCGGTCGAAGCCCTGGTCGCGCACGTCAATCAGGTACATGACGACCTCCTCTCGGGAATCCTGGAGAAAAAGAAGTGAAGCTCCTCCGCATAGCGCCCCTATTTGTCCTGACACTGGGTTTTGCCGCGGCTCAGGAGCGCGATTTTCTGACCGGCGACGAGATCGATCAGATTCGCGAAGCGCAAGATCCGAACACCCGTGTCCAGTTGTACGTGCAATTTGCGAAGGTTCGCGTCGCGCTGGTGCAGCAGCTGCTGTCGAAGGAGAAGCCGGGCCGCACCGCGCTGGTTCATGACACGCTCGAAGATTACTCCCACATCATCGAGGCGATTGACACTGTCGCCGACGATGCCTTAAAACGCAAAACGGACCTCGCGGAGGGCATGAAGGGCCTCGCCGCCGCGGAGAAGGAAATGGCGGAGTCGCTCCAGAAACTGGACACCGCTCCGCAGAAGGACTACGCGCGCTACGAGTTCGTACTGAAGCAGGCGATCGAAACGACCGAGGACAGCGCCGATTTGTCCTCCCAGGATCTCGCCGCCCGCGCGAAGACGGTCGCCGAGCGCGAGAAGAAGGAACGGAAGGAACTACAGTCGTCCATGCGTCCCGAAGAAGTGAAGGCGAAGGACGCGGAGGAAAAGAAAGAAACGGAAAAGAAGAAGAAGGCTCCGACACTGCGACGTAAGAACGAGCGCCCGGCGGATCAGCCGTGATGGATTTAGCGCCCGGAACGGAGCAACCGAATCGTGCGGACTGGTTCTTCAACCAGAATCTCGCTCACCAGCACATCTCCCTCGGACCCGTAAAGCAGGATGTACGAGCTTTCGTGCCGTACCGGCATCCAGGTCTTACTGGCCCGGTCGAGGAGGCAAATCATCGACTGCCTCGCTGGAGGCGCTCCGTAATTTACCGCCGCGAACGCCTCGCCGCTATCCGTGAGCGCGATCCCCGAAACTTCGGCCGCGGGATCCGGGAATTTTGTGTCCGACAAATCCAGAACCTTGCCGGCGGCATCGATCTCGACGTAGCGCCGCGCGTCGCCGCAATACCACGCCACCCGGTTACTGGCGGTGACCAGATAATTGGTCGGGTTCACCAAGTGAAAACCGTCTTTGACAGTAGCTTGCGGGATAAACGAACCGAGTTGCTTGCCGGTCGCATCGAAATGGCGGATCACGCCGGAGTTACCGTACGGCGCCATGACATCCACAAGAGGATCCTTGCTTCCGGTCGGCGGGCGATCCAACGCTTCGACGCCTGCGGTCCAGAGGGTTCCGTCGGCCGCAACGGCTACCCGATGCGCGTGGTATTGTGCAGTGCGAATCAACTTCGTCGTGGTCCCATCCGGAGCGAACGTTGCCAGGTATGCGCCGCGCCGCCCTTCACGGTCGATCGCCATTCCGCACACTGCGAGCGCGCCGTTCAATCCTCGCGCCCAACCCCTGACAAAGACCTCCACTGCTTCCGGGACGGAAACGTGAAAGACCCAGGGTGACGGGCGACCCTGGCGGTCGAAGAGGTGAATGACGGGCAGTGACGTTCCGTCCCCATCCATGCTAAGCAGGGCCCCATTGCTCCAGGAGGGGATCGTGTGTCCGTCGCCGTACGCAATTTTCACATCGCCGGCCGGAGTGAGAGACGAGGCTTGCGCCGGCGACGCCGATACGGCGCCGATGGATCCGACCAGAACGAGTGCTGACAATGCCGTAATAAGATTCATAACCAACTCCTCGGGTGATGGTCTGGTCTAGCAGCCGGTGATACAGGTCGAAACACTGCAGATGCAAAAGTCCCCGCTTTGGCCTTGGAAGGGGCACCCACCCGGGGTCTGGTGAGTGCCCTCAAAATTCCAATCACTGCCGTGTTCGACCTCGTCAGTGTACTGACCGTTGCAACCCCCACCCGAGCACGTCGCCGAGCGAGTACCTTGATAGCAGCCCAGGCAGTTGTCGGTACTGCAACTTCTTGCGTAGACGACCCAGGTCAGCCCAAGCGCCCTGCTCACCTTCGACAGCACGCCCGGGGTTTCCCCGCACTTGGGACGACGATTCCCGGCCGGAGTAGTTAATAACATCCGCGCAAGCTTCGCATTCGGCTGTAGGCCATCGAAGAAGGCTCTCAGCGGCCGTCCCTGCATTGCAGCCATAGGAACGCGGTTCAGCCCGGTCACGCCTCGTGAGCTAAAATCGCGGAACCGGATCAAGCCAGTTACGGAGAGAACCGCCGCAACGGTGGCAATTAAGAGCCAAAAAAGCGGCTTCTTGACAGCGCTATCTCCCCCGGCAGGGGCCCCACGACCTTTCTCAACCGTGGCTTCAGCGAGTCGTAGAATCGTTCCCTGCTGTTGAGCTCACAATTCTATCAACCTGTCAATGCCTTGGCGTGCCTTGGCGGCTCTGGGAGGCGCGAGGGGTGCCTACAGCCCCCCCTAGACCTTCCCGAGCGGATCTTCGAGCGACGGACTCTGCGGCGTGAACAGCTCGGCCCCGTTCTCGGTGATGTGCATGTCGTCCTCCAGCCGCACGCCGAACTCTCCGCGGATGTAAATGCCTGGCTCATCGGAAAACGTCATGTGGGCGGCAAGCGGTAGCGGATTGTCCTTCACCAGGTAGGGCCACTCATGCCCGTCCATTCCGATCCCGTGGCCGACGCGGTGGGTGAAGTATTTGTATCCGGGGCCGAAGCCTTCATCCGCGACGACTTTGCGCGCTGCGGCATCCACGGCCCCACAGGCGAGCCCCGGCCGCGCGATCTTCACCGCCGCCGTTTGCGCCCGGTGAACGATATCGAAAACCCGCTTCATCTTGTCGGTAGGTTTGCCGAGGAGGAACGTGCGGCTGATATCCGACTCGTAGCCTTCCACCACGCATCCGCCGTCGATCAGAACGATAGTGCCTTCGCGGATCACTTGCGGCTGAATCGTTCCGTGCGGCACAGCCGAATACTCGCCGGTCAGAACCATCGCCCCGCCGCGGAATCCGAGTTGCTGATGCGCGGCTGAGATGAGCCCGCCGAATTCGCTCTGGGTCATCCCGTCGCGAAGTCCCGACCACGCCGCTTTATAGGCCTCCAGCGTGACGCTCGAAGCCAGCCGCATGAGCGCCAGTTCCGCGGGGCTCTTGATGGAGCGGCAGCCCGCGGTTACGGGAGTCGCGTTGACGATGGCCGCTTGCGGCGCAGCCTTTCCCACGCCTTCGGTGAACGCGAACTTCACCGTCTCCTCCATCGCGATTCGGCCCGTGACCGTGCCACGTTCCTTGAGACCGAACGCGACCTTGTCGTACGGATTCTCGTCCTCGTGCCAGGCGATCACGTGTGCACCGGAGGCCATGGGACTGCCCGCAATCTGCTCGCGCGCGCGGTCCTCTTCAAAACTTGGTACGACGAAAAAGGGCTCTCCTCGTTGCGGCAGGACCATGAAGAACAGGCGCTCGCTGTTGCCCCACCGGATCTTCGCGAAGTAGTCCATCGACGTCCCGCCCATCATGCAGATCGCGTCGATCCGGTTTTCCTTCATGAGCCGCCGGGCTCGTTCGATGCGCGCCAGCCGCTCCTCGTTCGTGATGGGCTTGGCCTCGGCGCTCCGGTTCTTGAGAACCGCGATGGCGGGCGTTGCGGGTTTCGTCTGGGCTGCGGCGCCGGCCGCGGCGAGCGAGAGCATCCAGGCGCGACGGTTCATTCTGCTAGTGTACCGTCCCGCCCACCGCATGCTGGCGCGGCTCGGAAGCATGAATTCCGAGCCACGACCGTGAGGGAGTGATCTTTAGCTCGCCGTCATCGTTTCGGCGTCCCAACCGCAGATCCGCTTTTCCCAAAGGCTGGTATTGGTCAACAGGGCCGGACCGGCCGCGCGGAACCCGAACACTCCGTCCTCGAAGTGCGGCTTGCGCGACCGCACGGCGTCGTAGAAGTTGCGGTGATGCTCCCGGTGCACGTTCGCTTCCGTCGAAGTCTTGCGGATTTCATCCGGCGGTTCGAGACCGGCGGGCTTGGGTGGATATTTTTCGTGATACGCCTTCAGCGATCGCTCCTGCTCCGCTTTGGAAAAGGTGTCGATCGTGTAGCCGGGTTCCGCTTCACGCGGGTGCTTCGACAGAGACAGTTCGGTCATGGTGGTTGTCATGACGCCCTCGTCGCCCACAAACCGGAACCCGAAATTCTCGGTGGTGGATCCGCTCTTGAAGTTCACGCGCAGAGCGAAATTGAAATCCGGATAGTCGAGCATGGCCAGCATCACGTCGGGCACGTCCCGTCCGTCTTTCCAGTAGCGCAACCCTCCGGTTGCATAAACACGCTTCGGACCGAGTGCGCCCGTCGCCGTGTGCAGTCCGGTAATCAGGTGCACGAACAGGTCGCCGGCCAACCCGGTCCCGTAGTCGCGATAGTTGCGCCACCGGAAGAACCGCGTTGCATCGAAGGCGCGCTTGGGGGCATAGCCGAGAAAACGGTTCCAATCGACGGTCTCCGGGGACGCGTCGGGCGGAATCGAATACTGCCACGCGCCCATCGCCGTATTGCGGTCCAGCCACGCCTCCACCATGTTCACTTTCCCGATCGCGCCCTGCTTCAGCAGTTCCGCCGCGTGCAGGTAAACCGGAGAACTCGCGTACTGGCTGCCGATCTGGAGAATCCGGCCGGTTCTCCGCATCGCCTCAATCATCGGCATCCCCTGATCCAGCCGTTGGATCATCGGCTTCTCGCAATAGACGTCTTTGCCGGCGGTCATCGCGTCGATCGCGATCCGGGAATGCCAGTGGTCGGGCGTGCCGATGATGATAGAGTCCACGTCGGGCCGGTGCAGGATCTCCTGGTAGTCGCGGGTCGTCGCGATGCCCGGGTAGACCTCCTTCATGTGCGCAAGGCGGCCGTCGTAGAGGTCGCAGGCCGCCACGATTTTAACGCCCGGAAGCGACGTCGCCAGTTGAGCGTCGCCCTGCCCCATGCCGCCCGCGCCGATCAGCGCGATTTGTATGTTGTCGTTTGCCAGCATGGTGCCCTCAACCTTTCCTCTTCATGTTGACCGGATCCCACTCGCAGATCCGGTTCTCGAAGTAGCTCAAATTCGACAGCAGCGCGGGACCGGCGGCCCGGTATCCGAACACGGCGTCCTCGATGACAGGCTTGCGTGACCGCACTGCCGCCTGGAACACCCGGTGATGATCCAGGTGGTCGCTGTAGTGCGACGGCGGCAGGTATTTGTCCTCACCCTGCGCCCGCATCGCGTCAGCGTTCGGCCTCTGCTCCGGGTACTTCTTCCTGTAATCCTTCAGGAACGCCTGCTGAACCGGCTTGGAGAACGTGTCGATGGTATATCCCGGATCCGATTCCTTCGGCTGCTTGGAAACGGTGACGCCGTGCCCGATGGTGAGCACGCCGTCTTCGCCGACGAAACGGAAACCGGAAGTCTCCCCCGCGCCATTCACGAAATTCACGCGCAGCGCGAGGTTGAACGCCGGGTAGTCGTAGAGACCGAGAAGAACGTCGGGCACGTCGCGGCCGTCCTTCCAATATCGGAGACCGCCTGTCGCAAACACGCGCGTGGGCCCGATCGCGCCCATGACGTAATGCATCCCCGAGAAGAGGTGCACGAACAGGTCTCCGGCGACTCCCGTTCCGTAATCGCGGTAGTTGCGCCACCGGAATAGCCGCACGGGTTCGAACGGAACCTTCGGCGCGCGGCCGAGGAAGCGGTCCCAATCGATGTTCTCAGCCGTTGCGTCGGTCGGGATCGAGTACTGCCATGCGCCGATCGCCGAGTTGCGATCCCACCACGCTTCGACCATGTTCACGCGGCCGATCGCGCCCGCCGCGATCAACTGCCGCGCCTTTTCATAGACAAGCGAGCTGACCCGCTGGCTGCCGACTTGAATGATCCGGCCGGTCCTCTTCGAGGTCTCGATCACCGCCGGTCCGTCATCAATGTGCTGGACCATCGGCTTCTCGCAATACACGTCCTTGCCGGCGTTCATCGCATCGATCGAAATCTTGTGGTGCCAGTGGTCGGGCGTCGCGACGATCACCGCGTCGATATCTTTCCGCTGAAGCACCTCGCGGTAATCGCGGGTGGTGAAGACATCGCTGCCCCAGGTTTCCTTGGCATGCTGAAGGCGTCCGTCGTAGATATCGGAAACGGCGACGAGTTTAACCCCAGGCAGCGAGGTCGCCGAGTGCGCATCCTCGGAACCCATGCCCCCCGCTCCGATGAGCGCGATTTGCAGTGTGTCGTTCGCGGACACTTTCTTCTGCGCGGCCGCCTGGCCGCCTAGAAGCGGAGCTGCCAACCCGGCAGCGCCGAGGCTAGCGCCGAGAAAATGGCGTCTTGAATGCATCCAAAAGGGACTCCTCGCCTTTCACTCTAACATCGCGCGTACATGGCGACTCGGCACCCATCCCATGGGATGTTTAGGAGCACGGATGCACCCACGGCAAAGGTTTATGTCGAAAATGTGGGCGGGGCGTATCGGATTGCCGGAAGCCCTGTTTCGCAGGACTCGTTTGTCTGTGCGTTCCTGCGCGGGAGTCGCCGGACGGAATTGCCGAGTCTTTTCCCGCGCTGAACCTCGAGCAGGTTTACGGCGCCATCGCGTTCTACCTGGCCGATCGCAATACGATTGATGCCTATCCTGGTGCGGGTAAAGCGGACTTCGTGGGCCTTCGGGAACAGGCCAAGCGGGATCATCCGTCTCTGTACGCCAAGGCTGAGGAACTTCAGACGGGAACGGTTCGCGTTGTTCCAAATCAGACCCCTACGCGCGCTCATTTCGAGCGCGAGATCAGGTGTCGTTGGTTGACCGCTGGCCGGGCTGGAAAGGGCTTCGTCGACCTCCGTGCCGGCGATCTCCAGAGAAACCGTCGGAGGATATCCCAGCCGCGACCACCGCATCCCTGTGTGCTGTGCGGCGATGCGCCGTCTGATGACTGCAGGAGATTCGGAGGTATGCGGCCCACATGCGGCGAGGGCTTCGCTTACGATTCGATGTTCCCGCCGGAACCGGACGGGACTGAGTGCCTTACGCCGTCACCTCTGCGGGATGTACGACTTCAATGCCGGCGTAACCGGAAAATCCGGCCTTATCGAAGTTAAGGATGGCGGTGAGGCCATGCACCTCCATTGCGGCGACCAGCCAGGCATCATGAGCGAGTTTGCCGGCAACCTGATACTGCTTGACGAGTCGCTCCCAGGTCGGATAGATGGCCGCCGTATCGGGCAAGAGGGAGAACATGTCTTTGAGGCGGGTCAATTCGGATGCCGCCTCCGGGATCGACAAACCCAGGCCGTTTTGGGCGATAGGCCGCGTCGCGACTACCCACAGTTCCACGAGGTTTTGGGGCATCAGATACAGCAAGCGGCTCTCTAATCGAATCTTGTTGATGGGGTTCTTGGCCAGCAGCGCAAGTTCGTGGTGCGGCTGCAGCATGCGCACCAGCAAATTGGTAGCGACCAGCACAGGTTAAAGCCTGTCCGGATAAATGCTTTCACGGCTAATGGCATCGTCGGAAAGAAGAGGGGTCGTGCGGTCATGGCTCTCGACCCACGCATCGAATTGTCGCACCCATTCTTGGGGCGTTAATTCGTTTTGCAGTGAGTGCGGTTGCGGGCCGATCAGGTTATTGAGCCAGACCTCGAGCGAGAGGCCTTCCGCCTCGGCCTTCGCTTTCAGGGCGGCCGCTTGTTCGTCCGGGAGCTCGATCACTGTCATCGCCGTTCCCCAATTTTCTCGTAAGGGAAACCTTACTGCCGCACCAGCTTAATCCCCCCGTTGTTCGTCGACAGATCGAGCAGCGGCCCGCCGCTACCCAGCGTACCGTCCCAATTCGTCTTCGACTGAGTGCCGTGCAAAACCAGATCCATGTCGCTAGAAATCGAGGAATTCGAAGTACGAGCCCGCAGCCGCGCGTTCGGATCCCGCGGCAGATGGACCGTGATCGACGAGTTCGAAGTGCTCGCCCGGACATCCCGCAAAGGGGTCATCACCACATCGATGTGCCCATTCGAAGTATCCAGCCGGACCGTCTGATTCGGCGCATCGATCAAGCGCGCTTCGATGGAGGAATTCGAGGTGGTCGCCTCCAGAGTGCCCTTCGTCACCTCTGCCTGCACGTGCCCGTTCGAGGTATGAAGCAAAGCGTTCCCAGTCAGGTCGTTAGTTTCAATGCTGGCGTTCGAGGTCTGCGCGCTCACGTTCCCATGCACTCGGGACACACGCACACTGCCGTTGGACGATCGCAAGTTCGCCGCGCCCTGCACATCCTCCACCCGAAGGGAGCCGTTCGAACTCACGATACGTTCCAGCTCAAACTGCCGGGGGACCCGGATCGAGTAGCGCGCGCCCATCCCGCCGCGTGCGCCGTAGGGCCGCACAGTCTTGACCTGAATCGTGTTGCCGGTCTGACTGACGTCGATCTTCAAGTCCTTCAGCGCCTGCTGCGTGTTGGCGTATTTGGTCCCGTTGATCTCCACCGAGTTGCCCGCCGTACCAGTGATCTCGACGGATCCGTTAAAGGTCTCCAAGGACAGCCGGCCGCCCGGCGACACGTTGTAGGAGTAGTGAAACTCCTCCTTGAATCGCTCCCCATCAATCCAGCCCATGTCGTCGCAAGACGCCACGAACAGCGCCGGCAGGACGACCGCTAACGAACGAACCGCGAAATGCATGGAATTCTCCTTCCGGTTCAATGTACGAACCGGTTATGCCGTTTGTTCCATGTTAGCCTTGGGGCACGCATTCTGTTCCCCCGATGAAAAAGCTTCTGGCTCTGAACCGCGGCGAAATCGCCATCCGTATCCTTAGGGCAGCCAACGAGTTGCGTCTCCGCACCGTGGCCGTCTACTCGCAGGAAGACCGCCTCAGCCTGCATCGATTCAAGGCCGACGAAGCCTACCTCATCGGCGAGGGCAAAGGCCCCGTTCAGGCGTACCTGGATGTCGACAGCATAGTCGCCATGGCGCACGAAAAAGGCGTGGACGCGATCCACCCCGGCTACGGGTTTCTTTCCGAGAACCCTGCGCTGCCCCGGGCATGCGCGCGCGCCGGAATTACCTTCGTTGGCCCCAGCGCCGAACTCATCGATCTTCTCGGCGACAAGACCGCGGCCCGGCGGCTGGCCGCCAAAGCCGGCATACCCGTCGTTCCCGGAACCGAGGAGCCTGTCACCGACGATGCCAACCTGCACCACTTCGCCGATGGAATCGGTTACCCGCTGATCGTGAAAGCCGCCTTCGGTGGCGGCGGCCGCGGGATGCGCGTCGTCGAGCGCCGCGAGGACCTGGAGGCCCGGGTAGGCGAAGCCCGCGCCGAGGCGGGCGCCGCATTCGGAAACGACGCCGTCTTCCTGGAGCGTTATGTCCGCCGCGCCAAGCACGTCGAAGTGCAAATCGTCGGCGACCGTCACGGCAACATCCTGCACCTTTACGAACGCGACTGCTCGGTGCAGCGCCGCCATCAGAAGGTAGTGGAGGTTGCGCCCGCGGTGGGGCTCGATCCCAAGATCCGCGCGGGCCTGTGCGACGCGGCGGTGGCGCTGGCCCGCACGGCCGGATACTACAACGCCGGAACGGTTGAGTTCCTGGTGGACGTCGAATCCGGCGAGTGGTTCTTCATCGAAGTGAACCCGCGCGTGCAGGTCGAGCACACGGTGACGGAGATGGTCACCGGGATCGACATCGTCCGGTGCCAGATCCAGGTGGCGATGGGGCACTCGCTCCACGGGCCGGAAATCTGGCTCCCGCCGCAAAGCGAGATTCCCCTGCACGGCTACGCGCTCCAGTGCCGCGTAACCACCGAAGACCCGGCCAATGGCTTCGTTCCGGACTACGGCAAGATCCACACCTACCGGTCGCCAGCGGGCTTCGGCATTCGCCTGGACGGCGCGTCGGCCTACAGCGGCGCGGTGATCACGCCGTACTACGATTCCCTGCTGGTGAAAGTCACCGCCTGGGGCCGCCGGTTCCCGGACGCGTGCCAGCGCATGGACCGCGCGCTCCGCGAGTTCCGCGTTCGCGGCGTGAAAACGAACATCCCGTTCCTGGAGAATGTCGTCAACAACGAGAAATTCCAGGCCGGCGAGACGACCACGTCCTTCCTGGAACAGACGCCGGCGCTCTTCAAGTTCTCGCCGCGCAAGGACCGCGCTACGAAGCTGCTGAGTTACCTCGGCGAGACGATCGTGAACGGGAATCCCGAGGTCAAGGGCAAGCCGATCCCGAAGAACCTGCGCCCCGCGCCGCTGCCGAAACACATCGCGAACACTCCTCCTCCGGGTACGAAGCAACTCCTCGACCAACTGGGAGCTCAGAAATTCGCCGAGTGGACCCGCTCACAGCCGCACCTTCTGTTGACCGACACGACCTTCCGCGATGCCCACCAATCGCTGATGGCGACGCGCGTCCGAACCTACGACATGCTGGCGATCGCGAACTTCGTCTCGCACCGCCTCCCTAACCTGTACAGCCTGGAAATGTGGGGCGGCGCGACCTTCGATGTGGCGTTGCGCTTCCTGCTGGAAGATCCCTGGCAGCGCCTGCGCAAGCTGCGCGAGGCGATTCCGAACATTTGTTTTCAAATGCTGCTGCGTGCCTCCAACGCCGTCGGGTACACGGCCTATCCCGACAACGTAGTCACGGCATTCATCGACGAAGCGGCGGCGCAAGGCATCGATATTTTCCGCGTGTTCGACTCGCTGAACTGGCTGCCGAACATGAAGATTCCCATCGAGTCGGTGCGCAAGACCGGGCGCGTCTGCGAGGCCGCCGTCTGCTACACCGGCGATATCCTGGACCCCAAGCGCGACAAATACCCGCTCCAGTACTACGTGCGGATGGCCAAGGAACTGGAACGCATGGGCGCGCACATCATCGCCGTCAAGGACATGGCGGGACTCTGCAAGCCCTACGCGGCCTACAAGCTCATCCAGACTCTGCGCGAGGAAGTCGGCCTGCCCGTGCATTTCCACACGCACGACACCAGCGGGCTGAACGCGGCTTCCATCCTGAAGGCGGCGGAAGCGGGTGTCGACGTGGCGGACGGCGCGCTGGCTTCGATGAGCGGCACCACCAGCCAGCCGAACCTGAATTCCGTGGTGGCCGCGCTGGCCAACACGGAGCGGGGCTCCGGAATCGATCTCGACGCGCTGAACGTTTGCGCCGATTACTGGGAAACGGTCCGCACGTACTACAGGCCTTTCGACGAAGCTCCCCCGTCCGGCACCGCTGAAGTTTACATCCACGAGATGCCCGGCGGCCAGTACACCAACCTGCGCGCCCAGGCGGAATCGATGGGACTCGGCCACCGCTGGCACGACATCGCGCGCACCTACGCCCAAGTCAACATGGCATTTGGCGACATCGTGAAAGTAACGCCGTCCAGTAAAGTAGTCGGCGACCTGGCCATCTTCCTGGTCAGCCACGGCATGACCGTCGCCGAACTCGAACGGCTCCCCGTCAACCACAGCCTGGCTCTCCCGAATTCCGTCATCGAAATGTTTTCCGGATCGCTCGGGGAACCGGAAGGAGGATGGCCGCCGCATCTGCAACAGATCATTCTGAAAGGTGCGGCGCCCCAGACCGGGCGTCCGGGCGAGCACCTGCCGCCGGTCGATCTCGAACACACGAAGGCGCAAGTGGAGAAGAAGGTCGGGCACAAAATCTCCCGCACCGATCTGATGAGCCACCTGATGTACCCCGACGTCTACGCGAAGTTCGCGAAGGCGCGGACGGCTTACGGCGACGTCGATGTGCTGCCGACGCCGGCGTTCTTCTACGGCCTGGAGAAGGACTGCGAGGTAACCATCGAGATTGAGCCGGGAAAGCTCCTCATCACGAAGTACCTGACGACCAGCGAGCCGCATCCGAACGGCACGCGGACGGTGTTCTTCGAATTGAACGGGCAGCCTCGCGAAGTGACAGTGCGGGACAAGGCGCTGCAACCGGCGGTTCCCACGCGGGCGAAGGCGGACCCGGCGAAACCGGGTCAGGTAGGCGCTCCCATCCCGGGATCTGTCACCGCCATTTCGGCCGAACTGAACGCGGAGGTAAAGAAGGGCGACCGTCTGCTGGTCATGGAAGCGATGAAGATGCAGACGACGATTTACGCGCCGGTAAGCGGCCGCATCCTGCAGCGCCTGGTGCAGGTGGGAGACACTGTGGAATCGAAGGATTTGCTGGTTGTCATCGAGTGAGTAGGCTCGATGCTGAAGATGAACGCGGATTCCATGTGGTTCGTCCGCCTGCATCTTGGTGCCACTCGTCATTGTTCCGTTGTAGACGGCTTGCCGGCCGCCGGTGCCAGGTCAAACAAATAGAATTAACTGGACGGATAGGTCACGGTGCTGCTGAGGTTGTAGGCGTGGTCCGGAGTCAAGCTGTCAGGAGATACTGCCAACCCCAGGTTGAAATTCCCCGCCACCATGCCATCGCTGAGGCCGCAAGTCGACTGAACGTGCGTCCCGCCAGTCAGGGTGCGGTTGGCTGTGATCAGGAAATAGTCGCAGAACGGGAAGCCCCGCTGGAAATAAGCGTAACGGCAAAAGGCGGGGTCAGGTTGTCGAAGGCGATCTTGTCTGCCGCTATCGCGAGACTGGCAGGCCTAGGGTATCCTCCGGGTTATCGTCAACCGAGATTTCCAATTCTTGACTCGTCCGGAGAATCCGCCGGTTCGTTGGACTCTCCTCTTCTTGCTACTGGAATTGGCGTATGCCGGCGCCAGAACAGGTAACGTAGCCGAGAAAGAAATTCTGCATTCCGGCACTCACGCTCCGACTGGCTCGTCGGACACCGAAGGTCCGCGAATGCGCTGGAATAAAAAAACGGCCCGGACGAAATTGTCCGGGCCGTTTGTTCGGTTTTAGGTAGAGCTACTTAGCTGCGCCGGTAACCGTGCCCTTCCAATACGACTCGGCCATAGTAAACGCCTGATCGCCAATCTGCTTGCCTACGTCCCGGCCCGCCATATCGGCGACCTGGAAGTGAATACCACCGTACCGGCGCGAGATTCCGGCCTGATCGGAGGCATATTTGAAGGTGGGCCAGGTCAAGGTGACCGGCAAGGCCGGAACGGCACCCGGTTCGATGCTGGAACTGCCCGCTGCAAAAGTGACCGACTTACCGAAGTTGCTACTACCGCTGAAGCGCCTCAGCACCTCACCGGCAGCCGCGCTGAAGGTGCTGTGCCCAGACATGAATTCGGGGAATGGCGGAGTCGGGAACGTGCTCGGCTGGTAGGGGGTCCACAGGCCGCCGTCCTCGACAACCGTCCCCTTATAGGGTCCGCCCCAGGTCTGGATGGCGGTGCCGGTGTAAATGTACGGGATAGCCGTTATGGGCCGCACCGAATCCCAGTTGACCTTGGCGTCCCAGGCGGCGATGCCCGCGTCGAAAACGGCGTTCGTCAGGGCGAAGAACATCTTCACATCCTGGGTGAGGGTGTGGTTGTCGCGTGCCGAAATGTACTGCGCGTGCAGGCACCAGTGGCCCGGGGGCGTTTCCGAATGCGGGCCGTCTTTCCAATACTCCGCGATCATTTTTCTTTGATCATTGAGCTGGGCCGACAATGTGATCAGAGCGGCCGACTGGTCCAGAAAGGCCTGCGAGCCATATGTCACCACCGGGTAGTTTGCAGCCAGGTAACTCCTGTACTGACCCGAGGACGTAAGTGCGAAGGGGGTGACATTCGTCCACTGCGCTCCGAGGAAGCTCTGGGTAATAAAGACGTTGGTGGCATCGAAGTACTGCAAGGGCTGCCATGCGTTGATGTTAGCCACGGTACCTTTGTTCACGGGCACGGTGGTGGCCGGGTTCAGAGCCACGAAATTGGTATAGTCGCAATAAGGTTTTCCACAGGTGCCCTGAGTTCCCAACTGGTTAGAACCGTCGTTGTGCCGGAGGCTCGTAGCCGTCTCGCCGACGACATTGCCGATCCCACTGGGCGTGGTCACGTCCTGGGAATTGTCGGATGTGGAGTACCCGAGAGAAGTCATGAGAGGATCGAAGACCGACGCCTGATCCGCGGGAAACAGGTCTATGGCCGCGCGATAGGCCGCATAGCTGATCGCCTTATTGCGGTTGATGTCGTTGTCCTCTATGGCCGGGCGCCGCAGGTTTCCGGTTACGGACCATGTCGTTCCGATTGCTTTCGAGTCGTACGAAGCCCACGCATCGAACATGCAGGTGTGGGCGATTGCCAAGGCACGCGCCACCATCGGCGGGCCTATTTTGGAATCGCGCACTCCCTGTAGCAGCGCGTTGTTCCATTGGATAATGACATTGGGCGTAACCTGCGACCAGGACAGCGCCGGAGTCAACGCGACCGCCAGAAGCGCAACGGCGCGCCCAGACGTAAGCCGCGAAAATGTTGAAGATCTAAACAAGCTCAATTTTCCCCTCCCGGATTGTCACACATAACCTCCTTCGGGATCCTCACATGGAGACACACCGCGGGCCGCGATGAGAGTTAGACCAGCGGCTAACGCCCATGGGAACCGCGAAAACATCCAGGCAAGAAGGTCGAAGCTTTTAGATATTAAGCTGAATTGGAAAGTAAAGTCAAGGCAAAAACTCAAGAAAGTTCTGGTTGGGGGAAGCATCACCCATCGGAAGGATGATGCTTTTCGGTAGGAGCCCTTGTTGAAGTGGCGTCCCTAATGCTAGGAAATTGAAACCCTTTAATCAAATCGCTCCGAAGTCGGGATCTAGCCCTAGGACTGCCTAGAAGCCAACATTTGTAATTTATTTAACAATTAACAGCCCGCGGTAGGCTCGGACTTGCAGCAGAGAACGGTGGTGGGGAAGGACGGGGATCAGCATTCTTTAGCCGAATTGGACTCCGACATACCCTGCCTTGCGAGAAGCCGATTTCCGTTCGCCATTCCGCACTTCCCCGAACGTAGTCCATTACGGACACCAGATGCAAGCGGATTCTCCAAGGACCTGGAGGCTCTAGAACCGTAGGTCTTGTGACAGCCATCTGGTGCGCTGATAGACGATGCATTGCGGAGTTCTCTCTATGCACCAACGGGTTGCCCACGACCACCGCAATCCCGCCGTTCGGCGTTCCCGCTGGCACGATGGCTGCGTTCGCGAGGACCGTGCCGAGCAGATCGAGAGGCTCCTCTTGCCCACACCGGACGCGGCTGGCGGCTGCCAATACAGCGGCGCGGGCCAGTTGCGGACCTGATCTGGGGGCGGTGGCGCAATCTGCGCGTGGGAAGCCGACGTAAGTGCTGCCATAGCGGCCAGCAAAGACGCGAAACGCAAACACCTATTTAGGATCTCGAGATCTGAATATATATCGTCCGTGAGTACATCTACTACGGATCTGCTTGCCCCCAATACGCATCAGGCCGCACGGCAAAAATGTCCTGAAGCCATCAGATCAGTGCGCGACAAGGCGCTGCACCGGCGGTTCCCACGGGAGAGAAGGCGGGCCCCGGCCAGACTGAGACAGGAAGGCGCTCCGATCCCGGGACTGTCACCGCCATTTCGGCCGAACTGAACGCAAAGGCAAAGAAGGGCGACCGTCTGCTGGTCATGCAAGCGATGAAGATGCAGACCACGATCCAAGCGCCGATAAGCGGCCGCATCCTGCAGCGCCTGGTGCAGGTGGGCGACACTGTTGAATCTAAGGATCTGCTGGTAGTGATCGAGTGAGACCCTGCTGCGTTAGAGCTTGCTCAACGTGCCGTCGGTCTGGTTCGCCACCCAAATGTTGGCGCCATCGAAGGCCACGCCCCGGGGCCCTAGTCCCACGGTGAAGAGGCCCAGGTTGGACCCGTCACTGGCCCGGAGTTTGGTGACGGTTCCGTCCGTGTGGTTCGACACCCAGATGTTGGTCCCATCGAAGCCGATGCCCGAGGGGCCGTTTCCCGCGGGGAACGTGCCGACGACAAAGCCGTCGCTGACGCGCAGTTCGGTCACGTTGCCACTTCCGTTGTTCGCCACCCAGACGTTGGCGCCATCGAAGACGATGTCTGCCGGCGAAGTACCGGCGGCGAACGTGCCCTCGACAACACCGGCGACGCTCATCTTGGTGACGTTGTTGGTTCCTTGATTCGTTATCCAGAGACTGACGCCATCGAACGCCACGCCCGTTGGCCCCAAGCCGGGACTCACTGAAAACGTGTTGAGGACCGATGCGTCGCTGGCGCGCAACTGGGTCAAATTGTTGCTGCCCTGATTCGCCACCCACACGTTGGTTCCATCGAGCGCCACTCCAACCGGCCCGGTTCCCACATTCACCGTGGTGATGACGGCGCCGCTTCCGGCCCGCAGTACGGTTACGGTGTTGTCGGTGAAATTCGCCACCCAGACCTTAGCGCCGTCGAAGGCCATACCGGCCGCCCCGTTGCCGGCGGTAACGTTGCCCGCAACCGAACCGTCCGCGGCCAGCAGCTTGTTAACGGCGCCACTGCCGTTCGAAACCCAAATGTTGGCTCCATCGAAGACCACGCCGAAGGGACTCGCTCCCACTCCAAAGACGTTGGCGCTCCTGTAGCCCGGGAACCACTTCTTCAGCGCGATGTTCAGCGTATTTGGGCCGGCAGGTCCCGCAACTCCCTGCGGACCCGTCAGACCGGCGATCCCTTGCGGCCCAATCCCACCTTGCGGCCCCGTCAATCCTAGCGGTCCGGTTGGACCTGTCGCGCCCGTCAGCCCGGTCGGTCCGATTGGGCCAGCCGCGCCCGTGGTGCCCGCCAGCCCCTGCGGCCCGATGGCACCCGTGGTGCCCGTCGCGCCCGTCAGCCCAGTCGGTCCGATTGGGCCAGCCGCGCCGGTCAGCCCCGTCGATCCGGTTGCGCCCGTTGCGCCCGGCACCCCTTGCGGTCCGATTGGGCCAGCCGCGCCCGTCAGCCCCGTCGATCCGATTGCCCCCGCTGGACCCGTCAACCCTGCCGGTCCGATTGCGCCCGTGGGGCCCTGCACTCCGGTTGCGCCTGTCGCGCCTGAGACGCCTTGCGGTCCGATTGCACCTGTCGCGCCTGGGACGCCCTGCGGTCCGATTGCACCCGTGGCGCCCGGCGTTCCCTGCCCTCCAGTTGCACCTGTGACGCCCTGCGGGCCTGTCAACCCGATCGGACCCATTGGGCCCACTGGCCCCTGCGGTCCCGTCGGCCCGATCGCGTAATACCCATTGATGTCGATGATCAGGTCCGTCGGATCGCCGGCGATTACGGTGATCCCGCCGTTCGTTCCCGCAGGCGTTATGGAAGCGTTCGCGATAATTTCGCCATTTGGACTATTCAGGGTCGAGACATAGGGATAAGCTTGGCCCTCCGGCCACGCACTGAAGTAAGACACCGGCCCGGTCGGCACGACCGTAAAGTTGAGCGAGTAAGCCAGCGCCGTGGAGGGAATGCCACAAGTCGGATTCGTCGGGATATCGAAGTTCCGGGGATCGGATGCGTTGAGCGCGGGCGGTCCCCACGCTCCCGTGAAACTCTGAGTCGAACGGGTATCGGCCAGGCGGCAGGGAGTGACGGCTATGAATACCGCAGGAGTCGCGGCAATCACCGGCGCTTTCTTCGCTGCGGCTTTGGCGGAAACGCCTCCCTTTCCCTCATGCGACGGCCCATCGGACACAATGGGCGCCTGCCAATAGGGCGGCGTGGACCAGTTGCGGATCCGATCTTGGGCTGGTGGAGCCATCTGCGGCCGGGCAACCGGCAGGATCGCTGCAAAAGCGGCGAGAATAAGCACCGAATGAAAAGTCATTATTGAGCCTCCCAGCAAGAATTACGCTGGCGAGTATATCAAATTCCAAATATACATTCGCTAATTCCAGAAATATAGTCGCTAAGAAATTGACTGGGAGGGAAAGAGATTTGGCGTCCCCAGGGGGATTCGAACCCCCGTTCTCACCGTGAAAGGGTGGTGTCCTAGGCCGGGCTAGACGATGGGGACGGTACGGACGGCCGGTGCACTTCCGCGGACTGAAGCCTCTCTTAGTCTAGCGTTGTCAACGCCCGCGCGTCAACGCTCAAACGATCCGTGCGTCCTGGTTCTCGCGCTATCCGGTGCCACGCAACTGAGAGCCGCCCCGGTGGCTGTCTGCGGAAGCATGACAGCCTGCGGTGCCGGGGGCTACTGCTTTGGCCCTTGTGGGGACGGCTGGGCTTCCGGGTTGGAACCGGAAGGGTGACAGCGATTGTTACTACCGGCAGCGGGTTGATTACGGGGAAACAACTTCAGCAGTCGTATACAACCATTTCCAAGGCTTTACCGATGATCCCGTCCGCCCTGGAATGATGACATTAGCCATTTAACTGGGCGTCCCTTTTAAGGCGGACCAGTTGGCAGGCACGACCACTCCCCCTGGGACCGGCACCAGTGGTACCACGGTCAGAATCTCCGTGTCGGAGGTTCCGGAGCCGTCCAGTGTCGCGCTGATCTCTGCTGAATCGCTTGGGTTCGGCTTGCTGCGAAAGGGCTATAGCGTCTTCAAGTAAGTTATAACGTCGGCCTTTTCCGTGTCGTTCAGCATGTCGGCATAGGCCGGCATGCCGTTCCCGCCGGCATTGATCACCGCCAGCACGTTCGCGTCGGTCATCTTCTTGCCGTTCTTCAGCGTGGCGCGCTTAAAAAGCCCCTTCAGCGACGGGCCCATCTTCTTCTCATCGGTCGAGACGTTGTGGCACACAAGGCAGTTGTCTTCAAAGTCGGCCTTGCCCTTCTCCGCGTCGGCCGGCTGGCCGGCCGACAGGAGAGACCCCGCCAGGGCGGTCGCAATCATCGCGGCGGAAACGGCGGTTTTTCTGTACATTCGAGTGGAAATTCCTCCAGAGGACTCCTTCCAGTTTACAGTGCTCTAATGAAAATGTGCAGACCGAAGCATCCCTCCAGTCGGCGACCGTGAAGCTGAACACGGTGCGCGACGAAATAGGCAAGATTATTGTCGGACAACAGGACGTGGTGGAGGGAGTGCTGATCTGCCTGCTCTCCGGCGGGCACGTTCTGCTGGAAGGCGTTCCCGGCTTGGGCAAGACCACCTTGCTGCGAACCCTGGGCCGCGTCCTGAACCTCAAATATTCGCGCATCCAGTTCACCCCCGACCTCATGCCCGCCGACATCGTCGGCAGCATGATGGTGGAATCGGATGAGCGGGGAGCCAAAGCCCTGCGGTTCCAACCCGGCCCCATCTTCTCGAACCTGGTGCTGGCTGACGAAATCAATCGCGCGACGCCCAAAACGCAGTCGGCCCTGCTCGAGGCGATGCAGGAGCGCACCGTCACCAGCGGCAACACCACTCATCGCCTGGAAGCGCCGTTCCTCGTCATGGCCACCCAGAACCCGATCGAGATGGAGGGCACCTACCCGCTCCCGGAGGCGCAGCTCGACCGGTTTCTGATGAAGATTCTGGTCACCTACCCGAACCGCGAGGAGTTGAACAAAATCGTCGAACGGACTGTGAATTGCGAGGAGATTCACGTTTCGCAGGTGCTCGGCCGGGAAGAGATTCTGAGTGTCCGATCCGTCTGCCGCGACACCCTGGTCGCGCCCCACGTTCAGGATTACGCCGTCGATCTCGTCATGGCGACCCAGCCCGGCACTCCGCAGGCCCACGAGATGGCGAACAAGTACATCCGTTACGGCAGCTCGCCGCGCGGCGCGCAGGCGATGGTGGAGTGCGGACGGGTCCATGCCGTGCTGCGCGGCCGCCTGCATCTGAGCATCGACGATATCCAAGCTGTCGCTTCGGCCGTGCTCCGTCACCGTATCATCCTCAACTTCGACGCTCATGCCGACGGGCAGACCGCCGAGACGGTGTTGCCGAAGATACTCGACAGCGTGCGAATCGGGGCGGCCCGCCGGTGAAGTCCGGATCCTCCGGCGGTTTCCGATAATCGGGTCTCGTTGGGTGAGTACTTTCACCCACAGAAGCGCAATTTGCCCCTCGGCGTCTCTCCTAAGTCATTGATTGTTCAATTAAAAATGTTGGCACGAGACGTGCTTTTGAAAGGGTAATTCATAAGTCTCCAATGACTTATTGCATCCGGCGGCTAGTCCCAGCTAGTCGCCCGCCCCTCTAAGCCCTTCGCGCGATGCGAAGGGAGGAAGCCCCGGCATCCCAGTGCCGGGGCTCCCATTCTCCTCCCCGTGCGCGCCATTCGGAATTTAGACGGAATGAGGACCGGAGTGGCGATCGCGCACATCGCAACGTTGACGGACTTGAGCGGGACCGCTTTGCTGCCAAAAGCGCCATCACTTTGATATCGTCAGGTCGGTACCACGGAATTGGATGCCGCCCACCAGACCTAGCAACGATGCACTCCCTGATACCCTGGAGATCGCCCGCCGCGACCTTCTCGATCTCGGACTCCGCAACACACTCTTGAACTATCGCCCCTTGCGCGCCAAAGGGCGTCGCGGTAGTCGATGAAAAGCCGCGAGAGATATTCCGGCTTCTGGTCCGCGAAGAAAAGACGGTGACGTTTCTGCCAGGCGACGCGGCAGCACTGGCTGGAAACGGAAATCGCGCGGAAGGCCAACTGGCGCAACCAGGGGATGAGCGCGATATCGCGGCCAAGCATTCGGATTCACGTCTGCAGACCACTTATCCGTCCACTCAGCTCCAGAGCAGGCTCCTGGCTACCTACCACGCGGCGCGAACATCGATGGAGGAGCAAGGCGTAAACACGCTGTATCTTGCGCTGGGCATGCTGTCCTGGCGCGAAGAAGACAATAACGACAAGTTCTCGAGAGCGCCGCTGATTCTCATCCCGGTGGAACTCGGGCGGAGCGACGCGCGCGACCGTTTTCACCTGAAATACACGGGGGAGGAGTTGGGCGAGAATGTTTCCCTTGCTGAGAAGCTCAAGCAGAGCTTCGGCATCAAGGAATTTCCGGATTTGCCGGAAGCCGATGACGTAGACGTTGACGACTATTTCCAAAAAGTGCAGCGGTCCGTCATCGGCCGGGCAGGTTGGACGGTAGACACGGATGCGATAGCCCTTGGGTTCTTCTCCTTCGCGAAATTCCTAATGTACCGGGATCTGGATCCGAAAACTTGGCCGGCGACAGACGCCATTCTTTGGTCACGGGATACTCCAGTCCCTGCTAGCCGGGGATGGATTTCAACCGGCTTCATCCAACTACAGCGAAGACCGTTTGCTCGACGATCAGCTCCGGAATCGCGACGTCATCTGTGCTGGAAGGATTGGGATGGCGCATCCACCGCATCTGGTCCACCGACTGGTTCCATAACCCCGATCAGGAGCTGCGAAAAGTGGTGCAGGCAATCGAGACGGCGAAAACTGTTGGCCCGGTATCGCCGCCTCCGCGTGTGCGCGAGCCGGACCCGACGCGACCAACTCCGCAGCCTGAACAACCAGGCCCGCCATCCCGCCCGGAGAGTGGGATGGTGCCTCCGTACCAATGCGCGCAAGTGAGACTTCGGCTCGGCGGCGTCGAGATGCACCTGGTCGACCGCTCGCAACTGGCGAACCTACTCGCTGAGGTAGTGAACGTGGAAAGCCCAGTGCACTGGGCGGAAGCGGCTCGCCGCGTTGTCAGTGGCGCCGGTATCCAGCGCTTCGGAAGCAGGATACAGCAAGCTTTTGGAGATGCGGTCCGGCTGGGTGTGGGGCGCCGGCTCTTCGTCAAACGCGACGACTTCCTGTGGAGTCCGGCGATGCAACGACCGCCCGTGCGCGACAGAAGCGAACTGCCGACGGCATCCCGTAAATTTGAATTCGTGGCGCCGGAGGAGATCCGAGGCGCGATCCTCATCGTGGTGCAGGCATCCTGCGGCATCGTTCCTGAGGAGGTGCCCAGTGCGGTCTGCCGGCTCTTCGGTTTTGCGCGGGTCACGGACGATATGACCGCATCGGTAGAACCGTACCGAGACGCCCTACTCCGCGAAGGCCGGCTGGTTCTAGAGGGCATCAATCTGGTGCTGGCTCAAAACTGAGCACTCCAACTTTGATGTTCTCGATAGAAATCTCTGATACCCCCTATTAAAAACTTCCGTTCTTCCAACCCCGTTCCGTTCTCTATAATCAGGATTACCTCTGTTTCAACCCCGCAGGTCTGGCCAACCCTCGCGACGCAGCGAACAACGGGAACCAGCCTCCCACAGGAGAGGAGATGAATACAGTCTTGGCGACCGGTCTACTCGTACCGGCGCTGGCCCTGGCCCAGGCCGCGCCGAACCTGGATCAAAAGCTCGCCGATCTCGAGCGAGCGGTGAAAAACGCGCAGAGCGCGGGCGACAACGCCTGGATGCTGGTGAGCGCGGCCCTGGTTCTCATGATGACCGGACCGGGTTTGGCGCTGTTTTATGGCGGGCTCGTCCGCCGCAAGAACGTGCTCGGGACGATGATGCACAGCTTTATTTTGATGGCGGTCGTCACGGTGTTGTGGGCCGTCGTCGGTTACAGTCTGGCCTTTGGAGAAGGAAACGCTTTCGTGGGAGACCTGCGGTACGCATTCCTGAACGGCGTGGGCGCCGCGCCCAACGGCGATTATGCGGCAACCATACCTCAGCAGACGTTCATGGTGTACCAGTTGATGTTCGCGATTATCACTCCGGCTCTCATATCGGGCGCGTTCGCCGAGCGCATGAAGTTCAGCGCCATGCTTTTGTTCACCGTTTTATGGGCGCTCGTGGTCTACTTTCCGATGGCGCACATGGTGTGGGGCAAGGGCGGCTTTCTGAACGCCTTCCTGGGCGGCCGAATCCCATCCTTTGATTTCGCGGGCGGCACGGTGGTTCACATCACTTCCGGAGTGTCGGCGCTGGTCTGCGCGCTTTATCTCGGCCGGCGGGAGGGGTACAGGGTCGAGCCGATGAAGCCCCACAGCCTGGTGCTTAGTTCCGTGGGGGCCTGCCTTCTCTGGGTGGGCTGGTTCGGATTCAATGCCGGCAGCGCCCTCGCGGCTTCCAGCCTGGCAACTAGCGCCTTTGTGGCCACGCACTTCGCCGCCGCCGCGGCCGCCCTGGGCTGGGTGCTGGCGGAATGGCTGCGAAGCGGCAAGCCCAGCATGCTGGGCGCAATATCGGGCTCCGTCGCGGGGCTGGTCGCGATCACGCCCGCGTCCGGCTTCGTGAAACCCTTCCCCGCGCTGATCATCGGCTTCGCGGCCGGCATCGTCTGTTACTTCATGGTCGCGGTGGTGAAAAGCCGGCTGGGCTACGACGACGCGCTGGATGCTTTCGGCGTGCACGGAATCGGCGGGACGCTCGGCGCCCTGCTCACCGGAGTCTTCGCCACCAACCTGGTGAACGACGGATTCAAGGATGCCGCCGGCCACGCGCTCCCGCTCGGATGGGTGGATGGCCATCCGATGCAAGTCCTGAATCAAGCGGCCGGAGTTGTGATCGCTTGCGTTCTCGCGGTGGTTGGAACGCTCGTAATCCTCAAGATCTGCGACCTCCTTCTGGGTGTGCGCGTCAGCCGCGAGCAGGAAATCGAAGGTCTCGACATCACCATGCACGGCGAGGAAGGCTACAATCTCGAGTCGTAGAAGAACCCTATGAAAAAAATCGAAGCGATCATTCAGCCGCACAAGCTCGAAGAGGTCAAGGAAGCGCTAAAGGGCATCGGCGTCGATGGCATGACGATCCTCGAGGCCCGCGGCCACGGCCGGCAGAAGGGACATAAAGAGGTGTACCGCGGCATGGAGTACCAGGTGGACCTGCTGCCGAAGGTGAAGCTGGAGCTGGTCGTCCCGGACGACCGCTGCGAGGAAGTCATCTCGACGCTCGTCCGTGCCGCGCGTAGCGGAAAGATCGGCGACGGGAAGGTGTTCGTCTACGACGTAGCGGAAGCCGTGCGCATCCGGAATGACGACCGGGGAGACGCAGCGCTTTAATCCTCCATGCCGCTCCTGACTTCAATGGAAGCCGCCGCCCGCCTGCAGCGCAGGACTGCGGAGGTCAACGCGCGTGTGATCGCGGCCTGGGAGGCGCACCTTTCGGCCGCTATTCCTGCCGCCTCCGTCCTGGCCGTTGGCGGGTTCGGGCGGCGGGAGCTCTTCCCGCAATCGGATGTCGACGTCCTTGTGCTGCTGCCCGACAGCGTCGATTTGCAGTCCTGCCGCGCGCCGGTCGGCTCGTTCGTTCAGCAGATCTGGGACGACGGCCTGCGCCTCAGCCACTCCGTGCGGAACGTGAACGAATGCCTGACGCTGCACGACGCCAACGCCGAGCTGAACACCAGCCTGCTGGATCGCCGGTTCCTGTGCGGGGCGGCCGCGGCCTGGTCCGACCTCGAGCGCGGATGGCCGCAGTTCCTCCGTTCACGCGGGAAGGATCTGGCGCGCAATCTGGCGAAGCTGACTCGCGAGCGCCACGCGAAGTTTCACAATACGATTTTCCAGCTCGAACCGAACATCAAGGATTCGCCCGGCGGGCTGCGGGACCTGCACGTGATCCACTGGCTCGGCGGCCTGCTCGGATCGGAATCCGGCTTCGATTCCGACGGGCCGATGAGCTTCCTCGCGCCGCTGCGTTTCTTCCTGCACGAGCGGGTGGGCCGGGACCAGAACGTACTTGAATTCGATGCGCAGGAGCAGATCGGCGAGCGTCCCGGCGAGACGATGCGCGGGTATTACCGCCACGCCCGGGCGATTCTCACCGAGACGAACCGGCGTCTGCAGTCGGCGGAAGAGCGCAATGCGTCGCTGCTCGATCAGTTCCGCGATTGGCGCTCGCGCTTGTCGAACCAGGATTTCACGGTCTCCCGGGAGCGCGTTTACTTGCGAACGCCGGCCCAGTTGGAGAGTGATCCGGATTTGCCGGTTCGCCTGTTCGCGTTCCTCGGCCGTCACGGACTGGAGTTAGCCGCGGACACGGAAGCGCGTCTCTCCGAGCACTTCGCAAAAACGAAAAGCGCAGCCCCAAAATGGCCCGGCTGGCGCTCGATCCTTCTCCAGCAACGCGCCTCCGGGGGACTGCGCGCCGCGCAGAACGCCGGGGCGCTGGTCGCGTGGATCCCGGAATGGCGCCGCATCGAATGCCTCGTGGTTCGCGACTTCTACCACCGCTACACCGTCGACGAGCACACGCTGGTGGCCATCGAGTCGCTCGAATTCATCGAGGACTCCCGTTTCCGCGACCTGTTCGCCGAGATCGACCGGCCGGACCTCCTGCGCTTTGCGCTGGTCCTGCACGACATCGGCAAGGGGTCCGGGAATCACGTGCAAATTTCGATGGAGCTGGCGCGCGCCATCGGGAGCCGCGCGGAATTGCCGCCCCTGGACTTCGACACGGTGCTGTTTCTGATCGATCAGCATCTGACTCTGTCGGCCATGATTACCTCGCGCGACCTGGCGGACCCGGCCACCGCGCGCCAGATCGCGGAGAGCGTGGGCACGGTGGAGCGCCTGAAACTGCTGACGCTGCTCACCTACGCCGACATCACCGCGGTTCATCCGGCGGCCATGACTCCCTGGCGCGCCGAGCAGCTCTGGCGGGCGTATCTGGCGGGGTACGAGGAGCTGACGCGCGAACTCGCCACCCAGCGCATCCACGATTTGCCGGACGCGAGCCCGGTACTGGCGGAGTTTTTGGAAGGCTTCCCGAAGCGGTATCAGCGCACTCACACCCGCGCCCAGATGGAAGCCCACCTGGAGCTCGCAACCCACGCCCAGGCTTCCGGCGCGGCCGTCGAGGTGAAACAACTGAACGGTTTTTACCAGGTAGTTGTAGCGGCCAAGGACCGCGCCGGGCTGTTCGCTTCGTTTGCCGGAGCGCTCGCGGCTTTCGGCTTCAACATCCTCAAAGCCGAGGCCTTTTCCAACAGCACGGGCACAATCCTGGACACGTTCATTTTCGCCGACCCGCTGCGAACGCTCGATCTGAACCCGCAGGAATCCGAGCGCCTGGAATACATGCTGGTGCGGGTGGCGCTGGGCAAGGAGGATGTGCGCCGCCTGTTGCAGCGCCGGCCGTTGCCCCGTCTGCGCCCGGGGAGTCTCGAGCCGAGGGTCCGATTCGACAACAACGCTTCGCCGTCTGCGACATTGATCGAGATTGTCGCCGAGGACCGGCCCGGGTTGTTATACGATCTCGGATCGACGCTGTCCGCGGCGGGGTGCAACATCGAGGTAGTTCTGATCGGCACGGAAGGCCACAAAGCGATCGACGTGTTTTACGTCACGCGCGACCAACGCCCGCTGGACACGGGACTGCACAACCAACTGCGCCGCGATCTCCTGAGCGTATGCGGTCCGGCGGCCAGTGCATCCTCGGGCCGTAGCGGAGGCCCGGCGTAAGTCGCCGCGCGCGTTAATAGCCGAACGGCACCATCTGCCCCAGAACAGCCGCTTACCTTCTCCGCAAAGTGCGGATCAATGTATGGTTCCCAGCACGACTCTGACGGCCAAATTAGCGAAGCGGTTCACATCAATGCCCCGTACGACGATCCCCTCCACTTCATGGCATCCGTAATCAGAGGAGACATCAGCGAAGGCGACGGCGTTCATCGTTACACACCAACATGATAGTGAGCGAGATTCTTGATGCGGCCCGCCAATCCGCTCAAACAAGAAAAACAATAAAGCTACCGCTCCGGTAGTTCGGTCAGGTTCGACATTGGCACCGCATGCTCAGGAAAGCGAGGTTCCGCGCCGCGTAAAGTATCCGAAGTATTCGGGATGTAGAACCGGCGATGAACATCAGCGTGCAGGGGCCGGGGTGATGACGAATTTGCCGGAGTGCAGTGTCACAGCGCCCGAAAACCTGGGCAAGTGGAAGTGAAAGCACTCGCCGGTCAGAGCAGGCCGCGAAAACCCCGTTCGCAACCTGCTCGGTTCGTTTTACTGGCTAATGGTGAGAAAGGCGTTGGACTGCGTGTCGCCATTGCCCAGCAGCGCGACGGCAAGCACGTCCGAGTTGGTCATCACGCCCATCGGAATCGTGACGTTCAGCTGGTACAAACCAGTGCCGGTGAGTCCCGCGTACTGCACCGTCGCCGGCAGCCCATCGATCACTACCGTTGGCAACACGGGTAATGCGAGCGGAGTTGTGATGGTCTGACCATTGGGAATGCCAGGGCTGGTTACACCCAAACCAGTCGCATACAACGCGATCGTCTCCCCCGGTTTCGCTGGAGTCGCCGTCTTCAATACTGCCGTGGGGCCGATCAACGTACCATCCAAATGTGTCGCGGCGATGTAGTTGTTGCCGTTGGGGCCGGTGCCGATGATAAACAATGCCGGCGCGAGTGCGTTGACGGGAACCGAGATCACCGCGCTCGGCAGACCGTTGTTCGTGATCTGGATCTTGGCCGGCGTGCCGGGTTGAATGTCGGCCGGTACGAGGAAGTTGATTTGCGTGTTGCTGGTGTAGCTGATGGGAGCCGCTTCGCCGTTCACGGTAACCGTAACGTTATTCAATTGCGTCGGCAGCGCGCTACTTGTGACATTCCAGGCGCCCTGCATGGCGGAGAGTCCATTTCCGGTGATGGCCGTCCAGGTGTTCGGCGCGATGGCGCCGGCGAGAAAACTGGCGGCGTTCACGACATTGCTGGTCTGGAAAGCCGCAGGTGCCTGGATGCTGCCGAACAGGCCATGGGTTTCGAGAGATCCATACTCCGGGCCGCCGCCGATGCCTGCTGCGAAATAGAGCGTGCCGACATCTTTGTTGCGCGTGCCATTGCCAAAGATGAGCGACCATCAGTCCGGGGATCTTGATCGGATTGCCTTGCGGATCCTGCAATGTTCCGAGCAGTACTCCGGTATTGGGGTCGAAGGCATTGATGCGACCATCGCGGAGATTGCCCACCAGCAGGTCTCCGCCGAACGCGCCGAAGGTGGCCGGCGCAAGAGCGATGCCCCACGGCGAGTTCAACACGCCTTGCGCCACGAGGTTACTCATCAGATTGCCGTTCAAGTCATATGTGGCAAGGAAGCCGCTGCCCGCCCCGGCGACGTCATCGTGTTTAGCGGCATTCTGCCGCGCATACGTCACAAACACGCGGCCCTGGATCACCTGAACGTTAAAAGGCGCGAAGCCTGCCGGAATCATGGGGTTCTGGAAAGCGCCTGTCAAGCTGACCGGCAGAAATTTGCCATCGAACACGTCTACCTTACCGCTATTAAAGTTGGCTGCGAAAAAGAGAGGCGCTGCGGCAGTCCCCCCTAATGCGCATCCCTTGTAGACTGCGCCCGACGCGGAATTATTCACGAGGATCTTCGCGTTTGTTGCGTCCACGCCGTAGTTCCAGCCGCTGATCACGCCATCCTCCGAACAGAACAGGAACAAAGCGGTTTTACCGGCAGCGACATTCAGCACGTTCGGGGAGGCGTTGAAGGAATTGAAAACAATTCCCGTCACCGGGCCTCCTGCCGCAGAACTGGCAGAAGGAATCTTGACGATCAAGGGCGTCGCCGTCCCGGTGCCGTCATAAAGAGTGGAGGTGCCTGTGCCGTTATTCGCAATCCAGAACGGTCCGGGACCAAGGCATTCCCCCAAGGGTTGACCAGGTTGGCGTCCTGCTTATCCGCTATGCCGGGTAGATCGGAAACAAGGTTATGCACAACGTAGACGTTGGGTGCCGGGGTTTGCGCGAGCGCAACGGTTGCGAGCGTACCGAGCAGACAGGCGCAGGTTACGCAGGACGTGATTCGAATATTCATTGACGGGGTGAACTCCACATCTCGCGCGATGCAAAATGCCGTTCAAGAGATTCAAAACCTTTCGGGGTGGCCTCCCAAAGAATGAGGATGCCAGCTCCAGCACGGGTCGCCGCTGGGGTGGGCGAAACTCCACGCTGCAAATCAGGCAACTCGAGAGTCTTCAGAAGAGGGCAGGTAACTACTCTCGGTGGCTTTTCGAAAACAAGTCAAGGTGCAGCGGGCCTGCATCGAAGTGACGATTCAGGAAGCTTTGCCTGCAATCGCGGAGGCAATCGGCCTGGATAGCTTGAAAGGAGCGCTGATCGGCTACGTTTCACTGAAGTAGCCCACTCAAAGGGCGGCTTGGAATCGGCGATGAATTCTTTCCGTAAACAACGGGCCGATCCCTGATTAGTTCAGGTGAGAGGTACTCGTTTGCTTCGGATTACTCCCCTCATTAGCCGCCATGGATCATTTATCTAAAGCATGCCCTGCTTAGCTGACCACTTTCGACGGAACCAGGAGCTTGGGGTCGATTTGAAGTCGAGTCGCGGCATACTCGATGGCTTGTTTCCCAAGTTGAGGGTCCCGCTGGTGAATTTGCGCAATTTCAATCCGAATCGCGTCTACTGCTTTAATTGTTTCTTCCAACGGTCGGCCTCTCGGAGGGTCGGGCCGGTCGAGCACCAAGTCTACTTCCTTGTGCAACTTTGCCACAGCCGACTGGAAACGCCCTTCACAGACTTTGAGGTCCTCGTAAAACTGAGGTTCATAAACGATTTGCACGGACTCGAAATCGAGCGTAACGTCGGCCGACACCGTTGTATCGCCGTCGAAGGTTTCAGCCACTTCCACTTTTACGTCCAGATGGTACACGCCGTCGAAAGAGTCATTCGTAACCACCAGCACTCCCTCCGGTAACTCGCCGGCGGCCGACCGGGTAGTGTATGTCCAGTCGAAGCGCGCCTTGCCGGACGCCGACGTAGGAACCCGGGGATGATCCGGATCGGGGACGTCGAAGGTCACCACCTCGTCTCTCGCACCGGCCGACGAAAGAAGCAGGTTGCCGTGGAATCTCCATGTGAAGATCGGACGAGCAAAGCCGATGGCAGTCGCGGTGAACGTCTGTGTCACGGCTTGGAAATATCGGTGATAATGATAGCGCTTGACGGGACAGGTAAGAAAGGGCGAGACGTGGGCAACGTGACCGAACCGGGGCTCCTGTGTGGGGACATCCTTAACGGAGCGTTCGAAGCCCACCGTAACGCGCCGGTCTTTGGCGTCGAGCAACGGGAACGGATTGTTATCCAGTAAATTAATGTAGCTTTTCCCGTAGTGCTTCGCAAGTAGGTCATTCATAGCGGCCAACGGGTCGTCGGTGCGGGCGGTGAGATTTTTGTAGCCGTCAACGAAAGTGGGCCCGCCCGCTTGGCAAATTGCGTCCAAGGGATAACCCAGTTGGAATCGCAGGTAGTTGATGAAGAGGATCCCGCAACCGTAGCCCAACCCGTCGAGATCGGTCCCAAGATTTTTATTGGCCGGAGTGGGGGAAGGATTCTGATTCAGATAATCGAAGCGGGGCGAGGAGTTGAGCCAGTCGTTGCACCAGGGGGCTATGGAGATACACTCAGGCGCGTAACCGGCTCGGGGAAAGAACTCCTCCGCAAGAACGCGGGACAACGATTCACCTCGGCTGGAACCAGGGTCCCACCCATAGGCATCCATGAGCTGCTCCGACATCTCCGCTATAAACAGGAAGCGCGCGAAATCGGGCGTCAGCGGCTGATTCGTCGCGCCGAAGGCGTTGAGCCAGATTGTGCCGCCCCTGCCAGGCTTCCGGGCATGATTTCTCGCACCCCCGCGCCCTGGTATGGCAGCGGCATCCTGGTCGCTTAGATGGAGCGCCGTCTTACTGCTCGCATCGATAAACATCACAACAGTGAGGTAGCGCTGGAAGGTATCTGGCGATGCACCTTGGTCGTTTGGCAGATATCTGCGCATGAAAAAGAAATCTTGTTCGATGGTGTGACTGAGTGTCTCGGCAAGCTGGCGCGCGGGCGCAATCGCGTCGTCGTACTGCAGGATGAAGCGAGGGGTTGTGCTGTATTGAACTATCGGCATGGAACTCTCCTGATTTCGTCAAGAAGGAAGCGGCAGCACCTTAGTGTACTCGTTATCGAGACGACGCAATTTTTGCACGGTGAATTCAACATTAAAAATAGACGAAAGGAACCGTGGCATGCGCGGCCAAGGGCTTCGCCGCGAAGAGCAGCATGGCCACGGCGGGCAGATCGGGAGCCCACCGCCCTTACGAATGATCTGCTTGCACACCTGTGTGACGTCCGCAAGAGTCCTCGCGCGGAAGAAAACCCAGCCGATTGAAACCAAGAGGAAGGTGAGCAGAACCCGGAGCGGCGCGAGCCATCGGCGCCGGTAGCGTCCGGGACTCACGCCCGCCGCATGTTCCACCCAGAGCAAGGCCCGCTGCCAACCGCCCCAGATGACAAAGCTCCAGCTCGCGCCGTGCCACAACCCGCCCAGCAGTATGGCCAGCATCAGATTCCGGTAGGTGGTCAGCGAACCGTGCCGATTCCCCCCGAGCAGAAACCAGAGGTAATCGCGTAGCCAGTTGAAGAACGAAATGTGCCAACGGCGCCAGAACTCCGTGACGACCACGGAAATCCCGAAACTGTGCGGCGGCTGCCACCGCGAAGGCACCCCGTCAGCCTGATGCGCAACATCCCGCAGGGAGAACATCCTCGGCAACTACAGGGCAGCATCCACGGCGAGGACCTGTTCCATCGCCGAGCACAACATCGCCAAAACCTGAACCAAGTGCCACTCCCAGATCGCAACCGTGCTGTCCGCAAGGTATGGCCGACCAGGCATAGGAGAACTTCAGCACCATGCCGGTCATCGCCAGGCCAGGAAGCTGGCGACCAAACCGTGACCCTCAAGAACGTCGGCTCGGTCGCGGTGCAGATCACGAGGATCCATAGTTCCACTCAGTTCGCACAGACCCACACCTGCGGCACGAGCCTCGCTGCCGGAGCCTCCTGCGACGTAATGGTGACGTTCACGCCCAACGCCACAGGGCTTCAGAGAAGTTTGCTATCGATCACCGGCACCGGCGGAGCAAGCCCGCAAACGGTCCCGCTCTCTGGCACGGGTTCTTAGTTTTCGGGGATAGTCCTCTGCTACCTTTGCATTGAGGACTTTGCACCCATGAAATTCGTTACCTATCGCGAAGGCGCGGGCCGCGCCGCCGCGGGTGTTCTCCGCGGAGACCGTGTGGTCGGTCTCTCCTCCGGTGGATTTGCCGACCTGATCTCTCTGGTACGGCTGGGCAGCGAAGCCGTGAGGCGAATTACGGAATGGCTTCGTTCCGTACCGGAGGGAGCGGGCAAACCGCTATCCGGGGTGCACCTTCTGGCGCCGATTCCCAGCCCGCCCAAGTTCATCTGCGTCGGCCTGAACTACCGCGACCACGCCGCCGAATCGAAGATGGAGATCCCGAAGGTCCCCACCATCTTCAGCAAATTCTCGTCGAGCGTTATCGGACCCGGCGAATCCATCGTGCTGCCGAAGAACTCCACCCAGCCGGACTACGAAGCCGAGTTCGCATTCGTCATCGGCAAGGGCGGCCGCCACATTCCCGCCGATCGCTGGCGCGATCACGTGTTCGGCTACACCATCGTGAACGACGTCAGCGCCCGCGATTTCCAGATGGCCACCTCGCAATGGCTGATGGGCAAGACCTTCGACACGTTCGCGCCCATGGGCCCGTACCTGGTCTCGTCGGACGAGATCCCCGATCCGCACGCGCTCGACATCCGCCTCGAGATCAACGGCGAGACCCTCCAAAACTCGAATACCCGCGAGCTGATCTTCAAGATCCCGGAACTGATCGCGTTCCTGTCCAGCGTGTTTACACTCGAACCGGGCGACATCGTCTCCACCGGCACGCCGGCGGGCGTCGGCTTTGCGCGCCAGCCGCCGCGCTATCTCCAAGCCGGCGACGACGTCGTCATCCGCGTGGAAGGGATCGGCGAACTGCGCAATCCGGTCATCGCCGCCGCGTCTTGAGTTCGATGGGCGTGCCCTCGAAACCGAACCGCTTCCGCAACTGATTGACGATAAACCGTTCCTGCGAGAAGTGCAGGTGGCTGCCCCGGTCCGTGAAAACCACGAAAACGGGCGGCCGCACCGACGCCTGAGTCATATAGAAGATCTTGACGTTCTGGTGGTGGGGAATCCGCTCGACAAAACGGTTCAGCTCGCCCGTGCTGATCCGTCGCGACGCGGCTTCGAAACCCTTCCGGATCAGACCGAACAGAGGCCGGATGCCGCGACCCTGCTTAGCGGAAACGAAAGCGATGGCGGCGTAGTCGAGGAACTTCAGCGCGTCCTGCACCTTCTCCCGAAACCGCGCCTGGTTCTTGTCCACCGCCGCGTCCCATTTGTTCACCACGATCGCCAGCGACCGGCCCTCTTCATGCGAATATCCGGCGATGGTCGCGTCCAGGCCGACGATGCCCTCCGACGCATCCAGCACCAGCAGTACCACGTTGGCCATGCGGATATTCCGCCGCGCCATCACCACGCTGAGCTTCTCCGCCATCTCGCGCGTCTTGGCCTTCCGCCGAATGCCGGCCGTATCGACGAACGTGAACTTCTTGCCGTCCACCTCCACCGTTTCGTCAATCGCGTCGCGCGTGGTGCCCGCCACCGGCGACACGATGGCCCGCTCGGATCCGACCAGCGCGTTCAGCAGCGTGGACTTTCCCACGTTGGGCCGCCCGATGATCGCCACCGAGATGGTCTTCGGCTGGTCTCCTTCGGCCTCGGGCTCCGCCTCGACCTCCGGGAACTCGCGGGTGACGTGATCCAGCAGGTCGTTGAGCCCCAGCCGGTGCTCGGCCGAAACCGGGAACACATCCGCGAACCCGAGCAAGCGAAACTCGTCGATGGTTAGATCGCGCGACTGCGGGTCGATCTTGTTGACCGCCACCGCGACCGGCTTCCCCAGTTTCCGCAGCATGGCGGCCAGATCGCGGTCGGCGCCGGTGATCTCGGTCCGGCCGTCGATGAGGAAGACGATTTCCGCGGCGCGCGCCAGCGCCACCCGCGCCTGCTTCAGGATTTGGGCGGGGATCATCTCATCGTCGGCGACGATGATGCCGCCGGTATCGATCAGCTCGAACCGGCGCCCGGCGTATTCGGCGGCACCGTGCAGCCGGTCGCGAGTAATGCCCGGCTCGTTGCCGACAATCGCGCGCCGCTGGCCGGTGATCGCGTTGAAAAGTGTCGATTTGCCGACGTTCGGCCGTCCGACGATGACGACGACCGGGAGTTCTGCCATGTTCCTACGCTAACATTCGCGGCCGGGATCTAAACACCACCGCCCAATCCGCCGATATTTGAAGTAGGGCGATCGAAGCTTTGCCGGCTCATCAGATTCAGATTGACGAGACATCCGCGGCTGGCGTGGTCCCGGCAGAATGGGACGACCTGCTGGAGGAGTCCTGCCGCACCGTCCTGCTCCTGGACAACGCCGACATCAATCGCCGCCTGCTGCGGGCGGTTCTTAAGACCGCGCCGTACCACATCCTGGAGGCGAAACGTCCATCCGAAGCGCTCGCGATACTGGAGCGCGAGCGCGTCGACCTGATCATCACGGAGCTGGTGATGCCGGAGATGAACGGGCTGGAGTTCTGCCGGCTGGTGAAACATCGCCGCGAAACACGGCTGGTTCCCATTTTGATCGTCACCAGCGTCCCGGGCATCGAGAACGAGGTCGCGGGGATTGAGTCGGGCGCCGACGAATTCCTGACGAAACCATTGCATCCCGCCATCGTGCGCACGCGCGTCCGGGCCATGCTGCGGAACAAGGCGCTCATCGATTCCCTCGACGAGGCCGAAGCGATTATCTTCGCGCTCGGCCAGGCCATCGAAAGCCGCGACGAGTACACGGGCGGCCACTGCGCCCGGCTTTCGGCATACAGCGTGGCGCTTGGGAACGCGCTCGGGTTGACGCGTCCGGATCTGGTCGTCCTCTACCGCGGCGGTTATCTGCACGACATCGGTAAGATCGTGGTTCGTGACGACATCCTCTTCAAACCGGGAAAGTTGACCGCGGACGAATGGGAGATCATGCGCACGCATACCGTGCGCGGAGAGGCGATCTGCCGTCCCATGAAATCTCTGGCCCCCGTACTGCCGATCATTCGCAGCCATCATGAGCATTGGGACGGAACCGGATACCCGGACGGCCTGCGCGGCGAAGCGATTCCACTGTTGGCGCGCATCCTCCAGACCGCGGACATCTACGACGCGCTGACGACTGCCCGGTCCTACAAGCACGCCCTCTCTCACGCCGATGCCCTGCGCACCATGGAGCAAGAAGTTCAAAAAGGCTGGCGCGATCCGGATCTGACATCCGTATTCGCGGAGATCGCCGGGGCCTCCCTGGAGCGCGACAGCATCCCCGCGTCGCTGGCGAATCTCATCCGCGAACTGAAGAAGTAAGCCGCTTCGGGCTCGTGGCGCACGCACTCCTGCGTGCCGCGTCGCCACTCTTGGCGACGCCCATGCATTTGGATATTCGACTGTATACTTTGCATCCGCGTCGTCGTGATCGGAACCGGCGGGCCGCGGCCGTTACTTCATCAAGACCCTGCAAAAGTCCTTCCCCACCGACATCGAGATCGCCTGCTTCATAACCAACAAGGCCTACAACACAAAATCCCGCGTCGCCTGGACCCCCGGCTGGGACCTGCCTGCGGCGTGGTAGGGCAGTTCTTCTTAGACTGCGCCCCGGTGAGAGACAAGGATCTGCTGGACGGTGCGTTGACGAGCCGCTGGGGCTCTTCAGTAGCCCGGACTCATTACGGCGATAGGTGTGTTGCGAGGGAACGCACATCACTGAGATGGCCGCCCTCCGGCCAAGTGAATTGGTATCGGCTATCCCCGCAATCTGTCTGACGGCCGAGTGTCCATCGCGGGATTAAAGGCTCCGATGCGAAGCCTTACTCCCGCTCAGGACGGCGATCCGTCCAAAGTCGACGCGTTCAACCAAATGATTCGGGACCGTCGTAATCGCGCCGACGATCCTGTTTATTTAAGACCAAAGGAGCGAGCTTCCGCTCAGTTCCTTGTTTTCCTCGGGTCCAGCCTTGGGGCGCCCTTCCTTCGATGCGAGTGGGCTCTATTCGTCCGCGATCCCAGGATTGGGCGCGTCGATGCCCAGCGCGGTTGCCAGCGCGATTAGATGGTCCTGCTCTTGCATCAGGATCGTACGCAGACTTTCAGCAATCGCATATTCATTCAGATGCTCGGCCTGCTTCACGCGACGACGGTAGTGGGCAATCGTTATTTTCTCGCTCTCGAGATCGAAGCGCAGCATGTCCTCCGCTTTTTCCGAAGTCTTTACCGGCTTCGGGGTAACGGACGGCATGCCCCCGAGATAGTCGACGTGATTTGCAATCTGTAGGGCATGCGCTAACTCTTCGGCCGCGTGAATGGCGAGCTCGTCGGCGATGTTCATGTAAGCGGCTCCCTTGAGCACCTGTGAGTAGTTCACGTAGGATATGATCGCGTGATATTCGCGCGACAAATCTTCGTTCAGTGCCTCGATCAGCTTTTCTCTTGTGATGTCTCGTTTGGTTGTAGTCATTCTATTTTCCAGGGTTTTAGATTGGTACTGTAGGCAGAGCCTACGTCTTTTTAACGCGCCGACCGCGGCGCAAGCCACGACCTCCCAGCCAGCCGCGGCATCCAGAGTCATTCGCTGAATGGCATCCATTCGGGCCACCCAAGCGACACCCTCCCGAGCAGACGGCCCGAACTGGGAACAACGGCGACGGAGCTTCCAGCCTCCGCGACGCCTTAGCGAACAATAGGGCGATCAGAATAATGATCGGAATTGGGATTCCAAGCATATAATATAGAGAGAATTAAACCGGATAACGTCCTCCCGTTTCAAACCGCCTTAACGTGATCTCGCTGCCGACCACCGATGGTTGCCGCATAGCTAGCGCAAAACGCCCCGATCAACAAAGCCACAAAGAACCACAGCAGCAGATGCGCTGCGGCTTTGCGGACCGTATCCGCAGCTTGCCGGGCCGCCGCGACAACTTCCGTAACCCGTTTTCCGGAATTGAATCGGGTTGGCTAAACCCGGTCCTGGCAGCAACCAGTTGTCCTAGGTACGTCTTGTCTGCCGACGGCAATCATTCTGGATGAGGGTATTCGAAAGGCTTCGCCCAGCTTTTGGAGTCACCGAAATACTCCCGTCAGTACGCACCTGATTGGAACGAAAGAGAGTATCGGCAAAATACCCACTGGCACCGACTGTCGGTCCGGCCTGTCGTTGGGGGCTTTGGTCCGCCCGAGCAGGACTCGGCTTCGTCGCGCAACCTGATGCAACAACAAGGAGCAAGATGACAACGGCGCTGGCCCAGCAACCGACCACCCGTTCGCCACGAATCTATCGAATGTTTCGGCTCGGATATGTACGGTAGGGCTCCTTTTCACATTCGGTCGGGCAATCGTTCAGAGGACAATCCGGCCCGCTGGTTTGACGCGGACTTCGCAGGCCCGCCTTGAGCCGGCATGTGCTCTTTAAAACCGGGTAGAACTCCGTCAACGAAATCCATCAAACGACTGGCAGCTACCCCAATGAGAGCGCCTTTGATCCCATCCCACGCATCGCTCGCTCTGCTATTCCGCCGATCGCCGTGGGTCGTATCAGAGTCGTTCACTCGACGTTTTGTGCGGGAACCATTGCCGCCAGAGAACATCGAGGCTAGAAGCACTCCACCACCAAAGGCAAGTCCAAGGAGTGTCATTGGGTGGGCCTCAAATTGGCGCCTCCAGTCCGTGACGGATTTGACCTTCTGCTCCAGCTCATTGATGTTCGAACCTAACTCATGGCGAGTGCGTTCAATGTGGGACGCTATTTGGTGCGCTGTTGTACCCATTCCACGTTCTCCTTCAGACTGTTTACAGTTTACGTTTTAGGTTGATCTGCCCAAGCCACTTCCGCCCAGCGCTCAGCATTCCACCGGCAACGATTGCCAGGCTCATGGCCACAACCAACCCTGCTGCCCAATTCGGAATAATGATTGACAATGCATAGACGATCGCCAGCAGCAAAAAGAGAATCGCAAAGGCCGCAGCGAGGGCGCCAAGCACGAGTAGCAGACCTGCGGGTTTTGCTTGGCGCGCCTCCTCGCGGAGTTCCTCCTTGGCGAGGCGAACCTCAGACCGCACGATCTCTTGAACGTTGCCGATAATGTCCCGCAGGACATCGGATACCGAGCGAACGCTGCCAGGCATGTTCACTCTTTCCGGCACTAGTCGTTCCTGCGAAACGCCCGCGCCATCAGGAATCCCAACGCGGTGGCGGCAATCAACGAAGGACCCGGGTTCCTTCGGACGAGCTGTCCAACATCCGCCATCATTGCCTTCGCATCGTGCCCCCGGAGGTAGTCGGCCGTCGACCTGAGCTTGTCCGCGGTTGAATGAGCAATGCCTGTTACTTTCTCGGCGTTACCACGCAGAGCGGTTGCCGCGCTTTCCAACCCACCGGCTGCTGAATCGCGACTCCCGTCAATCTTGTTGACGGCAGATTGCCCCAGATCGGAAACCTTCTCCTTCAACTGGGACGCCGCTTTGGATGCCTGTTCGACAAGAGTCGCGCCGGTATCGGTTGCCCTGTCGCCACGATTGGGTGATGCTGTTAGTTCCATTTTGATAGTCCTTTGTTTCGTACTTTAATCGGGCCTAAGCAGAGCGCCGGAAGAGGGCGTGATAGGCCACCAAAACTACAACCGATCCAACTACAGCCACTACAGGGCTGTAAGGATTTACTCCCGTTACTCCCGGCTGTCCGAAGGTGCTGAACATCCATGCGCCGATCACAGCTCCGACGCTCCCGCAGGAGGAGTCACCGAAATAGTGAAGCATCTGGATGGCCGTTCGGCGATGATTGAAAAGCCGCTGCTCTCCCAAAAACAACCGTTGCTGATGTGACCCTATTTGGTCGCCAATATTCACTGGCTCTTGGCGCCCTCCTGCGATCCATCACCGCCGCCAACTGAAAGCGCTCAGTTTTTCGTGCTTCCATACATCTAGCCATTGCCCGCCCTGGTCGACATACGGGCTGCCCAACCCGCCGAGTCCGGCGGACTTGGACGGGTCCGACTGCTGGAACCGCACGCCCCAGAATGAAGCCGAAACACAAACACGCCCTTTTTACTCAATTACGTTACGGCCACCATCGGCTCTCGTGTCGGCCCCACTGATCCAAGGGTTCGGGCCCTCGGAGATTGGGCAGTTTCAGCAGTCTTCCAGCTCACAGAGCGAGCTCAGGACCTGAGCCAAGGTGCCGGAAATCCCAAGAAGGGCAAAACGCTGAAGTCTCCGCCAATTGCCCACTTCTTCGAATTCTCGCGCAGAGCCGGTTAAGGTGCGGCCGAGTTTCTCAGCCTCTCCTCCACGTACTGCGTTTTTGGTTAACTGGGCAAGCGCGGTGTTGCCGCCACTTCCAATAGGAGGGGCACCACAAGGCGTGCCAGGTCCGAGGGGGGCCAGTAAAATACGGCCTGGCAATGGTAGCCAGTACGCGTCAAGATGAAAGTATGGGTCAAACGAGTTCCTGCCTGATCGTTGGAGCGGGCATAGCCGGCCTGACCGCAGCAGACGTTCTGTGCCAGAGCGGTTGGGAAGTTGTACTGCTCGAGAAAGGTCGCAGCGCCGGTGGTCGGATGGCGACGCGGCGGATTGGACAGAGCCGGCTCGACCATGGTGCGCAATTCTTCACTGTGCGTGACTCCAGGTTCCAAGCGGCGGTCGAACGATGGGAAGCTTCCGGATGGGCAAAGCCCTGGTTTACTGAATCGGGACATGTTCGCTATCGCGGAGTCGAAGGCATGAGCGGCATCGTGAATGAGCTCGCGAGGCCGCTCGACCTTAGGAGCCAAACAACCGTAGAGCGGGTTGAGCCTGCGGAAAAGGGCTGGCGAATTCTGACAGACGCGGGACAAGAGTTTAGCGCGGGCACTCTACTGCTCACGCCACCCGCGCCGCAGTCGATGGCTTTACTTGCCCATTGTGTGGATTGCTTACCAGCGGACATTGTCTCCAGCCTGAACAACATCGCTTATAATCCCTGCTTCGCCCTGTTGGCGACGCTCGGGGGACCGAGCCAGGTTCCACCGCCCGGTTGCGTTAAATTGGATAGCGGACCAATCGCGTTTATCGCGGACAATACGCAAAAGGGAATTTCGTTCGGGAACGCAGCCCTGACCATCCATGCGCAGGCGGATTTTACGCGATCCTATTTTGAAGCTCCGCAGGACGAGGTGGCTCAACTGCTCCTCGACGCGGCCAAGCCTTGGCTCGGAAGCCAACTGCTGACCTGGCAGCTGCACCGTTGGAGATATAGCCAGCCAGTCGCCACACTTGCCGAGCCTTACCTTTTCACGCTCGACCCTGCACCTCTAGCATTGGCTAGTGATGCGTTCGGGGGACCCCGCATCGAAGGGGCATTCCTGTCTGGGTTAGCTGTGGCCAAGCGGATCATTGCTGGCCGATAAAGTAGAGCCGCGAGCCTGGCCGGTTTCCACCAATCGTCTAGGCTTTAACCTTCAACCGGACGCTCACGCTGCGCGATCCGGTCAAAAAAGGTTTCAAGTCTTTTGCCTCACAACCGCATCTAATGGAGTATGAATACTTTCGGAGCAACTTCTCATGTTCAGTAAAGGCGACCTCCTGATTCTCCTGGCAGCATTCCTGTCCTTCCTATTTTCGGTATCACTGTGGTTCGGATTCGGAATGTCTGTTAACAAGAACGCCGGCATCTTCGTCGGTCTATGGGTACCTTCGATCATTTGTACCGCTGTCTATTTTCACGTGGCTCGGAGGCGCTAATTGTCCGATACAGCAATATTCGTAGTGGGGTTGTTTACTTCTCTCTTGGTGGCTGGCGGTCTGACGTTTACCTTCCTTGAAATGCGGAGATTAGTCAAGCAGGCCCACAAGAAGGACTAGCTGACCCCTTCCAGTACGAATAGTGCATCGGCGATCCGGCGTAAGAAATGCGGCCAGTGTGGATGGGGGTGCAGTTGGCAATGATGGCTGGAAATCTGTTTCGCATCAGCCAAACATCTCCATTTGCCCGCCGAGGAAATCGGCACTTCCCAAATCGCGCTGCACGTGTCAGTACAAGTGTCGCAACCGCTCTCAGTTTTTAACCAACCGTTTCGTGGTCGGCCATCAGCTCATCTAGCTTTTGCCGGGCTTCCGGATATCCTTCCGGCTACTCCCGCGGGCGCCTCGAAGAACTTGTACAGCTCCTGGAAGTGCGGCCCGGCGACATTCCACTGGTACTTTCTTGTGTTCCGATACAGCAGGTCCTCGTCGGCGCGAATCGCATTTGAGCAGTAGCGCCCCTTCGTCCTGACTTCTTTGGGCCAGTGCGATGTTTAGTTCCGCGTGTCACGTTACCTTTGTCAGATGCCTCCATTAATGTGCCGATGCGTTTTCGGCCGCGACAGCGTCGCGCGAGCATACCGGGGCTTCCTCGGAGCCATTACCAACACCCACGCACAAGCAGACGGAGCCTGCAAGATTTTCTACGTCCTCTGCGCAATACCCGAAGTCAAATTAGTGTCGATCTGTCGGTTGGACGTTACCAGAACGGGCGCAGAGGCGGATCGACCATTTTTAGACTCGAAATAAAGGAGAACGCTCACATGATGCACGATATTGTGGATACGGCTGTAGCCGCCGGATCCTTCAAAACACTAGTGGCCGCTGTCAAGGCCGCCGGACTGGTTGACACCCTGAAAGGCACGGGGCCTTTTACCGTTTTTGCACCCACCGATGAGGCCTTCGCAAAGCTGCCGGCCGGCACTGTAGAGAACCTTTTGAAACCGGAAAACAAGGCCAAGCTGCAAGGGATCCTGACGTACCACGTCGTGCCGGGCACGGTGTTGGCGAAGGACGTCGCGACATTGAAGACGGCGAAGACCGTCAACGGCCAGGAACTGACGGTCAAAGCTTCAAACGGATCGGTGATGATCAATGACGCCAAGGTGATCAAGACGGACATCCTGTCCACCAACGGAGTCATTCACGTGATTGACTCCGTTGTAATGCCTAAGTAAGAGTAGAGTATGCCTCGCGGCGGCGGTTGCGCCCGCCGCGAGGCTTGGTGCAGCAGAGCACGCTGAGTGAAACCGGCAAACGCGCTGGACGACTACGTGGGAGCCGCTGTCTTGGTTAGCGGCTGTTCACGGGCGACGTTGAGGTTGCTTGAGTATCACGGGCACTCCCGCAGACCAAGCGTTCTCGCGCTAGTTGAATCCTGGGTCGGGCGCCACCGCCAGGTTTCAAGAAGCCGAATCGATTCGCAGTCCGTTCTCGCCGCTGATTCGCCTCTGTTGATAGTTTTCCTAACGTCTATGCCTATTCGCGACCTCGTCGTTATACTCGGCGACCAACTCGACCGCGAGTCGCCTCTATTCGAGAGCTTCGACTCCCGGCTCGACCGTGTCTGGATGGCAGAGGTGCTTGAAGAGTCAACGCATGTCTGGAGCCACAAGGCGCGCGTCGCCGTCTTTTTGAGCGCCATGCGTCATTTACGCGACGAACTCCGCTCTCGAGGCTGGACCGTGGACTACCGCGAGATTGATTCTCAGCCCACGACGCTCGCTAGTGAACTAAATCAGACAATTGGCCAACTACGGCCCCAACGAGTGCGGGTTGTCGAGCCGGGCGACTATCGCGTGGCACAATCGTTACGTGAGGTTTGTCCCAGCATTGACGTTGTTGCAGACACCCACTTTCTCTGCAGGATTGAGGATTTTCGGCATCATGCCGAGGGCAGGAAGCAACTCCGCATGGAGTTCTTCTATCGGGAAATGCGCCGCCGCTATCAAGTTCTGATGGATGGCACGGCACCTGTGGGAGGGGAGTGGAACTACGATTCAGAAAATCGGGGGACCTTTGGCAAGCGGGGACCAGGTCTCGTTCCACAATCAGCGTCCTTCGCGCCGGACAAATTGACCCGCCAGGTTCTGACACTGGTGAACGAACTGTTCGCCTCCCATCCGGGAACACTGGACCATTTCGATTGGCCGGTAACGCCGGTCCAAGCCGAAGAAGCATTGCAAGCTTTCCTCGACAATCGGTTACCGGATTTTGGGGAGTATGAGGATGCCATGTGGACCGGACAGCCGTTCCTATATCATTCGCGTCTATCGGTCGCCTTGAATCTGAAGCTGATCAATCCGCGGCGCGTCATCGCGGCGGCTGAGGAGCGTTATCGAAGCGGCAAGGCACCGCTCGCCTCAACGGAGGGATTCATCCGTCAGATTCTCGGTTGGCGGGAATACGTACGTGGGATCTATTGGCTGTACATGCCAGGTTATGCAGAGAAGAACGAGCTCGATGCGCATCATCCGTTACCGCGATTCTATTGGACGGGGCAGACAGACATGCAGTGCCTCCGAGCCGCCATTGAACAGACTCTTGATTACGGCTACGCGCATCACATCCAGAGGCTGATGGTGACTGGTTTGTTTGCGTTGATGCTGGGTGTGGAGCCTCGACAGATACACGAGTGGTACCTGGCCGTGTACGTCGATGCGGTGGAATGGGTGGAGTTGCCGAACACTCTCGGTATGTCGCAATTTGCTGATGGCGGCATTATGGCATCGAAGCCTTATGTTGCAACCGGTAAGTACATTCAGCGAATGAGCAACTATTGTGCCGGTTGCCGCTACGATCCAGCTGAATCCACGGGTGAAAACGCTTGCCCTTTCACGATGCTGTATTGGGACTTCCTTATGCGGCATGACGAGCGCCTGCGGGCAAATCAGCGCATGGCGTTGCAAATGCGCAATGTGGATAGGCTTAGTTCCCAAAAGAAAACTGCGATTCAGATGCAGGCGGATGAATTCCGAAAGAGTTTAGAGAACACCGCGTGAGATCTTATCCGCCGCAGAGGCCGAAAGTCCTCCTTTTCGATCATCAGCCCAATGGTGTCCTGAAGATTGTCGTCATCATCGATTACTAACGTCATCTACAACACTTCCTCAAGTCAACGGGAACCGCAGCCCTATCAATCCATGCAAGTGCGGACTTATCACGCCGGTACCTGGAGTCGGCGCATGACACGGAACCCGATTCATCGCCGTGCAGGTGCCCCCCGTAAAACGCGAAAGTAGCGAAACCTCATGCCCTTTCTTTAGAATCACCCCCGGCACACCACTCCCTTGCAGTTCGCTCAGTCTGACGTACTCCCTACGCTTATATTTCCCTGCCTGTTTGTCATATTTGCGAATCTGTCACTTCTAAACAACCCCGCCGCCCCGGGTGTACACTGAACCGATCCGGGGCAGAACGAATCCCGGCGGCTTCCTAAACAAGAACTTCGTGAAAATCAAAGGCTATATCACCATCGGACCGGAAGTGACGTGGCAGTCGCTGGGGGGCGGTCTAGTCGCCAAGAACACCTCGAGAACCAAATCGCGGCATTTGATCTGAATGGCGTTCCAATCACTCCGGACGACTGTCTCGAGGTCACCGCGATCTCCCATCGAAATCCGCCGACGTGTTATCTCGCGCTGGAGCTCTATGCCGGGTCGCCCTATATACCCACGGACAGGAAGCCCGACTACTACGACGCCTGGGTACGGCCCGACCAGCAAGGCGGCTACTTTCCCGTGCTGTACCTTCCCGCGCGCGCCAACCAGATCACGTTGCTGGCGCTTCCCGCCGCCGGCGGCCCGGATCTCATGTTTACCGATCCGCTCACCGGATGCAAGATCTATACCGGCACGGTGAATGGACAGCAAGTCGTCTGCCATGCCAACGCCCTGACGTTGGACGCGGCCAACAATTTCCAATCAGTACATGAAGGGTCTCAAGAACCAGATCCCGGGCTTCGCGAAAACAGCCTCGCTCAAGAAGGACACGTATCGGGCCACCGCCGATCAGCTCAAGTAGGACGCGGAAAATGCAAGGGCGGGAAAGAAACGCGTCGACGTAGTAGGAACTACATCCCAATACACCACCGTTCTTGGCGTGCGGGAAGCCGGTCATTGGCGGCTGTATTACCAAAGCTACGTCTACATCCGGTCGGCTCGCACTGGCATCGAAAAAACACTCATGGCGCCGAGAGCCAAAAGTCGCGGGTCAGCCTGCAGCAGTTCAACTGAAGCGCCACCTGCCCGGGATGCGTGCGGCCACGTTCGATTACACCCCCGCATACATAAGTTTTTTGATCTCGTAGCCAGCCCAACGTCTCGGCCATCGGCAGCACCAATTGCACGGCCGGGTTCCCTTTGACGATCTTCCGGGCAATCCCTCCCATAACCACCTCCCCCACTAACGATTCAGGTCAATTCACAAAGCTTAAAATAGAATTTATGTGGTAATCCACACATTCTAAGCACCTTATCCGCTTGCATTCTGTTTCCGCCCACAGCCAAATTCCCAGTGACACCAAAATGAAATTCACAACCAGCCTGGCGCTCGATCCTCCTCCAGCAGCGGGCCTCCGCCGGACTTCGCGCCGCACAGAACACCGGGGCATTGGCGGCGTGGATTCCGGAATGGCGCCGCGTCGAATGCCTGGTGGTTCGCGACTTCTACCACCGCTACACGGTGGACGAGCACACGCTGGTGGCCATCGAGTCGCTCGAATTCATCGAGGATGCCCGCTTCCGCGACCTGTTCGCCGAGATCGACCGGCCGGACGTCCTGCGCTTTGCGCTCCTGCTGCATGACATCGGCAAAGGATCGGGGGATCACGTTCCGCTCTCGAAGGAATTGGCGCGCGCCATCGGGAACCGCGCGGAATTGCCGCCCCTGGACTTCGACACCGTGCTGTTTCTGATCGATCAGCATCTGGTTCTGTCGGCGGTGATGACCTCGCGCGATTTGGCAGACCCCGCGCCACGGCCCGCCACATCGCCGGGAGCGCGGGCACGGTGGAGCGGCTGAAATTGCTGACGCTGCTCACCTGCGCGGACATAACCGCCGTTCACCCGGCGGCGATGACTCCTTGGCGCGCCGAACAGCTCTGGCGGGCGTATTTGGCGGGGTACGAGGAACTGACGCGCGAACTCGCCACCCAGCGCATCCACGATTTGCCGGACGCGAGTCCGGAACTGGCGGATTTTCTGGAAGGCTTTCCAAAGCGCTATCAGCGCACGCACACTCGCGTTCAGATGGATGCCCACCTGGAACTCGCAACCCGCGCTCAAGCTTCCGGGGCGGCCGTCCAGGTGAAGCGGTTGAATGGGTTTTACCAGGTAGTGGTCGCGGCGAAGGACCGGTACGGGTTGTTCGCCTCGTTTGCCGGCGCGCTCGCGGCTTTCGGCTTCAACATCCTCAAAGCCGAGGCGTTCTCAAATAGCGCCGGCACAATCCTCGATACCTTCGTCTTGGCGGATCCGCTGCGGACGCTGGACCTGAACCCGCAGGAGTCCGAGCGGCTGGAATACATGTTAGCGCGGGTCGCGCTGGGCAAGGAGGATGTTCGCCGCCTGTTGCAGCGCCGTCCCTTGCCGCGCCTGCGCCCGGGGAGTCTGGAACCGAGGGTCAGATTTGACAACAACGCTTCGCCGTCGTCGACGTTGATCGAGATCGTGGCCGAGGACCGGCCCGGGCTGCTATACGATCTCGGATCGACGCTATCGGCGGCAGCGTGCAACATCGAGGTAGTGCTGATCGACACGGAAGGCCACAAAGCAATCGACGTGTTCTACGTCACGCGCGACCACCGGCCGCTGGACCCGGGACTGCACAATCAACTGCGCCGCGGTGGCCTGAGCGCGTGTGGTCCAGCGACCGCCGCGGGACGCGGCGGAGGCTCGGCGTAAGCCGCTGAGCTTGCGCTATCGTCCGGATTCGAATGTCAGCTTCAACCCCATCGCCTTGGCAACGGCGGCGAGCGTAGACAACCGGGGATTGCCACGCGGCGAAAGTGCCCGACAGAGGCTCTCGCGCTCGACGCCGGCGGTCTTGGCCACTTGGGGTATGGCCGCGGGCTTCCGCTACCCGGCGTAGGGCCACCAACCGCACCCGGGGTTCGGCTTCGTCTTCCAGCGCCGCTCTCAAGTATTCCGCGGCGAAATCCGGTTCTCGCGTAGCTCCCGGGCCATGGCTTCGTCATTCGAGATCCTGGACTTGTCTCTCATGTGCTTCGCGTCCTTTCCTTAGAAATCTTCCAGGTACTCGATCGGACGACTTCGCGCCAGATCATCTTTTTGCTGATCGGCACTGATGCGTCGTCGGAGAGCGGATGGGGCTGCATATTTGATATGCTCAGTCCTTCGGACCGGAACATTTTTAGGCAGGTTTGTTCGAATTTGATGTGCGGGTAGCCGTCTGGTTGGAACCGCGTGGACGCCAAGAAAATAATAGGCAATTCGCGAAAATTGAAATTCGGCGCCGCCGGGGGAACCGCCACGCAGGTCGGTTCGGGCATGGCGTTTCCGGTCGCCGACCTGATCCAGACGTTCAAACCCGAAGTGTGGGAGGATTTCACCGAAGAGTGGGCATACTCCCAACAAAAGAAATACGCCGAGATCGTTCGTTATGCGGGTTCAGGCGACATGGGGCTCGATATCCTCTGCTTTGAAACAAAGAAAAATTTTGAAGGCCCATAAGATAACGTCCAGTGCAAGCGCTATGCCTGTGAGCTGAAGCCGACGCAGGTGTGGGTGGAGCTTGGCAAAATCATCTACTACTCGTTCATGGGGGAGTACCCGCCCCCTCGGACCTATTACTTCGCTGCATCGAAGGGCCTCGGCCTGAAGCTGAAGAAGCTGCTTACCAAGCCGAAGAAACTGAAGGCGAAGCTGATCGAAAATTGGGACGGCTATTGCAGGACGAAAATAACCGATACGAAAGAGATTCCGCTCGAAGGGGACTCCTATCTTGACAAGTTCGACTTCAGTATTTTCAAGATGATCCCCGTTGCCCAGATGATCAGGGACCATGCCAACACCGTTTTCTATGCTCGCCGTTTTGGTACGGCGAGTTTTCCCGAGCGTCCGCCGGTTCTTGCGCCTCCGACTGAGGTCCAGCCGGGCGAGAGCCGTTATGTAAAGCAGTTGTTCGAGGCGTACTCAGAGAGGCTGGCGGTACAGCTTAGCGAATTTTCCCATCTGGCGAAATACCCCGAGATGGAGGAGCATTTCAATCGCTCACGCGAGGTCTTCTACCACGCGGAGTCGCTGCGGAATTTTCCGCGTGATAGCGTCGATCCGGGTGCCTTCGATGCAATTCGTGAGGAGATTTATCATGGGTGCGTAGACATCTACGACATGGACTACAAGGACGGCTTAACCCGCATCAGAACGACGGTGGGCCATGCGGGTATGCTCTCCCCAAAGTGTAATGCCTTGTGCATTCGGGTTCAGACGCAGGACAAACAGGGACTGTGTCACCATTTGGCGAACGAAGGCAAGTTCATCTGGGTAAAGAAAAATGCCTGATGCGGTTCAGACGTTCAACAGCCCCATCGAGACGGGTGTGCGCGCGCTTATTCTTCTTGCGGAATCATACCCCGATCAACTGGATCTGCAGCGCATCCTCGAATTCGACTACATCCTCGTGCACACGGGCGACGTGGATGGACCGGCGAGCATACACCCGAAGCTGCCGTTGCGCTCGGGCGAGCTCCTTGTCCGGCGGCAATTGATCGAGCGAGGATTGCTGCTGATGATCAGCCGCGGACTTGTAGGTCGCAGCGCAACCCAAAATGGCTTCATGTACTATGCGCAGGACGATGCGGGACCCTTTCTGGATTCTCTGACGGCGGAATATCTCAGCGATCTGAAGGACCGGGCGGTTTGGGTTGTTGATCGTTTCAGCGGAATGGGCGATCACGACATCCGCGTCATGCTCAGCCAGATATACGATCAGTGGTCCCGTGAGTTTCAGATGCCTGAGCAGCCGGGGTTATTCTGATGGCATTTAGCCCGCTTCGCCTTCACTTCATACGGTTCCTGGGTCCGAACAAGGAGCCTGCCGAATTTACTTTCACGAAGGGCCTAAACATCCTCTGGGGGTCAAGCGACACGGGGAAGACGTTTCTCGTTGAGGCGATTGATTTCATGCTCGGTGCGGGCGATGCGCTGAAAGACATTCCCGAGCGCGTCGGATATGATCGCGTGCTTTTGGGCCTGACGGTTGCGGGGAAGAACTACACACTTCACCGAAGTATCAATCTCGGGGCTTTTCGGCTTTTCGATGGATTACTGCAGGACCTGCCCCAAGACCCGAAGGCCGGGACGAAGCTGTCCGCCGGGAACAACGCGGACAATCTCAAGAATCTGCCGAACTGGTTATTGCACGGGATCGGGGTAAAGAACGCGGAGATTCTTTACAGTGCAGAGAAGGGGGCGACAAAGTCATTAGGATTCCGTGTTCTTGCACATCTGTGCATCATTCCGTACCCAAGAATCACCACCTCGAAAAGCCCAATCCTGAGCGGTCAGTGGACCGAGCGTACCCGCGAATACGCCGTGTTCCGTTTCCTGCTAACGGGCGTGGACGAGTCTGCGGTCACATCGGAAGGAGAAATCGTCGTTGCGCCGGAGATGCCGCCGGAGAGACCATCGATTTCGCCTGACACGCTCGCCGAGATGATCAAGGATTACGAGGTTGAACTCGCAAAGCTGACGGATAATCCGGATAAGATCGACGCGGAGGAGACCGCTATCGAAGAGGAGGTCGAAAAACTGCAAGGCTCTATCCGAAATATGGAAGGGCGGATTTCGCAAACGAGTCAACAGCGCAAAACGGTTTATGAAACCTACAACCGTTTCGGCGTGCGGGTAAGCGAGATCACGGAGCTGCTGGAAAGATTTAAACTGCTGGACGCGCAGTACACGAATGACATCAAGCGCCTGGTTGCCATCGAAGAATCGGGTCAGTTCTTCGTGTTACGCGAGCCGATGGCTTGCCCGCTTTGCGGGGCACAGCCCGAGGGGCAGAACCATGATGCAGCGTGCGATGGCAACGTCGCGGCCGTGACGCAAGCAGCTAAAGCCGAGATCGCAAAAATCAGAGTGTTGCAGTCTGAACTGCAGGGAACGGTCGCGGCACTCGCGAATGAACGGACCGAGGGAGCGCTGCAGCAGAAAACGCTCGCGGTCCAGTGGCGAGAGTATCAGAGGGAGATCGAGCACGCGTTATCGCCTGATTTTACGGCCGCTCGGGAACAACATGGAGCGCTGATCGAGCGGCGCGCAAACATTCGGCAGGCGGATGTGCTTTACAAGAAAATTCGCAGCCTGCGACGGCGTCTCGATGAACCTACTCCCACGCCAAAGCAAGTCAAGGTGGCGGAGCCGGACGAAACGCCCGAGGTTGAAGAGTACATTCCGAAGTCCGTTTTGCGTGAGTTCTCTCAAACCGTCGGCGCCATTCTGACGGAATGGCATTTCCCCGACTCGACGGACGTGTCCTTTGACGAGACGAATCGGGACGTTGTAATCGGTGGTCGCCTTCGTGGAAGCAGGGGCGCTGGACTGTGCGCCATCACATATTCATCATTCACGCTAGCCCTTTTCGAGTTTTGCCGATCACGGAAGATGCCGCATCCCGGCCTTGTCATTTTGGATTCGCCCTTGATTGCGTATAAGGAACCGAAGGCCGACGATGAAGGTATCGCAGGGACAGACCTGAAGAGACGTTTCTACGAATATTTGGAGGTATTTGCCGGCGAAGATCAGATATTCATTGTTGACAATACAGACCCGCCTCGTGCGTTCATTCCGAAGGCGACGCATTTCACCGCGAATCCAGACATTCCAAGGTCCGGACTCTTTCCATCCTCAAAGAAAGCGCATAAGTAGCGCAGTCTCTATGACTGATCCTGCAATGCCGGTTGTCATATGTGGATGTTTATGGGGTGTGAGCAGTTCCGGGCGGATGACGCGCTACCCGGAAAATGCTCGGATTCTCCGCGCTGGCCCGAAGTCCCGTTGGCGGAAGCGTGGGCGTGATCTCCTCGCCGTTTGGGGCCAGCACTGTACCAGTAGCGGACGATGCGGACGAAGCAGCCCGTGACACCGGCGCCACATTGCTCGCCTCCACGACTTGCAATGAATTCAAAGGGTCAGTCAGCCGGGCTTGAACCATGCTCCTCGCGATAATATTGAAGGTGGCGCCTGCATCAGATCATAGCGCTGCACCCAATAACCAGCGAAGATTTACTCTGGGCAAGCTACAAACGCCAATAAATAAGCTCGGCTGAGACAGCCACGAATGCCAGGTGGAGAGTCGGCAGGGCAATCAGGGGGAGGCGCCAGAATCGGAGGGAGCGAATCCGCTGCCGGTCTCTCGTCCGTATCCAGCAGGCGAAGATCACCTTCAGCATGGCGGCAATGTGCAGCGTGGCGATACCTACGGCCGCCGCCAGCACGTACCGTAAATCCGTAGTGAGCGTCGGCCCTAAAACCAATCGCGCATCCGGCGCGAATAGATAGCTGAGGTACAGAGTCCGGGTCGTCAGGAGTGCCAGCGGTGCAAAGACTATAGAGAGTCCGGTGATGACTTGCAGGGCCAGCAGTTCGCGCTGCTCCTGCGGGTCGAGCGCATCGTCCGCGATCTCGCGGTGGTAGACCTCGTAGTCGTGATCGGGACAGGCTCGCAACAGCGCGACGAGCTTGTTCCACAGTCTGGGATTGGAAAAGTAGTTCCAGTGCGGGCCGTCACCCAGGCCGCACTCGAGCCGGGCACACCGCGGTAACGTCTGTACGTCAGCCTGCGGCAATTCACGTAACGCCAATAACGGCGTAAGCCCCTCATTCCAAGCAGCTTATCCGTTCGGATTTTTCGGGTCCCGAAATTTTCGCTCACAGCCAAATTCCCAGTGACACCAAAATGAAACCCACAAGCAGCCTCTTTTCAACAACTTGAAATTTTCAATTTCGGAGTCGCCCTCAACCCCGTGGTACAAGTTGGGCGAAAGGAGAAATACATGTCCACGAAACATCGCCACGCCGCCGCGCTCTACACGCTCTCCTGCGAAAACCCCCGGGACTTAGAAAACCTCCGCCGCGGCCTCGTCGAGGCCCACCAGCCCGAGAACGCCCACGAGCGAATCCTCGTCGAAGAATTCGCCAGCTCGTATTGGGAACTGCTCCGCGTCCGCCGCATCGACAAGGAGTTCTGGGATTATCTCGGAGGCCACTACGGTCGCGGAGAATCCGGCATTGCCGAAGCCCTCGTCCAGGAAAAGGAAATTAAGTTCCGCGCCCACCTGCGCTGCCGCGCCCAGGCCGAGCGCATGTACTACCGCGCCCTCGGCGCCCTCGACCACCTTAACCGCGACCGCTACCGCCTCAGCGCCGAAGCCTCCGGCCACCAACCCCACCACGCCGAAAATGGGGGACAGACACCTTTTCCGGACTGCGACCGATTGAGTCTGAGGTCGAACTCTGGCGGAAAAGGCTGTCTGTCCCCTATTTTCCCTAACACCCCCGCCGATCCCCCCACAGATCTACCTGAAGCCGCGGAGTGTAGCGCCACCCCTCTTGCTTGCATAACTCCGCAATCCATCGCCCCCGCTCCGCCAGCGCCGCCGCTTCCCTGCCCTCCGGCATCAGCAGCGTCCGCTCCGCATCCGCGCCCAAGTCCCTCACCATCCGCCGGATCTCGTCCGCGTCTCCAGGTTGTGCCACCACGAACTTCAACTGGTACGAATACTCCGCCATCAACCGCCGCAGCGCCTCCGGACGATAGCGCGCCTCCTCGTGCCGAGCCGCCAGCCGCTCGTCGCGATCCCACGGGGTCGAGTTCGCCAGCTTCGGGCTGATGCTCATCAGATCGCAGGCCACCTGCAGATAGACCGTCCCGGCAGTTTCAATCGTGATGTGGTACCCATGCTCGCGCAACAGTTGCGTCAACCGGGCGATCGGCTCGAAGATCATCGGCTCGCCGCCCGTGATCACGACGTGTTTCGCCGCGCCGTATTCGCGAACCCGGTTCACAATCTCGACGAGCGTCATCGCATCGCCTTCGGGAACCCACGACGTGTAAGGAGTGTCGCACCACGAGCACCGCAAATTACACCCGCTCACGCGCACGAAAACCGACGGCACGCCAACCAGCGCGCCCTCCCCCTGAAGCGAGTAGAAAATCTCCGCGATCCGCAGCGCGTCCGTCATGCGTACTCCACCGGATCGGCGATTCCGGCCTCTTCGAACCCCTTCCGCCGCAACAGGCACGAATCGCACTGGCCGCACGCGCGTCCCGCCGGATCCGGATCGTAACAACTATGCGTCAACCCGAAATCGACATGCAGCTCTTCCGCCAATCGGACGATCTCCGCTTTCGACAACTTGGACAGCGGAGTGTGTATCCGCACGCTGGTCCGGCCCTCCACCCCGGCTTTAGTCGCCAGGTTCGCCATGCGCTCGAACGCCGCGATGAATTCCGGCCTGCAATCCGGATAACCGGAATAATCGATCGCGTTCACGCCGATGAAAATGTCCGCGGCCTCCAGCGTCTCCGCGTACGCCAGCGCCAGCGAGAGAAAAATCGTATTGCGCGCCGGCACATACGTCACCGGGATGCCCTGTGCCATCTCTTCCGCGCCGCGCCCTTTCGGCACCGCGATGTCGCCCGTCAAGGCCGAGCCGCCGAACACCCGCAGATCGATCGGCATCACCACATGCCGCCGCGCCCCCAGCGCCGCCGCCACGCGCCGCGCCGCGTCCAGCTCGATCCGATGCCGCTGCCCGTAGTCGAACGAAAGCGCGTGGCACTCGAACCTTTGCCGCCGCGCATACGCGAGGCACGTCGATGAATCTAACCCGCCGCTCAACAGACAGACCGCCGTTTTGCAATCCTGCACGCATCCTTATTATAGGAAGTATGAATCTGCGTCTCCCCCTGTTCGCGAGCGCCGCTATCCTTGTCACCACCGCCATCGCCGCCCGGAATCCAACCCTCGCCGATGCCAAAGCGTTCCTCAAGAAAGCCGAGACTCAACTCCTCGCGCTCTCCATCGACGCCAGCCGCGCCGACTGGATTAAGTCGACGTACATCATCGACGATTCCGAAGCCGTCGCCGCCAAGTTCGACCAGGCCCAGATCGACGCGACCGTGAGATTCGCTAAGGAATCGGTTCTGTTCGACCGCCTCGCTCTTCCGCCCGCCGAGCGGCGCAAGATCCAACTCCTCAAGAATTCCCTGACGCTCGCCACTCCGTCCGATCCCGCCGAGTCGGCCGAGGTCACGCGCCTGGCCACCAGCCTCGAAGGCGCGTACGGCAAGGGCAAGTACTGTCCCCAGCCCTCCAAATGCCTGGACCTCGAGGACCTCGGCAGGATCATGGCGAACAGCCGCGACCCGAAGGAGCTGGCGGAGGCCTGGAACGGCTGGCACGCCATCGCGAAACCCTTGCGTCAGCCCTACCAACGCTTCAACACCCTCGCCAACAAGGGAGCGCGCGAGCTCGGCTTCGCCGACATGGGCGCCATGTGGCGCTCGAAATACGACATGCCCCCGGATGAATTCGCTAAGGAAATCGACCGCCTGTGGGAGCAGGTCAAGCCGCTCTACGTTTCCCTGCACGCCTACGTTCGCAACCGGCTGCGCGAAAAATACGGCGATTCCGTCGTGCCCGCGGACGGCCCGATTCCCGCCCATCTGCTCGGTAACATGTGGGCGCAGGAGTGGGACAACATCTATCCCCTAGTCGCGCCCAAGGACGCCGATCCCGGCTACGACCTCACGCAAATTCTCAAATCCCGCCACACCGAGCCGTTGCAGATGGTGCGCTACGGCGAGCGCTTCTTCACCTCGCTCGGCTTCGCGCCGCTGCCGCCGTCCTTCTGGGAACGCTCTCTGTTCGTGAAGCCGCGCGACCGCGACGTCGTCTGCCACGCCAGCGCCTGGGACGTCGACTTGGTTGACGATGTCCGCCTGAAGATGTGCATCGACATCACCAGCGAGGACTTCACCACCATCCACCACGAGCTCGGCCACAATTTCTATCAGCGCGCCTATAACGCTCAGCCCTTCCTGTTCCGCGACAGCGCCAACGACGGCTTCCACGAGGCTATCGGCGACACCATCGCGCTCTCGGTCACGCCCGAATACCTAGTGAAGATCGGGCTGTTGCAAACGGCCCCCGATCCTTCCAAAGACACCGGCCTGCTCCTGCGGCGCGCGCTGGCGAAGGTCGCGTTCCTGCCCTTCGGCCTGCTTATCGATCAATATCGTTGGAAGGTGTTCTCGGGCCAGATCCCTCCCGGCGAAATGAACAAGGCCTGGTGGGATCTCAAGCTGAAATACCAGGGCGTCGCGCCGCCTTCGCCGCGCATCGAGGCGGATTTCGATCCCGCCGCCAAGTATCACGTCGCCGCGAATGTGCCGTACATGCGTTACTTCCTCGCCGACATCCTCCAGTTTCAATTCCACCGCGCGCTCGCCAAAGAGGCGGGTTGCGTCGGTCCCCTGAATCGCTGCTCCATTTACGGAAATGCGGCCGCGGGAGCTAAACTGAATGCAATGCTTCGCATGGGAGTGTCTCGGCCCTGGCAGGAAGCCCTGGAGTCCATGACGGGACAGCGCGCCATGGACGCCTCCGCGATCATTGACTATTTCGCGCCGCTGAAGAAGTGGCTCGACGAACAAAACGCCGGAAAACCCATAGGATGGACCAAATGACAAACGAATCCGCACTCCTGTGCCGCCCCACGACGTGGCGCACGCACTCGTGCGTGCCGCGTCGCCACTCCTGGCGACGCCTCTTTTTCGTGGTAGCGCTGATCGCCTCGCTCGGAGTCGTCGGCTGCGCGGACAAGAAAGTAGCAATTAAAACCCCGGTCGCGCCATTGTCGGGAGACCGCCTGGGCCGCGAGGTCCGTCACGAGCTGGTGATGCTGCCGTACTACGGAGTGTTCGACAATCTCGCCTACCGCGTCGACGGCAAGACCGTTACGCTATTCGGCCACGCGACCCGGCCCACGCTCAAGGCGGACGCCGAAAACGTGGTGAAAAAAATCGAAGGTGTGGACCGTGTCATCAACACCATTGAAGTATTGCCGCCCTCGCCCAACGACGATACAATCCGCAGAGCGGAATACCGCGCCATCTACGGATTCCCCTCGCTGAACCGGTACGCCCTGGCGGCGGTCCCCTCCATTCACATCATCGTGAACAGCGGACGCGTGACCTTGACCGGCGTAGTGGACAACGAAGGCGACAAGAACATTGCCGGCCTCCAGGCGAACGGAGTCTCGGGCGTCTTCGCCGTCGACAACCAACTGGAGATCGCCCGTTAAGAAAAATGGGGACAGACACCTTTTCCGCGGACGTATCCCGCTGACTCTGCTGTCCCCATTTTCCTGCGCCGGTTAAGGTCCGGCGGGAGGTTGCGTCAACGCCTTCACCCGCTGCTCCAACTGCCGGACACGCGCCGTCTGATTCTTCAGATCAGCCTGCAGCTTCACGTTCTCTGCCCGGAGCCGCTCCGCCTCCAATAGATCCCGGGATGCCGCCACCGGGTGTCCCAAATAATGAGTGCCCTCCTGCAACAGGATGGAACCGTCCCGCCCGTAGCTGGTCATCCGCAGATTCAAATCGCCGCTGGTGTACTCCAGCGGATACGCGCCGCGCGCCAATTGCTGTCTTTTTAAATTCAGCAGCCGGGAACTCTCCGGCTCCTTCACTTCAATCGTCGCGCTGTCGGCGTTGGCGATCGCAGCCGGATTCCAGCAGATCAATAATTGCTTTTCCACTTCGCCCACCGTCAGCCCCAGCGGCGGAACAGCCGGCTTCCAGAAAAACAGAAAAAACGCAGCCGCCGCGCCCGCGCCAAGAACAAAGGATAATGCCGCCGCCCACCCCCATGTGCCAAACTTCTGCGCCTTGTCCGAGCCGCGCGCGTAAGCAAGCGGTTTCAACTCAAACTCTCGATAGCTCTTCTCCCGTCGCACCGACCCACCCGGTTCATAAATAAAAAACCCGCCGCGTGCCGCGCCGGCCACCAGCGTCACCTGCCACCGCCCGGGGAAAAACTTTTGGAAGATCGCTTCCTCGGCGGCAGTCATCGAAACGGTCGCCGCCCGCGCGTGCGGCACGAACCAGCCCACCGGGATCATGCCCTTCAACTCCGGGTCCGTTTCATGCGAGCGGGCCAGCGCTTCGTCGATGGCCCCCGCGCGGAACGCCAGCAGCGTTACATGCTTGTTTTCGCGAATCCCGAACAGCGCTCCGCCGGCTTCGCCGCGGATCGCTTCCATCAGCTCCTGCGAGTAGTCGATGCTGATCGACGTCTCCGCCGCGCTCCAGCGCGTCACGCCCGGCTCTCTACCTTGAACCTCATCGCCGCGCTGGCCGGTTGTTCTTCGTCGGTCTCGTCGTAGCTTTCGTGCAGGTGGTAATAATACGTGACCGCGCCCATCACGGCCCCGATCAGAACGATTGCGCCGACCCAGCCGAGAAACCGGCCGTTCGGGAAACGATCGCGTTCCACCACCGCCGCCGTCGCCAGCACGCACGCGATGCTCATCCCGCCGCCCAGCAGCAGTTTGTAGTACCAGGGCATGAGATCGAGGTGGCCTTGTCCGCCGACCTGGCTCCACAGCGTAAAGACCGCCGGCACCGCAAGCAGCAGCTCGACAGCATACGCAAATCTCAGCCAGTATAGCGTCATGGTGAATTGTTCCTTAATTGTACTAACCGGCGGGATATAGTATTGGCATGACAGCCGACACGCTTCTCGAAGAACTCATAACATTCCTCCGCATCCCCAGCATCAGCACCGATCCCGATCACTCCGCCGACGTCCGCCGCGCGGCCGAATGGGTTCGCGCCGCCATCATAAAGGCAGGACTCCCCAACGCCGAACTCATCGAAGGCCAGGGCAACCCGCTAGTGTACGCCGAGTGGACCGGCGCCCCGGGCAAGCCCACCATCCTCTTGTACGGGCACTACGACGTCCAACCACCCGACCCGCTCGACGAGTGGAAGTCCCCGCCCTTCGAGCCCGAGGTTCGCGGCGACAACATTTACGCGCGCGGCGCGGCCGACGATAAGGGGCAGGTCATCATTCTAATTAAAGCCGTCGAGCGATTGATGCGCGAGGACGGCAAACTCCCCGTCAACATCAAGTTTCTCATTGAAGGCGAGGAGGAAATCAGCGGCGACCACATCGACTCCTACGTGCAAGCCAACCCCGCCCGTCTCCAGTGCGATGCCGCCGTCATCTGCGACACCGAGATGTTCGCGCCCGGCATGCCGACCTTGTGCGTGGGCTTGCGCGGAATCGTCTACGGCGAGATTCACGTGCAAGGCGCGGACCACGACCTGCACTCCGGCGTCTACGGCGGCGCAGCTCCGAATCCCATGCAGGCCGTCGCGGAAATCATCTGCGCGCTAAAAGACAGGGATGGCCGCATCCTCATTCCCGGTTTTTACGGCAACGTCACGCCGCCCAGCGAAAAGGAGCGCGAGGCGTGGGCCCGGCTGCCCTTCGATGTCGAGGACTACAAGACGAAAGAAGTAGGAGTGAAGGATCTGGTAGGCGAGCCCGGCGTGCCGCTGTTCGAACGCCTGTGGGCTAGGCCGACCTTCGAAGTCCACGGCATCCGCGGCGGCTTCACCGGCGAAGGCGCGAAGACCGTGATCCCCGCGAAAGCCGTCGCGAAAGTGAGTACGCGCCTGGTGGCCGACCAGGACCCCGTTGCCGCCGTGGAGAAAATCAAAACGGCTGTGGCCGCCGCCTGCCCGCGAGGCGTGACCGCGGAGTTCAAGCTGATCCACGCCGCCGCGCCGTCGCTGGTGAATCCCGACAACCTGTACATCGAAAAATCGGCGGAAGCGATGGCCGAAATCTTCGGGCAGCCGACAGTGTACATTCGCTCCGGTGGATCCATTCCCATCGTCGGCGTCTTCGATCTGAGCCTGCACGCGCCGAGCGTCATGATGGGATTCGGATTGCCGGACGACAACCTGCACGCGCCCAACGAGAAGATGCATCTGCCGAATATCTATCGGGGAGTGGACGCGATGTGCGCGTACTTCCGGAAGCTCGGCGCGTAAGACCTCGGTCATGCTCTACGGCCCTCAGACGAAGCTGGCGGTGGAAAATTTCCCCATCAGCTCGCTGCGTCTGCCTCCCGAGTTCATCCACGCGTTGGGAATGATCAAGGCCTGCGCGGCGCGGGCCAACGGCCAGTTGGGACAACTTGAACCACGCCTCGCGGAGAAGGTCGCCGAGGCGGCGGACGACGTCGCCCGCGGCGATTACGATTCCCAATTTCCCGTGGACGTCTATCAGACCGGCAGCGGCACCTCAACGAACATGAACGCCAACGAGGTGATCGCCCACCTCGCGGGAGCGCATCCGAATGACGACGTGAATCGCGGGCAATCCAGCAACGACGTCATTCCCGCCGCGATGCACGTCTCGGCCGCGATCGCGATCCACACCGGTCTGCTGCCCGCGATGCGCGAACTCGCGCGGGGCCTCGAAGAGAAAGCGGAGGAGTTCCGCGGCATCGTCAAGATCGGCCGCACCCATTTGCAGGATGCGGTTCCGATACGGCTCAGCGATGAATTCGGAGGATACGCGCATCAGGTGGAGGCCTGCGCCCGGCGCATCGAACAGGCCCTGGACGGCATTTACGAACTTCCACTCGGAGGAACAGCAGTCGGCACTGGCCTCAATACACATCCCGCGTTCGCACGCACCGTCATCGGTCTGCTCGCAAAGCGCACGGGATTGCCCTTTCGCGAAGCCGCCAATCACTTCGAAGCGCAGGCCGCGAAAGACGCCGTGTGTTTTCTCAGCGGCGCGCTGCGCACCTACGCGGTCGCGTTCACGAAAATCGCCAACGACATTCGCTGGCTCGGCTCCGGACCGCGCTGCGGGCTCGGCGAACTCCGCTTGCCCGAGACGCAGCCCGGCTCGAGCATCATGCCGGGCAAAGTGAATCCCGTGATCGCCGAAAGCGCCGTGATGGCCTGTGCGCAGGTGATCGGGCACGACGCGACCATCGCCTGGTGCGCCGCCGCCGGCAATTTCGAATTGAACGTCATGATGCCGGTGATGGCGTACGACCTGATCGATTCCATCCGCCTGCTCGCGGCCTCAAGCCGCAACTTCATTGAGAAACTCGTTCGCGGGCTGGAAGCGGACCGCGAACGAATCGAGCGCTACCTCGAGCAATCGCTCGCGCTGGTCACCGCTCTCGCGCCGGAGATCGGTTACGAGCGGGCGGCCGGAATCGCGAAAGAAGCGTCGCAAACAGGGCGCACCATCCGCGAAGTGGCCCGGGAGAAAAGCGGACTTCCCGAACAGAAGCTGGCCGAATTGTTGGATCCCGCGCGGCAAGCCGGCCCGCAATCCTAAAGTCGGAATCGCCCGAGGACAGGCTCGTGCGCGCAGCGGCGAAAACCGTCACCTTGTCCCAGCCGCTCTCCTATTGTTTAAGCCCCGGAACAGAGGAGACCGGAATTCTTGGAAGGCAAGCGCAGGGATACTCGCCGCGATTTCCCTTCAGACCCACCGCATCCTTGCCAATAACATCGGCTTCGGCCTGAAGCTGTGGTCTTCTCTTCTGCCATCGAGCGCAACCAATATTCCGCCACCTCGAATTGAGGTCTGCCACCCGATCTTTTGATGCTATGCGCTCCCGTATCGTTCGCAGAATGAATTTCCTTGCTGATAAGAAGATAAAACAGATTGAGGTCGACCACTTTCCAGTAGATTGTGCCCTGTATGGTCAAAGGCAGATACTCCCTTGTGAGCACCTCTGTATCTACAAAACTTGGTGTTTGTATTTCTAGCGGAATTCGAAGAGCGATCTCCTCGCCGAGAAGTTGGTAAACGACTCTAATCCCGCCGCCGTCGTGCGGGTCGTTGTCGACGTAGTCAATTTGCTTGTTCTTGAGGAAGAGAACTCCGTCGTTTGGATTCCAGGAGACAAGCTTCATGAACCCATTCCAAAGCGAGACCTCCTGAGCACTCCAGACTCTGCCCTTTGCGAGCACAAGTTGGACCGGGAGGTACAAAGCGGAACCGGTCCCCAGAACCAACAGTAGAACGGCCATCGGAAACATCGCGGTGAACACGACGCTCATGAGCAACAAGGTGAGAAGCAGGGCACCCCCAGACCTTGCCCGGACCACCCGCCCGTGTACACCCAACCGCTTCTGTTGTGGGTCGGCTTTCGGGCATATCCCCCATTGAGGAGCATTTCTCCGGGATCCCCGGTTGATTTCGTGGCACTTAGCATTGGCTGTGTACTTGCACGCCAGATAGGTGATTATGCTTTCCCGGTTGCTGGCGTGGGTGCGCCCCATCGTGTATCTGTCTAACAACCCGATCAGTCTGATCGGAGTTGTGCTGGTGACAGCCGCGTCGGTCTCCTGGTTCGCTTGGCTGCCAACACTCTGGTCCGGCGCGATCGGGAACCCGTACATGGGCATCCTGCTGTTCATGGCGTTGCCCGGCGCGTTCTTCTTCGGTCTGGCGCTGATCCCGCTCGGCATCTGGTTCCGGCGCAAGCGGGCCGACATGCCCGCAACGTTTCCGCCGCTCGATTTGAAAAGCACCGAATTCCGGCGCCTGATTTTCTTCGTCGGAGTGACCACCATCGTCAACCTGATCATCGCGGGGCAATTGAGCTACGGCGCGGTCAATTACATGGACTCGGTGGAGTTTTGTGGCCAGACCTGTCATACGGTAATGACGCCGGAGTTCACCGCCTATCAGAACTCGCCGCACTCGCGGGTGGAGTGCGTGAAGTGCCACATCGGACCGGGCGCGGGCTGGTTCGTGCGCAGCAAACTCTCCGGCGTCGGCCAAGTGATCGCGGTGGCGCTCAACAATTACCCGCGGCCGATTCCCACTCCGGTGCACAACCTGCGGCCCGCGCGGGAAACCTGCGAGACCTGCCACTGGCCGCAAAAATTCAGCGGCGAAAGGCTGCGCGTGATTTCCAACTACGCGGATGACCAAGCCAACACGCTCACCAAGACGGTGCTCATGATGCACATCGGCGGGGGCGCGGGGCTGACTCCCGGCATTCACGGCGTGCATCTTGGAACGGGCGTAACTATGCGCTACCTTCCGGCGGACGAAAGCCGGCAGACGATTCCCATCGTGGAGCGCACCACCGGTGGACAGACCACGCGCTTCGTCGCGGCCGACGCCAAGCCCGAAGCTCTCAAGGCCGCGAACGATCCGTCGAAGTGGCGCGCGATGGATTGCATGGATTGCCACAACCGTCCGAGCCACGCCTACCAGATGCCCGAACGAGCCATGAACCTGGCCCTCGCCGCCGGCGAGATCCCCGCGTCGGTGCCGTGGGTGAAGAAGCACGGACTCGAAGTCTTGAAGGCATCCTACTCTTCGCGCGACGACGCGTCGAGCCGGCTGCCCGCCGTATTCGCAAAGATCTACCGCGATCGACATCCCGATGTTTACGCCGCGAAGAAGGCGGAAATAGAAACGGCGGCCAAGGGAATCCTGGCGGTCTACCGCCGTAACGTGTTCCCCGAGATGAAGGTGCAATGGGGCGGCTACCCGAACAATCTGGGCCACACCGATTTCCCCGGCTGTTTCCGCTGTCACGACGACAATCACGCCGCCGCGAGCGGAAACAAAATATCGCAGGACTGCAATGCGTGCCACGGGCTGCTGGCCATGGACGAAGCCAGCCCGAAAGTGCTCGCGGATCTAGGCATGGGGCCCGGGAAGTAAAAGTACCGGTACGGCCAGAACCAGAGTACCAGACTGTTTTTTCTGAATATAACTTTATACTGAGGCTCTCGGAGGAAGTCTCATGCGTAAATTGGTTTTGGCTCTTGCCCTCTCTCTGTCTCTGGCCGGTGCCGCCCCAGCGGCCGAACTGGTTGTGAATGGCGGCTTCGAAACCGGCGACTTCACCGGTTGGACTTTGACGGGCGCCACCGACCACACCACCGTCGACCCGAATTTCGCGTATGACGGGTTTTACGGCGCCTCCTTGGCTCCGGTCGGCGCCGACGGATACCTATCCCAGATCCTCCCCACCATCGGGGACCAGACGTATACGCTTTCTTATGCGCTGGAGAATGTCGCCGATACGGACGGGAACGTTTTTCCGAACGATTTTGGCGTCCTTTGGGGAGGAGTACTGGTGCCGGGCTCGGACTTCCTGAATTCCGGCGCATTCAGCGGTCAGTTGTTTTCATTGACGGTGACCGCGCCGGGACCGAACACCGAGCTGCAGTTTTACTACCGGCAGGATCCGGGCTACTGGGGCCTGGATGTGGTGAGCGTTCAGGGCAGCGCCTCGCCTGAGCCGTCCAGCCTGGCGCTCGCCAGCCTGGGGTTGCTCGCCGTTGTCAGTTTCCGCAAGTTTCGCCAGCAATTCAGAGTACGCTTTAAAACTTGCTTCGCCCGAAGAACGAGACTATATTAAAACTATCGGTGATTAGGAGGAAATCCCTTTCCATGTATAGATTTGTTCTCGGACTAGCCACAGTCTTGCTTGTGGCGGCGCTTGCCCCGGCTGCGGAACTGGTGGTCAACGGCGGTTTTGAAACCGGCGATTTTACCGGTTGGACCCTGTTGGGCAACACAAGCAATACGGCCGTCGACCCCAATTTTGCGTATCAAGGGACTTACGGCGCAAAATTAGGATCGATCGGCAGCGACGGTTTTTTGTCTGAAATTCTCCCAACCGTTACAGGACAGACCTACACCCTCAGCTATGCCGTTGAGAATGTTGGCAACCCGCCGGACGATTTTGGCGTGAATTGGGGAGGCGTTCTGGTGCCGGGATCTAATTTGGTGAATGTCGGACCGTTCTCGGGCACGGTTTACTCGTTTACGGTGGTGGCGCCGGGACCGAGTACCCAATTGCAGTTCTACTTCCGGCAGGACCCCTCGTTCTGGGGCTTGGATGTCGTTAGCGTGCAAGGCGCGGCGGCGGTGCCCGAGCCGGCCAGCCTGGGCTTGGCCGGTCTCGCACTGCTCGCCGCATTCGGTCGCCGCAAGTTCCGCAGGTAATCGGTCGTCGACCCCGCATGCTCCGACCCGCCCACCACCGCGGGCGAGGTAAACCCTAGGCTGGTCGCCGTGAAGCGGATCGGAAGCGCTTGGTGAAACCCTGGCCGCCCGGAACGCGTCGAAGTCCTCAGTGAACTTCCGTTCAACCTTGACGGGTGCCGCTAACCGCCTTAAGATTAAAGTGGTCCCAAGTGTGTCCAGGAGTTGCTCGTCCATGAAACTCAGCCTTTTGCTCGTTTTGTGCTGCGCCGGCGTTGTCGCGCTTCAGGCCGGCGACGATACCAAGAAGGACAAGGGCAAGCCTACGCAGGGCGAAACCATCGCCAAGCCCATGTCGGCGAAAGAAAAGAAGAAGCGCGAGGAGAAGCTGCGCAAGGAGCTGGAAACTCCTTACAGGAACTGGCTGAACATCGACGTCGCCTACATCATCACGGACGAGGAGCGGCGGGCCTTCAAGAGCATGAGTACCGACGAGGAGCGGCAGCAGTTCGTCGAACAGTTCTGGCTCCGCCGCGATCCCACGCCGGACACCGAGGAAAACGAGTTTAAGGAAGAGCACTACCGGCGCATCGCGTACGCCAACGAGCGGTTCGCCTCGGGCATTCCCGGATGGAAGGCCGATCGCGGCCGTATCTATATAATGTACGGCCCGCCGGATGAACGCGACGAGCATCCCTCGGGTGGCACCTACGAGCGGCCCATGGAAGAAGGCGGCGGAACGACTTCGACGTACCCCTTCGAGAAGTGGCGCTATCGATACATCGACGGCATCGGCACCAACATCGAGATCGAGTTCGTCGATCCCAGCATGAGCGGCGAGTTCCGGCTCACCATGGACCCGTCGGAAAAGGACGCCTTGCTGTATGTTCCGAACGCCGGGCTGACTCAGATGGAGCAGATGGGCATGGGGAGCAAGAACGATCGCTTCACCCGCACCGACGGCACGCACCTGGGCACCGGGAACAGTCCGCTGCCGGAGAGCATGAACGAGTTCTCGCGCCTGGAACGGTTCGCGGCGCTGCAAAAGCCGCCGAAGATTAAATTCCCGGATCTGGAAGCTTCCGTTAATTCCACCATTCGCTTCAATACGCTTCCGATGAAAGTGCGCGTGGATTACATCCCGATCACGCCCTCGTCGATCTTCGCCGTAATTACGGTGCAGTTCGACCGCAAGGATCTGCAGTACGCCCAAAAGAACGGCATCGCGAAAGGCACCGTGAACATGTTCGCGCGAATCACCAACATGGCGCGCCGGAACGTAAACACGTTTGAAGACGTGGTCGCCGTCGAGGTGCCGAGCGAACTGCTGCAGCAGGCGATGGCGGGATCGTCGGTGTACCAGAAGATCGTGCCGCTGCCGCCGGGCAAATTTCGTTTGAACATCGTCGCCAAGGACGTCACCGGCGGCAACATGACCAATTACGAAGTAGCGCTCGAAGTGCCCCACATGGACGAGGAGAAGCTGAGCACGAGCTCGGTGATTCTGGCCGATCTGATCGAGCCGGTTCCCACTAAGAGCATCGGCACCGGTCCCTTCGTGATCGGCGCATCCAAGGTGCGGCCGCGGGTCAGCGACATGTTCCGACGCGATGAGAAGCTGGGCATTTACTGCCAGTTGTATAATTTCCAGGCCGACGAGACAACGCACAAGCCGAGCGGTTCGGTGGAATACGAGATTACGAAGAACGGGTCGAACGAGAAGGTTTTGTCCTATTCCGAGGACATCTCGAAGTTGAAGGGTTCGGCCACGCAGATGACCATCGAGAAGCTGCTGCCGCTGAAAACCCTCCAGCCCGGGCTTTACACCTTGAGGATGAAGGTGGAAGATAAGGTAGGCAAACAGACGATCACGCCGACCGCGACGTTTACGGTACAATAGCCGGGAGGGCACGTGACGCATTGTGGTCTTAGGATCGCAGGCATCTGGATCGCCGGGCTGCTGAGCTTGGCTCCTGCTGCTATAGCTGCGACTTCCGCGCGCCTTACGGGCAGCATCGCCGGCGCAGTACAAAACCCCGATGGCGTAGCCCAGATGGGCGCCACCGTCATCCTGTTCAATCGCTACGACCGAGTGCTGCGGCAAGAGCTGACGAATGAAAAAGGGTCGTTCGTGTTCGACTCGCTTCTTCCCGATGTCTACTCCGTCCGCGTGACGCTGGCCAGCTTCGTTCCGGCGCTGAAGAAGAACATCGGAGTCACGCCCGGACTGCAAAGCCTGCTCACCATCAATCTCGCGGGCGTGCTCAGCTCCATCGAACTGGTGTACACCGCGCCGCCGCAAGGCGCGCTGATGAGCGACGACTGGAAGTGGGTGCTGCGGTCGTCGCAATCGACGCGGCCGGTGCTTCGCTTCCGCGATGTGATCTATCGCGAGCCGCGCGAGAAGGCATCCCGCTCCAGCGTGTTCTCGGACACGCGCGGCGTGTTTCGCGTGTTGGCCGGCGATGGCGGGTACTCCGGTGCCGGAGCGCAGCCCGATCTGGGCACGGCTTTCGCTCTGGTGACCTCGCTGTTCGGATCGAACCAGGTGCAGGTGAGCGGGAATGTCGGATATTCCGCCCATGCCGGATTGCCCACGGCCGGGTTCCGGGCCACCTACAGCCGAAATGGCGATTCGCTGGCGACGCCCGAGATTACCGTCACCATGCGGCAGGTCTACCTGCCGTCGCGAAACGGGTTCGAGACGACGGATGGCGTACCCGCGCTGCGCACCATATCGGCAACGCTGGCGGACAAAGCGCAGATTTTAGATAACCTGCGGCTGGACTACGGAATTTCGCTGGACACGGTTTCCATGATCGAGAAACTGAACACGCTGAGTCCGTTCGCTCGGCTGAGTCTCGACCTGGGCCGGGGCGGGCTGTTGCAATTGGCCTACAGCGCCGGCGCGCCTCCGGTGGAACTCGCGCAGCGCCCCACGGAGCGCCGCGTCATTCACGAGCAGGAGTTGAACCAGGATCTGGCCGCGCTCGCGACACTGCCGCTGGTTTCCTTGCGCGACGGCCATCCGCGCGTGCAACGCAGCGATTCGATGGAGATCGGATATAAAAAGGTTGCCGGTTCGCGGACCTATAGTTTCGGCGCCTATCGCGAGCACTTGAAGGACGCCATCCTGACGATAGCCGGCGATCCGGGTCTCGCGGGAATGACGGACGTGCTGCCGGACTTGGGATCGCGCAGTTCGGTTTTCGACGCGGGCACTTTCTATCGCTGGGGCTATCTCGCATCGGTCAGCCAGGTCTTCGCGGAGAGGCTGGACGTTTCGCTGGCATATGGCCGGACGGGCGCGCTCACCACCGTTCAACAGAACCTGACGGGGGGCGACCCCGGGGACGGACTGCGGTCTTCTATGCGGATGAGTGGCCGGAATTGGGCGACGACGCGGCTTTCCGGTACGGCACCCAAGGCGGGAACGCGGTTCATCGCCAGTTACGGGTGGATGGATACAGGCACGTTGATGCCGGCGCGGATTTCCCTGACGCAGATGACGGGGCCAGAGCCGGGCTTGAACCTGTCGATTCGCCAGCCAATTCCGTCGGGTGGATTGCCGGGACGCTTCGAGGCGGTGGGCGAGGTCAGGAACGCGCTGGCCCAGGGGTATTTGCCGTTCAGCTCAGGCGGACGGTCGCTGCTGCTGACGAACTCGCCGCGATCCGTGCGCGGTGGGTTGAGCTTTGTCTTCTGAAACCGCTTGCTGACGCGCGCGGCTCGGTAGCGTTAATTCTGAGCCACGACCTGAGGAAGTGGTTAACTATCCGTTGCGGGCGCCGCGCTGGGGATTCCGCACCTTGGTCAAGCGGCGCTTGCGATCCTTGCGCTTAGGCTTGCTGATAATGAAGGTGCCGCTGCCCACATAAATCGCACTGTACACTTTGTCGTTGGCCAATTGATGATCTCCTCGAATGCCACTCACGATTTTACCGCATCGTATACTCTGCGCGCTGATGTTCCTGTGGCTGCTGCCCGGGACGCCGTTCAGCGCCGGCGATATCGGCGGGATTCTCAAGGACCTGTCGGAGATCACCGGATGGAGCGTCCGGCGGTCCGTTCCCGCGGAGTTCATCGGCAAGGACCGGTTGCGGGAGTTTGTCGAACGGCGCATTCGCGAAGAGGTGCGGCCGAAAGACATCCGTATCGAGGAGCTGACGCTGAGGATGTTCGGGCTTGTGCCGGACGATTTCGACTTGAGGAAAACCACCATCGAGCTGGTCTCGGAACAGGCGGCCGCGTTTTACGATCCCCGGAAGAAGAAGCTCTCCATCATTGAAGCTCCGGGGCAATCCGGCATGGAACAGCGGGCGGCTCTGATTCACGAGCTGGCGCACGCCATCGCCGATCAGCATTTTCACATCGAGCGGTACATCCGCAGGGGCGGCGAGAACGACGACTCGGAGACGGCCCGGCAGGCGGTGGTGGAAGGCCAGGCGACCTGGCTGATGTGGGCGTATGTGAACCACCTGGCCGGTGGGGAAACCGGGGTCGGCGCAGCGGCGACGCTCGCTATGGAGCAGTTGGCCGAGACGAGTTCCGCGCAGTATCCCGCGCTCACGGAGGCGCCACTGTACATGCGGGAATCGCTGCTGTTCCCGTACACGAAAGGGCTGGCGTTCCAGGACGCCGTGTTCCGGAAACTGGGGCAGCGGGGCTTCACCGAGGTGTACAAGCGGCCGCCGGCCAGCACGCGGGAGATTTTGCATCCCGAGGAGTATCTGGCCGGGCGCGAGTTCCCGGTTCCGCAGCCGCCGCCGGTCCCGGAAGAGCGCCGGTATCGCAAGCTGGCGGATGGAACGCTCGGGGAATTCGATCAGTACGTGCTGCTGCGGCAGTACGGAAGCGAGCCGGAAGCCAAGCGGCTGGCGGCGAAATGGCGGGGCGGGGTTTTCCGGCTGCTGGAATCGAGGCGGGATCGGCGGCCGGTGCTGGCGTTCACTTCGCTGTGGGATTCAGAGGAATCGGCGAAGGCGTACTTTTCGGCGTATGAAGGAGTGCTTCGCGGCAAGTGGAAGCGGCTCGACGTGCGGGCCAGAAGCGCGGCCGAGTTGAAGGGGATGGGCGACCGGGGCGCGTTCATCCTACGGCGGGACGGCGCGCGGGTAACCGGCGTGGAAGGACTGCCGGAAGGCGAGATACACTAAACAATATGCGACTGGTTGCCGCGCTCACTCTGGGATTTGCCGCGTTCGCCTTTGCGGCCGCCCCCGCCGTTCCACGCCCATCGCCGGAGTTCGTTGTTGGGAGCGTCGGCGGAAAGCAGATTCTCCTGAGCCAGTACCGGGGCAAGGTGTGCGCGCTGGAGTTCCTGTTCACCACTTGCCCGCACTGCAAGCACGAGGCGACGTTGATCACCAAGCTCAACAACGAACTCGGGCCGAAGGGTTTTCAACCGATCGGGGTCGCAATTAACCCAATGGCGGGGATGCTGGTGGCCGACTTCGTGAAAGAGACCGGCGCGAATTTCCCGGTGGGTTTTAACGAGCAGGCACGGGCGCTGGATTTTCTGGGGATCAGCATGATGGAGCGGTGGGTGGTTCCGCAGATGGTGCTGATTGATCGCAAGGGAAACATCCGGTACCAGACGCCGCCGCTGGGCGCGGAAGAGGTGCAGAACGAGGCGTGGCTGCGCGGCAAGATCGAGGAGCTGTTGAAGGAGCCGGTGGCGCGTGGCGCGGCCGGTACGAAGAAAACGGTCGTGGCGGCGGCTCACAAGCGGGCGGGTTAGGTTAGAATAAGGTGTCGTTCTTTATTGTGCGCCCGTAGCTCAGCCTGGATAGAGCGTTTGCCTCCGGAGCAAAAGGCCAGTGGTTCGAATCCACTCGGGCGCACCACTTCTTAAGTGTTTTGGTCCAGACTTCCCCGCCCTACCACTTCCCGGAGACACAATGAAGCCGTGCTCCAATCAGCGTTGGTTGTACTCGCCCTGCTCGTAACGGCCTGCCCAAACAAAGCCGGTTCCCAAAATCGAGCGTCCTACCGTCCGCACCGGGCGCATTCCAAACGAGGTCGATGGGGATACGTTCTTGTGCAATGATCTCGACGCAATTCGCGGGTCTGCAGATTATTATTTCAAGACCAAAAAGATACCGTCGGGTTGCCTATCGGTCGATCCCCCAGGAGCCGTCTTCGGACCTTTGGAGGTCAAGATGGATAGCCAGAAGAGCGGTCGAGAAATAGCCGGGGCGCGGACAGAGGTGGACCTACCTAAACCACTTGAAAGATGTCGGCGGATATCGCGATCCTTATTACGACCGCTACAGGCAGTAGAGTTAACCTGGCCCCGGACAATGGCCCACGATAAAACGGTCCGCGGCTCCGTTTCCCGAGTCTGAAGAACGGTGGTCAAAGCAAGCAAAGCGCTACATGACGGAGCAGAGTATTGCCGCATGTGACGTTCTTCCTGCTCTATAGGCCCGCTGCTCGGCGCGAGCCTGCAAACGGCCTGATCGCATGGCCGGTACACGCTCCGTTGCGGTCGCGGCCCGGGGAACGCAAGTCCCGGCAGGGGCAGCGAGCCCCTGCCGGGTTTCCACGCTTAGTTCTCGCCGACAATCGATACCAGGATCGATGCGGGCGATGCTGTGCTGCCGGTACCCCAGGCCGCTCCGGTACCCCAGGCTGCGCCGGTACCCCAGGCCGCTCCAGTACCCCAGGCCGCGCCGGTGCCCCAGGCGGCTCCGGTACCCCACACCGCACCGGTGCCCCAGGCGGCTCCGTTGCCCCAAATCGCGCCGGTGCCCCAGGCTGCTCCCGTGCCCCAGGCGGCTCCGTTGGCGAAGACCAGATACACTTGGCCGTCCGCGCTGTTATAGACGGTGGAGGGCGAACGCGCGGATCCGTTGGCAACATCCGTGTTGCTGACCGCGGCCCACGCGTCCAGATAGCCGGCTCCTATGGTGAAGATGTCGTACTGGCTGATGTAGGTCTGGCCGGTGATCGGATCGGTCGCGGTGCTGTACTGCGGGAAGGTCTTCGAGGCGGTCTTCATCAGCCGCGCCTTCACCATGTCGGGACTCAGGCTGGGATCCTTCTGCAACATCAGTAAGGCCGTGCCGCTCACCAGCGGCGTTGCCATGCTCGTCCCGCTCAGTTCAAAGTAATCGCCGATCCACGGGTTGTTCTTGAATATCGTGTACTGCGAGAATGGGATCGCGTTCTCGGGGTAGGTCTTCGCGAAGTAGCCCTGCCGGACCAGCAGGGACCCGATCCGATTGCCGGGGGCCACGATGTCCGGCTTCACAATATCGTCGAATAACGTGGGACCTTTCGAACTGTAACTGGCGATGAAATCGTCCGTCCGGGTGGGCGTCCCCAGGGTCTTCATGGCCCCGACGGTGATCGCATACGGATCGTTTCCGGGAACCAGGATGGTGCCATACCCATCGTTGGCAAAGCTGTTGTTCCGCCCCTCGTTTCCGGCCGCGACAACCACCGCGATGCCCGCTTTCCATGCCGCTTCCACGGCCTGGCAGATCGGGTCCTGCGAGTAGCTCTCCACCGGCGGCCGTCCGAGAGATAAGTTGATCACCCGGATGTTGTACTGCGACTTGAGCTGAATCGCCCGCTGAAGCGCGGCAATCACCTGGGAGTCTGTGGAGAGTCCGTTCGCGTCCAGGACGCGGAGGTTCACGAGATTCGCGGCCGGCGCGACTCCCCGGAAGGTGGTCGTAAACCAGGGGCCGGTGGATTCCCGGCCGTTCCCGGCGAGGATGCCGGCCACATGCGTGCCGTGCCCGTAGGAATCGAAGGTCGAGCTGTCGTTGGGAATAAAAGACTCACTGTAGACCACACGCGACCGCCAATAATTGGAAAGGTCCTCCAGCCCGGAGGCAATTCCACTGTCGATTATAGCCACGCCGACGCCCGCGCCGGTCCAGCCGGCCTGCCAGACGGACGGCGCGTTGACCACCGGGACGCCATATTCAAAGGTGGTGGCGTAAACCAGCCGGTCCGCGGAAATGTAAGCGACATCGGGATCGTTCGCCAGCGCGATCGCGGCCTTGGCGGACATTGTGTAAAGGCCGCCATTGATCGCGCCCAGGTCCTGCTTCCGCGCCCCGCCGGCGGCGAGGACTTTGTTTTGTTGCGAAGCGGCCAGCGGATGCCTGAATTGCACGATCACATCCACGCGAGCCTCGGGATCCGCGCCGGGAAAGTCCCGGGCGATTTTGGGCGCGCCGCCGAAGGCTAATGCCGCCGGCAGAAGCGCGATGAGAGCAAAAAACGAATTTCTGGACATGCTTATGGAAAATCTCCTTCCTATCCCATCGGATATTTCGCCATAAACTTTATGAATTTCGACACAATTCCCGATTTAACCGAAAAAGGGCGGCGGCTAAACTCCGGAGGCCGATTGGCCGATCTTCTCCTTAAGAGCATGATCCGAGCGCTACACCTCGTCCGGCGTCTGGCGGCCACCGCCCTGCTGGGAGGACTGCTGTGCGCCGTGCTGGTCCGGTTGGCCCCGGGATTCGAGGTGGATGAGGAGCAACTGGATGCCCGCCGGAGCGAGGAAAGCCGCCAGCGGCTGCGGGACGCGCGCAAGGTAAACGGGGATGTCCTTGCGTTCTACGGCCGGTTTCTCAAACGCTGCGCGCAGGGCGATTTGGGCGAGTCCAGCCTGTTCCACAAGCCGGTGGCGGAGCTGCTGCGCGAGCGGGCGATACCCACCGCGTTTGGGGTGCTGACGGGATTGGGCGTGGGCTGGATGGCCGGACTGGCGATGGCTTTAGCCGCCGTCCGGACGCGCTGGCGCCTGGCGGCCGCCGGCGCCGTCGCGCCGGCAGCGCTGCTGCAGTGTCTTCCGGCGGCGGTGACGGCGCTGCTTCTGTTCTGCCTGGGCGCCCGGGGAGCGCTCGCCAGCGGCCTGGCGGTCGCGCTGGCGCTGTGCCCGCGGATCGTATACTTCGCGCTCAATATACTTCGGGAAGCCTACCAGACCGCGCACGTGCAAGCCGCGCGCGCCCGCGGCGTCCGTGCGCGTTGGATCCTGGCGCGGCACGTTCTGCCGGCCTGCGGACCGCAATTGCTGTCACTGGCCGGCGTCTCCGTCAGCCTCGCGTTGAGCGCCACGATCCCGATGGAAATGGTCTTGGATGTCCCGGGGCTGGGGCAACTGGCGTGGCAAGCGGCGTTGGGCCGGGACCTGCCGCTGCTGGTGACCATCACCTTTCTAATGAGCCTCGCGGTTACAGCGGCCAATCTGTTGGCGGACCTGTCCGGCGCGCGCGTCCATCGGGATGCGGCGGGTGCGGCATGATCCGGGCGTTGTGCGCCGTATTCCTGGCAGCGGTGTTCCTGAGCGCGCTTGGCGCTCCGCTCCTCGCGCCTTCCTCCTACGCCCGGCAATTCCGCGATTCCCCCAACGCCGCGCCCTCGCGGACGTTCCGGCTGGGGACGGACGAGTTGGGCCGGGACCGGCTCTCCCGCCTGCTGTATGGCAGCCGGACTTCCCTCCTGCTGGCCCCCGCCGCGGCGGCGCTGGCGGTGGCGGTGGCAACGGCCGCGGGCGGGGCGGCGGCGCTGGCGCGCGGCGTTCCCGAGATGGCCTTCCTCGGCGCTTTCGATCTCACGATGAGCTTGCCCTGGATGTTCCTCCTGCTTACCGTGCGGGCTCTTCTACCGCTGGACGTTTCGCCCGCCGCCTCGGTTTGTCTTACGTTTGCCTTGCTCGGGATCCTCGGATGGGCGGGGCCGGCGCGAGTCATCCGGACGGCCGCCCGCGAGATCCTGTCGGCGGATTATGTGCTGGCTGCGCTCAGCCGCGGACTGCCGCGGACGCGCGTGCTGCTGGTGCATGTTCTCCCCAACCTGAAGCCGGTATTGTCGGCCCAGTTCTGGACCTCGATTCCGGTTTTCATACTGGCGGAGGCCAACCTGGGGATGCTGGGGCTGGGCGTCGCCGAACCACTGCCGAGCTGGGGATCGCTGCTGCGAGACCTGGAAGGGCAGGTTACCGGATCCGCCAATCTACTGGCTCACTGCTGGCTGCTGGCGCCCGTGGCCCTGCTGCTGATGACGGTTCTGGCGGTCCACGTCCTGTTCGGCCCGGAGTATTCCCAATGAAACAACTTGTTCTGTGGCTTGCCGCCGGCGCGGCGCTCACCGCGTGGTCCGCGGAATCGCCGCGGATGGGGGGGCAGTTGCGGCTCGCTATCCAGGCGGAGCCGAAGACCTTGAATCCATTGCTGGCCTCCGACGAACCGTCGTCGCTGGTCCGCTATCTCACGACCGGCGTGCTGATTCGCCTGAATCGCGCGACCCAGACGCTGGAGCCGGAGTTAGCGGCCTCGTGGAAGGTCGGCGAGGGCGGACGCCGCATCTCCTTCCGATTGCGGAACGGCGTCACCTTCTCGGACGGGACGCCGTTCTCCGCCCAGGACGTCTGCTACACCATCGACCGGATCCTGGAACCGGGCGCCGAATCGATGATCGCCGACGCCATCCGTTTTGAAAAAGGCAAACTGGTTTGCCGGGCCGATCGGGCCGACGCCGTGACCCTGGTCCTGCCGGCGCCGCGGGTCGGATTCGCGCTCCTGTGGGATGGAGTACCGATCCTTTCGGCGCGCTCGGCGCAGAAAGACAAGGCCTCGCTGGGCCCGTTCCTGATCGCCGGGCAGAAGGCCGGCGCGTATCTGTTGCTGGGGCGAAACCCGCGCTATTGGAAGCGCGATGCCGAGGGCCGGCAACTGCCGTACCTGGATTCCATTCGGCTGGAGATTCAGCGCAACCGCGATTTCGAATTGCTGCGCTTTCGAAGCGGCGATTTCGACCTCATCAATAACCTGAGTCCCGACTCGTTCGAGAAGCTGAAAGCCGAGATGCCGTCGACCGTTCGCCAACTGGGCGTGTCGCTCGATTCCGAGCAGATGTGGTTCAATCAGGCGCCCGGGGGCCCGGTCCCGGCGCACAAAAAACAATGGTTCCAGTCGCGCGATTTTCGGCTCGCTGTTTCGCAGGCCATCCACCGCGACGACATCGCGCGGGTGGTGTATAAAGGGCTGGCTACCCCGGCGAGCGGCCCGGTGTCCCCGGCCAATCTGTTCTGGCATAACGCGGCGCTGCGGCCGGCACCGGCGGACGCAAAAGCGGCTCTGAGCCGGCTGGTGCACGCCGGCTTCCGGATGCGCGGCCAGTGGCTGTACGACCCGTCCGGCAATCCCGTGCAGTTCACCATCGTAACGAACTCCGGGAACCAATCCCGGCAGCGCATGGCGGCGATGATCCAACAGGATCTCCTGGCAACCGGCATCCGGGTGTCGGTGGCGGCTCTCGATTTCCCGTCTCTGATCGACCGGATTACGCAGAGCTTCGATTACGAGGCCTGCCTGCTGGGGATGGTGGCCAGCGAACTCGACCCCAACGAACAGATGAATGTCTGGCCCAGTTCCGCGGGACAGCATCAGTGGAACCCGAGTCAGAAGAAGCCGGCGACCGATTGGGAAGCCGAACTGGACCGGTTAATGCAGCAGCAGGCCTCCGCGCTCGACCCCACAAACAAGACGAGGAAGGCGGCCTTCGACCGGGTGCAGCAGATTGTCGTGGAGCAGGCTCCTTTCATTTACCTGGTCTACCCGAATGCCGCCGTGGCCGTGGCTCCGGGCGTCCGCAATGTCGACGCCTCCGTATTGCGGCCGCAAACGCTGTGGAATGCGGAGCGAATTTATCTCGACGCGAGAACGAAGACAGCGTCGCGGTGAACGCATGATGGCCTCGCCGCTGCTGGACGCCGACATCGGGGTGGAGTACCGCCATCGGGGCGCGGTTCTGCGAGATTTCCGGTTACAGATGGAGCCCGGCGAAATCTTCGGCCTGGCGGGCCCGAGCGGCTGCGGCAAGAGCACCTTCGCGCTGGCCACGCTGCGGCTGCTGGATCCGGCGCGCGTGACGGTCAGCGGTTCGCTCCGTTTCGGCGGCGAGGATCTGCTTGGATTCTCCGAACGGAGGATGCGCAGTATTCGCGGGAAGGAGATCGGGCTGGTGCTCCAAAGCCCGCTGGCTGCGCTGAATCCTCGCTTGCGGATAGGGACGCAGTTGCGGGAAGCCTGGCACGCGCACCGCACGGGGCGCGAGGACGGGCGGGAGCGGATCCTCGAGACCCTGGCAGAAGTCAGCTTGCCCCCGGACGACGCGTTCCTGCGGCGATATCCAAGGGAGCTCAGCGTCGGGATGGCGCAGCGGCTGCTCATCGCCATGGCGGTGCTGCACCGTCCGAAGCTGATTATCGCGGACGAGGCTACCAGCGCGCTGGACCTGATCACGCAGTCCGAAGTGCTAGGGCTGTTCCGGCGGCTGAACCAGTCGTTCGGTGTATCCATCCTGTTAATCACGCACGACCTGGTGGCGGCGGCCAGTCTCTGTCACCGGATCGGCATCGTGCACGAAGGCGGGGTGGTGGAATCCGGGCCCGTCGCCCAAGTCCTTCAGCGGCCCGAGCATCCCTATACACGACGGCTGATCGCGGCCTTGCCGCGCCTCGAGGAGCCGGAGCCGGCCGGGTTGTATCGGTTGGGGATGCAGTTGGAGGCGCTGTCCAGCCCTCTGGAAACGCCAAGCGTCGGCATGAGTGCCGACGCGGCACGCACGAGTGCGTGCGCCACGCCGGACTAGGGGATTTCATCCGTGCCAACTAAGTAAGATCCGGCGCACGACGGAGGCCAATACCGCCGTTAGGATCAGTAGGTCCGATGCCTGTCCAAACGTACACGCTCCTGGGCATGACGGCGGTTTACGCCAGTCCGGCCATGGATGAACTGTTCCGAAAAGTGCAGAGGCTCGCCCGGTTGGACGAGGTGGTCCTGATCGACGGCGAGAGCGGCAGCGGGAAGGAAATTGCCGCCCGCGCCCTCCATCATTTTTCGCCGCGAGCCGCAAAACCGTGGGTGGACATCAACTGCGCGGCCCTGCCGGAGAACCTGCTGGAGAGCGAGCTGTTCGGCTACGAAAAGGGGGCATTCAGCGGCGCCGACGCGAGGAAGCCGGGCCTGATCGAACTGGCGGAAGGCGGAACGCTGTTCCTGGACGAAATCGGCGAGCTGGACCCGCGGCTGCAGGCCAAGCTCCTGCGGGTACTGGACTCCGGGGAGTTCTTCCGGCTCGGCGGGACGAAGAAAGTCAAGATCGATGGCCGCATCGTGGTGGCCACCAATCGGGACCTGGATAAGGCTATGGAGGAGCGCCGCTTCCGGCAGGATCTCTATTACCGGCTGGTGCAGCTCCGGCTGCATGTTCCGGCCCTGCGGGAGCGAAGCGAAGACATTCTCCCGCTGGCGGAGTTCTTCCGGCAGAAGCACCACCTGGAAGCTAGTTTCTCGCGAGAGGCCGAGGAAGCCCTGCTGCGGTACGGGTGGCCGGGGAATGTCCGCGAACTGAGAAACGTCGTCATCGGCTGCGCGGCCGAGGCGACCGGGCCGGAAATCGGCGTGGCGGACCTCCCCGCCGCTCTCCGGCGAAGCGCGCAGCCGGCGACGCCAGTCTCGGACCTGATGCATTTAGCGGCCGCCACGGCGGCGGGGGACAACGGAACCGGAGGCCTCCTGGAGGCCGCCGAAAAGATGCTGATCCTCAAGACGCTGGGGATCACAGCGGGAAACCAGATGCGGGCCGCGGCGATGTTGGGAGTCTCCACTCGCACTTTGAGCAGAAAACTGAAGGCCTATTCGGAACAGGCCTGCATGAACGAGGCGTTATGAACACATTCACGCAAGACGAACGCCGGTCGGAGCCCCGCGTCCCGGCACCAGGAACTCCGGCATCCGTGATCGCGGGCCAACCGGTCCCGAGGACCATCGCGGGCACCCTGCAGGATCGATCCTCGCGGGGCTTTCGACTGGCGCATCTGGATCCGGATCTGGTGGCCGGGGAACGAGTGAGCTTCCAGATCGAAGGTTGCTCGGGCACCGCCATCGTGGCCTGGAAACGCATTCTCCGGCAGCACATCGAATGCGGATTCCTGATCGAGCGATCCGAAGATTGAGGAAACCCGCTCCCTTAGGGTCGCGGCCCGGTGACTACGGTCGCGGCTCAGTAACTACGGTCGCGGCTCGAGTGACTACGGTCGCGGCTCGAGCGACTACGGTCGCGGCTCGAGTGACTACCGTCGTGGCTCGGTGACTACGGTCGCGGCTCGAGTGACTACGGTCGCGGCCCGGTGACTACCGTCGTGGCTCGAGTGACTGCGGTCGCGGCTCGAGTG
>JANXRE010000078.1 GCA_025353165.1 Acidobacteriota bacterium | reverse complement strand
GGCACCGCCGCGAACGACGCGACCATGGACTCCAGAATGACGCGCCCGTCCGTGGAGCCCATCAGGGCATCGGCGGCGCGCTCGGGGTGCGGCATTAAGCCCGCGACGTTACGGCCTTCGTTCAGAAGGCCGGCGATGTCCCGAACGGAGCCATTCGGGTTATCGACATATCGGACCAGGACCCGGTCCTCGGCCTCGAGCTGGTCCAGCGTCCGGTCGTCGGCAAAGTAGCAACCCTCGCCGTGGGCGATAGGAACGCGAAGGATCTGGCCCTTTTGGGCGCAATTCGTGAATGGCGAGTTGGTAGTTTCGACGCGCAGGCGCACCTCGCGGCAAATGAACTTCAGGCTGCGGTTTCTCATAAGAGCGCCTGGCAGGAGGCCGCTCTCGACGAGAATCTGGAAACCGTTGCAAATGCCCAATACGAGCCCACCTTCGGCGGCGAACTTCTTGACAGCCGACATCACTGGCGAGAACGTGGCGATGGCACCGCACCGTAAGTAGTCGCCGTAGGCAAAACCGCCCGGGAGGATAACCGCGTCAACATCCCCGAGTTGGGCCGAGTCGTGCCAGATGAAATCGGCTTGATGGCCGAGGTTGTGGGTGACAGCGTACCAGGCGTCGTGGTCACAATTGGAGCCGGGAAAGACGACGACACCGATTTTCATGTAGGCCTGCTCTTATTTTACCAGCAGCCGCCCTGAGTTTAGCCCTTCATTTTTCGATGCCCGGCTGTCGCGGGGCGACCGCCGCGGGCTTCTGGTTCCCCGTCGCGAGCTGAGCCGTCACCATTCTTGCGAAGCCCAGCCCTCCGCTTGCCGCGAGCGCCTGGGCGAACTGCTCCTGCGCCAGTTCCGTGAGACTGGATCCGCTCTGGTCCTCGGAATCTGCCGTTCCGTCTCCCGAGCTGGCTTCGCGGACCGACTTCAGCATTTCAGATAGGAACAGCGCCTCGAACTGGCTGGCGGCATCCGCAATTTTCTTCGACTCCGCCGCCGCCTTGGCTTGCAGCGGCGCGGCTACCGGCATCGGGCTGTCTTTAACGAGTCCGGGGCTCATAGCACCTCCACCTCGGCGTCCAACGCGCCCGCCGCTCGAAGGCTCTGAAGTATGGCGATTACGTCCCGGGCAGTGGCGCCGATTGCCGTTAGCGCGCGCACCAGGTCCTCCACGGTGGCCCCGTCTTTCAGGGCAATGTTGCGCGCCGCATTCTCCTTCACCGCCACGGCGGTTTGCGGCGTGACAACCGTCTTGCCCTGCGATAGCATCTCCGGCTGTGAAACGGCGTAGGAAGTCTGGATCTCGACGGTTAGCCCGCCATGAAGGATCGAGATCGGAGCGATTTTCAACTCTTTCCCCAGGACAACGGTTCCTGTACGCTCGTTGATCACCACCTTCAGGCTGCGGTCTGGGTCCACTTGCAGATTTTCGATTTCGGCGACGAACTCAACTCCCCGCTGCGCGTAGGAAGGCGGCACATGGACCACGATCAACCCTGGGTTCTCGGCTTGGGCGAGATGGGTTTCCCCGGCGGAGAACTTTTTGTTTACCGCCTGCGCGATTCGCGAAGCGGTCGTGAAATCCGCCCGCCGAAGCTGGATTCGCAGTATCGGACCGGGAGCGACGGACGGTGGCGCCTTTTCGACAATGGCTCCGTCCGGAAGCCGGCCAACCGTGGGATGATTCGTGGTTTGGCTGTTGGAGCCGCGGCCCGCAACAAACCCTCCAGTCACCACGGAGCCCTGGGCCATGGCATAGACCTGCCCATCCGCCGCTTTCAGCGGAGTCATTACCAGCAGTCCGCCTTGCAGGTTCGAGGCATCGCCGACCGCGGCTGCCGTCACATCGATGCGGGTGCCTGGTTGGGCGAAGGGAGCGAGACTGGCGGTCACAATGACAGCGGCGGTGTTGCGCACCAGGATAGCTGACGGCGTCACAGTAACGCCCATGCGCTGCAGCATGTTCGCCAGGCTCTGAGCCGAGAAGACCGTTTGCCGTTTGTCTCCGGTTCCGTTCAGCCCGACCACAATTCCGTATCCAACAAGCTGGTTGTCACGGACGCCCTCGATTGAGACTAACTCCTTCAGGCGGGTTGCACTTGCCGCGGATCCGCCCAGAATCGAGAGCGCCAAAGTTGAGAGTGCGAGAAAGCTTCGCATCGGTTTTCCTTGATCAGAAAGGCAGGAGGCCCATCAGAATCCGGTAGAGAATGAATGGCCGCCGGATGGCGTCCCCGACGACACCTCGACCGTTCACATAGACTTCCAGTTGGGCCAGCCGGTCCGACGAAACTGTGTTGACGGGGCTGAGATCGGCGGGCCTGACAACCCCGCGCACCGTGACCACCTGCCGCTCGGAATTGATCTCGAGCTGCTTGGTTCCTTGCACCACCAGGTTCCCGGTCTGAGTGACGGCCACGACATGCAGTGAAATCGTCGTGGATAGCGACGTGTCCCGGGTGGTGGAACCCTGGCCGTCGAGAGTCTGTTTTCCGGAAACGCCCGCGAGATTTGCGAGTGGCCCCGCCGCCTTGGTAACCCCGGCGAGTGCGCTGATGGTATTCGTCAGATTCGATTTTCTGGAACTGCTGGTCTTTCCACTGGACACCGCCGAGGCTCGATCGGCAACCAGAACGGTAACAATGTCGCCCACTTGCCCCGCCCGAAGGTCGCGGACCAGATCGCCGTACCGATCTCCAGGAGCGTAGAGCGAGCCCGGAGACGAGACGCGCGGTTCCGTGGCGAACGCCATCGGAGGGAGGTCAACGGGAAGCGCTCGGGAGTCCTTGCGCTTCGCTATACACATCGCGCTGGTCAACAGAAGGACCAGCATGAGAGGAACTGCCTGGATCTTTGCCATGATTTGTCCTGTCTACGTCGATTTCGGCGATCCCTTCGCCGCGAATGACTGCTGCCACGAGTCTTCCATTCAAGGGATTACGGACGAGGATGCGGTCTCCTACCCGCCCTTCGAATTCAGCCTTTGCTTCGAATCTCAACTGCGCGCCGGATGCGTTCACCGAAACCCGCAGGAGATCGCCTTTCTTGATTGCCGCCTTGGCTCGTAGCATCCAGGGCTGGATCGTTGTTTCGGCGCGGATTTCCCGTGCGGCTTCCAATCCTTCCAGCTTCCCGGGATCGACAAGTGCCGGCGGCGTGAGAGAGTAGGAATCGATCTGCCGCTCCTCGACGTCGGCGGCGGAGAGCACATGCCCCACCGGCAATACACGGCGGGCCACGAGTACCTTGGTGGGTTTGGAGATACGGACTTTAGCCCACACTGCAGTGCTTCGGCCAGCGCCATACTGGATCCGGCCGCGCCAGACAGAGAGCGTATTTGACGACAGCGAAAGGCCGCTGCGCGGGAAATCAAGCTGACCTTCCGGAATGGATGCCCGGCTGTAGTCCAATACAGACACTTTCGCTTCGTCGTCTTGAAGGGACCTGCGCAAGGCGGCGGTAATCTCATCTACTGTGAGAGATCGGGTCACGCGTTTCACGCAGATGTCCGCCGCGACAGGGGTGCCGAGCGCTTTACTGAGTTGAGCGGCGGGCAGTTTGCGGCTAACGCCGGGCACGGGTGATATCGCGATCTCCGTTTCCGGAGGAAGCGCCGCGAAAGCGCTGAGGGCGCCGGCAAGGTCGCGGGCGCGAATGCGGTCGCCGGATATCTCCACGCATTGAGCGCCGGCCGTTGCCGCCGAGATGAGAGCGATCCAGACCGCGCAGTTCATCGCGTGATGTTATTCACCTGGCTATACATTTCATCGGCCGCTTTCACGACCTTCGAGCTAGCTTCGTAGGCACGCTGGCTGACGATCATGTTTATGAATTCTTCGACCACGCTGACGTTCGATTGTTCAACGTAGCCCTGGAGCAGCGAACCGGTTCCTTCCTGGCCGCCCGGGATGCCGACCGTCGGCTCTCCACTGGCGTCCGTGGGTGTGAATAGGCTGCTGCCAATGCTATTCATGCCGGCCGGGTTGGCGAAATTCGCAATTTGGATCTGACCGGCGATTTGGGCCGCGGTCTGGCCAGGCTGCGTATAACTCACGGTTCCATCCTGTGCCACCGTAATGGACTGTGCCTGCGGCGGCAGTGTAATCTGCGGCTCCAGCGGATTCCCGCCGCTGGTCATGACGTTGCCGTCCCGGTCGAGGTGGAACTCCCCCGAGCGCGTGTAGGCGAGCTCGCCCGATGGCTGCCGCACCTGGAAGAATCCACGGCCCTGAATGACAAGGTCGAGCGGATTGTCCGTCGATTGGAAGTTGCCCTGCGCGAATATGATCTCGTTCGAGGTCGCCCGCGTGCCCAGACCAATCTGCAGCCCCGATGGGACCACCGTCTGAGAGCCGGCCGCCGCTCCGGGTTGGATCAGGTTTTGGTACAGCAAATCCTGGAACTGCGCGCGCCGCATCTTAAAACCAACCGTGTTCGCGTTGGCGAGATTGTTGGCGATATTGTCGATATTAATCTGCTGTGCGGCCATGCCGCTTCCAGCGCTATAGAGTGCTCGGAGCATACGATTCCTTATCCTTTAGGAGGTCACTTTTGCTACTTCTTCCACGGCTTTGCGATTCATCTCCACGCCGATGGACATCGCCCGCTGCAGAGTTTCGAATTGCCGCATCACGCTTACCAGGCGCACCGCGTTCTCGGACGGTACGACGTTGGCCGATTCGAGACTGCCCTGGCGAATGCCGCCGCGCGCGGTCGCGAGCTGCGAAACAGGATTTCGCACCTGGAAGTATGCGCCGCCCGCTCTCGACAGATCGCCGGTGCTGGCGAAATCCGCCGTGGTAATTCGGCCGACCCCGACCGAACCTTGAGAAACCGTGCCGTCCGGCGATATTTGTACCGGTAAGAGCGGGTCGATCTTGTATGGCTTCCCGTCCGGCGTCGTGACGCGCACCGCATGGCCTTCCGCGGTTTCCAGAACGCCGGAACGCGACATTCGAAACGCGCCATTGCGGGTGAACAGCGCGCCATTCGGACCATCCACCACGAAAAAGCCCCGCCCTTCCAGGGCGAGGTCCAGCCCATTGCCGGTCTGAACCAGATTTCCCTGCGAGAAGTCCGTCCAATTCTTTTCCACCAGCGGAGAAGCGGACGTGCCTGCGGATAGTTCCTCGCCGGCCTCGGTCTCCGCCGCGAAATATACGTTGTAGTTTTCCCGGTCCAGCTTAAAACCCGAGGTCGAGGCGTTCGCGATGTTGTTTGCCAGCATATCGAGAGCTTCCATGCGGGCTCTGATGCCACTTGCGGCGGAAATAGTAAGCGGATCCATGATTGAACTCCGCGGATTCACAACGCAATCCGCGTGCCGTTGGGAAACCCTTGTATTCGCTCCGATCCGAGCGTGGACGGGATTCCAAAATGACAAGAAAGTGCCACTTTGGAACCGGCGGCATTTTTTGAACCACACATCGAGCCGGAACCCCCCGGTTTTACAGCGATTTTGGCTGGTTGTCCACGTGCGTTAGCTCTCGGCGTGAGTGCCGCCGCCCCATTGAACCTCCCGGCTAAGATCCCGGAAGGAATCGCGTCCCTTCCCGCGAAGACGGCCAGCCAGAGGGCTGCCAAATCGAACACGAGTTTTCAGTCCATCATTCATGATGAGCTGACGCCGCCAAAGACGGCGGGCCCGAGGGATACTCCGGGCCGGCGTCCACGCGGAGAGCGGAATCGAGACGAGCAAGATCCGGGACGCGCGTCCATCGCTGGGATGTTCACAATTCAGTCTCCCGCTCCGCCGCCGCCGGTTCGTTTGCCCCTGTCGATGGCAGGCGGCGACGCTTCGAAAGACGCAGCGGATCCTTCTGGGTCGCGCACTGCGTCATCGGCGGGGTCACAGAACTGGTCCGGCCTGGATCCTTCTCTGGCACTGCCGGCGTCAGCCAGCCATCCTGAGGGACTTCAAGGCGTTTCGACATCCGCGGCAGCCGCGCGGAACCTTGCTCTCCAGGCGGAGCTCGCATTCTTAGCCGTGCTCGCGCCCATCCAGAAACCCGCGAGTCAATCTTTGACTGCCAAGTCCGCCATGGGGGACGCTACAGCGTTACTAGAAGAGGTACCGGCACAGGTTGGCCCTACCGATCACTCGCGGCCCGACGGCGGTTCTGCGGTTCCCGGCACTGACGAGGCACCGGCGGATGGCCGCACCGGCTCCAACCCCGTGTCGAGCGCTTCGGCCTGGCCCGGCGCGGGGCCTGAACCCGAGACACCGCCAGGCCAACGGACGGAAACGGTCCCGAATTTGGGTGCATCCAGCACGGGGCGCCGCGGCGACCGGCCTGTTTCAGAGGAATTGGATGTCAATTCGCTCGTAAAGCCGGCCGGAGCCATTTCCGCGGCAGAGGACCAGGCCGGCTCACGCCCATCGTTTCAATTCACACCTGCCGCAGTCGCCGGCAACGCCGCGGACAAGGAGCCCACAGTCTCCCCTTCTCAACCCGCTCAGGCACCCGAGCCGCCAGAGCAACCAGCGCCTCCAATGCAAAGCCCCGCGATTCAGAACTTGCAGATTCGCGTAGGAGAGGACCCCACCCGTTTGGTCGAGCTCCAGGTATCTGAACATGCCGGGAACATTCACGTGGCGGTCCGCTGCGCAGATCCGGAACTGACGATTCCCCTGAGACTGAACCTGCCCGGTTTGGTCGAGAATCTTGAGCGGCGGGGATATCGGACCGAATCCCTCTCGGTGAATGAGCCGGGACCTATGAACACAACGCATTCCGAACCAAAGCCACAAGCCGACCAGAACGGATCGTGGACAGACAGCCAGAATGGCGGCCGCGGCCGCGACGACTCCGGCAGGAACCGCAGAAGACGAACTTCCGGCGGCCCGGAGACCGAATTTAGTCTTAACCCTCTACAGGAGAACAACTCATGAGCGCAGTAACGGGCGCATCGGCAACGCCTCCATCGACCGGCGCGAGCACGCCCACGACTACCAAGGTGGACGATCTTGCGAACCGCGACACATTCTTGAAACTGCTCGTCTCCCAACTCAAGAATCAGAATCCGCTGAATCCAACGGACAGCACCCAGTTCGTGTCCCAACTGGCTCAATTCAGTCAGTTGGAGCAGAGCACGCAAATGGAGCGGGATCTGAGCGCGATCAGGAAGCTGCTCGAAGGCCAATCCGCGGCCACCTCGGGGACTATCTCTAAGCAACCGTGAACAAGGAAACAGGAGACTTATGCTGACTTCATTTTCAACCGCGCTCTCCGGGCTAAACGCCCAGGCGACCGCAATCGACGTGGTAGGGAACAATCTCGCGAACCTAAACACGCCAGGCTTCAAGGACAGTGTGGTTTCGTTCCACGACCTGGTGACGCAGTCCCTCGGCGCCGGCTTGGGGGAAACGCAAGTTGGGTTCGGCGTGGGCCGCCCGATAACGATCCGGGAATTCTCCCAGGGCGCGATTCAGACCAGTTCGGGACAGTTGGATGCGGCCATCAACGGCGATGGGTTCTTTGTCGCCCGCGATGCTTCCGGCAACACGGTGTACACCCGCGGAGGGAACCTCCAGACCGACAAGGACGGAAACCTGATGACCGCGACAGGCGAGAAGATCCAGGGTTGGACCGACGTGAACGGGACGCTCGACGCAAACGGACCGATTGGGGACATCGTGGTGCCTGTCGGCACACTGCACGCTCCGGTCGAGACCAGGAACGTTTCCATCGACGCGAACCTGAATGCGTCCGCGGTGGCCGGGTCGGCGGATGGGACCTTCTCAACATCCATGTCGGCTTTCGATTCGCTCGGCGACCCCCACTCCTTGAGTCTTACGTTCACCAAATCGGCGACGGCCGCAAATACGTGGGACTACAGCGTTTCGGTGCCGGATAAAGACCTCAAGAATCCCTTCACGGCCGTAACCGGGACGCTGACGTTCAACCCCGACGGCACTCTCGCGACGCCGCTGAGCACCGATAAACCGGTCGACATACCCATTCCCGGGCTTGTGGACGGCGGCTCGGACATGGACCTCAAATGGAGCCTTTACAACGGCCTAACGCCACGCATCACCCAGTTTTCGCAAAAGTCGTCCACGTCTGGGCTTGCGCACGACGGCTCTCCCGCCGCGAACCTGTTGAAAGTCGGCCTGGCGAACGGGGGCAAAATAATGGCCCAGTATTCGGATGGGGAGCAAGTGGAAGTTGGGCAAGTCGCGATGGCTGTGATTCGCAACCCGGAATCGCTGATTGCCGTGGGCAATAGCAACTACCAACTCAGCGCTCGCAGCGCGCTGCCCGCCATCGGTCTCCCGAATACCGGCGGACGCGGGGATATCATCGGCGGATCGGTCGAGGCCTCGACCGTCGATATCGCGCGGGAATTTACCAACCTGATCGTATTCCAGCGCGCCTATCAGGCCAACGCAAAGGTCATAACCACGGTCGATCAAATGAGCCAGGAAACGATCAGCCTGAAACAGTAGCGAACATGACTACGCTGGAACAGATTGCAACGCTGGGTGATGTCCCGGTGCAGATTGGCACCGAACTGGATCGGAAGATAATGACCGTGCGTCAGTTGCTCGAACTGGATAAAGGCTGTGTGATCAAGATGATGCGCTCCGCGGGCGAGAACATCGACGTGCTCGTCGGCGGAGTCCTCCTCGCGTACGGGGAAATCGTCATCATCGAAGACACAGTGGGCGTGCGCATCACCGATTTCGTAAGCGAGGAATAGCATCCCGCGCCCACATACATGACATGGAGAGCCCCAGGCAATTGGTGTCCGTTGTCGCCGTCCTCGCCCTGCTCCTGGTGGTGGCGTACCTGTTGCGCCGGCACACTGGCGGGGCCGGCGCCTTCCGGCTCGGGCCACGGAAAACAAGGACGGTGGAGGTGATCGAGCGCGTGGCACTCACTCCGCAGCACTCGCTGCACGTGGTCAAAGTGGCAGGAGAAATACTCTTGCTTTCAGCTAGCCCTGGGGGTGTCCGCGTAATACGCAACGTCGAGGCCGCCGGAAGGGGACCGGCATGATAGCCCTTCTTGCGCCTCAAATCAGCCTCTCGTTGAACGGCAAGCCCGGAGAGGGGGTCTCGGTCTCGCTGCAGATCATTCTTCTGCTCACCGCCCTTACACTGCTCCCGGCCGTGATCATGTCGGTCACGCCATTTCTCCGGATCATCATCGTCCTCCATTTTCTCCGCCAGGCTTTGGGCACCCAGACAGCGCCTTCGAACCAGGTGCTCATCGGGCTCGCCCTCTTCCTGAGTCTCCTGCTGATTCAGCCTGTGGTGTCGGATGTTTACACCAAGGCGTGGGAGCCCCTTTCGAAAGGGGACATGAGCGCGACCGACGCATGGAATGCCGCATCTCCGCCGATCCGCAACTTTCTCCTGAAGTATGCCCGCGAGAAGGACATCCGGTTGTTCGTCGAGCTCGCGCATCGTCCGCGCCCGGCGAAGCCGGGTGACGTGGAGCTCGACGTGTTGCTGCCGGCCTACGTCCTCTCCGAATTGAAAACCGGCTTCCAGATCGGAGCCGTGCTATTCCTGCCATTCCTGGTCATCGATATCGTGGTGGCCTCGGTCACTCTGTCCGTCGGAATGGTGCAACTTCCTCCCGTGATGGTCTCTGCCCCGTTCAAGATTCTGCTGTTCGTCCTAGTGGACGGGTGGAATCTCGTGATCGGTTCGCTGATGAAGAGCTTTTACTAAATGTCAACCGCCGCGGCAGTGGATCTCTTCCGGCAAGCCTTAATGGTGGCGTTTTGGATCTCCATGCCCCTGCTCGTGATCGGGTTCCTGGTCGGGATCGTGGTCAGCCTCGTCCAGGTGATCACGTCTATGCAGGATGCCAGCTTTGGAACGGTGCCCAGGCTGGCGGCGTTTCTGGTTGGCCTGATCCTTTTGCTTCCCTGGATGCTCAGCCGGATGATCGGTTACACTACCGCCCTGTTCGGCGATCTTGGGCGTTATGCAAGGTGACGTGTCATTTGGGCCGGCCAACCTGTTGGGATTCCTTCTCTGCCTCGCCAGGGTGGCGGGGATCTCCGTCCTCGTTCCTATTCCGGGTTTCCGGAACGGTCCCGATAGCGCGCGCATCGTCCTGGCTTTGACGATCTCCCTAATACTCGCGCCGGTGTGGCCGGTGCCGCCCGGCCCGACTCCGTCCACGATGCAACTGGCGGGTTGGGTCATAAGCCAGGCTGTTGTCGGAATGGGCATCGGGCTGGCCGTCGCCTTATTGATGGAAGGCTTCCAACTCGCGGCGCAGGTACTGGGGTTGCAGGCCGGATACTCCTACGCCTCCACCATCGATCCGAGCAGCCAGGCGGACAGCGGGATTCTGCAGGTCTGGATGCAGTTCGCGACCGGGTTCCTGTTCTTTGCGGCGGGTCTGGACCACCTGGTAATCCGCGCGCTCGCATCGGGCGCGGCTCACGCGGCTCCCTGGAAGGTAGCGACGGCAACCGCCGCGGTGGCGCAACTGGGCAGCGCGATGTTCTCCGTCGGCGTCAGACTGGCCTTCCCGGTCGTCGCGCTCGTCCTCCTTCTGGATATCGCCCTGGCCCTTACTGGACGCATGCAGGCCCAGCTCCAATTGCTTTCGCTCGCGTTCCCGGCCAAAATGATCGCCGTCGTTCTTCTCCTTTCGGTTCTGACCGCCACCTTCCCAACCGTTTTTGAGAAGGCGGCGGAATTGACCTTTCGAACGCTGCCCGCGTTGGGACAATAATGGCGGACCAGGCTCAGCGGACGGAAAAGGCCACGCCTCGACGGCTGGAAAAGGCCAGGCGCGAGGGCCGGTTCGCCGTCAGCCGCGAGTTCGTATCGGCAATCCAATTCACCGCCTTCGTGTGCTGTATCGGCTGGGCCACGCCCAACTGGATACACGCCTGGCGGAACCTGGCGCAGTCCGCGTTGTCGAATGCATGGCGTACCGACGTTACGCCGGCATCGATTACGCGCTTGTGCCACGATGCGGTAGTCGCCGGCTTCGCGCCGCTTCTCTTGCCTGCGGGCGCAGTATTCGTGGTGGCGGTCGCGGCGCAACTTGGGACCACTCGATTCGGCCTGGCGGTATCGCGCCTGGCCCCCGACTTTGCAAGATTAAACGGATTCACCCGTCTGACTGAGCTGCCGAAACAGGCTCTGCCAACTCTTGGGCAGACGCTGGCGGTGATGCTCGTCCTCGGTCTGGCGATCCGGTCGATCGTGGCGGATCACCTCGGGGCCTTGTTCCAGCTTCCCTTCGCGACGGTGGATACGGTTGCCCGGACCGCCGGGGCGGCCGTCATGTCGTTGCTGTGGAAGGGCGTAGGCGTCTTTCTGGTCCTGGGGCTTGTTGATCTGGTGCGTCAAAAGAGACGTTTCGACCGGCAGATGCGAATGAGCAAGCAGGAGATCCGCGAAGAGATGAAGGAATCCGAGGGCAATCCGCAGATCAAGCAGCGGATCCGCAGGATTCAGCGGGACCTGGCGCGCCGCCACATGTTAAAGGATGTTCCAACGGCGACAGCGGTCATCGTAAACCCGACGCACTACGCGGTTGCTCTCAGGTATGCGCTCGACGGGCCAGGGGCGCCGCTGGTTGTCGCTAAGGGCCAAAACTATATCGCCCGAAGGATTCGAGAGATCGCGCAGGAACACGACGTGCCGATCGTCGAGAACCAGCCTCTTGCCCAGGCCCTTTACAAGACCGCTGAAGTCGGACAGGAAATTCCGGCCCACCTGTACCGGGCCGTCGCCGAGATTCTGGCTTATATCTACCGGCTCATGAAGGGCCGGCTTCCGGGTTCATGATGCCGCCAACCACCATGCAGGTCCCCTCCACCGCCATCGTCCCGGTCCCGCCGAAGACCCCGGCGGGCCGGCCCTCCCGAATCTCCGCCGCGAGCGTTCTGGCCAATCTCGGCGAGATCGCCGTTCCCCTCTCGGTTGTGGCCATCGTCATGGCCATGATCACGCCGCTGCCAGCCTTCATGTTGGATGTGCTGATCAGCACCAACATCACGATTTCCGTGATCGTGCTGCTGGTCTCCATGTACATCATCCGGCCGGTCGAATTCAGTGTGTTTCCAACCGCGCTGCTACTGCTGACGCTGTTTCGTCTCTCGCTGAATATCTCATCGGCGCGCCTCATTCTATTGAACGGCAGCACCGGGACTTCCGCTGCCGGAGAGGTGATCGAGGCGTTTGGCAACTTCGTCGTGGGAGGCAACTACGTGATCGGCGTCGTTATCTTCCTGGTGCTCATCGCGATTCAGTATGTCGTCATCAACCACGGCGCCGTGCGCATATCGGAAGTGACGGCCCGGTTCACCCTGGACGCGATGCCGGGCAAACAGATGTCGATCGATTCCGACCTGAACGCGGGTCTGATCGACGAGGCGGAGGCGCGCACGCGGCGCAAGCTGCTGGGAGCCGAGGCCGAGTTCTACGGAGCCATGGACGGCGCTTCGCGCTTTACCCAGAGGGATGCGGTCGCCAGCATCATCATCACTGCAATCAATATCGTCGCGGGATTTTTGATAGGCGTCTTCCAGAACGGCATGGATTTCAAGCGCGCCCTGCAGACCTACACCGTTCTGACTATCGGAGATGGTCTGGTGACAGTCATCCCGGCCCTGATGGTGTCGGTGTCCGGCGGTCTCATTGTGACCCGCACCAGTTCCGACTCACGGTTGGGCGCGGATGTGCGGAAGCAGGTGTTTACCAATCATCAGCCGCTGTTGCTCGCTTCCGCCGTGCTGATCGCGATGGCCGCGTTTCCAGGTCTTCCCAAGATCCCGTTTTTGTTGCTGGGCGGTTCAGTGGGGTACGCGGGTTGGCGGCTGCGCCAGAAATCCGTCGCTGCCACGAAAGTGGCGGGTGGCACCGCGGCTGCGGGGCCGCCGAATGAGAACCTCGAGGCGCTGTTGCGCGTCGAGCCTCTGGCGGTCGAAGTCGGACTGGGGCTGATCCGGCTGGTGGAAGGCGGGCAGAACTCTCCTTTCCTGCGCCGGATCGCGGCCATCCGCCGGCAGTTAGCGACGGATCTCGGCTATTTGCTGCCCCCGGTTCGCGTTACCGACAATGTCTCCCTGAAGGTCCGCGAGTACACCGTGTCGCTGAAGGGCGTGGAGATCGCCCGATTCGATATGCCCCAGGGCTGCGAGCTCGCCCTCCACCCGGCGAACAAGGAAGCCCGGCTCGACGGAACGCCGACGCGAGAGCCGGCCTTCGGCCTGACGGCCTTCTGGATCACGCCTGACAAACTGGAACTCGCCCGCCGAAGCGGATTCACGGTGGTCGATGCGGTCAGCATCATGGGCACGCATCTTTCCGAGTTAGTCCGGCGTCATGCGCACGAGCTCTTCACCCGGCAGGATGCAAAGAAATACGTGGATCGCATCTCCGAGGACAATCCCAAGGCGGTGGAGGATCTGGTGCCCAAATTGCTCCCTCTGTCGCTAGTGCACAAGGTTTTGCAGAATCTGCTACGCGAACGCGTTTCAATTCGGGACGGCGGCACCATTTTGGAATCGCTCGGAGAGGCCGCGGCCTTGACCCGTAACCCTGTTCTCCTGACGGAGTATGTACGGCAGGCAATCCGGCGGATCGTGGCGAGGCCTTACCTCAACAGCTCCGGCGATCTTCCCGCTTACTTTCTCGACCCCTCCCTGGAGCAGGTGGTGGAATCGTCCATCGAGCATTCGGAACACACCAGCCATATTCAGGCGCATCCCGACCGGATCCGCGATTTGATCGACCGGGTGGCGCGCGCGGTGGGCGGTCCTGAGAATCCGGTTGTGATGGTTGCGGGATCGGCGTCCCGGTACTTCGTGCGCCAGATACTCGAAGGGGCTTTGCCGAATCTGACGATTCTTTCGCATAACGAGATTCCCGCCGGCATAAAGGTTGTTTCCTTGGGGGTTATTCAATGAAGGCTGACGAACGATGAAGCTCAAATCGTACTTTGCGACGACCGTGGAAGCCGCCATGGCGCTGGCTCGCCAGGAACTCGGTCCGGATACCATGCTCGTCCACAGCAAGAAGACGGCTGCGGAATCGCGGCACCTGGGCGAGTACGAGGTCGTATTTGCCTCGGACGCGGCGCCGGCTCGTGAAGTCATTCGCGCGCCTGAGAATCCTACTGGTAAGGGTGCATCGCTGGACCGGCTCGCCGACGATATTGGCTCCATGCGGCGGCAGATAGAAAGCATGGCCGCCGCCCTTGGCTATGCAGCCGCCGCCCAGGGCTCCGTTCCGTTCGCGCAGCCGGAGGTGGCCCAGCCCTTCACGATCCTGATCAAAGCCGGGGCGCTTCCGGACATTGCCCGGGAGTTCGCGGCGCGGGTGTCATCCACCGCCGGGCGAACCTCGGAAGACCTCGAGCGGGTCGTCCGGGAGTCATTGCCTACCGATACCTGGGATGAAACACCGCCGCCAGCGCAGCGCGTGGCAGCATTCATCGGACCCCCGGGGGCCGGGAAGACGACAACTCTCGCGAAAGTAGCGGCTATATACGGGCTGGGCCGAAGGGTATCCACCCAAGTGCTCACTTGCGACGTGCGGAGAATCGCCGCCGCCGAACCACTACGAACCCTGTGTTCGATCTTGGGCGTCGGCTTCCAAACCGTGGACACGCCGGAGGCTCTCGAACAGGCACTTGAGGTGCATGCCGATAAGCGCCTCGTTCTCATCGACACTTCCGGAACTTCCGGGAAAGACGACAACTTCGCGGCATTCCTGGCTTCTCGCCCGGATATCGAGAAGCATCTGGTGCTACCCGCATCGATGAAGCAGGAGGACCTGTCGCGAATCGTGGATCGTCACGCGAAATGGGCGTACACGCATCTGATCTTCTCCAAAATGGACGAGACCACGACGTTCGGCTGCATTCTCAATGAAACGCACCGGACTGGCAGGCCGGTATCCTTCCTTAGCAACGGCCAGGAAGTGCCTGAGGATCTCGAAGCCGCGGATCCCTACAGGCTCGCTGGCATGGTTTTGGGTGCGGAGTGCGCGGCGGCCGAAGCGGCAAGAGCCGCGGCATGAACCGGAGTCTGCGATGTCAGCCATACACGCATATCAATTGACGGAGACGCCGGAGGAGACACGGGAGCGGCTCATCCTCGAGCATCTTCCCCAGGTCCGGCTGATCGCGCGCCGGATTCACGACCGGCTTCCCGAGAGCGTCAGCCTCGACGATCTGGTCTCAACCGGAGTAATCGGGCTGATCTCGGCGATCGACCGTTACGACCCGAGTCTGAACGTCAAACTGAAGACCTACGCCGAATACAAGATTCGCGGGGCGATCCTGGACAGTCTCCGCGGCTTGGATTGGGCCCCGCGCCAGCAGAGGAAGAAGGCCAAGCGGATCGAAGCGGCCATCGTGTCGGCGGAGCACAAACTGCAGCGAACGCCGTCTGAAGAAGAAGTCGCCCAGGAACTCGGTGTTCCGATGGAGGAATATCACGCCTGGCTGGTCGAGGTACGGGCTGTAAACCTCGGCAGTCTGGAATACTCGGGCGGCGACGAAGACGGCCGCGACCTGCTTCAATATATCTCCGATGACCAAGAACTCTGGCCGTCGAGAGTGGTGGAGCGAAGTGAGCTGCAGCGCCTCATCGCATCGGTCATCGAGAGGATGCCGAAGCTCGAGCGGACCGTTATCAGCCTCTATTTTTATGAGGAACTGACACTCCGGGAAATCTCCCGGATAGTGAACCTTCACGAATCGCGCATCTCGCAACTGAAGTCGCAGGCCATCCTGCGCCTGCGGTCCGTTGTCGAGAAGAGTTGGCCGTGTAATCGGGGAATGTAGAGCGAAGCCATGGCGCAATCTGAAATCATCCAGTGCAACGACGCGGGCATCGCAGCCGCGTTCGCGAATGAACTGGCCACCGTGCTGGAAAGCATGACGGGTGAAAAACCAGCGTGCGAGCTGGGCTCTCCCGGGCCGGCGTTTCCGGCGGCGGGCAACGCCCTAGTCTGGAAGCAGGAGTTTTCAGGCGCGAACCTCGGACCAGCCTGGATCATGTCGGATCCCAGCGGCGCAGTCGGGATCGGCCTGAGAATGCTGCGCGCCGCGGGTATCGAGGACCAGGATGAATCCGGCGCAAAAAGCACCTATCTGGAGATTGTCAATCAAGCGCTCTCGGGTCTCACCCGGGTGCTTGGCGCCCGCGTGGGCAGCGCGGTCTCATGCTGCGAAGGCGCGGAGAGCCGGCCCCCTTCCGGCCTGACCTTTGCTCCGATCCGCCTGACCTTCCCCGATTCTTCCGAAGTGACCGTCTACGCTCACTTCGGGACGCTGGAGCCGGATGAACCGCGCTCCGGTCCGCCGCCGGTGCCCACCGGCAATCCGAAAAACCTCGATTTGCTCCTGGATGTCGAACTGCCGGTAACGGTTTCGTTCGGGAGGGCCCAACTCCCGCTCAAGGACGTGGTGAAGCTCACGACCGGATCGATTATCGAATTGAATCGCACTCTCTCCGAACCTGTCGAGTTGATCGTGAATAACTGTGTGATCGCGATGGGCGAGGTAGTCGTCGTCGAAGGTAATTTCGCAATCCGGATCCAGCGCGTGGTGAGCCGCCGCGACCGTCTGCGAACCGTCAGTTGAGGCGAAGAATGGCTCTGTTCCTGAACATAATTCCGCTGGTGATGGTGGCCGCGTCGATGGCCGTTTCCGTCTACCTGTTCGTCAGCCTGAAGAAGGAAATCCACGGGTCCGAGACCCGGTGGGAGAATGCGGAGGCGAAGCTCGCCCTGGAGTGGGAGGCGCTGCGGAATCGGACGCAGGAAATCGAGCGGAAACTCTCGGAGGCCGCGTCCGGCTCTTCCACCACGATTGCCGGCATGAACCCCGCGAAGCGCTCCCAGGCCCTCCGGCGGATGAAACAAGGGGAAGGGCCAGGGCAGATCGCGGCCGCTCTGAACCTTCCCCTTTCCGAAGTCGAACTCTTGCTGAAAATCCACCACATCGTGGAGGAGCGATCTACATCCTGACGGCTTTCGGCCGCGGGGCCCGGGCGGGCCGCGGAGTCTCCGAAGCGTCGGACTCCATCGTCGCGTTCAAAGTCATCTCCTTGCGATCGCGGATCAGACTGATCGGAACCGATTTCTTCCCCTCGCGCGATCGCAGCGCGCTGGTGACCTCGCCCGGCGTAGCCACTCGGGCTTCGTTCACTTTCAGGATCACGTCGCCGGCTTTCAGCCCCGCTTTTTCAGCTGCCGACTCCTTCATGACCGATCGAACCAGCACGCCTTCCTTCACCCCGAAATAATCGGCAAGCTGGCCCCGCAGCGGCTCGGCTTCGATACCCAGCATGGAACTGCGCCACATCATGATGTTGCGCGGGATGTCGGGCATCGGAGGCATCTCGATCCGCGGAATCTCGATCGCCAAAGGCGCCTGCGACCCGCCAAAGTCGAAGCTTTTCCGGGTACCAATCCTGGCCGCGATCGTCTGGACGTTGCCGTCCCGGCTGACCGTTAGTTTGACCCCCCGCCCCGGGGGCGTCTCGTGAACGAACCGGGAGAACTGCTCGATCCCTTCTACGTGCTGTCCATTGAACTGAAGGACCGCATCTCCCACCTTCAGCCCTGCCTTCGCAGCGGGACTGTCCTCCTCGACGCGGGTGACTTCCACTCCCGCCTCCTCGTGCAGTTTCAATTCCTTGGCGCGGTCCGAGTCGATCTCCTTCACGCCGACGCCCAGGAAGCCGCCACTTGACATCGAAACCTGCCACAGATGCGCCTCGGGCGCAGGGGGCGCGGCCGGCGGCACCGGTTGTGCCCACGCGCTGAGGGTGGAACCCGCCAACACGAACACACACGTCAAGCAACTATGAAATAGTCTTTCCCGCATATTCGCCTCTGTTTTCTTGAAATCTACTTCCGCCGCAGATAGATATTACCGGCGGCGCTGATCCGCAACACCGGGCCGCCGCCATTCAGCGCGCCCTCCGCCGTCATCGGACCGCGGCGGCTGGTATCGGTCCGTACCCGGATCTCGGGAAACTCCGAAACGATCCGCCATCGGCCGCCGTTGTCATTCCATGCCCGAACCGAAACCGCTACGTTAGACGGAATGAAAACCGTAATGTCACCCAGGGTGGTATTCAGGCTGGAGTCTTCCAGTTGAACGCCCGGCAGGAGTTCGGCCAGGATGCTGCCGGCGACCGTGTACGCGCGGAGCGGTCCGCCCACGCCCTTCACCCGGATCGCGCCCGCGGCCGATTCGCAACGAACGCCGAGCGAAGATTCTACCTGGATGGACCCCCCGGCCGTTTGCGCGGTAACCAGCCCGCCCGCCTCATTGACGGCGATCAACCCGCCCTCGGAGTGGGCCGAGACGGACGAATGGGCGTGGCCGATCTGGATATTGCCCGCGGTCGCGGCGTGCACCGGACCCCCGGCTTCCCCGATGGACACATTGCCGCCCGCCGTATCGCACCAGACTTCGCCGCCCGTTCGATCCACCTGGATCGCGCCGCCGCCCGACACGCACCGCAGCATCCCGCTGACCGCGCCGACACGAATGGCGCCGCCGCCCGTCTTGGCGATCGCGTTCATCCCGATCCGGTCGAGCTGGATGCGCCCGGCCGCGGTGTCCGCCTCGATGGATCCGTCTATGTCGTACGCTTCAATTGCGCCGCCGTGGGTGACCAGCGACACGGACGAAAGATTCTTCGGCAGCGTCAGGGTCAGGTCGTACTCGACATCCGTGTCCTCGCCTCCCGCGAACTCGAGAACCGTCAACGGGCCCCGGTTGAATGTCCGCATCCGCAGCGATCGGAACTGCCGCTCCGCCTCGCTTCTATCCGCGCCTTTCACTCGCTGCTTCAACGTGTATGCGCCAGCCGCGCCTTCGCGTCCCCGCGCCACCACCGCGCCCGAAGTGACGATCTTCAACTTGCCCGCGGGCACGACAATCGGCCCACTCGACGTCTCGACAAAAAACGGCCCTTCGCGCGCGATGTTCCCGCGCTGCTGGGCGCAGCATAGGCCTGCAGCCAGGGCGAGAAGCCACGCAACACGCATGTCAGTACGTCTCCACCGAGGCTTTCCTGTCTCTCAGCACGCGCTCGCAGCGCTCGCGCACGTAGGTGTTCTGCTCCTTCCGCATCAGCTCCTGCAACACTCCCACCAATTGACCCTCGCGGTTGTTCAGCGTCAACAGATCGATGGCCTGTGTCCGCACTCCCGGGTTGTTGTCGTGCAGAAGGATGTCGGCCAGAGCCTTGCGCACGTCGGGATGAGCGGCGTAAGGCTTCAACGCTTCGATCGCCTTCAGGCGGACGCCGTCGTTCGTATCGTGCTGCAGCGCGTTCAGCAGCGCGCCCCGTATCTCGTCGGAGTCGGGCTGGTGCCTGAGGATCTCCACGCTCTCGCCGCGCAGGCCGGGGTCGCTCGGATCCTTGGCGGCGGAAATCAACAATTTCCGGATGGGTTCGTCGTCCAGCCTGCCGGAAATCACGCGCGAACGCGTCTCGTCCACCACGATTTGAATTCTGCCGTTATCCGCGGGTTCGACAGATCGGACGCGCGCGGTGGAATCCACCAGGCCGGCGGTCTGGAACATCCCTCGCATACCCGGAGTCACCTGGGCCGCGAAGAATCCGGCGGCGACCAGCGCCACGGCTCCCGCCGGCCGGACAAAACGGGGCATCCAATCCCATCCGGAGAACAGGTGCGAGAGACTCTCGAACGGGCTCCCATGGCGGCGGTCCGTCTCGGCGGCCAGCCGTTCTCCCAACTGCTGCCGGTTCCGGCGAAGCAAAAAAGCCGAGACATCCAGTTCGCGCTCATCCAGGGCCGCACGCAGCGATCGCTGCCGCGCCAAAGCATCCCGGCAGGACGCGCAGCAGTCGAGGTGCGCCTGCAACCCCTCCTCTTCGTCGAACCCCATCTCGCCATATAAAAAAAGAGGCAGTGCTTCAACGGCGTCGTCGCAAGTCATACAAAATCTCCCAACGCGGCCCTCATTTTCTGGGTCGCCCGAAACAGACAATTCTTAGCGGCTTCCTCGCTGGTGCCGAGCATCTCGCCGATGGCGCGCAGCCGCAATCCCTGGTAGTGCCGGAGTTCGAACACCATGCGCTCCCGGGGCGTTAATTCCGCCAACACGGCTTCGATCCTCGACCCCAACTCCCGGCTCAACAGATTCCTTTGCGGATTGCCGTGCGCGCGTTCTTCCGTCACGCTGTCGATCCGGTCCAGCGGTCCTTCGGCCGTCTCCACCACCGTCGATTCCTCCCGCCGGACTTTTCTCTTCCTCAGGTGATCCAGGCACAGATTGGTCACAATCCGGTACAGCCAGGTATGAAAACTGCAATCGAACCGGAAACTGTGGAGGTTCCGATACACCCGTAGGAACGCCTCCTGATAGACGTCGCTTGCATCCTCCGGCGACCGGAGCAGGTTCAGCGCCAGCCGGAGGACACTCTGGTCGTACGCGCGGACGAGTTGCTCAAAGGCGACCTCGTCGCCGCGTTGAGCCGCCCGGATCAGCGCAGCTTCGTCCATTTTAGGGGCGGAGGTGGAAGCCAGGGTTAAGACTCCATTGTTTCCGTCCAACACTTTAACAGACGGACATCGAGGGGAAAGGTGAGGGGCTTGGCCTTGACCCGGAGGGTAGGCTAAGAAAGAACTGATTAATTAATTAACCAGGAACCAGCTATGACCAAGAAGATCTCGGCACTCACCGCCCAAACACAATTCGGCCAGATCATGAATCGGGCCGTCGAGCTACAAGAACGGTTCTTGGTTGACCGGCGGGGACAACCCGCCGTGATCATCATGAGCGTGGACGACTACCTCCAAACCATCGCGCCCGAAGACATCGCCTTAAGAGCCATTCGAGACGAAGCCAAGCAAGCCGGCTTGGACAAGCTGACGATGGAAGAGATTGACGCGGAGATTGCAGCCTCTCGCCGCGAGAAGCGCGCAAGATCCGATCGCGGCTAATGATCGGCGCAGTGCTGGGTACGAATGTGATCGTATCCGCTGTCTTGACCCGAGGCGGTGCCGAAGCCCATACCCTCGATCTGGCCGCGGCGGGAAAGATTCAGATTTACGTCACTCTCCCGATCCTGAACGAATACGAGGAAGTAATCGGCCGTTCCAAGTTCAGCCGTATCAGGCCCAAGGTGATCCCCGACGCTCTTACCCTGATTCGCCGTATTGCAACTCTGGTGAATCCAAAAGACCTCCTCGCAGTGTCCCCCGATGAAAGCGACAACCGGTTCTTAGAGTGCGCGGATACCGCGGACGCGGATTACCTCGTGACCGGGAACAGGCGTCATTGCCCCGATCATTGGAAGAGAACGGCGGTCATAGGCGCGCGTGAGCTGGTGGAGTTGCTCATAGACGCAGAACGCGCGGGAAAAGCGGATCGCTGAAGCCTGACCGCTAGGAGTCTGTCGGAATGAAACTCAAGTTCCGGGTTGCGGTGTTGGACTGGGCCGCGCACCAGCGCGCTACTTTGCTAAACAAAGTACAAGCCAATGCAAAAAACCTGCGGTTGCGGCCCGCGTAAGCCAATCCGCCTGATTTTGAACGGGCTTTTGTGTTCCTGGGACGGTTTGCGGGCGCAGTTCGGGCCTGGAACAGCTTCAGCAGGTTGTGGGTGAGGCAGATGATCTGCCATTCCGCCGCGGCTTTTTCCCGGCCGCGCATCAAGAAGCCCCGCAAACCCCGCCGTTCTTTGATCTGTCCGAATACGGGCTCCACTACCGCCTTGCGCATCTTGTAGACGGCATGGCCGGCGGGCGTCTTTAGCTTGTCGCGCATTGCTTCCGCCGCGCTTTTGACCGCCGGTTGCTCGGTGCTCTCCTCTACAGACCGGATCTGTGGCTCTACCGCCGGTTGGGGCTCAACGTCGCGCTTCTGACGCTCCGGCGGCACCAACAACTCGATGCCCTCCACCTTCGGGTCGCTCACCGCCGCCTCGCTGAAATAACCCGTATCCGCCGTCGCGTGCTCCGGCTTCCGGCCCATGTTCTGTGCCACCTGCTCCAGCATCGGCAGCAATTGCTTCTTGTCATTGGCCTCCTGCGTCACCGCCGCCGCCACGATGATCTGTGCATGACTGTCCACCGCTGCCTGCGCGTTGTAAGCCTGCGTGAAACTCTTCGTCGCTCCATCTTTCATGATGCGCGATTCCGGATCGGTGAAGTTGCGCTGCGCCTTGGGCTCCGGCTTGGCTGTCTCCGGATCAGGCACCTGCGGCGGTCGGCCACCGAACTTCTTGCCCCGCTCCTCTTCTTGCCGTCGCCGTTGTTCCACTTTCGCTTCCGCTGCCGCCTTCTCCGCCGTGGCACGTTCCCGCGCTTCTTGCTCCAACGAAGCCTTGGCCTCGGCGATCTTCTTCAATCGGCTTTCCCGCCGCGCCAGTTCCGTCGGCAGTTCGTCCCCTCGCTTTCCCTTGCCGTACTGCGCGTCTTCGGCGGCATCGGTCTCGGCTGCCTGGGCCAGCAACTTCTCTACTTCTTCCCGCAACTGCTTCTCTTTCTCCCCCATCCGCTCGTAGCTCATCGCCTTGTGTTTGCTGGCGTTGGCCTTCAGTTTGGTCCCATCGATCGCCACATGCCCCAGCTTCACCAACCCGGCCTTGTCGCACATCCGTAAAGCCTGCGTGAACAACTCCGCCAAGCTCTGCAAGTGCGTCTGCCGAAAGCTGGCGATGGAATCGTGATCGGGGTGTTGGTCCGCCGCCAGGTACCGGAATGCCACGTCTTCAAATGTCGCCCGTTCGATCTTCCGCGAACTCACCACTCCCCGACAGTAGCCGTACAACAACATCCGCACCATCATCGCTGGGTGGTAGGCCGCCATGCCGCGTCCATCTTTACGTCCGTAGACCGCCGTGATCTTGGACAAGTCCAGCTCGTTGGTTACCTCAGCGATGAACCGCGCCAGATGATTCTCCGGCAGCCAATCCTGCAACGATGGCGGGAGCAGGAAAACTTGGTCCAGGTCGCAGGTACGGAAGCGTTTGCTCACAGAACCAGACTATCAACTCCGAAACATTTCTACACCACGATGTTTTTCCCCCACTCCTCGCCCAGGCCACCAGGGTCCAATCTATCTCCGACAGACTCCTAGTCCGCCAGTTCCACGTCGATCCGCTTCTGAGCCGGATCGAGCGCGGTTATTCTGAACGTGCGGACCTGGCCGGGTTTGGGGCCTTCCGGGCCCGAGACTCCGCCGCTTTTCCACCGCGCGGCGAGCATCGCGGTCATCATCGAGATATCGGGTCTCGCAGGGTCGTCTTCACCGCGACCACCGGACTTGCCGGCGTCCTGGCTCAGACGGCAGATCGCATTCAC
>JANXRE010000059.1 GCA_025353165.1 Acidobacteriota bacterium | reverse complement strand
CAATTCCGCACTCCCGCCAAAAGCCGGTGACACCACTCCTGAACCGCGTAACTCTCTCATTCTAAACTAACTCCCCAAGCAAGGAACCTCAACTCCTTGCGGCCATATGATATGTGTTAGGTAGGAGAAGACATCCGCCACATGGATACCGAAACAACCCAACCCTCGCTGGAGGCCGAATACCAAACCCTGCACGCCGAACTCCTCGCCGTGCATCAGCCCCGGGACGCCCACGAACGGCTTCTCGTCGAGGAATTCGTCGATGCCTGCTGGGACTGGAAAGCCGCCCGCCGCGTCGATCGCGAGTTCTGGATCTACGCCGGCAGCCACCACGGCGGGGGCCACTCCGGTGTCGCCGAGGCCCAATTCAAAGAAAAGGAAGCCCGGTTCCGGACCCACCTCCGCTACCGCGCCGATTGCGAGCGGTCCTACTATCGCGCGCTCGGCGCGTTGAAGAACCTCAGCCGTGACACCCGGCGTCCGTCCCTGGCCGCTCAACCCGCGCCCGCGGCGGACTCGTTCACAAATCCTGCCTCGCCTTTGATACCCGCTGATCGTCTCGGCATGCCGGATAACGTGAATCAGTCACTCCAAATCCTGCGGCACTCTTGGCTCGCAGTGCTCGCGTGGATCGCTCTCCACATGCAACCGTCCGCTCCCGTTCCGGCCACCGCCGGGCGGCGGAGTTCTCTGGCAACCCTGTTGGTCGCTGACCGGCAGAACGTCCCCGTTCGCCAGTTTCCGCATTGGGATCCCCGCGTCCGGGTTCTTCCATTTCGGCGACTTCCGTCCGGTCCGCGTGCGTCCCCCAGCCAGGCAAGCCGGCTGCTCGCCGCATGAAACCCGGCAACGTAGTATTGTCACTCAAGATGTTCCCCAGACTTCTTGCGTTATCGGCTTGCGCGTCCCTTACATTCGGATGCCGTCCCGCGGCTTCGGACGTCGTCGACCGCATGGCCTCGGAATTCGTGTACGAGACCCTTGCCTTCTCGCCGGTGTCGGCGACGCAAGCCGGGTATCACAGCCACGACGGCCGCCGGCTGGACGATCTGCTGGACGACATGAGCGAGAACGGACTCAACCGGCAGCGGGATTTTTACGAGCGGTTCCGCATCCGTTTGCAGGCTTTGGGCGATCGAAACGTTCCGGCCGAAGACAAGGCGGACCTGGACATCATGCGCAATCAGACCGAGCTTGCGCTTTTGGAACTGAATTCTATCCAGGCCTGGCGGCACAATCCGACGGTGTATGTGGAGCTGATTGGAAATGGGCTGTTCGGTCCGTACGTGTTGGAGTACGCGCCGAAGGACGTTCGCTTCGCAAACATCATCGCGCGGTTGCGGAAGATCCCGGATTTTCTGACACAGGCGCGAGTGAACCTGGACACCGCTCCTGATGTCTGGATTCGAGTCGCCATTGAAGAGAACGACGGAAATGTCGCGCTCATCGACCAGACTCTTCGCAAGGAATGTCCGGCCGCACAACGGGAGATTTACGAGGGCGCGGCGCAGAGCGCTATCGACGCGCTCCGGGGGTTCAATTCGTACTTGAAACGCGATCTGGCACAGCATCCGGGCGACTGGCGCCTGGGCTCGAACCAGTACCGCCTCAAATTTCGATATGCGCTCGGGACCGAACAGAGTCCCGCGGGAGTTCTGGCCGATGCCGAGGCGCAACTGAGGTCGATCCGCGACCGGATGGCGCGCGCGTCGGGCTCGGAGCCGGTGGAGAAAGTCCTGAACGCGGTGGCTCAAAAGCACGCCACTCCCGATACTTACTTCGATGAAGCTAAGGGCGACTTGGCCGAGGCGACATCGTTCGTTCGCGACCACCGTTTCGTTCCGCTGCCGGCGGGCGGCAACCTGCAAGTGATCCCGACGCCGGAGTTTATGCGGGGGGTGTATGGGGTCGGCGGATTCTCGCCGGCGCCCGCGCTGCAGCCCAAGCTCGGAGCGTTCTATTGGGTAACGCCGATTCCCCGGAGCTGGTCCAGTGAGCGCCAGGAATCAAAGTTGCGCGAATACGATTTCCATGGGCTGAAGATCCTCACGATTCATGAAGCAATGCCGGGGCACTACGTGCAAGCCGAGTATGCCGCTGAAGTCCGGCCCGAATCGCGGAGGCTGCTGAGGGCGGTTTACGGGAACGTGCCTTACGTCGAAGGCTGGGCCGTGTACGCCACGCAATTCCTGATCGAGGATGGGTATTACAAGGACGATCCCGGCATGCAGCTCACCTGGTACAAGCAACTGCTGCGCGTGATCGCAAACACGATCCTCGACATCCGGCTCCAGACGATGAACATGAGCGAGCAGCAGGCCCTCGATCTCATGATCCGGGACACGTACCAGGAGAAAGAGGAAGCGACGGCGAAGTATCAACGGGCGCAGTTGTCCTCGGCCCAGTTGCCGGCGTATTTCCTCGGGTGGCGCGGATGGGTGAAGCTGCGGGAAGAGGCGCAATCGGGCGGAAGTTGGAATGAGCCGGGCTTTCACGCGGCAGCGCTGAAGGAAGGCGCTGTGCCGCTGGATTCGCTGCGAGATTTGATCCTGAAAAAATAACTGCCCTTGGAAGCGCCAGCGCCATCCCGGCACGGTACCGAGTCATCCGTAGAACCAGAAGACGGAAGCGGGCCCTGCGGAACCGCACGGACGCGCCTGGCGGATAATCAATATTTGATGTCGAAAATCGCATTTCTCTTCCCGGGGCAGGGCTCGCAATCGGCGGGCATGGGCAAGACCCTGGCTGACCAATACCCTTCGGCGCGGCGGGTTTTCGAACAGGCCGATGCGGCGCTCGGGTTTCCGCTTTCGCAACTGTGTTTTGAGGGTCCGGCGGAGGCCCTGAAACTTACGGAGAATACGCAGCCGGCTTTGCTCACGGTTTCCATCGCGGCGTGGACCGTTCTGATGGGACTCGGCTACCGGCCGGACTATGTCGCCGGCCATTCGCTGGGGGAGTATTCGGCGCTGGTCGCGGCGGGCTCGCTCGATTTCGCCGATGCCGTGAGGCTGGTGCGGAAGCGCGGGCAATATATGCAGGCGGCCGTGCCCGCGGGAGCCGGGGCGATGGCCGCGCTGCTCAAGCTGCCGGAAGGCAAGCTCGACGAGGTGCTCGCCCGGGCGGCGGAAGGCGAAGTGGTCAGCGCGGCCAACCTGAATTCGCCGGATCAGATCGTGATTGCTGGGCACGCAGGGGCGGTGAACCGGGCCATTCAACTCGCCAAGGCGGCGGGCGTAAAGCGCGCCGTGCTGCTGCCTGTCAGCGCGCCCTTCCACTGCGCATTGATGAAGCCCGCGCAGGAACAGTTAGAGGCGGATCTCAATGCCGCGAGTTTTCGCGACCTGCAAATGCCGCTAGTTAACAACTGGGAGGCGCGCGAGATTCGTACGGGGGCCGAGGCGCGCCAGGGGTTATACCAACAGGTGCCGAATCCCGTGCGGTGGCTCGAGTCGATGCGCTATCTCGCGGGGCAAGGCGTTACGCAGGCGTTCGAGATCGGCGCGGGGACCGTGCTGAAGGGTCTGCTCAAGGGGATCGCGCCGGAGATTCCGTGCAATCTTTTTGGCGAGGCCGGGGATGTTTTAGACCTGCCGTCCAACGCGGCGGCCGTATTCCACGGTTAGCCGCGAAGGTAACGCAGGAGTTTATCTCGCAGGGCCGCGGCCCGCGAATTATCCGGCGCGACGATCAGGATCGTGTCGTCGCCCGCGATGGTGCCCACGATTTCGGGCCACTCCTCCTGGTCCAGCGCGACTGCGAGCGCATTGGCGCTGCCCGGAGGGGTACGAAGGATGAGAAGATTCTGGGCCATGCGGACGTCGCGGACATACTCCTCGATGACCGCGCCGACGTGAGGCGCCGGCGCGCGTTCCGCGATTTGACGGTATCCTTCCGGAGTTTTCACCAGCCGCAGGTCCTTCACGTCGCGCGATAGCGTGACTTGCGTGGCGTGAATGCCGCGCCCCCGAAGTTGGACCGCCAGTTCGTCCTGCGTGTAGACCGGCTTCTGTCGCACCAGCTCGAGTATTTGTCCCTGCCGGTAGGCCTTGTTCATGCGCGCCACGCGCGGAGGCGGGCCTCGGCCTCTTCGAGCGCGGCGGCCACGGCGAGTGGTCCCGTACCGCCGGGAATTTCACGAGTCTGCATGCCTTCGATCGGCCGGAAGGAGCGAATCATGTCTGGTCTAAATTCGGGCGCGAAGGCAACCAGCTCCTCGGCGGTCCATTGCGCGGGCTTCTTGCCCTGTTGGAGACTGGCCAGGACCAGTCGCCCAGCGATCTGGTGCGCGCTGTGGAACGGCACTCCCGAGCGGGCCAGCGTTTCCGCGATGTCGGTCGCGACCATCCAGCTATCTTCGGCCGCGGCCGCGGGAACGGCCGGCTTCAGCTTCGCCGATTCGACGACCACGCGAGCCATTTCGAGAGAGCCCGCCAACTGATCGGCGGCGTCGAAGAGCGGCTCCTTGTCCTCCTGCATGTCGCGGTTGTACGTCATCGGCGTGCCCTTCAGGGTGATGAACAGCGACGAGTACGCGCCGAACACGCGACCTGCCTTGCCGCGAATCAGCTCCAACGAATCCGGGTTCTTCTTCTGCGGCATGAGGCTGGATCCGCTGGTCACATCGTCGCCCAACTCCATCCAGCCGTACTCTTCGCCGGAGTAGAGAATCCAATCTTCCGCGAGCCTGCTGAGATGCAGCAGGGTGGTGGCCGCGGCGTGCAGGAAATCCAGCGCCCAGTCACGATCGGCGGAAACGTCCATCGAGTTGCGGGTGATCGCATCGAAGCCGAGGTCGCGGGCCATGGCTTCGCGGTCGAACCGGAAGCCGCTTCCGGCGAGCGCGCCAGAGCCGAGCGGCATCACGTTCACGCGGGCTCGTGTTTCGCCGAGCCGCTCGCGGTCACGCGCGAACATTTCGAAATACGCGAGGATGTAGTGCGGCCAGAGAACCGCCTGGGCGCGGCGAGTGTGCGTGTAGCCGGGTATGACCGCGTCGGGATAGCGGCGGGCTAGTTCGAGGAGCGCCGCCAGAAACGAATCTAGAAGGCCGAGTGTTGCGTCGATTTGTTCGCGAAGCCATAGGCGCGTGTCGAGCGATACCTGCTCGTTGCGGCTGCGTCCGGTATGAATCTTGGCGGCCAATCCGCCGGCCTTCTCCCCGAGCTTGCGGATCACCAGGGTGTGGACATCCTCGTCCTCCGCGCCGTCAAAGAATTGCGGATCATGGGACTCCTCGCGAATCTGGTCGAAGGCGGCGATCATACATTCGCGCTCATCGGCGGTGAGAATGCCGACGCGCTCCAGCGCGCTCGCGAACGCCTGCGAGCCGCGAATGTCCGCGTCGATCAGCCGCCGGTCGAAGTGGAGGGAGCCGGAGAAGCGTTCGAAGACTTCCGACGGTCCCGTTTCGAACCTGCCGCCCCAGAGCTTCATTTGGTGGCGAGCGCGCGGATTTTCATCGGCAGGCCGATCAGGTTGATGAAGCCGAGCGCGTCCTTCTGGTCGTATGAAGCTCCCATGGTGAAGCTGGCGATGTCGAGCGAGTACAGGGAGAACGGCGACTTGCGGCTGACCGGTTCGATGTTGCCTTTGTACAGGCGCAGCGTGACCTCGCCGGTGGTGGTCTTACCGATTCCCTCGAAGAAGGCGTCGAGGGCTTCCCGGAGCGGCGTGAACCAGATGCCGTTGTAAACCATCTCAGCGTAGTCGAGCGCCAGCTTCTGCTTGTAGTGGAGCGTGTTCCGGTCGAGCGTGAGGGCTTCGAGTTCCCGGTGCGCCGCGAAGATCAGCGTGCCGCCGGGAGTCTCGTAGCAGCCCCGCGATTTCATGCCGACGAAGCGATTCTCAACGAGATCGATGCGCCCGATGCCGTGCTTGGCTCCGATCTCGTTCAACTTCTCCAGCAGCGCCACGCCCGAGATCATGTGCTGGCCGTTGACCGATACCGGCCGGCCTTCCTTGAAGCCGATGGTCACGTTCTCGGGTTCGTTGGGTGCGTCCTTGGGGCTGCGGGTGAGCATCCAGATGTGCTCGGGCGCGGCGTTGGCGGGATCTTCCAACTCGCCGCCCTCGTGCGAGATGTGCCAGATGTTGCGATCGCGGCTGTAGATCTTGGTGGTGGACTGCGAGATGGGGACGTCGTGTTTCTTGGCGTATTCTATCGCGTCCTCGCGCGACACGATGTCCCACTCGCGCCACGGGGCGATGACTTGCAGTTGCGGCGCGAGCGCTTTGTAGGTCAGTTCGAAGCGGACCTGATCGTTGCCCTTGCCGGTGCAGCCGTGGGCCACGGCGTCGCAACCCGTCCGGAGCGCCACTTCGACCTGGCGCTTGGCGAGGAGCGGGCGGGCGATGGAAGTTCCCAGCAGATACTTGTGCTCGTAAACTCCTCCGGAGCGCACGAGTTTCCACAGGTACTCGGTGACGAACTCTTCGCGCATGTCCTCGACGTGGACTTCCGACGCGCCGGTCTTCAGAGCCTTTTCGCGCAGGCCGTCGAGTTCGTCGCCGCCCTGTCCGATGTCTCCGCAGACAGCGACGATTTCGCAGCCGTAGTTCTCTTTGAGCCACGGCATGATGATGGAGGTATCCAGTCCGCCCGAGTAGGCCAGGGCTACTTTTTTCGGTTTTGTCATGAGTTCCTTATCAGGCGAGCAACATCAACAGCAGAGCTTTCTGCGCGTGAAGGCGGTTTTCGGCCTGATCGAAGACCACCGATTGGTGCGATTCCATGACCACGTCGGTGGTCTCCTGGTTCCGCTTAGCCGGCAGACAGTGCATGAATACGGCCTCGGGGCGGGCCTTGGCCATCAGCGTCTCGTTGACCTGGTAGGCGTGGAAGCGCGCGCGCCGCTCGATGGCCTCGTGCTCCTGCCCCATGCTGGCCCACACGTCGGTGTAGACGGCGTGCGCGCCGGATACGGCCGCGGCCGCGTCGGTTGTGACATCGATCTTCGATCCCATGGCTGCGGACAATTCACGGGCGGCGCGGACCATGTCCGGGTTAGCTTCGTAGCCCGGTGGCGTGGCGATAGCGAAGTCCATGCCGAGGCGCATGCCGGTGAGCATCAGGGAGTTCGCCATGTTATTGCCGTCGCCGACGAATGCGAGCTTCAACCCGCGCCATTTTCCGAAGTGCTCCTTAATAGTGAGAACATCTGCGAGCGCCTGACACGGATGATACAGATCGCTGAGTGCGTTAATTACGGGAACGTTCGCCCACTTCGCGAGTTCATCGACGGTGCGCTGCATGAAGGTGCGTGCAACGATTCCGTTGGTCCAGCGCTCGAGGTTACGGGCGACGTCCTTGATGGGCTCGCGCTCTGCGATGAGGCCGGTGGAAACGATCGCGTCGCCGCCGAGTTGCTTGATCGCGAGTTCGAACGTCATGCGCGTTCGGAGCGACGGCTTTTCGAACAGTAGGGCGAGGTAGCGGCCGGAGAGTGCGCGGGCAAATTGGGCGGGGTTCTTCTTCATCTCGGCCGCGAGGTCGAGCAGCGCGACGAGTTCCTCGAAGGTCAAGTCCTGATCGCGGGTCAGATTGCCGGCGGCGATGTTCCAGAAATCGGGATTCGGGTTAGGGGCAGCCACGGGGTGCCCTCCTTGTATTTTTATTCACCCTACTGAATAATCATACACCAGGAAGCAGATGACGGGTGAACCCAAGTTCGGCGAGGCGGTCGTAGGCGGCTTGCACTTCGGCCGAAACCTTCTGGGGCGCGGACCAGCCCTTTTGCGCGTAGACCCAGACGCGTTGCAGGTCGCCCATCATGATGTTGACGATCTTCGCGGGTGTCAGTTCCGCGGTGAAGTATTCGTCCAGCGTCATGCGGGGCGAGGCGAGCGTGGCAGGCATTTCCGGCCATTCGACCGCCATCGCGGCCCAGGTGCGGCGCTGCATGAAGGGCTTTACCGCGAGGACGATGTTGGCGGGCCGAATGGAGCGATCCTTAAGAAGCTGCCGCGTGAAGCGGAGGTTCTCCGCCGTATTGATGGCGCGCGTTTCGAGTAGGATGCGTTCGCGGGGCACTCCGTGGAGGACGGCGACGTCGGCATACATCTCGGCCTCGGTGCGATCCCATGGCGTGGCCAGCAGGTCGCCCTGGTGCGCGATTCCGCCGGTGCACACCAGAGTGTGTCCGTAGCCTTGTGCGAACAAACCGGCGGCGAAACCGGCGACGCGCAGATCGTTGGTGCCGAGGGCGACGACGATCTCGGCCTTAATCGGCGTGTGACCGAGATAGAGATAGTCCCAGATGCGCCGCGCCAAGTCCAGCGCTTCGTCCGTGACGATCATCGGTTACCGGCGGCTAGAAATACGATGCCTGCGAGAATCAATCCGACTCCGGCGAATTTCGTTTTCGTCAGCGGCTCGCCAAAGAAAATGCGCGACCATAGCAGCGTGAAGATGTAGCCGAGCGAAATCATCGGGTACAGGATACTGAGCTCGCCTTTTCGCAGACCGACGACGAACAAGGCGGAAGAGCCGCCGTAGGCGAGAATGCCGGCGGCCAGTTGCCAGTTGCGCAGCATCACACGCCAATCCCTGGATAGCCGGTGCGCGCCCGATTTGAGGAAGACCGCGCCGAAGCTGCCGATGAACGCGGCGACGAACATTAAGAGAATGGATTCGATGGGAGTCTTCAAGACCGGGTCTCCCTGCCGATGACCGCGACGCCTAAAACGATCAGAGCGATGCCGCTGCCGCGCTGCCAGTTCATCTGCTCGTGCAGGACGAACACGGACAGCAGCGATACCCACACGTAGGTGAGTGCGATCACTGGGTAGAGAATCGAGAGCTCCGCATGACGGAGGGCGAGCACGAGCAACACCATGTTGATTCCGTACAACGAATACCCCGCGATCACGTTCAGGTTCGTCGCGATGGCGAGCGCCGACGCGAGGTCAAAACCCAGATGCGCCGGTAGGGCGTTGGCGCCGGACTTGATTAAAAGTTGCGCGAATGCGCCGATCACGGTGCACGACATCACCATAATCAGGGCGCGTCGCCTGTTCGTGCGGTCGGTGGGCAATTCTCATGATAGCTTGTCACCCCATCCGCCGCCGCCCGGCGTCTCGATGCGGAGGGTCGCGCCGACGGGAATGTCGAACCTCGCTTTGGCGGGCAGCACGCGCTTGCGCTTGTCGCGGATCAGCAAATTCCTGCCTGGCTGGCCCGGCTCGCCGCCGCTTAACCCGTAGGGTCCTCGCACGCGGCGGTCCGACAGAATGGTCGCATCGGCGCCGGCGAGAAACTCGAACTCGCGGACGATGCCGTCGCCCCCGCGGTGCAGTCCGCCGCCTGCCGACCGTGCGCGAATGTGGTAGGCGCGAATGCGCACCGGATACTGGTGCTCGAAGGCTTCGATCGGCGTGTTCCAGCTATTCGTCATGTGCGTGTGGACAGCGCTGCACCCACCGGCGCGCGCCGACGCGCCCATGCCTCCGGCGATGGTTTCGTACCAGGCCCAAGCGCGGCGGCGAATAGGATCCCAGCCTCCAAGAGTTAGGTTGTTCATCGTACCGGAACTCGCGGCGGGAATCCGGTCCGGCGCGGCTTGAGCCAGCGCGCCGAGCAACACATCGGTGATGCGCTGCGAGGTTTCGACGTTGCCTCCTGCCATGGCTGCCGGCGGTCTCGCGTTCACCACCGTTCCCTCGGGCGCGATCACCCGGATGGGGCGAAGGATGCCGGCGGTATAGGGAACATCTTCGCGGATCAGGCATCGGAAGACATATGTCGTGGCCGACACGGCGACGGCGAAGTTTGCGTTCACCGGCCCGCTCGCCTGCGGATCGGAGCCGCTGAAATCAACCGTCGCCTCGCCATTCCGGATCGTGATCGTGACCACGATTCGGACGGGGCGCCCGGTGACTCCGTCGTCATCCAGTTGATCCTCGAAGCGGTACACGCCCTGCGGCAGGGCGGCGATGGCCGAGCGCACCATGCGTTCGCTGTAATCCTGCAACGCGCTCATGTTCCGCCGGACGGCGGGCATGCCGTACCGATCCACGAGATCGCGCAGGCGCTGCTCGCCTCGGCGGATGGCCATGAACTGAGCCAGCAGATCGCCTTCGCGCTCGACGGGCGTGCGGACGTTCGCGAGCACGAGATTCATCACGTCGCGCTGCACTTCGCCGTTGCGGATCAGCAAGACCGGCGGGATGCGGAGGCCTTCCTGGTAGATCTCGGTGGCGAGGGGCATCGACCCGGGACTCATGCCGCCTACATCGGAGTGATGCGCCCGGTTCGCGACATAGAACGACGGACGCTTACTGCCGCCGCAGTAGATCGCCGACACGGCGGTGATGTCGGGAAGGTGTGTTCCGCCGCGAAACGGATCGTTGAGAATCGCTACGTCTCCCGG
>JANXRE010000044.1 GCA_025353165.1 Acidobacteriota bacterium | reverse complement strand
GAGAGCGCGAAGAACCACTCGAACTGATTGAATCCCACCTCGAAGCAGCAAGTCAACCTTGTCCCGGTGACGCTTGGGCAAGCGAATGTGGAGTCGACGGTAGGCTCGCATGACCAAGTATAATCCAAACCATTCTCAATTGAAAGTGTTTTAAAAATACTTTTTCAAGCGGTCAGAGACCTAGGTAGCGCTCCGAACCGGGTACGGGCCGGCAATCACGATATCGATCCGCCCTGTAAGCTTCCAGGCTTGTTGCAGTCCGAAGAAGACGATCGCGATCGTTAGCAGGCCGGAGATGCCGGAAGATAGCAAAAGAAACGGAGCCGCCAGAGCGAGTCCAAGTAGAAAAACCACAGCGGTCCCGAAGGAAATTCTTTCGCGCGGCCGCCGCCGGCTTGTTCTGCGCGTTGTAGATGGCAACCGGAATATAGCTCGAGGTAATCGCGAAGTAAGTGAGCGCGACGGCCAGAATCTGCTGCGGACGGCCTCCCCATCCGTGTGACCCGCGGCGAATTGCCTTGCCGACCGTGATGCCGACGAGAATCGAGATCAGTCCAATTTCGTAACCGGTCACGATCGCGACGAGGGCTGCGCCCGCGCCGTAGAGGGCCGCTCTAAGCATGGGAATTCGGGGTCGCGCATGCCTGACCCTACGCATGAAAAGATTGGTCTGTCACGGCGCCCTTGCAGACCACACAGAGCTTCGACGCCGGATCGGGCGAGGACCCTGTGCGAATCGGGACCGCTTGTTCGAACTGCAAGTCCTCGGGGCGGGAAACCGATTCTTCCGGCCGCGAATTGAGTTTTAAGCTGACGGGTTGGTCACCGTAAGGCATATCGGCGAGTCTAGCTCCAGGAGAGGTCCCAGTCAACGCATCGGCGCGCAGCGCATCTAGCGGCGTTTTCGGTATCATCGTCCACGGTGCGCGATGATTCCTCTGTTCGACAATGATCGTGAGCAACTCGAAGACGGCGCGGTGCTCTTGCGCGGATTCGCCGCGGTCGAAGCGCCCGCGCTCGTCGAGCAGGTCGCGTCGATCGCGCAGGCCGCGCAGTTTCGCCATCTCGTCACTCCGGGCGGCTACACCATGTCAGTCGCGATGACGAACTGCGGCCGCGTCGGCTGGGTCTCCGACCGAACCGGCTATCGCTACGCGCCCGCCGATCCCGAAACCGGAGCGCCGTGGCCCGCGATGCCCGCCGCGTTCCTCGAACTCGCCGCGCGCGCCGCCGCGGAGGCGGGCTTCGCGCCATACGATCCCGACGCCTGCCTGATGAATCGCTATGTCGCGGGCGCGAAACTCGGCCTGCATCAGGACCGGGACGAGGAGGATCCCTGGGCTCCCATCGTCTCGGTGTCACTCGGCTTGCCCGCCGTGTTCCTGTGGGGCGGCCAGCGCCGCGCGGACGCGGTGCGCCGCTTCCGGGTCGAGTGCGGCGACGTCGCGGTGTGGGGCGGTCCCGCGCGCTTCGTCTATCACGGCGTCGCGCCGCTCAAGGACGGACAACATCCGCTGACCGGCGCCGCGCGCATTAATCTTACGTTTAGGAAGGTGTTCCGATGCCGAGCTGGAACCGGAGGCGATCCAACTCCTAAAGCGGTTTGAGGAACTCCGGTTCCTCCAACGGCCAGAGTTGCGCCGGCAGAGCCGTCGAGCCCGACGCCGCCTCCATGCAGGCTAAATCGGTGGAGGTGCGCACGTAGTCGGAAGCCACAAAGAAATTCTGCAACTCCACCTGCGCCTCCGGCCGGTACTGAAGCGAACCCGCGGTGTTGATCAGCGGCGGCTCGGCATTCGTCGCCGTGCCCGGCTTGGGGAATTCAATGTCGGGGTCGAGGAAAAAGGCCACCAGATTCGCGTCGTCAATCGGCGTGGTGCCGCCGGTGTTCAGGTGCTGCCTCCTGCCGGATCGCATTCCCGCGCCGGCTTGCCGAATACCACGCTGGGCGCATCCCAGTCGGAGATATCGACAGAGAGAATTCCGCCGACCGTGCCGTCTCCATACCGCGAGTCCACACTGGTCCAGAACTGCCGCTGCGAAATGGCGGTCAGCGCCCAGGGAGAATCCAGGTAGATCGCATGACCGCTCACCAGCGGTTCATCCTTCAGGTGGCCATCGCCTCCACCGGCAGGGCCGCGACATAGAAATCCGCGGTGATCGTTGAGCTCTCCGCATTCACGCCGGTCACCCGCATGCCGTCGGTCTGGATTTTGATGAGCCTGGTTCCGACATGGAATTCCACCCCCAGCTTCTGAAGGTACTGGGTCCGCGGGTCGATCCACACGTCGTTGGTTGGACCCGACAGTAGGCGAATCGAAGATGCCGTCCGGCGAAATGAAGCGATACAGAAGTTGCAATTGCGTTCCGCCGACCGTTAGCGTGCTGCTCTCCTCGGCTTCTTCGTCGCCTCGATGAAATCCCGCCAGGCGACGTTTTCGTATTCGACCAGCCGGCGCTCCGCGCAACTCGTCGCAACCATCCATAGGCGGCTGCCAAAGAAAGTCAACTCCTCCAGCGGAACGCCAAACGGGGTGAAGAGTTCCATCAGGAACGCCCGCAAATCTTCGAGCGTCCGCTGCCGGCGTGCGCCGCATCGTGCCGGTGACGTGCTTGTAGAAATCGGGGAAGAATCGAAAGCCGTGTTCGCCGGGAAGCGGGAGACGGCCGTTCCCACCCGAATTCGCAACCGGAATACTGCGGGCCTTGCCGCCGAGCACCGGTTTGCGCTCGTAGACATGCACTTGGAAGCCGCGCTCCGCCAGTGCATGCGCGGCGCTCAGGCCCGCGACCCCTCCGCCGAGAACAGCCACCGTGTTCGGCATTTCGTTATTTTACGGCGCAACGGGGGAGCGCCATATTTGTGGATGCTCAAAATCGTCGCTTCCGAGCCGCGCGCGTAAGCAAGCGGTTTTATCGCGGCCGGGAAACCGCTCCCTCACGGTCGCGGCTTGGAACCGAGCGCAGTGGTCAGGCGCGTCTGGTGGATGCTACCGGTTTGATTTCGCTGTATGCTTACGCCATGCGACGGCGAGATATTCTTCTAAGCGCGCCCGCGCTGATGGCGCTGACGGCGGACGAGAAACTGGCCATTCTCGGCGGATCTCCGGTTCGAAAAACACCCTTCCCTTCCTGGCCCGTGGTAGGTCCGGGCGAAGAGGAAACCCTTGGCAAGGTTGTTCGTAGCAGGCGATGGAACCGGAACGCGCTGACGCGCACCTTCGAGGAAACCTGGGCCAAGAGCCTGGGCGCCCGCTACTGCCTGGCCACGATGAACGGCACGTCCGCCCTCTTTGCGGCGCTGAACGCCTTGGGCGTGGGTCCCGGCGACGAGGTGATCGTGCCCGCGTACACGTTCGTCGCGACCATCAACACGGTGCTGATGTGCCACGCGCTGCCGGTGTTCGTCGATACGGACCCGGCAACCTTTCAGATCGACGCGCGAAAGGTAGAAGGCGCGATCTCGCCGCGCACGGCGTGCATCCTGCCGGTTCACCTGGGCGGATCTCCGGCGGATCTGGATACGATTCTCGCGGTGGCGGCAAAGCACCGGTTGCCGGTAATCGAAGACGCCTGCCAGGCGCACTTCGCCGAGTGGCGCGGCAAGAAGGTGAGCACGCTCGGGACATTCGGCGCGTTTAGCTTCCAGGCCACCAAGAATCTGAACTGCGGCGAGGGCGGAGCGCTCATCAGCAACGACGAGGGAATGTACGAGGCGGCGCGATCGTTCCACGACTGCGGGCGATCGCACGGGCGCGCGGCCGTCGAGTATATTTCGAATGGCGCAAACCTGCGGATGACGGATTTCCAGGCGGGCATTCTGTTGGAGCAGTTGACGCGGCTCGAACAGCAATCGCGGGTCCGGGAGTCGAATGCGCGATACCTGACCTCGCTGCTCAGCAAGATTCCCGGGATTCAGCCGGCGAAGATGCACGAAGGCTGCACACGGAACGCCTATCATCTGTATATGCTGCGGTACGACGCCTCGAAGTTCGGCGGGCTGAGCCGGGAGAAGTTCCTGAAGGCGCTGTCGGCGGAAGGAGTGCCGTGTTCCCCCGGGTATCGTCCTTTGAATAAGGAGCAGTTTCTGGAGACCACGTTCCAGAGCCGCGGGTGGAAGCGCCTGTACCCCGACATCCGGCGCAACGAGTGCCCGGAGAACGACCGGCTCTGTCAGGAAGCCGTGTGGTTCACGCAAAACATGCTGATCGGTCCGAAGGAGGACATGGATCAGATTGCCGAGGCGATCCGGAAGATCGGGCTACACTGGAGTTGAATGACCCACGACGAATTGGAAAGAGAGTACGTTGAGCTCCGCCAGCAAGCTGACGCTGTGCGGAGCTATCTTTGACGTTCCCAACAAGAAAGCTCAAATAGACAAGCTCGAACTACAGATCTCCGCGCCCGACTTCTGGGCCCAGCCCGATAAGAGCCAGAAGATCCTGCAGGAGCGGAAGCGCCTGGAAGAATCCCTCAAGCACGACTCCCGGATCGCCGGCACCGGCTCGGATATCGAGACGCTGTTCGAATTATCGCGAGAGGGCGAGGACGTCTGCGCCGAACTCGAAACCGAGCTCAACGCGTTTCGCGCGCAACTGGACGAACTCGAGACGCGCATGTTGCTGTCGGGCGAGAACGACGCTCGCAGCGCGATTATCACCATACATCCCGGGGCGGGTGGAACCGAAAGCCAGGATTGGGCCGAGATGCTGATGCGGATGTACCTGCGCTGGGCGGAACGGCACCAGATGAACACCACTATCACCGACCGGCTGGAGGGCGAAGGCGCGGGAATTAAGTCCGTGACTTTCGAAGTGAACGGCGAGAACGCGTTTGGGATGCTGCAATCGGAGATCGGCGTGCACCGGCTGGTGCGAATCTCCCCGTTCGACGCAAATGCGCGGCGGCACACTTCTTTCGCGTCAGTATTCGTCTATCCGCAGATCGACGACGACGTCAAGATCGATATCAAGCCCGACGATTTGAAGATCGACGTGTTTCGCGCGAGCGGAGCCGGCGGGCAGCACGTGAACCGGACGGAGTCGGCGGTACGATTCACGCACCTCCCGACCGGCCTCGTCGTGCAGTGCCAGAACGAGCGGTCACAGCACAAGAACCGGGCGAGCGCGATGAAACAGATGCGCGCCAAGCTCTACGAGTACGAGATGGACAAGAAGAGGGTTGAGCAAAGCAAGGTGGAAGATGCGAAGCTCGAGATCAACTTCGGATCGCAGATCCGCTCGTCCGTGCTCGCTCCGTACCGGATGATCAAGGATCACCGGACGAAGCTATCCGTCGGGGATGTGGACCGGGTTTTGGACGGGGATCTCGACCAGTTTACGCACGCATTCCTGGTTTGGAAAAAGACGGGGAGACTCGCGTCAAGCGGCAAGGACGATTTGCCGGAGTAAGGGGGGCCCTGGAGGGACCGCCCCGCAAGCGCCAAACTGAAGGCGGAATTGGTTTCCCGGGCCGTCAATTTATCGTCTGGTGGTAGGGAAGAGCGAAGCTCAGCGAGAAATGCGCGGCCCTCTTGAGCAAGCTGTTCCGCTCTGCATTCCAGCCATCCTGAATACCCATCGGCCGAAGTCGCCGTGAAGTCCGGCACCATGGATTGCGCACTCAACTTGTCTTGCGATATGCCGTATTTTGTGACGTAGCTTAGGGGATCGGCAGCGCTGATTCGGATGTTGCCAAAGCGTCAACCAGGACGTCATCGACAGACAGAAGCATAACTCCTTCGAATCCAATTCGGTGTCCTTGTGCATCCCGTCCGTTGCTTACCACCCGACACTGCTCTTGAAACTTGCCACACTGCAGTTCAATCATGCCAACGGTGCGCATTCCGATGATGTCGATCAGTCGTTCCGAAGTGATGGCGATCAGTGCGGAGCGAAGCGACGCAGGACTTTCTCAGTGTGAATCAGTGATCGACATCCGTCAAGAGTCTGACTGGTTTTCTTTGCTCCCGACTCC
>JANXRE010000005.1 GCA_025353165.1 Acidobacteriota bacterium | reverse complement strand
GAGGACACGGCTGCGCGGGTGGATATTGGGTACGATGCGGGCCTGAGCAGTTACTCACTCGGGCGCGTATCCTCGAGACAGTATGCGATCAATGGCTACACGTTCAGCGAAACATACCAATACTCACCCGCGGGGCAGGTCGCATCCAAGGCCCTGCTAGTATTGAAAAATGGTCAATCTCAACAGTTGGTAGGAAGCTGGACCTACGATAACGAAGGCCGGGTGGCCACGGTCACCTATCCGACCGCCTATGCCACCTCCGCTTTCAACAACTTGCTGGGCGGCCAAGTCTATACCTATGGCTATGACGTCATGGGACGGCTGGCGACCCTGCAGGGCAGCGTGCCGCCGGCTCCCCCGGCGAGCATCCTCACAGCCACCACCTACGGACCGGCGGGCGAGCTGCTGACAACCACCATGCCCGGCCGGACAACCGAGACCAGAAGCTACAACTCGCTGCTGCAACTGACCAGCCTGAACGGGGTAAACTTCACCTACCCGCAGGGTCAGAACAACGGCAGGACTCAGACGGAGACGGATACGTCGACCGGAGAGCAGATCACGTATCAATACGATTCGCTGAACCGTCTGATATCGGCGGTGACCTCGGATTACCCGAACGTGACGCAGTGGGGGCAGGGCTTCCGATACGATGGTTTTGGCAACCTGCTGGAGAAGAACGTGACCAAGACCCGGCGAGTCCGCTCACCGGCCGTGTCCTAGTTGCATGACATCGAATACGCCGATGGCCGCGAGAAGGCACGGCGGTCGGCCTGGCCGGCGCCACCTTTGCTGGCCACCATGGACCAGGCGCTGGCAGCAGTCCAGGGCGAGACCGTGTTGATCTAGGCGGAGGTGATCATTCGCTCGTGGATCTCCTGGAGGCTCCAGACGCGGATGGGGTCGCGGCGGCGCGCGGTGATGGCTTCCACGGCGGCTTTAGCTCCGCTCATGGTCGTAATGATGGGGACGCGCCAGGCTACCGCCGTGCGGCGAATCGCCTGTTCGTCGGAGAACGAATATGCGCCGGTGGTACCCGTGTAAATGACGAGTTTCAACGAGCCGGCCTTCAGCAGGTCCACCGCGTTCGGGCGGCCCTCGTTCACCTTGAAGATGGTCTTGCAGGGAACGCCCACGGCTGCGATGGCCGTGGCCGTCCCGCGCGTCGCGGTGATTTTGAATCCCAGCTCGTGGAAGCGCTTGGCCAGCTGAGCCGCTACCGGCTTGTCGGTCTGGTTGACGCTGATGAAGATCGCTCCGTTGTCCGGCAGGGGGGTTCCGGCGCTTAGCTGGGCTTTCGCGAAGGCTTCTCCGAAGTTGTCGCCGACTCCCATCACCTCTCCGGTGGAGCGCATTTCCGGGCCCAGGGCGGGATCGACTCCGGGGAATTTGCTGAATGGGAAGACCGGCGATTTCACGAAGAACAGGTGCACCGGCAGCACTCCGCTGGACATTCCGTTGGTGAGGTCGGTGAGATCCTTCAGCTTCTTTCCTAGCATCAGCGCGACCGCGACCTTGGGCAGCGGCACGCCCGTCGCTTTACTGACGTAAGGCACCGTGCGCGAGGCGCGCGGGTTCACCTCCAGGACGTACACTTTCCCGGCCTTCACGGCATACTGCACGTTCATCAGGCCGATCACGTTTAAGGCAATGGCCAGTTTGCGGGTGTAGGCCTCGATGTCGCGGAGCACGTCGGGCGAAAGGGACTGCGGGGGCAGAACGCACGAGCTGTCGCCGGAGTGGATGCCCGCTTCCTCGATGTGCTCCATGATGCCGGCGATGAGGACGTTGTCGCCGTCGCAGAGGGCGTCGACATCCACCTCGGTCGCATCCTGGAGGAAACGGTCGACGAGCACCGGGCGGTCCTGGGAGAACACGACGGCCTCGCGCATATAGCGGCGCACCATATCCTCGTCGTAAGCGATGACCATGGCGCGGCCGCCGAGCACATAACTCGGCCGAAGCAGTACGGGATAGCCGATGCGGCGGCCGATTTCGCAGGCCTCCTCGATGTTGGTGGCGGTTCCGTTCTCGGGGGAAGGAATCGCGAGATCGTCCAGCAGTTTGCCGAACAGCTTGCGATCTTCCGCGAGGTCGATGTCTTCCGGCTTGGTGCCGATGATGGGCACGCCTTCGCGCTTCAGCGGGAGCGAGAGATTCAGCGGAGTCTGGCCGCCGAACTGGACGATCACTCCGTCCGGCTTCTCGACGTCGCAGATGTTGAGCACCTCTTCAAGGGTCAGCGGCTCAAAATATAGGCGGTCGCTGGTGTCGTAGTCGGTCGATACGGTCTCGGGGTTGCAGTTGACCATGATCGATTCGACGCCGAACTCCTGCAGCGCGAAGGACGCGTGGCAGCAGCAGTAATCGAACTCGATTCCCTGCCCGATGCGGTTGGGGCCGCTGCCAAGAATCATGACCTTCTTGCGATTGGACGGATTCGCTTCGCAGCCGGACTCGTAGCTCGAGTACATGTAGGGCGTGAAGCTTTCGAATTCGGCGGCGCAGGTATCGACGCGGTTGAAGACGGCGGCGATGTCCATGGACTTGCGTTTGGCGCGCACCTTTTTGGGCGTGGTCTTCCAGGCGCGCCCCAGCGCCGCGTCGGAGAGACCGTCGCGCTTGGCCTGGACCAGGGTTTCGCGCGGGACGGTGTCGAGCGAATGGCGGGAGAGGCCGTTTTCGAACTCGATCACCTCGCGGTATTGGCGGAGGAACCAGGGATCGATGGCCGTGATCTGGTGGATCTGTTCGACGGTGTAGCCGCGCTCGATGGCGAAGCGGATGTAGCCGAGGCGATCGGGATTGGGGGTGATGAGGCGCGCCTGGATCAGCTCGGGGTCGTACTTGGTGGCAGTGTCGGACTTGCCGATTTCGAGGCTGCGGATGGCCTTGTTGAGCGCCTGCTTGAAGGTGCGGCCGATGGACATGACCTCGCCCACCGACTTCATTTGCGTGCCGAGGACCGGTTCGGCGCCGGGGAATTTCTCGAATTGCCAGCGCGGGATTTTGACGACCACGTAGTCGATGCTGGGCTCGAAGCAGGCGGGCGTCTTGCGGGTAATGTCGTTGCGGATTTCGTCCAGGCGGTAGCCGACGGCCAGCTTGGCCGCGATCTTCGCGATGGGGAAGCCGGTGGCCTTGGAGGCCAGGGCCGAGCTGCGCGACACGCGCGGGTTCATCTCGACGATGACCATGCGGCCGTTTTGCGGATTGATGGCGAACTGGACGTTGGATCCGCCGGTGTCGACGCCGATCTCGCGCAGGCAGGCAAGGGAGGCGTCGCGCATCATCTGGTACTCGCGATCGGTGAGGGTCTGGGCGGGCGCGATGGTGATGGAGTCGCCGGTGTGGACGCCCATGGGATCGAAGTTTTCGATGGAGCAGACGATGATGGCGTTGTCGGCCTGGTCGCGCATGACCTCCAGCTCGAATTCCTTCCAGCCAAGGACGCTTTCTTCGATGAGCACCTCGTGGACGGGGGAGAGCTCGAGGCCTCGCTCGAGGATTTCGACCAGCTCTTCGCGGTTGTAGCCGATGCCTCCGCCGCTGCCGCCCAGGGTGAAGCTGGGGCGGAGGATTAGCGGATAGCCGGTTCGTTTGGCGAAGTCCAGGCCTTTTTCGATGTTGTTTACCAGGACGGACTGGGGAGTTTCGAGGCCGATTTTTCGCATCGCGTCCTTGAAGAGGAGGCGGTCTTCGGCTTTTTTGATGGAATCGACTTTCGCTCCGATCAGCTCGACGTTGTATTTGTCCAGGACTCCGGCTTCGGCCAGCGCGATGGACAGGTTCAGGCCGGTCTGGCCGCCTACGGTCGATAGGAGGGCGTCGGGGCGTTCGCGGCGGATTACTTCTTCGGCGAATTCTACGCTGAGCGGCTCGATGTAAGTCTTGTCGGCGATGCCCGGGTCGGTCATGATGGTCGCCGGGTTGGAGTTGATCAGGATGACTTTGTAGCCGTCGGCGCGGAGGGCTCGGCAGGCTTGTGTGCCGGAGTAGTCAAACTCGCAGGCCTGGCCGATGACGATGGGGCCGGAGCCGACGATCAGGATGCGGTGGAGGTCGTTGCGGCGGGGCATTAGTGGGACTCCGAGGCGTCGCCAGGAGTGGCGACGCGGCACGCATGAGTGCGTGCGCCACGGGGGAGAGGCAGCAGCGAGGGCTGGAAAGGAGAGGCACTGAGCATTTAGTGGGCCTCCATCAATTTTATGAAATCGTCGAAGAGGTAGTGGGAATCGTGCGGCCCGGGCGCGGCTTCGGGATGGTATTGGACGCAGAAGACGGGGAGGCTGCGGTGGCGGAAGCCTTCCAGGGTTTCGTCGTTCAGGTTGACGTGGGTCAGTTCGATTTCGTTTTGGTTCAGGGAGTCGGGGTCGACCGTGAAGCCGTGGTTGTGGGAGGTGATCTCCACTTTGTTGGTAACACGGTTTAGCACCGGATGGTTTGCTCCGCGGTGGCCGAATTTGAGTTTGTACGTCTTGCCGCCGAGTGCGAGGCCCAGGACCTGCTGGCCCAGGCAGATGCCGAATATCGGCTTTTTGCCGATGAGTTTGCGAACTTCGCCGATCTGGTTATGGAGGGGTTCCGGATCGCCGGGTCCGTTGGAGAGGAAGATGCCGTCCGGCTTCAGCGAGAGGACGTCCGCAGCGGTGGTGGCGGCGGGCACCACAGTGACGCGCGCGCCGACGTGGCGCAGGCGGCGGAGGATGTTGCGCTTGATGCCGAAATCGTAGGCGACGACGTGGTAGCGCACTTCGGCGGCGGCGGCCAGGAGATCCGAGGGGGAAGCGGGTTCGACGGCTTTGTCCCAGGTGTAGGGCTCGGCGGTGGTGACGCGGGTGGCGAGGTCGAGGCCGGCCATGGAGGGGACAGCTCGCGCCTTATCGACCAGGGTTGAGGCGTCCTCGCCGGTGGCGGACAGGACTCCGCGCATAACTCCGCGGGTGCGGAGGTGGCGGACCAGGGCGCGGGTGTCGATGCCGGCGACGATGGGGATGCTGTTTTGGGTCAGGTATTGCGAGGCGGTTTCTTCTGAGCGCCAGTTGCTGGCGATGGGGGAGAAATCGCGGACGGCTAGCCCCTCGATATAGGGGCGGCCCGACTCGCAATCCGACTCGTTGGCTCCGTAGTTGCCGATTTGGGGGCACGTGAGGACGACGATTTGGCCGGCGTAGGAGGGATCGGTGAAGATTTCCTGGTAGCCGGTGAGGGCGGTGTTGAAGACGACTTCGCCCGAGCGTTCGACGGGCGCACCAAAGCTGTTGCCCTCGAAGACCGTGCCGTCCTCCAGGGCCAGGATTGCTTTGTTCAACTGTGCGGACCTCCGGGTGGGGGTATTTAGGTCCATTGTTTCAGGTTCCCGGGGGGAGGGCAAGGCCGGAGGCGTCCGGTGGGGGGCTGAATTGGGCCGGCGGCTCGGATTTGGGGCCGCAGATAAACACGGATGGACGCGGATGATTTTGATTTGATTGGGGTTGTACGCGCTTGGGTTCGTTTGGTGAATTTTTTCCCGCTTCCTTGCGGTCGCGGCTCTGTTGGATGAGGCGGAGCTTGTCGAGGGCGCGGTGGTAGTCGCGGGCGTGGCGGGAGGCGTAGCGGTTGAGGAGGTCGAGGGCCCGGTTCTGATGGGTTTGGCGGAGGAAGGCGAGGGCGGTGCGGGCGGCGTTGTCGATTTCCTCGAATTCGGCGGTGATTTCGGGCTCCATGCGGTCCATGGCGATGTCCAGGAGGGCGGTTTGCATGGCAAAGCAACGCTTCTGAAGCCATTTGGCGGCGGTGAGCTCCTCGACGAGGTCGTTTTCGGTCTGGCCCTGGGGGTCGTATTCCTCGCGGTAGGCCTGGAGGAGGCCGTCGAACTTGGGGCGCGACTCGGTGGTGAGGACCAGGGCGCTGGAGGAGAGGCCCACCTTCGCCAAGGCTCCGGCGGACAAGCCATGGTTGACGGCGTTGAGGGCGGATTTGGCTTTTCCTTCGTCGGTGACGGGGCCGTGGGACTTGGCTCCGTTGGCCTGAGCGGCGGCGCGCTGGGCCTCGGTGATGGTCTTGGGCTTGCGGAATACTTTGGACATGGGTCTTCCTACCTTCAGCGTACACCCGGGCCGCAAATTCTGGGTCGGATTATCGTTGTAAGCTGTTGCTTATAATGGATTGCTAGATGTGTGACTGGGCACGGATGGACACGGATAAACACAGATTTTGAGGAAGACACGATCCCTTCAGCCGGGCCGCTTAGAGCTGGCCGTAGAGCGGCGGCTCAACGCCCTCCAGCCGCTTCACATTGCCTTCCTCCGATTCCAGAAACCGGGCTAGCGTCCGCAATCTCTGCGAGGCGATGGGTTGCTGGATTGACCGGAGGTCGGCCCTGGGTTGGCTGGTGGAGGGTAACGCCTTTAGCCATTCCGCGTGCCGTTTTCCTCGGGCAGCGGACTCGTGCCCATGGTGTCCCAATCCATCATCGTGAGGCCAATATCGGACAGGACGTTCTGCAAGGGAACGGGCGCGTTGTGCTTGCTCCATTCGCCGGCTTCGGCGACGGCCTGCCGGTCCTCTTCGGTGAACGGCTCCTCGTCGATGGGCGCGAGCGCAAGCTTGCGGGCAAGCGGATCGAGCATCGACTGCAATAGAGTTTCCACGCGGACGAGTTGAACGGGCGGCAGTCGACCGACCAGGGCGTGAACGTGGTGGAGGGTGCCGGTGTCCGTAGTGGGGGCTTTTCCTTTCGCGGCTACTGGCCATCACAGGGCCGATACGGAGCGTTTGACCAGAACGAATCAGGAACTGCGATCCGTTTAGAGGGCCTCTCAACCAGGTCGGACGCGACAGGTCCACTGCGGCCAGTCTACCCCATACAACTTTCACTCTTGAACGCCACTTGTCCACGCCGTTCCATGGCACCTTGGACCTTGAACCTATCAGGTGCGGCCCGGCTTCCTGCCGTCAGCATAAAGAGGCGCTTGCTGGCGGTCGCGGCTCGGTATCGGCAGTCACGCAAAAATGCGACTCGCTCGAAAGCGGATGTTTTTGTCTTATTTTCAGATGTTTGACCCTGGCGCCGGTGGCAATGGTGGACATTTTCGGTCCGATTTCAGGCAGGTCGTGGTGTAACTTACGGTTGGGGAGAGGAAAACGTGGATTCGCCGTTTAGTACGACAGCGCGGGTGGCTCGGACGAGGATCCGGGTGCAGGCAGGTGCGCCAGCCCGGAGCGGCGAGGACTGGCCGGCGGTGTCGCGGGCGATTCTCGAGGCTTTGAAGGTGTATCCCGAGGCGCGTGAGGCGGTCCGGGCGGCGCTGCGAAGGATGACTGATGGCGATGGATAGCGACTTGCGGTATCTGATCGAAGCGGAGGATCCGGTGGAGTTTGGCCGGCGGCGGCTGGGGTTTGAGCCGGATGCCCGGCAGGCGGAGGTTCTGAGGTGCGGGGCCAACCAAGTGCTGCTGAATTGCTCGCGGCAGTGGGGGAAAAGTACGGTCACGGCGTTGATGGCGGTCCACCGGACGTGGTTTCATCCGAAGTCGCTGGTGCTGGTGACCGGGCCCTGCGAGCGGCAGGCGGCGGAGTTCGTGCGGAAGGCCGCGGAGTTTGTGGCGCTGCTGGGAGTGAAGCCGCGGGGGGATGGGCAGAACCGGCGGTCGATTCTGCTGCCGAACGGATCGCGGATCGTGGGGGTGCCTTCCGGCGAGGCGAAGGTGCGCGGGTTCTCGAAGGTGGCGCTGCTGGTGATCGATGAGGCGGCGCGGGCTTCGGACGAATTGTACCGGGCGATGCGGCCGGTGCTGGCGGTGTCAGGCGGGGATTTGTGGCTGATGAGCACGCCGAACGGGAAGCGCGGGTTTTTCTGGGAGGAGTGGACCAAGGGAGGCGCGGAGTGGACACGGGTATCCGTGCCGGCGACGGAGTGCCCGAGAATTTCGAAGGAGTTTTTGGAGAAGGAGCGGCGGGACCGCAGCGATGAGTGGGTCCGGCAGGAGTATATGTGCGAGTTCGTGCAGGACTGCAAGGGGTTGTTCGATATGGATTTGGTGGACGCGGCGTTTACGGACGACTTTGAGCCGCTGAAATAAGGGGACGGGGACGGACGGGTATGTCCACCCCGCAAAAAGCGCTTCGGGACAAACTGGTCGGTCCCCCTTGGAGAATGAATATGGACTATTTTTTGGGTTTGGATTTGGGGCAGCGGGTGGATCATACCGCGATGGCCCTGGTGACTCCTGTCATGGAGGACGATGGCGGGTTCGATCATGTGCGGTGGGCGCAGCCACGAGTGGAGCGGCTGCGGGTGGTGCATCTGGAGCGGCTACCGCTGGGAACGCGGTATTTCGAGGTGGCCGCGCGGGTGCGGGCGCTGATGGGGCGGACGGCGGGGGCGCGGCGGTGCGAGGTGGTGGCGGACGCGACGGGGGTGGGTTTGCCGGTGGTGGAGATGCTGCGGGCGGCGGGGATCGGGGCGACGATTGTGCCGGTGACGATTACCAGCGGCGGGGAGGCGCACCGGGGCGCGGCGGCGTGGCATGTGCCGCGGCGGGATTTGCTGGGGAAGCTGGTGGTGGAGCTGGAGCAGGGGCGGCTGCGGTTGCCGGCGAGATCGCCGCTGGCGGGGTCGCTGCGGGAGGAGATTGCGGGAGTGCAGGCGAGGCCGGGGCGCGGCGGGGGGCATGACGATCTGGTGTTTGCGCTGGCTTTGGCGGTTTGGCGGGCGGGGGCGGCGGGGGTGTCGCAGGAGCATGGGAGGTTGCTGTGAGGGCAGCGTCGTGCATGCTGATTTAGACTCGCTATGACCTCGGTATTCATATCCGCCACGGCGGAGGATCTGGGCGCTTATCGCAGGGTCCGAAGGAGTTTGTTGCGAAGGAGCGGAGGAACGATACGGACGAGTGGTTCCGGAAGGAGGGGGGCCACCCCATAAGCGCTAACTTAAGCTCTTTGGGTTGAAGGGGCTGCCGACTGCCAAAGGCGTTTCGCCGGCAGTTCAGCGGTATGGCGACTAGACGGCCACGCGGATTGGCGAAGCGAAGGGCGTTTCTCGGGAGTAATCCCCGCGAAGGCATGCGATTGCCTGGCAGATCAAGGGCTTGGGCGGTTTATGCGCCTTGTGTTATGCCGCTCGCGTTGAGGAGTGCCACACGGTTTCTTAGCTTTGCACTCACCCGGCATACCCCGGAATTAGACGAAGACGGGATTAGCGGAATGGCGGCTGGCCACCAGTCAGTCTGCGTATCGCCGCCTTCAAGTGGGCTCCTGTCCCAAAAGTGTAATTAGCGCTCGACGGGTAGCGGCAGGCGAGCGCAGCAGTGATAGATGGCGGCGATGAAGTTCTCCGCGCTGCGGAACCCGAACGAGGGATGGCTGATGGACTTGATCTTGTTGTTCATTCCCTCCACGGCACCGTTGGAAAGGCGTAGCGTCGTCCATGGCAGAATTCCGTCCAGGTGACCCCTATGTCATGAACCTCCCGGCATCGCTGTCGGCAAACCCCGCAGCGCAACAGCCGCGAGCCCAGCCGGTCGATGTGAACGATCATCGCGTCCCCTGGTACCACCACCTTGGTCACCGTATGGGCTTTCAAACGCAATTGCTTTCTGATAAATGTCTCGACGAGCACCTCGAATCCGATCCTTTCCTTGTTGGGTTTGATGGACACAACAATGAGATCAGACAGAGGTGCTCGCCGCACCACAGCCCAGCCGCAACTTCATGCATCTACGGAGCTTCGGCTTCAATTACACTTTTGGGACAGGAACCTGGGGCTTCATCAGCAAGAAGGAAAAGATGGTTCAACCGGACGACGATCCGAACTTCGGCGATGCGTATTGCTTCGTGGCGATTGAACGGCATTCGAAGCTCGTGTTGAATTTCACCCTCGGTAAGCGTGACCAGACGACCACGAATGCCTTCATTGAAGGGTTGCGCCATGCAACCGCTTCCCATAACTTTCAGATCACGACAGACGGCTTCAGGCCGTACGTCTCTGCCATCGACGGCACGCTGGCGGATCGCGTGGACTTCGCGCAATTGATCAAGGTCTACCGCGCCACACCGGACGGGGAACGGAAGTACTCCCCGGCTGAAGTCGTCAGCACGGAGGTGGTCCCAGTTATCGGACATCCTGATCCGAAGCGCGTTTGCACCTCGATTGTCGAGCGCCAAAACTTGACGATGCGCATGGCGATTCGCCGCTTGACGCGCTTAACGAATGGCTTCAGCAAGAAGTTCGAGAACCTGTGGGCCGCGCTCTGCTTGCACTTCGCTTATTACAACTTCTGCCGGATTCACAAAACCCTTCGCGTCACCCCGGCGATGGAAGCGAAGATCACAGATCACATTTGGACGATTGCGGAACTGCTGGCGTAAAATTCTCAGGCCCTAGAATTAGACCTTGCAGCGGTTTACGTGTTGTGGTATTGCTTTGATTGGGGTGTTGCCGTATAATTTGAAACTCCCGATGGAGTATTTGCATGCCAGAAGATATCGCGATGACCGTCCCAGAACATCTCAAGAAAAACCTCGACTGGTAAATCGCGAACCAGCAGGAACTTTCCGCTAAATATAGTGGACAGATTTTGTTAATTGTGGACCAACAACTCGTTCAGGTGTTTGAAAACATTGGAGTTGCCTACGATAGCGCATTAAAATCCTATGCTCCCGACACGTTCACGTTGCAACCATGTTCACCAGACGCTGATAGCTATACGCTCACACTCTACAGTCCCGGTTATAGCCTTAGCGCATGAACCCTCCCGGCCACTAGGCATTCACGGCCCGCTATAAAGGAAGATCCTTAAGACTAATCAGCGAAGTTGGAATATTTCCGGCGCACGGTCCATCGGGACCAGTCCCAGAGGGGAAGAAATATCAAGCCCTTTATGACACTGGGGCGACGCACAGCGCGATCTCGCCGACGGTAGTCGCAGATTTAAATCTCCCTTCAATCGGGGCGACAAACGTAGGGGTCGCCGGAGGAACGATAGTCACCACTAGTCATCTGGTCAATATCGGCCTTCCGAATAGGGTTATGTGCTCGATGTTTCGGGTACAAACACGACTCTCCATGGAGGCATCGATGTCCTCGTGGGCATGGACATTCTTGGCACGGGCGACTTTTCAGTAACGCACCACGATGGCAATACAACGTTTTCGTTTTGTTGTCCATCGCGGAGAGAGATTGACTTCGTGGCCGAGATCAATGCAAGCAGCAAGATTCTGCCCGCGCAATCTATTAAGGTCGGAAGAAACAATTCCTGCCCATGTGGCAGCGGCAAGAAGTACAAGAAGTGCTGCGGACGCTGAAGATGCCCTCAACGCACGTTTAGGACACTACCCATAGCATCCCCGAAGCCTTCGTTCGTGTGGTAGCATAAGGTTGAAAGAGCTGTATCGATGGCAAAGATTCTACTTTCGCTGTGCTTGGTTTTCAGCAATCTGTGGTGTGCAACCACGTGCGTGGCGCGGTCCTCCAAGTTAACCACGCACAATGTGTCTGGGTTACCTCCCTGTCATCAGACTCCCTCCAGTGAACACAAAACCCCCGATGGCCATAGCGACGGCGGGACCTGCGCCCGCCCCATGGTGTCTTTGGCAGCCGGACTTCCAAGCTTTTCGACACACCCTATAACGCATTCCGTCGATCCGGCGATTGTCGCATACTCGCCCGCAGCGCCTTTTGAGGCCTGGACCCGATTCGCACTTGCACAGCCCTATCACCCTACCCCACCTCTGCGCCCCCACCGCGGAGATGTCCTCCGCATCTGATTCCATTCTAGACTTCTGAACACGCGACTTCGCGCCTCTGCGCGAGGTCCATTTTGTTTTCTCATTGCCCGATATCAGAAGTTTGACCGAAGGTGGAGTTCTCATGAATAATCGACGTAAGTTTTTCGCGCGGCTTGCCGCGATTGGCGCCGCCTTGGGGCTCGGGCGCGAAGCTGAGGCCCAACAGCAATCTCACGAGGGGCACAGCATGCCTGCGCAGGCGCCCCCGAAACCGCTGCCGTCCGCTCACTCGATAACTGGTATGACCAGGCCCTCGCCCGCGAGCAGCGGTCCGCAGAAAACGGCTCGGAACTTGCCCGTCGTCATGCCCGACCTGCCCAAGCTTCCGTTCAAGCTGATCGACGGCGTCAAGGAGTTTCACTTGATCGCCGAAGTGGTACGAACTGAATTTGCTCCTGGCCGTCCCGTGGACGCCTGGGGATTCAACGGCAGCGTGCCTGGCCCCACAATCGAGATCAATCAAGGCGATCAGGTGAGGGTTATTTTCGACAACCATTTGCCGGAGATGACGGCGATTCATTGGCACGGTTTCGAAGTCCCCATGGAAATGGACGGGAGCGTCGGCCTTGGGCAAGACCCGGTACCGCCCGGCGGACGATATGTCTACGAGTTCACCCTGAACCAGGCCGGAACGTTCTTCTACCACTCGCATTTCGCGATGCAAGAAATGATGGGCATGTTGGGGATGTTCATCATGCATCCCAAAGCGCCGTTCGCGCCTGCGGTGGACCGGGACTTCGGCATTGTCATCCAGGAGTGGGCACTCTTGCCCAACAACAATGTGCCCAACACTTTGTCGATGGAATTCAACTGGCTCACGTTCAATGGCAAGTCGGGACCGGCCACGACGCCGATGTTGGTGAAGCAAGGCGAACGCGTACGAATCCGGATGATCAACCTGGGCATGGATCACCATCCAATTCACCTGCATGGCTTTCAGTTCGCGGTCACAGGAACTGAGTCGGGCCGCACTCCGCAACACCTCTGGTACGACCAGAACACTGTACTGGTGGGGGTTGCCCAGGCGCGGGATATTGAGTTCGATGCGAAATACGTTGGCGACTGGATGCTTCACTGCCATCTTCCGCATCACATGATGAATCAAATGGCCTCAATGGTAGGTCCGGTAATGTCGCCGTTACGCGGTTTGCAGACCGGAGCAGGCATGGAGGCCGGCATGGGGATCGTGCGAGGCGGCAATGCACTGTCGGCAGAACTGGGCCCCTCATTTGGCCGTGGATTGGGCCTAGCAGCCGATGTCGAGCGGCTAACGTCTCACTTGGTCGGACAGTCTGATGACCCGGCCCACTCCGTAATCGAGATGCCCGGGCATGACATGAGCAAGATGAAGGATCAACCCCAGAACGCGAACTCCGGGCACAATATGGGCGAGATGGCAAAGAATGATCCTGCCCTGGACATGTACCCGAAGGACGATCCCGAGAAGAAAAAGATTCCGGGCTATCCGCAAGACATGTGGATGCCTGCGGATTGGATGTACCAGAAGCCCGAAAACTATGGCCTCCGCAAGGGATGGAGTGGCGCCATGGGTGGAATGATGACGCTGGTGCGCGTCCTGCCTCCAGACAAATACGACCACATCATGCAACTGATCCAAGCGCAGGCGCAGCGCTCGCCGGAAGACAGAAAGCCGCTTGGTCACGTTCTGATCGGCAAAGTGGAAGCAGTCAGCGAAAGTACTGGAAGGCTGACGGTGAGCCACGGGGCCGTCGAAGGTTGGATGGGTGCGATGACGATGGCCTACCCAGTGGACAAGCCTGAGATTCTGAAGAGCCTTAAAGTGGAGAGCCAGATTAAGGCAACTGTCTATGACGGCGACTACACGCTTCATGATGTACAGGTCACGCAGACTCCCAAGGGTGCGAAATGATCCACCGCGCCTTCTTACCTATTCGCCTCGTGAGCCTGGCGGTGATATTCACTGCGCTCCTCGTGCCAGTCTCCGCGCAAACCGTCGCGAAGAAATCGTACTTCTTGCGCGGCAAAGGCGAACAAGTCAACGCAGATACCAAGCGCTTGACGGTTAGCCACCCAGACATCGAAGGATGGATGGGCGCAATGACAATGGCCTACGCGGTCGACAAGTCCGAAGAAGTTCTCCCGCGAATCAAACCGGGAGATCAAATTACCGCGAAGGTCTATGAGTCCGACTATACGCTTTACGAAGTTCAGGTAGTCAGCGCGCAGCAAGCTCCAACTTCAAAGAGCGGACTGCGGTTGGAAGATTTAGAGCGGATGGCGCTAGTGCACAACCCTACGTTGAAGCAGGCAGCGGCGGAAATCGAGGCGGCCAATGGCAGAGCCAAGCAAGCAGGCTTGTATCCAAACCCGATCGTCTCTGCTGTCGGAGAAGAAATCTCGCGCGGCCCCATCATTCGAGGTGGCGAGATCGGCGGCGGGTTTCAGCAAAAGATCGTCACCGGAAACAAACTTCGCCTGAGCCGGCAAGTTGCTGGACAGGACACGCTGGCGGCTGAGCAGATGTCGCATGCGCAACGGCAACGGGTTCTCAACGCGGTTCGCATTCTTTTCTATCAAGCGTTAGGGGATCAGCGTTTGGTTCAAGTACGGGGTCAGTTGTCAGGCCTAGCAAAAGAAGTGGTCCGAATTTCAGGCGAGATGGGGAACGTCGGTCAATCCGACAAACCGGACCAGTTGTTTGCGGACATCGAGGCAGAGCGGCTCGATCTCGGGCTCGTTACGGCGAGAAATGCCCTTGAACGGACATGGCGTCAGCTCACTGCTGTTGTCAATGACCCATCGTTACGGCCCACCCTACTGGAAGGCGATCTGGAGAACGTTCCAAGGCTCGAAGCCGACCAGGCGTTGGAACAGATCTATGCGGAGAGCCCAGAGTTGCGAACGGCCCAGGTGAACATCGCTCGCTCCGAACTCGCCTTGAAACGGGCGCGACGCGAACCGATCCCGGATCTTCTTGTGAGTGGCGGGGTTCGCTATAACCGGGAACTCTTGGAAATTCAGCCGGGTGGCATTTTGCGCCGGCCAGTAGGTCCAGAAGGTTTCTTCGACATCGGAATCCAGATTCCTATCTTCAACCGGAATCAGGGCGCCATTGCAGCCGCCAAAGCCGAAACTGAGAAAGCGCGGCAAGAAGTGGATCGGACCAAACTTTCGCTCAAGTCGCGTCTGGCCACCGTGTACCGCGAATACAAGGACGCCGTAGCGACTTCGGAACGCTACCGGACTCGAATGATCCCCAAGGCGCAACAAGCCTACGACCTCTACCTCAATAGCTTTCGGGGCATGGCTGCCGCCTACCCTCAGGTGCTGATCAGCCAGAAGAACCTTTTCCAACTCCAGGAAGACTACGTCACTGCTCTGGTCGCGGGATGGCAACGCGCCATCGAAATTCAGGGGCTACTTTTGACCGGGGGCGTCGATCTCGCCACGGACAATCTACCGTCCGGATCCATGCGGCGCGGCGGCGCATCAGGGAGCGGGTCCGACCAGAACTAAGAGAGATCAACAATGAAACGCCCACTCACTATACTCGCAGCGGTTGTCCTGGTCATTGGCATCGGCGCGTTCGGGTTCCTGCGGATCGCCGCCGGCGGCTTCAGCGCGAAGGCGGAGCCGACCGCAATCGAGAAGTTTGCTGCCCGTATCGCGCGGAGACTAGCTGCCCCGGATAGCATCAGGTCCAAAAACAATCCGGAACCAAACACCGAGGAAGTAATTTCCGAAGCACGCGCCCACTGGGCGGCCGAATGCGCCTCGTGCCACGCCAACGACGGTGGCGGGGACACGGAGATGGGCCGCAACATGTATCCTCGCGCTCCGGACATGCGGAAGCCGGACACGCAAGATCTAAGCGATGGGGAATTGTTCTTCATCATCGAAAACGGAATTCGCCTCACGGGAATGCCTGCTTGGGGCGGCGGTACCGCCAAATCCCAGGCGGCGTCGTGGCGGCTTGTACGCTTCATTCGCCACCTCCCACAGGTTTCCGCAGAAGAGGAAAGGGCCATGCAGAAGATGAATCCCCGGACTCCAGCGGAATTGCAAGAAGAGAAGGAAGAAGAAGACTTTTTGAAAGGAGGCGACTCACATGCAAAAGAGCATGCACATTCGCATTGGTGGATTCAGGAAAGGGGCCGCAGGTCTGGCGCTTTTCCTCCTACTGGCTAGTATTCAGGTGGCGTTCGGCCACGGTGGAATGGAACACGTGATGGGGACGATCAGCAAAGTGTCCGCTCAATCGGTCACCGTTGAAACCACCGCCAAGAAGATGGTCGAGGTCGGTCTGGACTCGAAGACGAAGTACACCCGCAACGGCAAGAAGGCGCTCGCCGGCGATCTAAAAGTTGGCGACCGCGTGATGATTGAGGCGAAAGAGGTGAACGAAAAGCTGGTTGCCGAAACCGTGAAGTTGGGCTCTGTGACTAGCAGTTCCGAACACGGTGATCATTCTAAGAAATAACGCGAGCAGCCCCGTCGCGGCGGTGCCGGGCCCTAAAGGAATGACACATCGGGCAATGCGCCGCACGGCGGGTCTGACGAAGCAACAGCGGGACATGCCTCGCTTCGGGTCTGAAAGCGTCTACAAACCTCTGCTTTTCGACTTCTGGGAAACGCTCGTCATCAAGTCAAAGTTCGTGCCCCCGGATTTCCGGGACTGGAAGAAAAAGGAATGTTTTTGAACACCGCATCGGCTCGAGCCCCCAAGTGGCTTGGAGAAAACAATCCGAAGGAATTGGAACTGTTGCTCAGAGCTGTGGTCTATCGGCCTTCAGAACCCATCCTCATTACAGACGACGATCGTCACTACCTCGAGGCTAGCTCCGGTGCGGGAAAACTACTACGGCTTTCACGGGAAAAGATTATTGGGTGCGCATTCCGATGATGTCGATCAGTCGTTCCGAAGTGATGGCGATCAGTGCGGAGCGAAGCGACGCAGGACTTTCTCAGTGTGAATCAGTGATCGACATCCGTCAAGAGTCTGACTGGTTTTCTTTGCTCCCGACTCC
>JANXRE010000003.1 GCA_025353165.1 Acidobacteriota bacterium | reverse complement strand
CCGGTTTGGCACCTCGATGTCGGTTCATCGCATCCTGGGGGTGTAGAAGCTCCCAAGGGTTAGGCTGTTCGCCTATTAAAGCGGTACGTGAACTGGGTTCAGAACGTCGCGAGACAGTTCGGTCCCTATCTGATGTGGGCGGAGGAGATTTGAGGGGGCTTGGCCTTAGTACGAGAGGACCGGGCTGAACAGACCTCTTGTGATCCTGTTGTCACGCCAGTGGCATGGCAGGGTAGCGAAGTCTGGTTAGGATAAGCGCTGAATGCATATAAGCGCGAAACCATCCCCAAGATGAGATCTCCCAAGGACGTAAAAGTCCTAAGAAGGGCCGTGGAAGACGACCACGTCGATAGGCCGGGTGTGTAAGCGTAGCAATACGTTGAGCTAACCGGTACTAATAGCCCGTTCGGCTTGACCATAAAATGGATTTTTGGCACAAAGCAGGCCAGGGGACAGTCTCGACTGTCCCGCAAGGCGCGCAGTTTGCGCCTGGAGTGGACAGCCAAGACTGCCCGCCAGCCGCAAACTCAGTATGCCCATCTCGTAATCATGACTTTTGGGTGATCATAGCGAAGGGGTCACACCCGTTCCCATCCCGAACACGGCAGTTAAGTCCTTCAGCCCCGATGGTACTGCAGGCGCAGGTCTGTGGGAGAGTAGGACATCGCCCAATTAAACCAGCTAAAGCCCGGTCTTCCAGACCGGGCTTTTGCTTTTTGGAATTCCGGGTTCTTAGTAGGTCTCGGGATCGAGATCGAGTTGCCGCAATGGAAGAAATTGCCGCTCACGTGAAAGTATCGACTGCCAGGGCGTAGGGCATTTCGCGGCACACCTGCCGTCGCCCTCGGACCCATCGTCGGCGGCCGGAAGTGACGATCATTTCATGAACGACGCTCGATTTTTGGCTCGTCGGGGGAATTCGTGGTGAATCGGTGGGTGTAAACCCTCCTGAACCCCGCGTGGGCTTCGCTCCTGCGGCCCTCTGAAAACCAAAACAAAAACACTCCAAGAAGTAAGAACAAGAAGCATTCTGCGCCCTTCCGCTGGTCGGGGCTGAGAGGACGCCTCAAAAGGAGACTGGACAGAATTTGCCGAAACTGGTGCCGGTGCGGCACGACAATCTCACGTTACCGGCGCGGGTTCGTTGTTCGGTGTTGAGGTGATCACCGAGGGGACACCGGGTCGCCAGCCGCCCCCAAAATGGCCTTCTGGAACGGGAACGGCGTAACCTCGAAATCCCAGGCCGGTTCCGCCGGGCTCCAAAATGCGGGTTTTAAACATGTTACGTGACGCCCGCAAGCCGTTGACTCACTGAAGGCTTACCAATAAGATTGCCGGGCCTCCCGTTGTCGCCAAGAGACCGGTGGCATCCACAGATTTTCCAGACGAGGCCGATTTTTGTTCGCATCGTCGACCTCTTTGACCGAGTCGCCGCGAAAAAGTCACCTTGTTTTCTCCCCCAGAGTGGCTTAAGATTTAGACGGCGTCGCTTTGGGTTTGCATGCGCCTCTCGCCGCAACGCTGACTCGCCCGTGTATCCCGTTCTCGTTTTGCGCCTGGACGTCGTCCTCCAGGGCCTAATAGCGCCTTTTCGGCTGGCCGCCGGCGACCCCACTGCCGAAACATTGCAGTGTGCGAAGGTATGACTTACGACGCGGTGAGATCGAGGTTTCGATCTCCGATTAACATGCGGCGATCTCGACGCATCCTCGGCGCGGCGCTTATTGCGATGGCAGCAGTCGCGGCGTCCGGCATTCTAATTAGAGCGGGCATTGGTCCCTTCGTCGCTTGGCCGAGCCACATTAGTGTGAATTCCCCCCTAGCTCTTGAGAACCTATTTTGGGCACCAGTATTTGGCTTACTCGTTTTTGGTTCTGGCCGCATCGCCTCTGACAGACGGAGTGCGTCTGACCAGGGTGGTTACCCGTCATTACTGCGAATGTCAGTTATCGCACTAGGGATAGGTATGGCTTTCGCTTCGAATCTCCTGGATCCGTTTCTAAGCGATGATTACGTCCTCATAAGTCGTGCAACGGTATCTTTCGCCGACTTCCTCGCCTCACTTCGACAACCGGGCGGGGACGGCGCGTTTCGCCCCCTGGGGACCCTGTATTTCAGCGTCGTCCACATGTTCGTTGGTTACGAAGCACTGATGTGGCATTTGTTCAGCCTTAGCATTCACCTAATAAACAGCGTACTCGTATTCATAATTGCTAGACGGTTATGGCGGGACAATTTCAGTGCAACCGTGGCGGCGATGCTGTTTGGATTACATGGGACCCGGCCAGAAGTTGTGGCCTGGACGGCCGGAGCATTCGATCTATTGGCTTGTGCATGTGTTTTGATATCCGTCCTTGTCTCCTTGAAAGGAGACTCCATCTGTCCTCCGACGTGGAAATGTCGGGTGACTCTGTTTTTCATTGTCAGCGCTGGTGTCTTGTTTAAAGAGAGTGCCTATGCGACGCCAGTGATCCTGAGCGGAATCTTATTTCCGGTTCAGAGTGCCCGAAAGCTTCGAGTGATCTTGATGATAGCTAGTGGCGCCTGTATCTCTCTGTTCTTGTATCGCTGGCAGCTGTTCGGGGGACCCGGTGGATATATCGATTCAACTACAGGGCGACCTCAGATTCTATCGGTTGAGTCCTTACAAGCCGTTAAGGCCCTGATTTCGCGTGTCTGGGTGATAATGTTGATTCCTAATAACTGGGACGCAGGCACGTCGTTGCTGACCGTGATTGCCCTTGCGCTCCTCACCGCGGGGCTCCTGGCGGTCGTTGTTCTTGCAGGATCAGACTCGCACCGTCTAACTTTGACTCGAGTTGGATTGATCGGCGCAACCAGCTGCGCCGTTCTTCCCGCGATTCACTTAGCTCTGATTGGCGCATCGGGCCTTGGGTCCCGCGTTCTGTACGTTCCGAGTATTCCATTTGCTCTGTTGATCGGAAGTTTGTTCCGGGGGACCGGCCGCCATGGTATCGCAGTGGCCATACTGACCATTCTTGGATCGCTCGGCGTTCTGGAGCACAACCTCGCGGCGTGGCACAGGGTAGCTATGAAGGCGCAGGATCTCTGCTTTACTGCTGCGCGAGAACCGAATATCGCGCAACACATTGTCAAGCCTCCGGGTATTGAGGATGGTGTCTTCTTCTTTAAGAATGGGTTTAACGAATGCGTATGCCTTGTCCGTGATGGACATCTCAGACGGTAACCTTGGGCGGCCCGGCGAACTTGTGGTTCCGGTGAAGACGCCGGATGCCCGCATCAAGACGGAAAGACCCCGTGCACCTTTACCATACCCTATCAATGAACTATGGGGTGCTCTGCGCAGGATAGGTCGGCCCTCTGTGCCAAGATCAATGAGACGCCTTCCTGCCCGGCAATCATTCAATAGGGCGGAGAAGGAATTCTCTCATGAAGATGTACATAAACGGTCTTATTCCGCCTTCCGTTCTTCCCTCGCCTGGGGCGAAGCGCAGTGAGGTCGAGCGTAGCGAGACCGAACGAAGCGTAGCCCCAGGCGAGGGAAGAACGGCGCCGAATCCCGAGGTCGTACCCAAAGCCAAGCGCCGGCAATTCACCGCCGACTACAAGAAGCGCATCCTGGCCGAGGCCGACGCAGCTACCGAACTCGGCGCCATCGGCACCATGCTCCGCCGCGAGGGCATCTACTCCTCCCACCTCACTCACTGGCGTCAACAGCGCGATTTGGGGCTCGCCCCCCATCGCCGCGGCCCCAAGCCCAAATACGATCCTCTCGCCGAGGAAGTGCGCCAACTCAAGCGGGAGAACAATCACCTCACCAAGCGTCTGGCCCGCGCCGAACTCATCATCGACGTTCAAAAAAAGGTCTCGTTGTTGTTGGGGATTCCGCTGGCAGCGGCCGGCAACGACGAGAGTTGCTCATGACCGCTGCCTTCCGCTCCAGAGGTAGGGACGGTCGCCACCTGCGAGGCGCTCGGCGTGTCTTGTGCCTCTCTGCATCGGAGGCGCAACCTTCCATCCTCGCCCGCGCCGCGCCTCCGTCCGGTGCCGCCGCGGACGCTAACTCCTGAGGAACGCATCGTCATTCTTGGCCACCTGCATTCCGAGCGTTTTCGCGATCGTTCGCCCTCTGAAGTCTATGGCACGCTGCTCGATGAAGGCGTCTATTGCTGCTCCATTCGCACCCTTTACCGCCTCCTGGCCGCCAAGGGGGAGGTCCGCGAACGGCGCAACCAACTGACCCATCCGGTCTACACGAAGCCGGAGTTGTTGGCCACCGCTCCCAATCAGCTCTGGAGCTGGGATATCACCAAACTGCTGGGGCCCGTCAAGTGGACCTACTTCTATCTCTATGTGATTTTGGACGTCTTCAGCCGGTACGTAGTCGGCTGGATGATTGCGGACCGCGAAGGGAAGGAACTGGCAAAGCAGTTCATCGCCGCAACCTGCCAAAAGCAGGAGATCGTCTTGGGACAACTCACCATTCACGCGGATCGTGGGTCGTCCATGACCTCCAAGCCGGTGGCCTTCCTGTTGGCCGATCTGGGTGTCACCAAGACTCATAGCCGCCCACATGTCTCAAACGATAATCCGTTCTCCGAGAGTCAGTTCAAAACGCTGAAATACAGGCCTGAGTTTCCGGATCGCTTTGGCTCCTTGCAGGATGCCCGGAGCTTTTGCCAGGAGTTCTTCCCCTGGTACAACACGGAGCACCATCATTCCGGTCTCGGGCTGCTGACCCCGGAGGTGGTTCACACTCTGCGCGCTGGTGAGGTACGAGAACTTCGCCAGCGCACGCTCGACTTGGCTTATCTCGCGCATCCCGAACGCTTCGTCCGGAAACCTCCACAGCCGCCTGCGCTGCCCACGGAGGTCTGGATCAACCCGCCACGCCCGCCTGCATCCGGTCCGCCAGATTCAGAGCAAAAGACTCAATAAAACACGCCGGCTGGCGTCTCAAAACTCTTGACAAGTTCCGGGCGCCTGCGCTCGACTGTTTCGAGCTCAAGCGACTCTGGGAATGGAAGTAAGAGGACGGCCTTGTTCACGGTAGAACCGACATCGTAGTATCAGGTCTTCAGCTGGGTGAGCCTCCGGGGGACTTGTTTGCGGTGCCTGCGGCCTATACCGAGCTTCCGCCCTCGGAAGTGATCAGGCGACTCGAGGCTAGGGCTCGTGGTGGCCAAGGTTCAGCCACACCATTGACTCACCGAGACCGGCTCAAGCGTTTGGACCAGCAGTATAACGCTGCAAGATCACCCAGGTGAATGCACGCGAGTGCAGAGACATTAACCGTCGCCCAATTAAACCACAAAAGCCTGGTCTTCCCGACCGGGCTTTTGCTTTTTGATTGCTAAACTCTAGCTATGGGTCCTAATCCGCGCGTCGGCGAAATACAGAAACTACCGATCGAAGGCGTAAGCAACCTCATCGCCATAGGCTCGGGAAAAGGCGGGGTAGGCAAAACCACCGTATCCGTGAACCTGGCCATTGCCCTGGCGAAACTCGGCCATAAGGTCGGCCTGATGGATGCCGATGTCTACGGCCCCAACGTTCCGTTGATGCTCGGCCTGCGCGCCTCTCCGAAATCCCTGGGCGAGCGCATCATCCCCCTTGAAAAGCACGGAATGAAGGTCATGTCGATGGGCTTTCTCAATCCCGGCGACAAGCCCCTGATCTGGCGGGGGCCGATGCTGCACAGCGTCATCCAGCAATTTCTCCGCGGCGTCGAGTGGGGACAACTCGATTTCCTCCTCATCGACCTCCCGCCAGGCACCGGCGACGTCCAGTTATCTTTAATCCAGAGCGCTCCGCTGACCGGCGCGATCGTCGTGACCACGCCATCCGCCGTATCGCTGGAAGATGCGCGCAAGGCCGTGAATATGTTCGAGCAGGTGCGCGTCCCCATTCTCGGCATTATCGAGAACATGTCGTACCTGATTTGTCCGCACTGCGAGGAACGCATCGACGTGTTCAGCACCGGCGGCGGCGCGCGAACGGCCGACGAGATGAAGGTGCATTTCCTCGGATCGCTTCCGCTCGACCCGCAGATCCGAATCGGCGGCGACACCGGCAAGCCGGTCACGCTCCGCGATGCCGGAGATCCTCAGGCTGCGGGCTTCGTCCAACTCGCAACGAACATGCTGGAGCGAGTGGAAGAAACCCGCGCCGCCGCGCATGGTCCCGCGATCACGATCGAGGACTAGCGCTCCGTCCAGCTGCCGGCCAGGAAATCGCGATTCATCCGGGCGATGGCCTCCAGCCGGATTTCCTTCGGACACACCGCCTCGCATTCGCCGATGTTGCTGCAGCTTCCGAACAGCTCCCGCGTTACCTGCGCCACCATCTTGAGCGCCCGTTTGTTGCGTTCCGGTTGCCCCTGCGGCAATAGGCCGAGGTGCGCGATCTTTGCGCCGGTGAACAGCGCCGCGGAAGCGTTCGGACACGCCGCGACACAAGCGCCGCAACCGATACAGGCCGCCGCGTCCATCGACCGGTCGGCGTCCCCCTTGCCTACCGGGATAGTGTTCCCGTCTGGAGCGCTGCCGGTAGGAACCGAGATGTAGCCGCCCGCCGCGATAATCCGGTCCAGCGCGCTGCGATTCACCATCAGGTCCTTCAAAATCGGAAACGCGTGAGCCCGCCACGGCTCCAGATACACTTCTTCGCCGTCTTTGAAATGCCGCAGCGTCAGCTGACAAACCGTGGTCGCCGGCATGGGACCGTGGGCCACGCCGTTGATCATGAAACCGCAGGATCCGCAAATGCCTTCGCGGCAATCGTGCTCGAACGTCACCGGCCTTTCGCCCTTTACGATCAGTTGCTCGTTCAGCACGTCCAGCATTTCGAGCACGGACATCTCATGCGAAAGATTGTCCATCGGGTAACGCATCATCTTGCCGGGCGCACTCGGGTTCTTTTGCCGCCAGATGTGGAGGATGAGTTTCATCTACTTGTAACTCCGTTGGCTGGGGTGAACGTGTTCAAACTCCAGCGGTTCTTTGTGCAACTCCGGCTCCTGGTTCGGACCCTTGTACTCCCACGCGGCGACATACGAGTAGTTCGCGTCGTCTCTCAGCGCCTCGCCTTCGGGCGTCTGAAACTCCTCGCGGAAGTGGCCGCCGCAGGATTCGTTGCGAGCCAGCGCGTCGGTGACTAGCAATTCGGCCAGTTCGAAATAGTCCGCCACGCGCCCCGCGCGCTCCAGCGACTGGTTCAGGTCTTCCGCCTCTCCGCCGACCAGAACGTTTTTCCAGTACTCCTCGCGCAGCTCCCGGATCTTCCCCAGCGCCAGGCGCAGTCCCTCGGCGTTGCGCGCCATGCCGCAGTAATCCCACAGAATCTTGCCAAGTTCCCGGTGGAACGAATCGACCGTTCGTTGCCCGTTCGCCGCCAGCAGTCGCTGGGTGATGCGGTTGACGTTTTCCTCCGCCTCGCGAAACTGCGCATGGTTGGCATCCAGGCCGTCCGGCCTCGCCGCCGCGAGATAGTTGCCAATGGTGTAGGGAAGAACGAAATACCCGTCGGACAAACCCTGCATGAGCGCGCTCGCGCCCAGGCGGTTCGCGCCGTGATCGGAGAAGTTGGCTTCGCCTATGACAAACAGCCCCGGGATCGTGCTCTGCAACTGGTAGTCCACCCAAAGCCCGCCCATCGTGTAGTGGATGGCCGGGAAGATGCGCATCGGCACCTCATACGGGTTGTCGCCGGTGATGCGCTCGTACATTTTGAACAGGTTGCCGTAGCGGTCCGCGACCACGCTGTTTCCCAGGCGCTGGATGGCGTCGCTGAAATCGAGATAGACGCCGAGTCCCGTGGAGCCGACGCCGTGGCCTTCGTCGCAAACCTGCTTAGCGGCGCGCGACGCGATATCGCGCGGAACGAGGTTGCCGAATGCCGGATACCGCCGCTCCAGGTAATAGTCGCGCTCATTTTCCGGTATCTGCATGGGCGGCCGCGTGTCGCCTTTAGCCAATGGAACCCAGATGCGACCGTCGTTGCGAAGACTCTCGGACATCAGCGTGAGCTTCGACTGGTAGTCGCCGGACACCGGAATGCAGGTGGGGTGAATCTGCGTGAAACACGGGTTCGCGAACAGCGCGCCGCGCTTGTACGCCCGCCAGATGGCGGTGGCGTTCGAGCCTTTCGCGTTGGTCGAGAGATAAAAGACGTTGCCGTAGCCGCCGGTGCCGAGCACCACGGCGTCGGCCACGTGCGATTCGATCTTGCCGCTGATCAGGTTTCGAGTGACGATGCCGCGCGCCCGTCCGTCCACCACCACAAGATCTACCATTTCTGTCCTGGGGAACATCGTGACGGAGCCGCTGTCCACCTGCCGCATGAGCGCCTGGTAAGCGCCCAGCAGCAGTTGTTGGCCGGTCTGCCCTCGCGCGTAGAATGTTCGCGAGACCTGCGCGCCGCCGAACGACCGGTTCGACAGCGTGCCGCCGTACTCGCGGGCGAACGGAACACCCTGCGCGACGCACTGATCGATGATGTTGACGCTGATTTGCGCGAGCCGGTAAACGTTGGCTTCGCGAGCGCGGAAATCTCCGCCCTTCACCGTGTCGTAGAACAGGCGGTAGATGCTGTCGCCGTCGTTCTGATAATTCTTCGCGGCGTTGATGCCGCCCTGCGCGGCGATGGAGTGGGCGCGGCGCGGCGAATCCTGATAGCAGAAGCACTTGACGTTGTAGCCAAGCTCGCCGAACGACGCGGCGGCCGCGCCGCCCGCTAGGCCGGAGCCGACCACGATGATGTTGTACTTGCGCTTATTGGCCGGATTCACCAGCTTCATCTCAAAGCGCGCGCGGTCCCATTTTTCTTGAATTGGACCGGAGGGAATTTTGGAATCGAGCTTCATTGGATCAGGCCCGCCATTACGGAAGCGGGAATTGAACTAAAGCCAAGGAACAGCCCTATGGAAACCACCTGCGCGAATCGCTTCAGCAGCGGCGTGTAGCGCGGGTGATTGACGCCCAGCGTCTGGAACATGCTCCATGCGCCGTGATAGAGGTGAAGCATCAGCAGGCCCATCGCCACGACGTACGCGATCGCGATGGGGATCACTTGGAATCCGTGGACCACGTTTCCGTAAGGATCCTTCGGATCGTGGCTGGTGCCGCCGACTCCCCAAGTGAACTGCATCAGGTGATAAATGACGAAAGCGCCGACAATCGGGCCGCTCCAGTACATGGTGCGGGACGCGTAGCTCGATACTATGCTTCGTTTCATGACGTACCCCACGGGCCGGGCACGCAGTTTGTTCAGCACCATCAGCTTCCAGCTCGCCCAGATATGCAGGATGACCATCGTGAGCAGCACGATCCGCGCCGCCCACAGCAGGGCGGGCTCGGCGCGGAGAAGTTCGGCGTAACGGTTAAATGCCTCGCGGCCCAGAAATACCTGCAAGTTCCCCAGCATGTGAACGTTGACGAACCCAAACAGCGCGAAGCCGCTGACCGCCATGACGGCTTTTTTGCCGTTCACGGCGCTCCAGAACTTTGAGGCTACATAGAGTGTGGCTGGCAATTAACTATTTTACCGCTGCTACACTGGGCCGCATGGGCCGATTGTTTTGCGGTACCTCGGGATTTGCGTACGCGTCTTGGAAGCCGGCGTTCTATCCGCCGAAGCTCTCATCCAAACATTTCTTGAAGCACTATGCAACCAGGTTGAATTCGGTGGAGGCCAACTACACCTTTCGCCGCTTGCCGTCCGCTTCCACGCTCGAAAACTGGGTCAACTGCACGCCCCCGGGATTCATGTTTGCACTCAAAGCTAACCAAAGAATCACGCATATTCAGCGGCTGCAGCCCTCCGAGTTTACGGATGTCTTCTTCCGTGCGATCGATTCATTACGTACCAGCGGACGGCTGGGGCCGGTGCTGGTGCAGCTACCGCCCAATCTCAAGTGCGACGTCGCCCTGCTCGAGGCATTTCTCGCCACCGTTCCCGAAGACATTCGGTACGCGTTCGAATTCCGCAACAAGACGTGGCTGACTGATGAAGTCTACCGGCTACTGGAGAAACACAGCGCGGCGTTGTGCCTGGCTGAATCGGAGAAGCTGGTCATTCCGGAAGTGCTGACCGCGCCCTATGTCTACGTGCGTTTAAGGAAACCGGACTACACGCCGGAAGAGCGCGCCGGCATCGCCGCCCGGGCGCGCCGTTTTCTAGCGGAAGGGCGCGATCTGTACATCTACTTCAAGCACGAGGACGACCCGGCGGGAGCGCTGTACGCCGAGGAGTTGTTAAAAACCGCCGCCTAGGTATATTTCCCACGACGCCCGCGCACTCTTGTGGAACGGAATGCGCCACATCCTTGGTTTCGCCCTGGCTGCGATCAGCTACGCCGGTGCCCCTACGTGGACCGGTCTACATCCGCTCGGCACTCCGCCCTCCGCGCGCGCCGACGCTTCCGCCGTGTATCTCTCGACCGGCAACCAGATGATTCTGTTCGGAGGCAACACCGCCGGGTGCACCTCCACTCCAAGCCTGAACGACACCTGGGCGCTGACCGGCGCCAACGGGCTGACGGGAACACCCACATGGACGCAACTGGTTCCCGCCGGCGCCGCGCCGGCGGTTCGGCGGGGGCACAGCGCCGTTTACAGCAGCACCTCCGACCGCATGATCGTTTTCGGCGGAGATTCGCAGGGCTGCTCCACCTTGAAGTACAGCGACGTCTGGATTCTGGACCATGCTTCGGGTGCCACCGGCTCTCCCACCTGGTTTCGACTGGACGTGACCGGCGGGGAACCGCCGGAGCGCTCCGAACATGTCGCCGTGTACGACCCCACGCACAATCGCATGACGATCTTCGGCGGCAGCCAGGGCCCGGGCGACCCCTCCCAAACCGATGCCTGGGTTCTCACGTTCGCCGATGGCACGGGCGGGACGCCGCAGTGGACGCAACTCGCGCCCACCGGCGCCGCGCCCGTGTCCAATTCATTCTCGGCCGGCACATACGATCCCAAGTCGAACCGCCTGACGGCATTCGGGGGCTCGGTCTGCTGCACCGGCACGGCCACCAATCAGGTGTGGGTGCTCACGAACGCGAACGGCTTGGGCGGCACTCCTGCGTGGATCCAGCTCGGCCCGGCGGGCACCGCGCCTTCGCCGCGCGCGGGCGCGCAGGGCAACTACACGCGCTCGTCCAACTCGGCTTTGTATTTCGGAGGCAGCGGCACGAACGAGTTGTGGAAGTTTGCGGGCGCCAATGGCGTCGCGTCTTCGTCGTGGAGCAAGGTCACCGCCAAGGGTGCGGCTCCCGCCGGCCGCGGCGGCGTGGTCGCCAATCCGGCCGCGGCCTACGATACGACAGACAACGTGTCCATCTTCTTCGGCGGCGCGGGACAAGCCGGCATGTTCAACGACACGTGGATTCTCTCGGCGGGCGGCTCAAGCCCCGGACCCTCGGGCATCTGGGTCCTGGACACGGATAACCACCGCGTGCAGAAATTCAATGCCGGCGGCGTTTACCAGAGCCAGTTCGGCGGGTTCGATCTGCCCACCGGCATCACTGCCGATGCTACCGGCAATCTCTATGTGAAGGACGGAAACCACAACTGCCAGGCGGACAAGTTCGACAGCAAAGGGAACTCCCTCTTGCAGTTCGGCGCCTGCTCGACCTATGGTATCGGCCCCGGCATCTTCGACAACACGGGGAAAATCGCGGCCGACTCCAGCGGCAACCTGTGGGTCACCAGCCCGGACTTCTACTACATGCAGAAATACGACAGCGCGGGGAATTACCTCGCCATCGTCTGCATGACCAACGTGGGCGTGCCCGCGTGCCCGGTGACGAATCCGTCCCCCGTGCAGCCGATGGGCGTGGCCTCCGATTCGGCCGGCAACATCTACCTGACCAACGTCTACCCGCTGCCCGGGGGCTATAACGTCGTGAAGTTCAACTCCGCTGGGACGTATGTGTCCACCTTCGGATCGAGCGGCTCGGGCAACGGGCAGTTCAACGATCCGGAAGGCATCGCCATCGACAAGTCGGGCAACATCTACGTGGCCGACTCGCGCAACAACCGCATCCAGAGGTTCGACGCCAACGGGAATTACCTCAGCCAGTTCGGGTCCGCCGGCTCCGGCAACGGCCAGTTCAGCTATCCGGTGGGGATTGCCTTCGACTCGACCGGCAACATCTATATAACCGATGTCGGGAACAACCGGGTACAGAAGTTCGACGCGAACGGGAACTACCTGAGCCAGTTCGGAAGCTACGGCGGCGGCAACGGCCAGTTCTTCGCTCCCTACGGGGTGGTTGTGCGATAAGCTGGTGGCGGCCATCGATGGACAGGGTCGCGGCGCAACTGCGCGCGGATCGCATCCGCGCGTTTCGCGAAGAACTCGCGGAGTTGGAGTGCGAGGGCGCCCTGACTTTGGACGCCGCGCAGCGCGCCGCGCTGGAAAGCCACTTGGAGCGCACGCTGGCGGCGCTGGCCGACCGGTTCGACGTCGACACCACCGAGTCGCAGAAGCAGATTTCGTGGGGCATGCGGATTGCCTCGACGCTCGGCGGGCTCGCTCTGTGCGCGGCGCTGGTGCTGTTCCTGCTGCGTTTCTGGGGAGTGCTCGGAATTGCGGTGCAAGTGGGCGTGCTGGTGCTAGCGCCGCTGCTTCTGCTGGCGGCCACCGAGTTCGCGGCGCGCCGCGAGCGAGGCCTCTACTACGCGTCGCTGCTTAGCCTCGCTACTTTCGGCGCGTTCATCCTGAATCTGAACGTGCTGGGAAGCATGTTCAACCTCACGCCGAGCAGCGGCGCGCTACTCGCGTGGGGGATCTTCGGGCTGCTGCTCGCGTACCGGTACGGTTTGCGGCTGCCGCTGGCCGCCGGTCTCATTTGCCTGAGCTTCTACCTGGCGGCGACTATCGCCACGTGGATGGGCTGGCGCTGGATGTCATTTCCGGAGCACCCGGAGAATATGCTGCCCGGCGCGCTGATCCTGCTCGCGATTCCGCTGCGCCGTTTCGACCGGGTGTATCGCGGGCTGGGCCTGATCACGCTGTTTCTCGCGATCCTGCTGCTTTCGGAAAACGGCGCGTTCAGCTATTTGCCGGCGGGCAAGGCTCTGGTCGAGGGGATTTATCAGGCGGCCGGATTCGCCGCCGCGGGCGCGGCAATCGGGTTGGGAATCCGCGCGCGCGTGACATTCGTCGCGAACCTGGGCGCGGCGTTCTTCGCGATCCTTTTATACCTGCGTTTCTATCACTGGTGGTGGGACTGGATGCCGGGTTACCTCTTCTTCCTGATCGTTAGCGTGACGTCGATCGGGCTGCTGGCGCTTTTTAAAGTTCTGCGCGCGAGGATGGCGGCATGAAAAACGCGGGCCTTGTCGCGGCGGCGGCGCTGGTGCTTGCCACGGACGCGTTCGTTCTGGTGGAGGCGGCTTACAACCGGTCGGGCGCTCCTGTGGCGTCGATGCAACTGACGGAGCGGGAACTGCGGCTGTTGCGGCCACAGCGCGAAAGCACCGCGCTGTACCTGGAGCCGCAGTGGGAGGAGAGGTGGCCGAGTCACAAGTTCGAGGACGGCCCCGGGTGGTTCGACCAGGCAAAGCTGGAAGAACTGGGCTACGACTGCCGGCGTCCGGTCGCGGATGCTGTGGCCGAGGCCTCCTACGGCGCGATGCCGGCCAAGGACGCTTTCGCCGTGCTGGAATACAGGCCTGACTCGGAGACCGGGGCCGAAGACCGCGCGACTCGATCGCGGCTGTTTCCGGTGGATGCCGGGAGAGACTTCGCCGCGCTGCGCGCCAAGTACGCTGACGCGCGGCGGTTTCTCGTCGTTCCTTGCGTGGTGAAGCTCTTCTACACGGCAAAGTGGGACGCGAACACGCGGCGGTTTGCTCCGGGCGCGTATCTTCGCGGGTCCGTGGTCGAGTTGCAGGTGGGGTCGATCGCGGCGCCGCCTGGGTTGGAGAGGCTCCAGAACAGCAACGAGTACTTCTCTACGGTGGAGGGCCGGGCACGGGGGCCCCGCTACGTTGCAGTACTGGCTTACGGCCAGAACCACGAGCCCTGGATCTCTTCGTTGCGTCACATTCAATAGAATCAATAGAAACTGCTGGGTATCTCCATCGAAGGGCGGTTTGAGCTGCCGCAGCTCGCCCGGCTGAGTGCCGAGGACCAGGTTTTCATCACCGCCTTTGTTCGCAGTCACGGCTCCATCAAAGAGATGGAGCAAGTCTTCGGCGTCAGTTACCCCACCATCAAATCGCGGCTCACGCGGATTGCCAACAGCCTCGAGTTCATCGAGACCGACCCGACTCCGTCGCGATCCGAAATTCTGGACCGGCTCAAACGCGGTGAAATCAACGCGCAAGATGCCATTAGCCAATTGGAGGCGTTGAAATGATTCCTTTTGTCGCTCGAGTCACCGTGCGGTACAAGCGGCTGGATTTCCGCATCTGGATTCCGCTTGCTCTGGTCTGGCTGTTGCTCTTGCCGGTCGTTCTGATCCTGTCGCCTCTGTTCCTCATCGCCTGCGCCGCCGGCCGAGTGAGTCCGTTGCGGGTTCTTTCGGTGTGCTGGGACATCCTGGCAAACACCAAGGGCTCGCAAATTGAAGTGGCAAGCGCCGGCACTTCCTTTTCGACTTACGTTTTCTAGGAGAATTCCATGAACGAAAACCGTATTCAGATCCTGGAAATGCTCGCCGCCGGCAAGATCACCGCCGGCGAAGCCGAGCGTTTGATCGCCGCCCTGGACAAACAGCCGCAGGCAGCCGGTGACAGCCCCAAATCCAAGCCAAAATACCTGCGTGTCGTCGTGCGTTCCGAAGAGGGCCACAACCCCAACGACCCCAGCGTCGTCAACATCCGGGTTCCGATGCAGTTGCTCCGCGCCGGAGTAAAGCTCGCGAGCCTGATTCCCGCGCAGGCGCGCGATCACGTCAACTGCGCCATGCGCGAGCAGGGAATGCCGTTCGATCTTTCGCAGATCAAGCCGGAAAACCTGGAAGAACTCGTGGACCAGCTTGACGAGCTCACCGTGGACGTCAGCCAGAAATATTCAAATGTGAAGGTCTATTGCGACTGACGCGAACTGTGATATCGTGCGCATGATGTCACAGGATCATTTCTCCCGCCGCTCTTTTCTCGCCCTCGCCGCGGCATCGCCGCTCTTATCCGCCGCCGCCCGCGGAAAGAAAGTGCCGATCGGAATCGAACTCTATTCCGTTCGCGACGAACTCAGCAAGGACCTGTTCGGCACGGTTCGCGCCGTGGCCAAGATGGGATATGAGTGCGTGGAATTCTACTCGCCCTATTACGACTGGACTCCCGAGAAGGCGAAGGAAGTTCGCACCCTGCTCGACGAGCTCGGAGTGAAATGCTACTCCACGCACAACGGGCCCAAGTCGTTCGCCGCTGACGGCATCGCGAAGGCCGTCGAGCTGAATCACATTCTGGGGTGCAAGTACATCGTCTTGGCGAGCGCCGGCGACCCAAAGACTCTCGATGGCTGGAAAAAGGTTGCGGAAACCCTGAACCACGGCGCGGAGGAGTTCGGCAAGTCCGGAATTAAAGCCGGCTATCACAATCACCAGCTCGAGTTCACGCCGATCGAGGGAAAACGGCCGATTGAGATTCTCGCCGCCAACACCGGCAAGAACGTCATGCTGCAGTTCGATATCGGCACCTGCCTCGAGGCGGGATCGGATCCGGTCGCGTGGATCAATCAAAATCCGGGACGCATTGAGAGCATGCATTGCAAGGACTGGTCGGCGGACCAGGGTTATAAGGTGTTGTTCGGCGAAGGCGCCGCGGACTGGAAGAAGATTTTTGCGGCCGCGGAGAAGACCGGCGGTATTCAGTATTACCTGATCGAACAGGAAGGCAGCCGGTTCTCGCCGTTCGAGACCGCCGAGAAGTGCCTGGCAGCGATCCGCGGTCTTCGCGGGGCTTGACGCTATTTCGCCGACACGGACTTGTACCGTTCGAGCGAGCGTCGCTCCTTCTTGCGATCTCCCGCGGCGGCTGCGGCCATCGCGAGGGATTGCCAGACACCCGGATCGTCGGGCCGCACCAGAGCGGCTGTCTCCCACGCGCGAATGGCCGCATCGTACTGCTTGTCCTCCGCGAACTGACGCGCCGCTTCGATGGCACCGATGAACGTGCCGGCAAGCATGCGCCGCGCCACTCTCCGCTCGCGATCATCCGCGGTCCGGTCGGCGCTCTTCCGCAGATCCTGGATGATCGCCGCCCGTCTGAGCGCGTCGGCTTCGGCAAGTTCGAACTTCCAGTGCTCGTAACTCAAGAACTCGTTCTTTTCCTGCTTTGACTCCACCGCCGGCCGGGCGAGAACCTTTCCGTTGAAGAATTGCAGGGCGTCGAGCGCCAGGTCTTCTGGCAGCCATTCGTGGCCCGCCGGAAAATCGGAGAAGCGGTTCGGCACGCCGGCGCGCGCGAGTTCCAGGCTCATCTGGTGAAGCTCGTGATAGTTGAAATCGTCCACGCCCGCGGCTTCATACACGGGGAACCGCGCGCCCTTCGGCGTGGTGGGACCAAACGCCGCGCCGCAAGCAATCACGCCCGCGACCTGGCCGCCCGTCGCCCAACTGAGCGCGACCCGCGACCCGCCCGAGAACCCCGCCGCATAAGCGCGCTTCGGATCGAGCCGGAACCGCTCGCGCGTGTCCGCCACCATCGCGCTGATCGCCTCCCGCACCGGGGCCATCGGGCCATTCCGCGAATTGTTCGAACCCGCGACGATGAAGCCCTCCGCCTCCGCGGCCTTGGCAAAGCGTTCCACGGGGACACGCCCGCGAGCCAGCGGGTCCAGGCAGTACAGAATGGGCCACGCCCGATCGCGCGAGAAATTCGAGGGAAGGTACAGCGCGTAGGAAACGTCGGCGTTCCCCGAGCAGACGACCTTGTCGATAATCTTCCCAGAGTCCTGCGCCGAAAGCAGTCCGGCGAAGAACAGGATCCCAATCAGGAAACCGCGCACCCAATCATTGTGCCTCACGAGGCTCGTCGCGGTACGCGGGCAGGAACAGCATGAGGCTGGCGGCGAGCAGCATGAGTGCGGCCAGCCACGTCAGGAACAGCGTATAAGAACCCGTGGCGTCGAACGCGCGCCCCATCAGCACCGGCCCGATGGCCCCCGCGATGGCGTATGCCGTCCACGTCAGACCGTACAGAGCCGAAAACGAGCGAAGGCCAAAGTATCGCGACAGAAGATACGGCGTAATGCCGGCTTCCCCGCCCATCCCAACGCCGATCAGGGATGCGGCAACCGCGCCCGCAATCAGCGAGTGGGCGCTCGACAGAATAAACGCGCCCAGCGCCGCCAGCCCAAGCAGGCAGAAAGCCACGCGAGGCGCGAAGTACAGATCGAGCAGCCGCCCGGCCAAGAGCCGTCCCAGAACGGCTGCGCCGCCCATCGCGGACAGTGCCAACGCGCCTCCACGCGCGGAGACGCCGCGATCCGTTAGCAGAGACGACAGGTGAATAATTGCGCCATTCTGTCCCAGCGAAGTGAGGAAGAGCACCGCGATGAGAATCCAAAAAGGCCGCGAGCGTAGCCCCTCAACCACGGAACTGCCGGTTACCGGCAGCCGGACTCCGTGCCGTGTACGCGGGCTCTCGCGGACAAAGCTTGCCACCACCGGCAAGCCGAACCCGAGAACAATCGCGCCCAGCAGGACCGAAGCGCCGCGCCAGCCGAAACGGCCAATCAGCGCTTGCGCCACCGCAGGCCAGATCATCGCACCCACGGCGCTGCCCGTCATCAGAACCGCGAGCGCAAACCCGCGCCGGCGAACGAACCAGCTTGACACCGCGCGAGAATAGGCCAGTTGCGCCGTACCGTTGCCGACCATCCCGAAAACCAGGAAAGTCGCATAGAGCTGCCAGATTCTCGGCCCCAGCAACGAGAGCGACGCGAACGTACAGCCGAACACCGCCATGCACGGCAGGATGACGCGCTTCGGTCCAAACCGGTCCAGCAGCCATCCCAGTCCGGGCGAGCACGCGGCCACACTGAGCGCCGCGACTCCGAACGCGAGCGAGACAGCCTCCCTCGACCACCCGAACTCTTCGGCGACCGGCTTCAAAAAAATGCCGAACGTAAAAACCAGCAGGGAAGAGAAGCTGACGAAGACTCCCGCGGCCGACGCCGCGGCTACCTTCCAGCCGGGATAACGCCAGCTATCTTCCGTGCTACTTCCGGACATAGCCGGCATTAGCCGATCGTATTGCACCCTGCCGGTGGACGTCGTCCGGCAGCGCGTGAACCCCGCTCGCGTCTATCCAGCGGTTATAGAAGTTGAACAGCGCGCAAACCGTAATCGCGTAGTAAATCGCCCTATCGTCCCAACCGGCGGCGTAGAGCGGCTTCATATTCTCCGCCGTGATCCGGGGAGAATCGCGATTGACCGTGTCGACAAAGCGCATCAGCGCCTTTTCCTTGTCATCGAGGCTCGAACTTTCCAGATCGCGGAGAACCCCCGCCACAAAGGACTCTCCGCTGAAGCCCGGCCCTCTCTCCCGTTCGAGAATCACCGCCGCGACCGCGGCGTGGGACTTCAGTCAAAACGGGCAGTCGTTGCGGGCCGACGTGTACGCCGCGATCAGTTCGCGCAAACCCGGCGTCAATGGTCCCGGCTCGCGCATGATCTCCTGCGTGAAGCGCGCCAGGTGAGTGGTCGCCTCCGGCAGGAATGCGAACATGTGCCAGATCTGCGGGTACTCGGAACTGGCCGGCTGCATCATCCGGATACTGTCGGCGAAGGGCCCGGGCTGTGGATTGTTTTCCACGCCGGGCAAAAACATAACTTCCATTTTCATTGGCCTCAAAAGATAAACTTTAAACCGGCCTGGAACAGCCGCGGCGCACCGGACTCCAACACCCGCCCGAAGTTCGGCGAAGCGACGTCGTTATCTGGCAAACCGAAATTCGCGTGATTCGCGATGTTAAAACACTCGGCGCGGAACTGCACCCGCGAGTTTTCGCCCAGCCTGAAGCTCTTCAATAAAGACAAGTCTACATTCGCGATCCCCGGACCGCGAACGGCGTTGCGGCCTTCGTTTCCGAATTGTCCGGCTTGCGTCTGTGGGTTCAGACTCGTGAAAACAGACCGAGTCACCCACGAGTCGGCCGTGTGCGGACCGGTGTTCGGATCCGAGATCAGGTTCGGCCGGCTGGAGTAAAAGCCCGTGATTTCCGGCGAGCTGCCCTGGAGCGCGACGTTCGCGCTGTCGTATACGGTGAACGGAGTGCCCGACGAGAAGTTCGCGATCGTGTTGATCTGCCATCCCGCGAACAAAGCTCGCGCCAGGCGCATTTTCGTCACTCGGAATGGAATCTCGTAACTGCCGCTGAAGACGAACCGGTGCCGTGCGTCGAACAGCGAGGGCCCGTGCTCCGCGTTCAGGTTGAATGGATTCTGGGCCAGATCGTTTTCTCCCGCCACCAGCCGCGGAGCGGACCCGGCGACGTTGAACGTCGAAACATAATCGAGCGATTTCGAATAGGTGTACGATCCGACGAACGCCAATCCGTTCGCGAACCGCCGCGTGAGTGCGGCCTGTCCCGCGTGATACGTGGAGTTCGTCGAGTCGGTGATCAGCCCGACCGACGCGAAATCGCACGGAGCGTCCGCGCCGTGGCAGCCCGCATTGATCCGGCGCTGGTCCGCGTTCCCCGAGGTTGCGCCCGGCTGATACACCGCGGGGTTGGCTTCGATCATGCGCGGCAGACGCGTGCCCTTGTTCCCGATATACCGGACGTCCAGCAGGTAATTCCCCGGCAGCGAATGCTGCACGGAAAAGTTCCAATTTTGTGCGTAAGGCGGCCGCATCCCGTTCTCGACGGTCAGCACGGTTGTCGGTTGCGGGAACGAATT
>JANXRE010000181.1 GCA_025353165.1 Acidobacteriota bacterium | reverse complement strand
ACTCCGCTCCGCGCCAGGCGACACCAAAATGCGGGGAGAAGATGCAACGCCATTTACCTTCGTCTTCATGAGTATTTCCTTCTCCGCCCCCTACACTAAATCCCGGGTGGGAAGGCGTCTCACTGATCTTGGCACAGAGGGCAACCCGGCAAGCGCATGATGCAGAACATCGTGATGGTGGGGTTCTTCGGCGCGGTGACGGGCTTCGTCAGCGCCGAGGCATTGAAGCAGGCCGTGCTGGACTCAATCCCCCCGCATACCCGCGAAGCAAACGTGAAAGCCTTCGAAGCCGGCTATGAGTACGGGAAGGCGTTACTGGCAGGGGAAACGGTGGAGGCCCCGGTTCCCGCATAACGTGCTCCAGGGCGCATCCGGACTGGGATTCCGGAACGCTGGCATTTGGCTGGAGTGATCTGTCATGGCGACATCCCAATTCCCGGATGCCCGCGATAACGAGACTGCAGCATATTTCGTGGGAAAGTAGAGATGTCTTCAGCTCTCTAAATGACGGAGTATCTTAAAAGAACGGTTTTAAGGGCTAACGCAATGGACCATCAATTACCACGCCGGGCTGCCAAGAATCCTACGCAGTACAACATCGATGCAATCGCCAAGCTCGAGCATGACGCCCTCGATCGCCGGACCGCTACAGAGCGAGTTAGCGACGTAATTACAAAACTGGTGGGCAACATGGGATTTCTACTGGCCCAAGTGATCCTGATCTCCGGCTGGAGCCTTGCAAATCTCCACGTGCTGCCAGGACTCAAGGCTTTTGATCCATTTCCTTTCGGCATCCTGGCCCTCGTCGTCTCGTCCGAAGGCGTGTTTTTGACTATCTTCGTGCTCATCAGTCAAAGTCGAATGGCCCGCCAGTCTGAACGGCGCTCGCATCTGGATCTTCAAGTCGGCATGCTTGCTGAACAGGAGCTGACAACAATCCTTCAGATGTTGCAGAAACTCTGCCAACACGTCGGCGTGAACGTGGACTCCTCCAAGCAAGAGATTCAGTCATTTAGCAAGACAACGGACGTACACAGGCTGGCCAGTGAACTCCAAGAAAAACTTCCGGAGGAATAGAGACGGGGCTACGTTTGCCTTAGCCAAAACCGGCGTTGTGTGACTTTGCACGATGCCCTCCGAACTGCTCGCGCCAAGCAACAACGATCTGATCGAAATGTTCGAAGATCATCTGGCGAACCTCGCGCCGCAAACGCGGCGTGCGGTTGTATTCAAAATCCTCAACGATATCGAACCGGTCCGGATGCAGCCAATACTTGCACTGCACGTGCATCGGTGCATTGCCCTCGTTCGAGTAGAAGTGAAAACGCCAGCCCTGCACATCGAGAATCGTGCGCATCCAGTGCGCAATTTCATGTGTAGCCCTAACGGCCGAGCGTCGAGGATTGACCCGCGAAGTTCAGGACCAGCGTCGGGAAGATCCCCAGCACCAGCGTGCCGAGAGCGGAGGCCCACATCGCCACACGCAGACCCGGCGACACGGGGCCGATCTCCGAGGTCGCATCTCCTGCCTCGTGCATGTACATCACAACAATGACGCGCAGGTAGTAATACGCCGCCACGGCGCTGTTCAACAGGCCGAGCACGGTCAGCCACACCAGGTTGGAATCGAGCGCGGCCTTGAAGATGTAGAACTTTCCGAAGAAGCCGCCGGTGAGCGGCACGCCGATCATCGAGAGCAGGAAGATGGTCATCATCGCCGCTACCATCGGCCGCTTGAATCCGAGCCCGGCAAGGTCGTCGACGTTCACGAAGCGCTCGCCCTGACGCGCGAAGTAGCTGACCACCGCGAACGCCCCCACGTTCATGAACGCGTAAGCGGCGAGGTAGAACATCGCGGCCGCCGTCCCGATCTCCGAGTGCGCGGTCACGGCCACCAGCACGTAGCCGGCGTGCGCGATCGAGCTATACGCCAGCAGCCGCTTGATGTTGCTCTGCGAGAGAGCGGCGAAGTTGCCGACGATCATCGTTAGCAGCGCCGAGATCCACAGGTACGGGATCCAGCGATCGGAAATCGGCCCGAAGGCCGTCACGAAGATGCGCAGCAGGATCGCAAACGCGGCCGCTTTCGGGCCGGCCGACATAAACGCGGAAACCGGAGCGGGCGCGCCCTGATAAACATCCGGCGCCCAGATCTGGAACGGCACGGCCGACACCTTGAAGGCCATCCCGACGAACATCAGCGCGGCGGCAGTGCCCGCCAGCGTAACGCTGATGCCGAGGTCGCGGTTCAACAAAGCCAGCCGGATCCCGGCGAGATTCGTCGTGCCCGTGATCCCGTAAATCCAGGCGATTCCGTAAAGAAAGAACGCCGTCGCGAAGGAGCCGAGGAGAAAATACTTCAGCGCCGCTTCGTTGTTGCGCTTATCGTCGCGGAGGTAGCCCGCCAGAATGTAGGTGGCAATCGACGAGATCTCCAGTCCGATGAACACCAGGATCAGATCGTTCGACGCCGCCATGAGGGACTGCCCGCAAACGGAGAACAGGATCAGTCCGTAATACTCGCCCGCATTCGCGCGCTCCTGCCGCAGGTACGATACCGACGCGAAAATCGTCAGCAGCCCGACCACGATCACCAGCACGCGGAAGAAAGTGGCGAACCCGTCCACGATGACCATGTTCGAAAACGCCGTGCCGGGGCTGAGATAGGCCATCACCGCGCCCCACAGCGCGATGCACAGACCGCCGACAGTCACCCACGGCAGGATGGGCTTGGGCCGGTCCTCGGGAAAGATCGCTTCCAGCAGCATGATCAGTGTCCCGAACAGCGCGAGAACGATCTCCGGCAGAATGCGGACGTAATCCGCGATCGGAGGCGCAAAGTTACCGGACATGGACGGTCTCCTTCGCCACGACCACGCTCTCGCCGCCGTGCTGCACCCTGAAATCGACTCCCACCTTGGATTGCTCGAGTATCTTTACGTTCTGCGCGCTGATGGGCGGAAGGAAGGATTGCGAAAAGCATCCCATCCACACCATCATCGCCAGCATCGGCAGCAGCGCCACCCATTCGCGGCCTTTCAGGTCGAACATGTGATGCGTCAGGTCGTCCGATGCGCGCCCGAAGAATGTGCGCTGGTACAACCACAACATGTACACCGCCGACAGGATCACGCCGATCGCCGCGCAAGCCGCCCAGGTGAAATTCGCGACCGCCGCGCCCTGCAACACCAGAAACTCGCCGACGAAATTGTTCAACGCCGGCAGGCCGATGCTCGCCAGCGTCGTGATCAGAAACACCGTCGACAACCACGGCGCGGGAGTGGAAACTCCGCCGTACGCTTCGATCTCCAGCGAGTGCCGCCGCTCATACAGCATGCCGACCAGCATGAACAGCGCGCCCGTCGAGATGCCGTGGTTGAGCATCTGATACACCGCGCCGTCCATCCCTTGCTGGGTGAACGAGAACACGCCCAGCACGACGAAGCCGAGATGGCTCACCGACGAGTACGCCACCAGCTTCTTCATGTTCGGCTGCACCATCGCGACCAGAGCGCCGTAGATGATGCCGATGATCGCCAGCACGACGATCCAATCCGCGTTCGCGCGCGCGGCGGATGGGAACAGCGGGATGCAGAACCGGATCAGCCCGTAGCAGCCCATCTTCAGCATCACGGACGCCAGCATCACGGAACCCGCCGTCGGAGCTTCGACGTGCGCGTCGGGCAGCCACGTATGCAGCGGGAACAGCGGCACCTTGATCGCGAACGCGACGAAGAACGCCAGGAACAGCAGCATCTCTTCGATCCACGTAAAGCCGAGCCTGCCCGTCGAGATCATCGCCAGGATCGCCGTGTAGTCGAAGGTCCCGGCGCGATTGTACAGATAGATGATCGCGGCCAGCATCAGCACCGATCCGGCCATCGTATACAGGAAGAACTTCACCGCCGCGTAGATGCGCCGGTCGTGTCCCCAGATGCCGATGAGGAAGTACATGGGAACCAGCGAGACTTCCCAGAACACGTAAAACAGAAACAAGTCCAGCGCGACGAAGACTCCCACCAATCCGAATTCCAGCAGGATCAGGAACGCGTAGAATTCCTTGACCCGCCGGTCGATGTGCTTCCACGAGATGAGAACGCAGATCGGAGTCAGGAATGTGGATAGGATGACAAGCCAGAGGCTCAGTCCGTCCAGGCCCACGTGATATCGAATCGGCGGAGTCCCGATCCACGGCACGTTCGTAACGAATTGGAAGCCCTGCGGAGACGCGAACCAGTATGGGCCGATCAGGCCGAGCGATGCAACGAAAGTAACCAGCGCGATGGCTAGCGAAAGAACCCGCGTTAGCTGCGGCTTGTCTTTCGGCACGAACAGAAGGCCCAGAAACCCGGCCAGCGGAAGGAAGATCACGACGTTCAGGAGGTTCATCGGAGTCCCCCGAGACCGATCGCGATCAACACCAGCACCGAGCCCAGCACCACCCACGCGGCATATCCGCGGATGCTGCCGCCTTGCAGCAATCGCAGCATGCTGCCGATATTCTTCGACCGGTTGCCCACGCCGTTCACCGCGCCGTCAATCAACGTCACGTCCACGCCCTTCCACAGCACCGTCCGCGATCCCTCCAGGATCGGATGCACGATCGCCGCATCGTAGACTTCGTCCACGAAGTACTTGTTGTAGACCAGCCGGTACAACCCACCCATCGAGTTCGCGAACGAATCGGCCAGTCCCGGTTTCGCGACATACATCACGTAGGCGACGGCGATACCGGTCAGCCCCGCCGCGACGGAAATGTACAGCAGCATCGGATCGCTGGTCTCCTCCAGCGGGAACATCGGCTCCAGCCATTTCGGAACGCTCAGGAACCCGCCCGCGAGAGAGCCGACAGCGAGAACCATCAGCGGCCCGGTCATGACCAGCGGCGATTCGTGCGGATGCACGTGCGGATCGCCGCGATACTCGCCGAAGAACGCAAGAAACAGCGCGCGGAACACGTAGAACGCCGTCATGCCCGCTGTGATCACGCCGACCCAGAACATCCAGGGCGCGTGATGATACGCGGCGGCGAGGATTTCGTCCTTGCTGAAGTATCCCGAAGTGAACGGGAATCCCGAAATCGCCAGGCTCGCGCACAGAAGCGTGATAAACGTAATTGGCGCATGCTTCCGCAGCCCGCCCATCTTCCGAAGGTCCTGCTCGCCGTGCAATGCATGGATCACGCTGCCCGCGCCGAGGAACAGCAGCGCCTTGAAGAACGCGTGCGTCATCACGTGGAAGATGCCGGCCGAGAACGCGCCCGCGCCGCAGCCCAGGAACATGTAGCCGAGCTGGGACACGGTCGAATACGCGTAGACCTTCTTAATATCCGTTTGGGCGAGGCCAATCGTCGCGGCCAGCACCGCCGTCGCGAGTCCGACGATCGCCACTACGTCCATCGCGATCGGCGCCAGGTGGAACAGCGCCGCCGAGCGCGCCACCATGTAGACGCCCGCGGTGACCATCGTGGCGGCGTGGATCAGGGCCGATACCGGCGTGGGTCCGGCCATCGCGTCGGGCAGCCACACATACAGAGGGATCTGCGCGGATTTGCCGGCCGCGCCCAGGAACAGCAGCAGGCAGATGGTGGTCATCACGCCCACGCCGACATCCGGCGTCAAGCCCTTGGCCTGCGCGAAAACACCGCCGAAATCCAGACTCCCGAAGTGAATGAAAATCAGGAATATCGCCAGCGAGAATCCGAAATCGCCGATGCGGTTTACGATGAAGGCTTTCTTGCCGGCGTCGCCCGCGAACTTTTCCAGGAAGTAGAACCCGATGAGAAGATAGCTGCACAGTCCGACGCCTTCCCACCCGACAAACAGCACCAGGTAGTTCGCGCCGAGGACCAGAACCAGCATGAAGAACATGAACAGGTTCATGTACGCGAAGAAGCGATAGTATCCGCCCTCGTGCTCCATGTAACCGGTGGCGTATAGATGGATCAGCAGCCCGACCCCGGTCACGACGGAGAGCATCACCGCGGTCAACCGGTCCACCATCAGGTCGGCGCCGATTTGCAGAGTGCCGCTCTGAATCCAGGTGAAGTACCGCTCGACGTGCTCATGCTCGAGCGGCCATAATCCCACGAGAGTCTTGACGACCCACAGGAACGACAGCAGCACGGAGCCGATCGCGATCAGGTTCACTACCTGCTTTGAAAAGCGACGGCCGAAAATACCGTTAATGGCGGCGCCGGCCAGCGGCAGAACGGGTATGAGCCAAAGATTCATCGGGTCAATATTTCATCGACTCGACTTCGTCGATGTCCAGGGTCTGTCGATTCTTGAAAACGGTGAGGATGATAGCGAGTCCCACGGCGGCTTCGGCGGCGGCCACCACCATGACGAAGAACGACATGATGTGCCCGTCCACCTGCCGGAGCTTATAGGAGAACGTGATGAAAGTCAGATTGACGGCATTCAGCATCAGTTCGATGGACATGAATACCGTGATGATGTTCCGCCGGAAGAGAAAGCCGGCAATTCCCAGTCCGAAGAGAATCGCGCTCAGTATGAGATACCAGGAAAGCGGGACGCTGTTGAGTTGAGGCATTAGTCGATCTCCTTCCGCGCGAGGACGATCGCTCCGAAGATCGCGACCAGGATCAGAACGGAGACAATCTCGAAGGGCAGGAGGTAATCGGTGAAGAGCTTGATTCCGATCTCGTATGCGCCGCCTCCGGTGAATTTCCCGAACTGAACGCCTTCGGTTTTCGGCAGAAACGTTTGTACGATGTAGGCGATCAGGCCGAGGAAGACCACCAGCAGCGGCACTCCGAACAGTTTCGCGTAGGACCGCGAGGCCGGCTTGCGCTCCGCGCCCGCGTTCAGCAGCATGATCACGAAGACGAACAGCACCATGATCGCGCCCGCGTAGACGATCAGTTGAGCGGCCGCCAGGAACTCGGCTCCCAGCAGGAGATACAGAATCGCCAGCGATCCCATCACTCCGATGAGCGAAAGCGCACTGGAGATCGGATGGGTCTGGACAACGAGATTAATGCCGCATCCGACGGCGATGGCGGCGAAGACGAGAAAGAGAATCAGATCCATGTCATTTTACGAGGTCAGGGCCACGAGCAGGCCCGTGATGAGGAGGTTGACCATCGCGATCGGGAACATGACGGTCCACGCGAACCGCATTAACTGGTCGTACCGGAAACGCGGCAGCGTGCCGCGAACCCAAATGAATACAAACAGCAGAACCCCCACCTTCGCGGCGAACCAGAATAGCGGAAGCAGGATGGCCTGCAAAATCGGAATCAGGAAGAGCGCCGCAATCCCGAGGAAGATCACGCCGAACGCGGGCAGCGTGTAGCGGTCCAGTTTGCGCGCGGGGTTGAGGCCGTGAAAAATCGAAATCGCCCCGCCTAGACCAAACACGATGCTCGGGATGAACTGCCCGCCGAGCGAATCCGGCAGCAGCGGCTGCCATCCGCCCAGGAACACCAGCGTTCCCACGCAGCAGGCCGTCAGGATATTGGCGTACTCGGCCATGAAGAACGCGGCGAACTTCATGCTGGAGTACTCGACGTGGAATCCCGCCACCAGCTCGTTCTCGGCTTCGGGGAGGTCGAAGGGAACGCGATTGGTTTCGGCAAAAGCCGCGATCAGAAAAAGGAAGAAGCTGAAGATCTGAGGCCACGGCCCTTGGAACACGCTCCACCTCGGGATGAAGCCCAGATAGAAACCCGCCTGTCCTTCGACGATATGGCGCAGGCTGAGCGTATTCACCAGCAACAGCGGCGCGGCGAGAGCCAGCGCAACCGGAAGTTCGTAGCTGATCATCTGCGCCGAACTGCGCAGGCCGCCGAGCAGCGCGTACTTGTTGTTCGACGACCACCCGGCGAGCGCGACGCCGTAAACGCCCACCGAGGTGACCGCCAGAATGAATAGCACTCCGACGTTGAGGTCGGTCAACTGCATCCAGGTCTTCACGCCGAATACTTCGACCTGGCCGCCGAACGGTATGACCGCGATCGGGATCAAGGCCATCGACACGGCCAGGAACGGCGCGAACAGGTAGAGCAACTTGCTGACATGCGAAGGAATCATGTCCTCCTTCGTCATGAGCTTGATGACATCGGCGAGAGGCTGCAGAAGTCCGTGGGGCCCGACGCGCCGCGGGCCGACGCGAATTTGCACATGGGCGAGAATTTTGCGCTCTGCCCACTGCAGATAGGCCAGCGTCGTGAGCAGGACGAAGGCGACGATGCCGGATTTAATGAGAGAGAGCAGGAAGAAGTTCATGGCGTGAAAACCGCTCCATCCCGGTCCCAGCCAATCGTGGAGCACGCCGACCGACTCATTGAGATTTTCCTGAAACCGGCAGGCCGTATATCAGTCCCGGCCCTTCCATCACCGCATTCAGCACTTTCGAGTATCTCCCGAGCGAACCGGATGTGAACAGCGTATCGCGGGCGGAACGGATGGACTCCGGGGCGGCTACCGGCAACCGGCCGCGTGTGGTCTTTCGCATCTCGTCGAGAACGTTATCCGGTTTCCAAATGCCGAGATTCAAGCCCATCTCTTTCTGAATCAGGCCGAAAATCTCCAGATCGGATTTCGTTCCCATGACCTTCGGGCCGGCCTTCAGGCGCTGCACTTCGCCCGTCACATTCGTCACCGTTCCTGTTTTTTCGTAAGCCGACGACGCCGGCAACACCACGTCCGCCCGCTTCGCCGTCTCCGTCAGGAACATCTCCTGAACGACGACGAATGCATTCTGAGAACCGAGAGCGTGATCCTTCAACGGATTGGCCCCGACCACCCAGAACACATCCAGATCCGATGCCGACAGAATCTGCTCGTACGCGAGGCCAGCCGCCTGCGACACGTCGGCCGCGCCGCGCGAGTTAGAGTAATCCACCAGCGCGACGTACTTCACCGGAATGCCGAGCGAATCGCCGAATGCAACCAACTGCCGCACCGCATCGCCCTTCACCGAATCGCCGAACAGAACGACGAGCCCGGGCTCCGCCTTCAGCGCATCGGCCAGTGGACCGATCGCTTCGAGCCCTCCGCGCACACTGCGCACCGAGTAATTGTCCTCGCGCACAGGCCCCGGCGTGACCACATACACGTGCGCGTCGTGATGCCGCTTGTTCGCGCGAATCTGGTAGGAAAGCAGCGGGTGCTGCTGCGCCAGATCGCTGCCGATCACCAGGATCGCCTTCGTCGTGTACAGATCGCCGACCGTCGCCAGCGCGTCCGCGCGGCCAGCGAGCGCGTCGATCAATCCCGCAACGTCCCCCGTCCGGTGGTGATCGATGTTCTCGCCGCCCAGCCCGTCGCGAACGAACTTGTGGAGATAGTAGTTCTCCTCGTTGGTTGTGTGGTTCGATCCGATGACGCCGAACTTGCCGCCGCGCTCCTTCACTTCCGCAAACTTTTTCGCAACAGTCGCCAGAGCCTCGGCCCACGAGACCTCTTCCAGCTCGCCGCCCTTGCGCATCAGCGGCGACCGCAGCCGTTCCTCGTGCTCGACGAAATCGAACGCGTAGCGGCCCTTCACGCACAGGAACTCGCCGTTGATGCCGGAACGGTCGCGATTGTTGGCCCGAACGATGGCGCCGTCTCGAACACCGAGCGTCGTCTTGCAGCCGTTCGAACAGTGCGTGCAGATGGTGCCGACGTGCTCCATCTCCCACGGCCGCGTCTTATAGCGATACGCTCCGCTGGTCAGCGCGCCGACGGGACAGATGTCGATGCACGCGCCGCATTCGTCGCACTCGAGGTGATCGCCCATGTTCGGCGCGATCTCGGAAACAACCCCGCGATTAATAATGCCCAGAGCGCCCACGCCGAGTCCTTCGTCGCACACGCGCACGCAGCGATAGCAGAGAATGCAGCGCGGGCCGTCGTAGAACACCACCGGCGACCACTGCTTCTCATCGACGTGATACTTGACCTCGGTGAAGCGGCTCTCGCCCACGCCGTACCGGAACACCATATCCTGCAATTCGCACTCGCCGCCCTTGTCGCACACCGGGCAATCCAGCGGGTGATTCGCCAGCAGAAACTCGAGCATGGTCTTGCGCGCGGTCGCCACCGTGGGCGAATCCGTGTGGACCACCATGCCCTCGGCCACCGGCGTCGTGCAGGCCTCCGTCAACTTCGGCGCCTTCTCAATTTCGACGAGACACATGCGGCACGCGGCCTGCAGCGTGAGCCCTTCGTAATAGCAGAACTGCGGAATCTCGATGCCGGCCCTCTTCGCCGCTTCGATCAGCAACATTCCTTGAGGAACCTTCACGGCCTTGCCGTCGATGTTCAGGTTTACGAGATCGGTCATGGTGTATCGCTAAACTACCGTCAACTCCGGTACCCGGACCGTTGTGCTCGATTTCGCGAGGTACGCCTCGAACTCGTCCCGGAACTTCTCGACAATGCTGATAGTCGGCATGGCCGCGGCATCGCCCAACGCACAGAACGTCCGGCCCAGCATGTTCTTCGCGATGTCGTCGATCAGATCGATATCCTTGCTTGTTCCGTGCCCGTCGTGGAACCGGATGAGCGTTTTCTTAAGCCACGCCGTACCTTCGCGGCAGGGAATGCACCACCCGCAGCTCTCGTGTGCGTAAAACTTCATGATCCGCATCGCGAATTTCACCATGCAGGTGGTCTCGTCGAGAATCACCACGCCGCCCGAACCCAACATACTCTTCGCTTTCGCGAGCGCGTCGAAATCCATCGCGATGTCGCACTCGTCGGCCTTAAGCACCGGACACGACGAACCGCCCGGAACCACCGCCTTCAGCTTCCGCCCACCGCGCACGCCGCCCCCTACTTCATTGATCATTTGCAGGAGGTTGAAACCCATCGGCAGTTCGTAAACTCCGGGCCTTTCAATGTGGCCGGACAGGCAGAACATGCGGGTACCGCCGTTCCTCGGGGTTCCCAGCGCCGCGAAAGCCGCGCCGCCGTCGCGAATAATGGCGGGCACAGCCGAAAACGTCTCCACGTTCGTCAACAGCGTCGGGGACGCCCACGCGCCGGCAACCGCCGGAAACGGGGGCTTCAACCGCGGCACTCCGCGCTTGCCCTCCAGCGAATCGAGCAGCGCCGTTTCCTCGCCGCATTCGTAGGATCCCGCGCCGGTGTGCGTGTAAACGTCGAAGTCGAAACCCGAGCCATGAATGCTCTTGCCGAGCCAGCCGCGGGCGTACAACTCATCGATCACCCGGTCTAGCAAATCGATCAGATACCGGTACTCGCCGCGAACGTAAACATAGGCCTTGTGGGAATCGATCGCCAGTCCGGCGATCATCATCCCCTCGATCATCTGGATCGGATCGTACTCCATCAGGAGCCGGTCCTTGCAAGTGCCGGGCTCGCTTTCGTCCGCGTTCACGACGATGTACTTCGGCTTCGGGCTGCTCCTGGGAACAAAGCTCCACTTCATGCCGGCCGGAAATCCAGCGCCGCCCCGCCCGCGCAGTCCCGAGGCCTTCATCTCGTCGATAATCTGGTCAGGCTTCATCCCGAGGGCTTTCTGGAAAGCCTGGAACCCATCGTTCTGAAGATAGACATCCAGCGTGTGCGAATTCGTAATCCCAAACCGCCGGGTAAGGATCTTCACCTCAAGCGGGTTCGGTTCGTTGTAGAGCCGCATATTTTACTGAGCCTTCTTCTGGAGCGAATCGATGAGTTGGTCGAGCTTCTCGGGCGTCACCGAGTGGTGGAACTCGTAGTTATCGATGAGGGCCGGGGCCCACGAACACGCGCCGATGCACTCCACCTCTTCGAGCGAGAACTGGCCGTCCGCCGTGGCCTCGCGGTTCCCGATGCCGAGTCTCTTGGAAGCGTGCGCGAGCAACTCTTCCCCGCCCCGCAGCATGCAACTGATATTCGTGCATACCTGAATGTGATGCCTGCCGAACGGCTTCCGGTGGAGCATCGTGTAGTATCCGACCACTTCGTCCACCTGTAGGGCGGTCACGCCGCAGCGCCGCGCAACCTCCTGCACCAGTTCCGGCGTCACCATGCCGATCGCGTCCTGCGCGTACATCAGCATCGGAATCACCGCCGATCGCTGCCGCCCTTCCGGGTAGGCCTTCAGCATTTTGTCGAATCGGGCTTCCAATTCCGGCGGGAAAATCATTACCGGTCCACGTCTCCTAGCACGAAATCCATACTGCCCATCGCGGCGATAGTGTCGGCGATCAGCGTTCCCTCGATCATGGGCCCCAGCCCTTGCAGGTTCCCGAAACTCGGCGTGCGCATGTGCACGCGGTAAGGATGCGAGGTCCCGTTGCTGACCACGTAGTAAGCGATCTCGCCGCGCGGCGATTCAATGGCTTGATACGCTTCGCCGGCGGGCACGCGATAGCCCTCGGTGACCAGCTTAAAGTGATAGATGAGCGCTTCCATCTGGGTCTTCATCTTCTCCCGGTCGGGGAGCAGCATCTTCGGCGCATCCGCTTGCCACGGCCCCTCCGGCATTCCTTCCAGCGCCTGCGTCACGATCTTCGCGCTCTCCCGCATCTCCTGCAGGCGGACGCGGTATCGCGCGAACACATCATTCTCCGTGCGCACGGCCATCTCGAAATCGAATTTCTCGTAGCTCGAATACGGCGTATTCTTGCGGACATCCAGCTTCACCCCGGCGGCCCGCAGCATCGGCCCGGTCACGCCGAGATCGAGCATGTCCTCCACCGAAATAAATCCCACGCCCTTGGTCCGTTCCAGCCACACGGGATTGCGTTCCAGCAGATCGTCGTACTCGTCCACCTTGTCCGGAAAATCGCGGATGAATTTCCCGACGCGCTTCTCCCAACCGCGCGGGGGCTCCAGCGCGAGTCCTCCGGGCCGGATGTAGCTGGTCATCATCCGCTGCCCCGAAAACATTTCCTTGATGCGGAGAATTTCCTCGCGCTCGCGGAAGCAGTAGAAGAAGACGCTCATGGCGCCGATGTCCAGCGCGTGCGTGCCCAGCCACACCAGATGGCTCTCGATGCGCTGGAGCTCGGCCAACATCACCCGCATCCACTGGACGCGCGCCGGCATCTCGAGCTGCATCAGCTTCTCGACGGCCAACGCGTAAACCAGGTTGTTCGACAGGTTGGCGAGGTAATCCACGCGATCAGTCAGGACCACACCCTGCAACCAGGTCCCGGCCTCGAACTGCTTTTCAATCCCGGTGTGCAGGTATCCGATGTCCGGGGCGGCCTTGCGCACCGTCTCGCCTTCGAGCTCGATCAGCACCCGGAGCACTCCGTGCGTGGACGGGTGCTGAGGCCCCATGTTCAGGACCATGTGCCGGCCCTTGCCAGGCTCGGCCGGCGCCGGCTCCGGAGCCAGCATGGAAGCTACGTGCTCTTCAAGGGCTTTCATGGCTACTCGCTCTGATAGCTGTACTTGTATCCGTGAATCGGATAGTCCTTGCGCAGCGGATTTCCGTCCCAGTCCTCGGGCATCAGGATCCGCTTCAGGTTCGGGTGGCCGCGGAATCCGATGCCGAACATGTCGAAGACCTCGCGCTCGTACCAGTTCGCTCCGCGCCAGACGCCGGTCACGGAATCGATCTCCGGGTTCTCGGCCGAAACGCGGCATTTCAGGCGAAGCCGATCGTTCCGCTCCAGCGAGTGCAGGTGGTACACGACTTCGAATCGCGGCTCGGCGGGAAACCAGTCCACGGCAGTCACGCTGCTGAGGCGGACGAAACTCCGCTCGTCCTTTAGAAAACGGCAAACGTCCACGATGCGGGACGGGGCAATGTATAGCGTCTGCTCGCCCAGGCGGTCGCCCGATTCAACGATTGCATCCTGAAGCTGTTCCGAGAGCATCTATTTCTTCTTCTCCTTCTTCTTCTCCGGGCCCCAGTCCAGCGCGCCTTGCCGCCACACGTAGAAAAACCCAATCAGCACCAGCGCCACGAAGATCAGCATTTCGAAGAACCCGAACAGCTTGAGCTGCCGGTAGACCACCGCCCACGGATACAGAAAAATGGCTTCGATGTCGAACAGGATGAAGACCATTCCGACCAGATAAAACTTGACGCTGAAGCGCTCGCGGGCGCTTCCGACCGGGATCATGCCCGATTCGTAGGGCGTATCCTTCTGGGCGCTCTTCGCCCTATTCCCCAGCAGCGCGGAAACGCCGATGAGGCCCGCCGCCACGGCCAGCGCAATAAGAACCTGAACCAGTACGGGGAAGTACAGTTCGATGTATGAGCTGGGCATGAATTGGGGAGAAGAAGCCTCTTAATTGAATATAATGAGGGCCGGAACAGGGTGTCAAACCAAAACATCTCGATCGTCGTGAATGGACGGCCCGCCGAGGTGCCGCCAGGGCTCACGGTTGCGGCGCTGCTGGCTCATCTAAACATCGATCCCTCGCGCGTGGCGGTGGAGATGGATCGTCAGATCGTGCGGAAGCCGGCCTGGCCGGAGACGCAGATAAAGGATGGCGCGCTGGTGGAGATCGTTCAGTTTGTGGGCGGCGGCTAG
>JANXRE010000180.1 GCA_025353165.1 Acidobacteriota bacterium | reverse complement strand
ACTCCGCTCCGCGCCAGGCGACACCAAAATGCGGGGAGAAGATGCAACGCCATTTACCTTCGTCTTCATGAGTATTTCCTTCTCCGCCCCCTACACTAAATCCCGGGTGGGAAGGCGTCTCACTGATCTTGGCACAGAGGGTTAGCCATGAAGCGAAGGCTGGCCAGTGCGGTGTTTGTTTATGGTTGTGTCAGTTCGATCGTATGCGTCGTTTGGCTGAGTGCTGCCTTGTTGTCGGCGAATGTCCGCAGCAGTAGCCTTTGGCTCATGGAGTCGCTTTTTGTTCTTCATGGTTGTGCGCTTGTGCTGACATTTCATAGGAGTTCCGGTACGGTTTTGTGGCTTCCAGTGCTGCGGGTCACATCGCAAAGGATAAAGGCGGCCCAAGCTATTCTCCTCATTACGGCACTGGATATGGCTGGGTGGCTGGCCGCAATCTTCGTACTGGCCTTACAGAACTACAAAGCTCAAGCGGAGTGGGCGTTGTCGCCTTTCTTGGCCAGCGCTTATCTGTTGAGCGGAGTTTACATTGCGCTGCACTGGGCATTCCGTCAGAAGAATTTGCTCCCACGTGCTTTCCTCGCATTTGTAAAGAATCCATTCGGAGCCATCGTTAGAAGACTGCTGCGTCAGCCGAAAACGTAAGAGATTTCCGGACGGTGCCTTCGGCACCGGCTTACATAGGGACACGTCAGCCCTGGCGAGGTTGCTGCAGAGCAACCGAAGTTGCTAACCTGGTAACCCTTGAAAACGAAAAGGAAGTGCACAAGCGCGGTTGCTATAGAGCAACCCCGATTTTATGTGTTTTCTAACTGGTGCGGGGCGGCTTCGACGTGGGCGCGGGTCTTGCGTGCGGTACGTCGGTATCGCAGCGGCGGCAAGGCCAAGGTTTGAAATCCCTGTTTAGGACTAACCGTCTTTGTACTCCTTGGTGCTTTCCGTACGGATAGGTCCGCAAGCTGAAGCTTCAATAATGCCTGACGCTTTCACCCGCCCGCCAGCATGGACTACCGAGTCGTTAGCGAAGTCCAGCTGATCGGCAAATCGGCACCGCTACCTGCAGGAGGTCTCTAGAGGGCACTTCAAACACTTTACTTCTACGTCGCCGGAGCGCCGGGCCCGCCGTTACCCGGCGCTCCTTCGCAAGTATGCGGATCCTGTCATCAGTTAATCTCGGGGATTCCGGGCTTCAAGCTGAACGCAAACATGGCGGCCATCATAGAGGCGGCCACAAGCTCACGGTCGACATCAGGTTGTTCAGTAGCTAATCTGCTGTTGGCTAGGGCGAGTGTCGTCGCGAAACAAATCGTCCGTACCTCTTCCGCTAACTGCGACTTTGTCAATACCTTTTTCCGTCTTGGCAGATTGACCTGGGGAGGCCCTTCAGACAAGGTCGCGTCTACTGTTCGAATTAGGACGATCAGGTCGTCCGCTGACTTCGGAAACTTCTCCGGAACCGTTTCAATCACGAGAAACTGAGATGTTATAGATGCCCTCTGGATGATGTCGACTATGGCGTGGCGATCTAACCCGATTCGAGACCGATACTGTAGCTCAAGTTTGAGCGAGCCCGTGTTGTTATCCGCCACCAAGGACCGGAATTCCTGAGCGGCGAGGGGTGTAATTGAGGCGATTACGGAGCGAAATCCGGTATCGACGGCGCCCGATTAATGACCGGAGGTGACGAGCAGCAATTGCGTGACGTAATTCACGCTTTTTGTCGCTGCGCAACATCTGGTCGTAAAGCTTCATACCCATAGGCGCGCAGGGAACGGAGGGATAGTTGGCGAATGCGCTGCGTATCGAGGAAGTCATTGGCCCAGGTGATTTCGTGCCCCAGGTCGTCGACCAGGCGGTAGGGAGAGGCGCTGGCGGGGGCGGCAGGTTGATGGAGCAGAGAAAGTTTCATAAAAGCTTGTGCTGTCTCCATACAGGCAAGCTGTTAGCGATCATCTGCAGAGGTCGATTTTTGGACTTCGACCGGGCCGGGGTTGTCGAGAATGCCGCGCAGCTTGAGACGCAGGTACTGGAGATAACCGCTGGGAGCAGGATGATCACGGAGTTCCTCAATGACGGGTTGGAAGTAGGCCAGGGAACGGATTCGTGGCAGTGGCAGCATGTCGGTAGGCCGCACCGTACGGCGGAGGCAGGCCAATAAGAGGGCGGTCTCGACCACTTCCAGGGGAACGCCGCGGTCAAACCAGACGCGAGCCTGGCGCTGGTCTGGAACACTGGCGCGCAACAGTGTATCCGGCAGGTCTACGTATGGAGTCAGGACAGCGGCCACGTACGGTGCGGGCGCGGGATTGGACTCCAATATCGAAGAGGCGGAAGTCATCGTTTCCTCCGACGGATACTCCCGGCGGGCTGGGACTGGTCGAAGCGTTCGCTCGCGACCGCGTTGCGAACGGCGTCGGGGTGGACGCCAAGTTCACTGGCAATGGGGCCGGTTTTCGGGGGTTCGGCGTAAAAACAACGGCAAATTTGCGCGTAGGTTTCGGGGCTGGTCATGAGATGGCTTACCTTCGTTGCGGAACGCGTGGAAATGGGTCGATGAAGCGTCCGGTGCGGCCGCAGACTCGACAGTGCAGCCACAACGTGGGCCGGTTTTCGTGGCAGGACTGTGACGCCGGAGGATGCTCTACCGCATCGGCGTTTCCACAATCGAATGATGCCGGGGAAACAACCGAAAGGGAACCTTGATCCGTCACGCGCGATTGCTCCTGACGGATGCTGCACCGATATTTCCGCTGGCGATCGCGATGATCGAGCCGCCCCTCGCGGCTCCGTTGGTGGCGCCTGTTGGCCGACCGCCGCTGCTGGCGGCGGGCTTGTGCGCGGCATTGGGAGCTGCAATAGCGATGGCCGCGGTCACAGTGCTCGCAGATGAAGAAAACCGCTTGGCACTCTTGACCAAAGCAAACCCGTTGCCGCAGAACCGCTTCGCCATGAACCACCGCCATGCGTCATCACAAGCGGGACTGGACAACGGCAGTGGTCTCGTGCCAGGTTAGAACCAGCTCTGTTTGGTTTTACCTGTCGAATGGTTGCCGAACACGAAACCCTGCCGCTCCAACGGCAGGGTTCCCTCTAGTTTCCCGCCTTGAGACAAGATACTTCGTTCTGCCATCCATGATGGATGATCGGACAGATGACTGCGCCCTCGGCGCGATGATGTCGCTCGCCTAAGGAAAGTTCAGAAAGCTACGTTCTCAGATGATTGCCGACAGGCGAGGAAGTCAGAAATGGTCGCGCCGGCGGCCAAGTAGATGTTGGGATCAATGCCCCGGCGGCAAGGCGACGATGCAGACCTGGGGGCCGGGCACACTCTCCAGTCGCCGCACCTTCCGCAGAGCGGAGCCTCCGCCCCCCTTTACGAGATTACATCTGGAAGACGAATAGCGAATCCAAGCCCGCCAGGGACTCGGATTGGCCGGTCAAGGGAGCCAAATAAATTCTCAAATTCTCTGTTTAACAGGCCGACAAGCGATTGACAGCTGTCAGGTAGGCTCGTCGTCAGCCTCGGCTTGCCGCAGCGATCAGAACGCGCGCATCTGCCGGCTGCGAGGGCCGGCCTGAGGAGTGTCGAGCGAAATCTCATCAGCCACAAGGACACGGTTTTGGAGAAGAACCCATCAAGTCCAGTAAAATTACGATAGCTGCGCATGGAGGAGAACGGGTGAAACCCCCTACTGTTGCCACGTACGCGGCGTAACCGGCGTGCAACGACCAGTACGCGCCGCAACAGCAAACTGCGCCGATCAGTCCATACAAGACACGCCGCCACATGCTAAGAACACTATAGTAGTTGGCAAAGACACCTCCGGCTGTGTGGTCGCGCGGGAGGGTTTACTCGCGGCTCAGATGAGCGCGAAGAGCGTGCGGATGGGGAAGGCCAGCAGTACACCGCAACTGACGCCGGCGCCGTTCACGATCACGTCTCCGAACTCGACGGAACGGCCGGGCGAGAAGTGCTGGGCGCCCTCGAGGAGAATTCCCAGAACCCACATCGACAGGCCGGCGAGGATGCCAGTGCGGCGATCCCGGAATCCGATCACCGGCAACGAGGAGATCGCCAGGTAGGCGCAGAAGTGAAGCACTTTCTCGCCGACGGGCAGCATTCCGACGACGCGCATGACGGGCGAAGAGGCCGGCAGCAGCGAACCGATCACCACCAGCAGGATGCCGAGGAGCCAGAGGAGATATAGGAGACGCCGGGACATCATCAGGGTTGATCCGGTTTCGGGCCGGCATCGCGGATCAGGTAGAAGAGGAACAGGAGGAAGCCGAGGACGCCGCCGCCATACAGAAGGATTTCGCGGCGGGTGCGCAGCCAGGCTCGTTTTCGTTCCTCAGGTCTCTTTCCCGCATGGGGATGGGCCAGTTCGAGGAGCCCGCGGGAGCGCCGGTGCAGGGACCGGGAGAGACACTCCTCGCAGCGGAAGGGGTAGATGCCGGCGAGAACCCAGAGCCGCTCGACCAGGCCCCGGTGGGATCTTCGCAGCCGCTTGCCGCCGCACTTCCGGCAGACGGGTTCGGCAAGCGGGGTCGACTGAGGCGGCTGGCGGGAAGGGGCAGGCCGGCGCAGTGCGGGTTCGGGGGGCGGGCTTTTGAGGGCGAACTCCTGATAGCTGGAATCGGCGTGGATGCCGCCGCCGGGCTCCCAAAAGAAGTACCCCGCGCGGAGGGGCCTATCGGTGCCCGGCCGGAGCACCAGGGCCACTTGAAACGGCGCCGGGAAGTAGCGGGAGTGGATCTGGAGGTCGCGCTCGGAGAGGAAGATCCGGCTGTGGATATGGGAGTGGTACCAGCCCAGGGCGGCCAGGCCGTGCAGCTCGGGGTCGGCGGCGGGGGCCGCGATCAGCTCCGCCAGCCGTTTCTCATCGCGCGCCGAGAGGACGAATCCGGGGCCCATGGCGTGCTCGCAGGGCAGGGGGCGGCAGGCGAGAATGCGAATGCTTTCGGGTTCGTTTAGCCCGTAGAGGACCCCCCCGGCTTCGCGTTCACCACGCGGGGAACGGAGGGCGGATTCGACGTCGCGGCGGATTTGATCGAGGACCGGGGAGGAACACTCAATCAAAAAAGGGCACTGGAGAACGCGCCAGGTTTCGCCCGGGTTCGTTTGGCTTCCTTGGGCCACCGGCCTATTAGACCACATTGTCGGGTTCGTTTGGATCAGCCGATGGCGGGGTGCGGTGCACCCGTAAATTATTGAAAATAATAGGTTAACTAGCGACCGACTCGGCTCTGGCCCGCACCTGCGGCTCGGGCTGGAGGATGCGCCGCAGGATGTGCGTGCTGGGGTTGTAATCCGGGACAAGGTCCTTGAGGTGGAGGATGAGGGCGCGGGCGTCGCGATCCTCGCAGTAGCGGCGAAGGGCTTCGAGGTGAGGGATCATGCCGTCGGGGGGGAGGCCGTTTCCGTCGAAGATCTTGATTTTTTCATGGCAGGTGGGCAAGGTTTCCTCGTCCAAGGTGCTGAGTTCCTCGTAGAGCTTTTCGCCGGGGCGGGCACCGCTGAATTCGATGCGGATGTCGTGATCGGGACGGAGGCCAGAGAGCAGGATGAGGTTGCGGGCGAGATCGACGATACGGACCGGTTCGCCCATATCGAGCACAAAAACCTCTCCGCCGGAACCCATGGAGGATGCCTGGAGCACCAACTGGGAGGCTTCCGGGATGGTCATGAAATAACGCCGCATTTCGGGGTGCGTGACGGTGACGGGTCCGCCGCGGGCGATCTGGCTTTTGAAGATCGGGATTACGCTGCCGTTGCTGCCGAGGACGTTACCGAAGCGGACGGCGACGAAGCAGGTCGAGCCTCCGCCGGAATCGGGCGCGGAGTGCTGGAGGGACTGCATCAGCAGCTCGGCGACACGTTTAGTAAGGCCCATTACGTTAGTGGGGCGCACGGCCTTGTCGGAGGAGATCATGACGAAGTCGGAGACTCCGTGGCTGGCAGCGGCGGTGGCGACATTCCAGGTGCCGAAGATGTTGTTCTCGACCGCCTCGAAGATGTGCGCCTCCATCATGGGTACGTGCTTATAGGCGGCGGCGTGAAAGAGGATGGAGGGTGAGTGGCGCCGGAGGACGTCGGCGAGGCGCTGCGGGTTCTGGATGCTGCCGATCTCGGGGTGGAAGGGGATGTCGGGGAAAGTGCGCCGCATTTCCTGCTCCAGGTGGAAGAGGGCGGTTTCCGCGTTTTCGTAGCCGATGATCGCGCGGGGGTGGAAGCGGGCGATCTGGCGGCAGAGCTCGGAGCCGATGGAGCCGGCGGCGCCGGTGACCATGACGGCCTGGCCCTCGAGTTTGGCCCGGATGGGGGCTTCTTCGAGGCGGACGGGGTTACGGCCGAGGAGGTCCTCAACGGCGACGTCGCGGATCTGGGAGGCAAGGGCGTTGGAGTCGATGATTTCAGCGAGCCCCGGCACAGTCTTGTAGGAGACTCCGGCTTCCTGGCAGCGCTGGAGAATGCGGGTCATTTGGGCACCGCTTGCGGAGGGGAGTGCGATCAGGATCGTCTCGATAGCCTGCGCCTTCACGACGTCCTGCAAGACAGAAACACCCCCGAACACCTTAAGCCGATAGATGAGGCTGCCCACCTTCTTAGGGTCGTCATCGATAAAGCCCACGACGTCGTAGGCGAGGGCGGAATTTTGCCGGATCTCACGGACCAGTGTGACGCCAGCGTCGCCGGCTCCGTAAATCAAAGTCCTCTTCCGGCCGGTGGATTGGCGCAGCCTGGCGAAATCGGCCGCCAAGCGGACGGCGACGCGCATTGCCGCTGTGAGGGCGCAGCACACAATGAAATCGAGGATGTAGACGGAGCGGGGGAGCCCATGGGGGGTCATGACGAGCAGTGCCGCAAAAGCAATAGAGGAGCCCAGCAGGTTGGCCGCTATCAGGCGGAGCAAGTCATGCACGGTGACGTACCGCCACAAGCCCTTGCCCATACTCAGCGAGTAGAACGCGACCACCTTCGCAGCGGGCCATACACACAGGGCCAAGAGCAGGGGGCGGACGTAGATGCCGGGGATGGCGAAATCAAAGCGCAAAAGAAATGCGGCCACTCCCGATGCGAGGAACGCTGACAGCTGGAGAGCCCACAGGATCCAGCGATTAAACCGGGTCAAACGTTGGACCAGGCGCTGAGTATCTATTAGGATTGCGGTGTTGAGCATGATCAGTAGCCGTCAACAGGCGGAAAGTAGGTGAGAACTGCAATTCTGAACCGGTTTGGCGCCCGCGGCGGCACGTATCCGGTTCACAATGTAGAGCTGATCGTCCAGAGGCAGGCTGCTAGAGCTTGGTAAGCAGATACCACGGCGGAAGAGATCTTCGGCCACCTCGCCTCCGTAGCGTTCGCAGCGCGCGTAGAGGGGTTGGAGGTGCATGGGTTTCCAGACTGGCCGCGCCTCCACGTTCGCTGCATCCAATATGGCGATGAGGCTGTCCCGAGAACAGCCGAACTGTTCTTCGTCGATCAGGAAACAACTCAGCCAATTGGTGTGCAGGCCGTAGGGCGCCTGCGGCATGAG
>JANXRE010000167.1 GCA_025353165.1 Acidobacteriota bacterium | reverse complement strand
GACTCGTCTCGACACCTGTGCGACGGAAGAAAACGGGCGTCGGCATGAGTGCCGACGCGGCACGCACGAGTGCGTGCGCCACGTTGAAATGACACGGTTACTAAGTTCATGCCGAACATACTCGTTCTGAACGGCGGCTCGAGCGGCCTGAAGGCGGTGCTCCACAAAATCAACGGGGACGATTTGCCGGACCTCCCGCCGCTTCCGGCCTGGGAAGCGCGAGTGGATTGGGGCCGCTATCCGGGCAAGGCCGTGGTTTCGATCCGCAAGTCGGGCAGAACGGCGACCGAGACCGAGATGAAGATCGAAACCTCGCAAGAGGTGCTCGATCCGGTGCTCCGGTCGCTGCTGGAGTCGAAAGGCCGGGTGGACATGGTGGGACACCGCGTGGTTCACGGCGGTAAGTCCTTCCGCGACACGACGCGGATTACGCCCGAGGTCAAGCAGGAGATTGCCAAGCTCGCGCAGTACGCTCCGGAGCACAATCGGCTCGAACTCGAAGCCATCGAAGCCACCGAGCGCAACTTGGGGCCCGGCGTGCCTCAGGTGGCGGTCTTCGACACGGCATTCCACGCGACGATGACTCCCGCCGCCGAGGCTTATCCCGGCCCGTATGCCTGGTTCGAGGAGGGCATCCGGCGGTACGGCTTCCACGGCATCAGTCACCAGTACGTTTCACGCCGGGCGGCTGGAATCATGGGGCGGGACCTCGCCGGCCTTCGCATGATCACCTGCCATCTGGGCAACGGCGCTTCGCTCGCGGCGGTGCTGGACGGCAAGAGCGTCGACACCACGATGGGATTCACCCCGCTGGAAGGACTCATGATGGGAAGCCGGTCCGGCTCCATCGACCCCGGGATCATCATTCACCTGGTGCGGAACTGCGGATACGGCGCGGATCAACTCGACCACATTCTGAACAAGGAATCGGGCTTGCTGGGACTCTCCGGCGTGTCGGCCGACATGCGGGAAGTGCTGACGGCGATCGAAAAGGGAAATGCCCGCGCGAAGCTGGCGTTCGACGTTTACGTACACCGGCTGTGCCGCTTGATCGGCGCGATGACGGCCAGTCTTGGGGGCCTGGACGCATTAGTGTTTACGGCTGGAGTCGGCGAGAACTGCACTCCCCTGCGGGATCGCGTATGCCGGCAGCTTTCCTTCCTCGGGATCCGGCTGGACAGCGCCGCCAACGAGGATTCGCCGATGGACAAAGACATCGCGGAGCGCGACTCCGCCGTGCGGGTGATTGTCGCGCACACGGACGAGGATTGGGCGATCGCGCGGGAGTGCGTCCGCCTGCTCAATGGAAAGCCGAAGCAATAATCAGGCCGACGGCGATGCTCATCAAGCCGATGAGCACCGCGAGCGCGACGTTCTTCTCCTCGACGATTTGCCTGCGCAGGCCGTGGGGGATCATCCGGTCGAGAGCGAGGAACACCAGGATGAAGAGCAGCACGCCGGCGGCGGCGTAAGCGGCGGCGTTGATTAGATAGCTCGGGTGGAACTCGCTCATAGTTTTCATCGTGCCACGGCGGCAGCATATTCACGGATGCGTGCCGATATTTTTGTTCTGCAAGCTCGCATGTTTGTGTAATTCAGATTAACCATCAGAATAATCCTTTTTGATCTCTTAAAATAGCGCTTGACGACGGCTCTGAATCGTTTTAATCTCGCCTTAGGTTGACAAAAGGGGAATTATATGGTGAACCGACTCAGGATATTAATCTTTCTGGCGGTGACGGGCGTCTGCGCTTTCGCCCAAACTGCCACCCTTCTCGGAACTGTTACGGACAATACGGGTGCCGTGGTGCCCGACGCTCGTGTGATTGTCACGAACACCGCAACTCAAGTCCAACGCTCACTGCAAACCAACAGCGCCGGAAACTACACTGCACCGGATCTTCTGATTGGCCCCTACTCGATCAGGATCGAACAGAAAGGCTTCAAGACGTACGATCGGACGGGGCTCGTCCTCAATTCGAACGACACCGTGCGCATCGACGCTACTATGCAGATCGGCGAATTGTCTGAAAGTGTCACCGTCGCGGCCGACGCCATTCAGGTACAGTCTGATACAAGCGAGGTCAGCGACACCATCTCTGGCCGCCAGGTGGCGCAGCTGGCCGTGAACGGGCGGCACATCGCGGCTCTGGCGATTTTGGGCACGGGCGCTTCATCGGACCTTCCCGACTTCAACCTGCCGATCGGCGTCGGCGGGAGTACCTACATCAGTTTCAACGGCCAGCGCCCCGACCACAACGTGTGGATGATCGACGGCGGCGAGAACTACGACCGCGGCTGCGGCGGATGCGTCACCATGATGCCCTCTATGGATGCAATCAGCGAGTTCAAGACCCTGACCAGCAACTCCGGTGCTGACTTTGGCCTCGGCTCCGGTGGAACCATCAACCTGATCATCAAGTCCGGCTCGAGCCAGTACCACGGCTCGGCATGGGAACTATTCCGCAACGACGCTCTCGACGCGAACAACTATTTCGCCAACCTGAATGGTTCGCCGAAACCAAAGCTGCGCTCGAATGTCTACGGCTTCAACGTCGGCGGCCCTGCGTGGATTCCCAAGGTCTACAACAAGGAAAGGAACAAAACCTTCTTCTTCGTCAACCAGGAATGGAGGAAGTTTGTACTCGGGTCGCAGGTATTCGCCCCGGCGATTCCGCAGGCTCAGCGAAGTGGAGATTTCGGCGCGCTGAAATCGACGGTGCTTGTCCCGGACACTCAGGATCTCGCTCAGATCGCGAGGTTCGAAGCGCTCGGACTGACGCCAGGGAAGGCGTTTCCGGGCAACAAGATCCCGTCGTCCCTACTCGATCCGAACGCTCAACTCTTCCTCGCTTCAGGCGCCATGCCTCTGCCCAACGCCCCTAACAACAATTTCTCGGGTTCGCGGGGAGCGCCCACCAACGTGCCCGAGACCATCTTGCGGATCGACCACTACTTCAACAGCAAGTTATCGATCATGGGACACATGATTCACGACGGCACCGACCAGCAGACCAATACGACGCTGTGGGCCGGGTCCACATATCCGACATTGTGGACCGATTTCCAGAACCCGTCCTGGAGCGCGGTGGTCAAGCTGACCCAGACCATCAGCCCTACCCTGGTTAACGAAACTGCGTGGAACTACAACGGGAACAAGATCAATTTGAACCCGGTCGGCCTTTTCGCTCAACCTTCCGGATGGAGCGTCAAGCAATTCTACCCGGAGAATGCGTTGAGCCGGCTACCAGACATCAACCTCGGCGGCGCGTATGGAGTGAATTACCAGAACGCCTCTTGGCCCTGGGTCAACAAAGCCAATGATCACCAAATCCGCGACGACCTTTCCTGGACCAAGGGGGCCCATAATTTCAAGTTCGGCGGCCAGTGGATGGTCTATACGAAAGATCAGCAGATCTTCGGCAACACACAGGGGAGCTACAACTTTGACGGGACTTTCACCGGCAACGCCGTCGCCGACTTCCTGCTGGGGTATGCCAAGAGCTACAGCGAATTGGCTATCCAGGATATCGGCTACTGGAAGAACAACAGTTACTCCCTCTACGCCGCGGACAATTGGCGAATCCGAAACCGCCTGACCTTAAACCTCGCTGTGCGATGGGATGCCATTCCGCATGTCATCGAGAGGAACAATCGCATGTCGAATTTCTATCCGGACAAATACGATCCGGCCAAGGCGCCGCAATTTAACTCCGATGGCAGTCTCAACCCGGCCGGGCCCGGGTTCCAAAAGGTTACGGGAGTGCCGCTGTCAGACGTCCCGTTCTACTTGAATGGCGTGGTTGTCGCCGGCCAGAACGGGACGCCCGCGGGCATGGTGAAGAACTACTTCAACACGTTCGCGCCGCGCGTCGGTTTTGCCTATGACCTGACCGGAAACAGCAAGACCATCGTTCGCGGCGGTTTCGGGATGTTTTTTGAGCGAATTCAAGGCAACGACGTGTACAACACGGGGCCGAACCCGCCCTTCTCGTTCAACCCGAGCGTGAACAGCGTCTACTTTTCCGATCCGTCAACCAGCGCGATCAACGGACAGAAGGCTTCGGTGCCGATCTTCCCCGCTGGAGTTACCGCCCTGGCGTTTGACGACTACAAGCTGCCGACCTCCATGCAATGGAACTTCGGCATTCAGAGACAGATCAACAAAAATGCCGTCTTCAGCATGGCCTACGTCGGCAATTCGAACTACCATCAACGGGACAATCGGGAGTTGAATGCGGTCTCGCTGGGCAATCCGAACCGTCTCGCGATCAGGGATGGCAAGTACGACACGAACCTGGCACGTCCTTACCTCGGATACTCCAGCATACAGATTGGCGAGACAGCGGCCGGCTCCAATTACAACTCTCTACAGACGAGTTTCCGCATCGATGCCTGGCGGGATCTGACGCTGCAGGCTTCCTACACCTGGTCGCACAGCCTGGACTACGGCAGCGGCGACTTCACGTACGTCTCCAACCCGTTTGATCGACGGTATGATTACGGTCCGAGCGACCTCGACCGCCGCCATATCCTGAGCTTGAATTACATCTACCAGCTCCCCATTCTCAGGCACAAGGAAGGCCTGGCCGGTTCCCTCCTCGGAAGTTGGGAGTTTTCCGGCATCACTCTGATGCAGACCGGGACGCCGATGACTCCTGGGTTGGGCTCTGACAACCTGGGAATCGGCGGCGGCAACTCGCGTCCGGATGTTATCGGTCCGGTTAGTTACCCGAAAACCATCGACGAGTGGTTCAGCTCCGGCGCATTCGGGATTCCTGCCCCGCTTGCTTTCGGCAGCGCCGGGCGCGGCCTGTTGCGCGGCCCGGGGCGCACTAACTTCAACCTGTCGCTGTTCAAGTCCTTCCGTATCCCGTTCGGCAGCAGCTATCCCGAAGGCGCGCGCTTGCAGTTCCGGGCGGAGTCGTTCAACGCCTTCAACCACACCCAGTTCCACGGGGTAGAGACGGGCTTCAACAGCCAGAACTTCGGCAAGGTTACCAGCACCTATGATCCTCGGGTGTGGCAGCTCGCCCTGAAGTTCCTCTTCTAACCGTGACATGACCAAACCGTACTCCCGGCGCCTGCAGGGCGTCGGGGGTCTGTTTTTTGTGATTTGCCCGGTGTTCGGCTGGGCTGGGGCTCCCGCCTGTCCGGCCTCCCCGGGAGACTTCAAGGCGCTCGCCGACGCGGGCCTTGCGCTCTCCCGCCAGGAACGCTACGCCGAAGCCGCCGACTGCTATCGCAAGGCGATCGCGATCAACGCGAAGGCTGCGCCGATCCAGATGAATCTCGGCCTCGCCGAATTCAAGCAGGGCCACTTCACTACTGCTATCGCACCGTTCCGCAAAGCACTGTCGCTGGACCCTTCGAACAAGCAGGCCCGCATCCTGCTCGGTATGAGCTACTACGGCGGGGGCCTGTACGCCGCGGCCGCGCCGTACCTCGCGGCCGCGGTCGAAGCCGACACAGGCAACAAGCAGCTACGCTACGTTCTCGCGCAAAGCGCCCTTCGGTCCGGCCGGTACGACCTCGCCCTCCGGCAGTTCGAGTGGCTCTTGCGCGAGCAGCCCGACGCCGCGCCCACCCATGTGCTCACCGCCCAAGCCCTCGACGGTCTCGGCCGCTCCGAAGAAGCCATCGCCGAAATGCAGGCGGCGGCCCTGAGCCAGCCGAACGAGCCGGATGTCCATTTCGGGCTCGGCTATCTGCTATGGAAGGCGCACCGCGACGAGGAAGCTGAGGCCGAGTTCCGCGCTGAACTGTCTCATGATCGCTCTCACGCAAAGGCCGCCGCCTGGCTAGGCGACGTGCTGCTGAAACGCGGTGATGGAGTCGCCGCCCAGCCGCTGCTCGAGCACGCGGTCGAGTTGAATTCGAGCCTGCGGCTCGCGCATCTTGACCTGGGGATCCTCTACGCGCAGAAGGGAAACTACGCCCGAGCCATCCGGCACCTTAAGGAAGCTGTCCGCCTCGACCCCTCCCGCACCGACGCCCGCTTTCGCCTCGCTCGCCTGTATCGGGACACCGGCCGGGAGCAGGAAGCGAAAACCGAGCTCGCGGCCGTCGAGCGGGTCTTGCAGAAGGACAGCGAAGACACACTTCACAAAGTGCAGGCAACTCCGCCAACCTTCGCTCCGTGAGCGAACATCCTGGAGTTTGGACAACGCTACCAGAAGCTCCACATCTGCATTGTCCCCCGGTCGTACACTGTGGGCGAGGCACCGTTATGCAAATCCTTGTTGACGCATTCGCGAACGGCGCGGCGATTCCGAAACGCCACACCTGCGAAGGTGACGATCTCTCCCCGCAAATCCGCTGGTCCGGCCAGCCGGAAAAAACGAAGAGCTTTGCGCGGATTGTCGACGGCCCCGACGCTCCTGCCGGGACCTGGGTGCACTGGCTGCACTACGAGATTCCGAGCTCGACGCACGAACTGCCGGAAGGCGCGCGCCAGTCGCAGATCGGTCTGAGCGGCCAGAACAGTTTCGGGAAGCAGGGCTACGGCGGCCCCTGCCCGCCTCGAGGGCACGGGCCGCACCGTTACTGTTTCCGGTTCTACGCGCTCGACGTGGGCAACCTCGGCCTGAACGCGGGAGTGCATCGCGATCAACTGGAGCGCGCAATGAAGCGCCACGTCATCGCCGAAGCCGAGTACGTAGGACGGTACGAACGACGCTGACGCTCTCAGAAATCTGATATATCCTTAGACACCTATGTCCGAAACCTCAAACCCCACCTCCGATCGCCGGAGTTTTCTCAAAGGGACGGCGGGCGGTCTGCTGATTCTGAAACCCAAGACCGCCTTTGGCAGCCAGGCTAATTCCACGGTGGAACTCGGGCTGATCGGCTGCGGCGGCCGTGGAAACTGGATCGGGCCGTTCTTTCCCGAATTCACCGGCGCGAAGATTGTCGCTGTCGCGGATGTGATCCGCGAGCATCTGGATACGACAGCCGGGAAGTTCAAGGTCGATCCGGGGAGGGCGTACTACGGGCCGTCGGCGTACAAGGAACTCGCCGCGTCGAAAGTGGATGGCGTGATCGTCGAGACTCCGACGTACTTTCATCCGGAGATGGCCCGGGCGGCGGTCGACAACGGAAAGCACGTGTACGTGGCGAAGCCCGTCGCCGTGGACGTTTGGGGCTGCAAGCAGTTCCTTGAAACCGGGAAGAGGGCGCAGGGCAAGGTCAGCCTGCTCGTGGATTTCCAAACCCGCGCGCAGCCCGTTTACCAGGAAGCGGTGCGGCGCGTCCACCGCGGCGACATCGGCAAGCCGGTGTTTTGCCAGACGCTGTACTACGCCGGCCGTCCATCGCCGGACAAATCGAAGCCGGGTATGGATCCCGGACAAGGCCGTATTCTCAACTTCTATATGGATCGCGTGCTGGGCGGCGACATCATCGTCGAGCAGAACATCCACGTCATCGACGTCACGAACTGGATGCTCCAGGGCCACCCGCTGCGGGCGTCCGGAACCGGCGGCCGCGCCGACTGGTCGGGAACTCCGTACGACACCGGCGATGCGTACGATCATTTCCTGGTGACGTATTGGTATCCGAACGACGTGCGGGTGGACTTCAGCTCGAACCAGTTGACCAATTCCTTCTCCGATCTCTGCGTGCGGTGTTTTGGCGTGAAGGGTTGCGCCGACACGCACTATGGCGGACTCCTCCGGATCACCGGCTCCACCGCGTGGCTCGGCGCCGAGAAAGACGATACCTTCCGCCAGGGCGCCGTCAACAACGTCAAGGCGTGGGTGGAGAGTATCCGCACCGGCAGACTACTGAACAACGCCGAGGAAGCGGTGAAGAGCAACCTGACTGCGATCCTGGGCCGCACCGCCGCTTACAAACAGCGCGTCGTGACGTGGGACGAAATGATGGCGTCGGACGAGCGCTGGACCGCCGATCTGAAGCTGAGTTGGTAAGGATCTGAAGCTGAGCTGGTAAGGATATGCTGAGCCGCCGTGTATTTCTAGGGGTAGCCGCTGCCCTGCCCGTCATCGGGCGGACAGCGCCCAATGTCAAGATCGGCGTCATGGATGGAGTACTCCGCCAGAGCGGAAATCCCGAGGCGGTGCGCATCGCGAAGCGGCTGGGGCTGGAGGGCGTGCAGGTTACTCTCGGGCAGCCCAAGGACGGCCGGATGCCGCTTGAAGATCCCGGCCTTCAGGCCAAGTGGATCGCCGCGTCGAAGGAGCATGGCATTCCGCTGGACGCGACTTACATCGACGTGCTGCACGCCGATTGCCTAAAGAATAACGACAAGGCTCGCGACTGGATCCGCCGCGGCATCGATGTCACGAAGAAGCTCGACGCCCGCATTCTGATGACAGTATTCTTCGGCAAGTGCGCCGTTGAGAACCGGCTGGAACTCGCGACGGTCGCCGAGATCTTCCGCGACATGGCGCCGGAGGCCGAACGCGCCGGCGTGATGCTGGGCTTCGAGAATCTGCTGGACGGCGAGGACAACCTGGAGGTGTACGACAAGGTCGCGTCGAAGGCGTTCAAGATTTACTATGACGTCGGCAATTCCACGGGCAAAGGCTACAACGTCCCGGATGAAATTCGCGAGCTGGGCAAGGAATGCATCTGCCAGTTCCACTTCAAAGACCAGGGCTATCTGGGCGAGGGCAAGGTGGAGTTCCGCGAAATACTGGATGCGGTCCAGGACATCGGATTCCAAGGCTTCGCCAACCTCGAGACGTCCGCGCCGTCGGGCAACGTGGAAGCGGACACGAAGCGCAATCTCGAGTACCTGCGCAAGCTGATGGCTTAGATGGAACGGGTGTCGCCGCTCGGAATCGGCACGTACCTGGGCGCCATGGACGACGCCACGGATGCCGGGTACGAAGAGTCGATCGTCACGGCGCTAGAGGGAGGAATCAATTTCATCGACACGTCGCTCAATTACCGGAACCAGCGTTCAGAACGCGCGGTGGGCCGCGCTCTGACGAGATACGGGCGATCTGGAGCGGTGGTCTGCACCAAAGCGGGTTATCTGGTTCCCAACGCAACACCGGCGAATCTGCGGGCCGGGGACATCGCCGGGAACATACACTCGCTGGCGCCGAACTTCCTCGAGGATCAACTGGAGCGGAGCCGTTCGAATCTCGGGCTCGACATGATCGATGTGTTCTATCTTCACAACCCCGAGACGCAGCTCCAGTTCACCGGCGTGGACGAATTCTACTCGCGCATGGGGGCGGCATTCGAGTTCTGCGAGAAGGCGCGGATCCGCTATTACGGAGTCGCTACGTGGGAGGCGTTCCGGCGCGGCGCCGAATCGGTTTCACTGCGGCGGCTCGCGGCTATGGCGCGCGACATCGGTGGCGAGCGCCATCGTTTCCGGTTCATCCAACTGCCCTTCAACCTCGCGATGCCCGAGGCGTTTACGAAACCCGTGGAGGGCGCCCACACGATTTTCGATCTGGCGGAGGAACTGGGAATCAGTGTCGTGGCGAGTGCATCCCTTCTTCAATCGCGCCTGAGCCGGAATTTGCCGGACCAGGCCAAAGCGGCCATTCCCGGATTTCGAACCGACGCGCAGCGGTCGCTGCAGTTCGTCCGGTCCTGCCCCGGCGTCTCGGTAGCACTGGTGGGAATGTCCAACGCGGATCACGTGCGCGAGAACCTGGAAGTGCTCGGCGCGCCGGCCCTGGACCCGGCGGCATTCCGGCGACTGTTCGCATGAACGCTTACCTGGAATCGCAGCGCCGGGAACTGGACGCGGCGGAATTCGAAACTGTACCCAACCAGCCCGCCGTGTTTCTGCTGTGGGCCGATGATGGCGCGCCCTACCTTGCCAGGACCGGCGTACTGCGGCGGCGATTGCAGCGCCTGTTGCGGGAGCGCGAACGCCCGTCGCGGCTGCTGAACCTGCGCGGGCTGGCACGCCGGATCGAGTGGTACCCGACGGCGTCCCGGCTGGAATCGTCGTACGCCTTTTACATCCTGGCGCGGCGCCATTTTCCGGACGATTACGAGCGTATGCTCAAGCTGCGACACCCGGCTTACGTAAAGGTGACGCTCGCAAACAAATTCCCAAGGACGGCGGTGACGACTTTGCTCGGAGGAGGCCGCGCCAGCTATTTTGGGCCGTTCCGGACGCGAGCCTCGGCCGAGGCTTTCGAGACTCAGGTGCTGGACCTCTTTCAAGTACGGCGCTGCCTGGAGGACCTGAAACCTCGCGCCGATCATCCGGGCTGCATCTACGGCGAGATGAACATGTGTCTTCGCCCGTGCCAGGAAGTTGTGGGCCCTGAGGAGTACGCAAGCGAAGTAAGTCGCTTAAGCCATTTTCTCTCCACGCTCGGCGGCTCTCTGGTCGACAGCATCACCGCCGCGCGGGATCGGTTCAGCGAAGAAATGGTGTTCGAGGAAGCGGCGCGACAGCATAAGCGCCTGCAAAAAGTGGAAGACGTGCTGCAACTGCGGGATGAGCTGGCGCGCGACCTCGAGCAGTTGGCGGGCGTCGCGGTAACGCGCTGCGGCGGCCCCGATGCCGTGCTGCTCTGGTTCTTCTCCGCCGGCTGGCGCGAGCCGGTCCGATTTCCGCTGGCGCAGGAAGATCGCCCCGTCAGCCTGGACCAGCGATTACGCGAGCTCGTGGCGGCGTTGCCATCGCTGCGCCTTTCCCGGCTCGAGCGCCGGGAGCACGTGGCTTTGCTGGCGAAGTGGTTCTATTCGAGCTGGCGGGATGGCGAATGGATTGCGGCGGCCGATTGGGCCCGCGTGCCTTACCGGCGGGTGGTGAATGCGATCGCCAGGGTGGCGAAGCTGTGACGACAGGAAAGACTAAAAATGTTTCCAGCCGAAAGCGGCCTTAAAACCCAACTATCGGCACGGATAGATTGCAGTAGGCCTTGACAACAGCATAAGCCCAATCTTATCATGAAGTTTGCTTTGAGCCGTGGCACCCGCAGGCGGTTGGAAGGGTGCTCCCGCGCTCCGGGACCGAGGGAGGCTCTTTTGATCAAGCTCGACATAATCAACGAAGTCGTCAATCGCACCGGCATCACGAAAACCAAGGCTGAGATGGCTGTCGAAACGGTATTTGAGACGATGAAGAAGGCTCTAGCCAGTGGAGAGCGGATAGAACTCCGAGGGTTCGGCATCTTCAATGTCCGGCCCAGAAAGACGGGTATCGGCCGCAATCCCCGCACCGGGGCTGAGGTTGCCATCCCGCCAGGCAAAGCCGTACGCTTCAAGCCCGGCAAGGAATTGCAGACTCTTCAGTAAGTAAAGCTGCCGTGTCAATGCAGGGGACAAGCACCCCTTTCCCGGACGGGACGGCCCCTGTAGATCCACCGCGGATCTTCACGCGGCGTGTCTGGATACATGTGCTTCTTCTGGGACTGACGTTCGTTACAACCTCCGTCGTGGGAAGCGGTTTCGCCGCGAGCTTCCGGGAGAACCGCCCGCTGGACGTCGACGATCTTCTCCGCTGGGGGGAGGTCATCCACCACCCGGCAATCCTGACGGAAGGGCTGGCATTTTCCATTCCGCTTCTCATCATTCTGCTGGCGCACGAGTTGGGGCATTATCTGGCATGCCGCTACTATCGCGTGGACGCCAGCTTGCCCTATTTCCTGCCCGCTCCAGTGCTGATCGGTACGCTGGGAGCGTTCATCCGGATCCGCGCGCCCATCTATTCCAAACGCAAGCTGTTCGATATTGCCGTGGCGGGACCGCTGGCTGGATTCTCGCTAGTCCTGCCCGTGCTCGCGATCGGCATGGCGTACTCAAAACTGATTCCCGGTATCGCCGGCCGGGGCGATATTATCTTCGGGGTTCCGGGCGTGATCCGCATCATGGAGATGCTGATTTTCCCGGGAGCGCCGGCATCGGATATCTACCTGCATCCGATGGCCCGGGCCGCTTGGGTCGGCATTCTGGCGACCGCCCTGAATCTGCTGCCGATCGGGCAGCTCGACGGCGGCCACATTCTGTACGCGTTCGTGGGTCAAAGAGCGAAGCTTACGTCGCGTATACTAGCCGTATCCTTAATTGCACTTGGCTGGAATCGTAACCCGGACGGGACGCTTAGCTACACGTACAGTTGGCTCATCTGGGCGGTGCTGCTGTTTCTTTTCGCGATGCGCCATCCCGTCATTTACGATACGAGCGATCTTGGGGTGCGCCGCCGGGTTCTCGGCGCCGTGGCGCTGGCGACACTAATACTCTGTTTCAGCCGCCTGCCAGTACGATGAAAATCTCAGCCACCATCATCACTTACAACGAACAGGCGAACATCGCGCGAGCGATCGAAAGCCTGCGCTGCTGCGACGAGGTGGTGGTGGTGGATAGCGGTTCCAACGACCGGACCGTCGAGATCGCCACGAACCTTGGCGCGCACGTGATCGACATGCAGTGGCTAGGATTCGCGGGCCAGAAGAATTTCGCGTCGGAGAACGCGGCCTACGATTGGATTCTTTCGCTGGACGCGGACGAAGCGCTTAGTGAAGCTCTGGAAGCGGAGATCTGGCACATCAAGAAGAACGGCCCGGCCTACGACGCCTACACGATGCCCCGCATGGCTCAGTATCTAGGCCGCTGGATTCTGCACTCGGGCTGGTACCCGGACCGGAAGGTCCGGCTTTTCAATCGCGCCAAGGCGAAATGGATGGGCGAGTTCGTGCACGAATCGGTGAAGGTGTGGGGAGCCGTGGGCCACCTGGAATCGAACATCCTCCATTACACGTGCAGTTCCTTGAGCGAACACATTAAAACGATGGACCGGTATACGACGCTGGCGGCCGAACAGTTAATCGCGGAGCGCAGGCGCGTCGGGTGGGCGGAACTGTTGCTGGATCCGATCTGGACGTTCTTACGGACGTTCGTGATCCAGCTTGGTTTTCTGGACGGCATGGAAGGTCTGGCGATCGCCTACATGGCCGCTCTTTACAACTTCCTGAAGTATGCGAAGGCTCGGCTCATGAGCCCCCAGAGGTAATCGTGCGGATCCTTCTGGCCGATTCGGGCGGCGGCATGCGCGGAGGACAGTGGCAGACGCTGTATCTCGCGCGGGGGCTGCGCGACTCCGGCGATTCGGTGCGGATGCTCGCCAGTGGGGACTTGCTCGCGGCGGCGCGGGCGGAAGGATTCGACGCGGCTCCGTTTGGCGCTGCCGCGCTATGGCGCTGGTCGAGGTGGGCCGATATCGCCCATGCGCAAGACGCCCGCTCTCACACCGCGGCCGCGCTCCTACGCACGGGGCCGCTGGTTGTCTCGCGGCGCGTAGGCTTTCCGATCAGGCCGGGCGCGGCCTCCCGCTGGAAGTATCGCCGGGCGGGCAAGTACATCGCAATTTCCCGCTACGTGGCTCGGGTGCTAGCCGCCGGCGGCGTGGCGCCGGAGCGGATCGTGGTGGTGCCCGACGGCGTACCCGAACCGGCGAGCCCCCAGCTCGCGCTGCCCGAGAGGCCGGTGCAATTCCTCGCCCTGCGGACCAATGACCCGATGAAGGGGGACGATCTGTTGCGCAACGCCGCGGCACTCAGCGGAATCGGCGTGACGTGGTCCACTCGAATCGCGAAGGATCTGCCCAACGCTCGCGTGTTCGTTTACATCAGCCGAAGCGAAGGCCTGGGGTCGGCTGCGCTGCTGGCCATGGCGAACGGCGCGGCCGTGCTTGCCAGCCGCGTGGGCGGGCTTGAGGAGGCTGTCGAGCACGAAAAGAACGGGCTTCTGGTTGAGAACCGCCCGGATGCGATCGCGGCCGCGATGTCGCGGCTCGCCGGCGACTCCGCTCTCGCGTGCAGCCTCGCCGCATCCGGCCGGGAGAGAGTACAGCGGGAGTTCTCGCTGGCAAAGATGGTGGACGGGACTGCCGAGGTCTACCGGAGCGTGCTGCAGTGATCGAGACGGCGCTGGCGTTCGTCTTCGGGCTGCTGATCGGCAGCTTCGTCAACGTATGCGTGTATCGCTGGACGCGCGATTTGTCGGTGGTCAGGCCGCGATCGTCGTGTCCCGCCTGCGGGACGATGATCGCGTGGTACGACAACGTTCCGGTGCTCAGCTTCGCGCTGTTGCGCGGACGCTGCCGGCATTGCCGCGCCGGGATTTCGTGGCGGTATCCGGCGATCGAGTTGCTGACAGCGTTGTCGTTTGCCGCCGCCGTGTACCGGCTCGGCCTGTCGCTGGCGGCCGTCCGGCTCGCCATCCTCAGCGCCATTTGCATCGGGCTGATCGCCACGGATCTCATGGAGCGGCTGCTGCCCGATAAGTTCACGATCGGCGGCACGGCGATCGGAATCGTCCTGGCCTGTCTCGACCCGTTGACTCCGCTGTTCCCGTACCCCGGGTTCGACTCGCCCCGGTGGATGGGCTTGGTGGAAGCGCTGTTGGGCGCGGCACTGCCGAGTCTCGCAATGTGGGTTCTGGGCAAACTCTTCTACCGGGTGCGGAAACGGGAGGGACTGGGGCTCGGCGATGTAAAAATGATCGCAATGACAGGAGCATTTCTCGGCTTGAAGGGCGCGCTACTGACGCTGGTGATCGGCTCGACCGGGGGCGCACTGATCGGTGTTATCTATATCTGGATCGCTCGTAAAAGCGCCGCGACCTATGAAATTCCGTTCGGCGTATTCCTGGGGATTGCGGCGATTACCGCCGCCTGGTTCGGCGACCCGCTGACGAACTGGTATTGGGGAATCGGAACCTGATTTTCATGGGCACTGTCCATGTTCCCTTGGTACGATAGTTCTTTGCTTCATGAAGGCCTTGTTTGAAGTAATGGAGCCCGGCGAACCGGATTGGGCGCTGGCTGGCGAGATCGACCAGGATCGCCTGCCCGCGCACATTGCCGTCATAATGGACGGAAACGGCCGCTGGGCACGCAAACGACGCCTTCCGCGAGTGGCCGGACACAGTGCCGGGATCGAGCCGGTTCGAACCACGGTGGAAACCTGCGCGCGTCTCGGTATCAAGGCTCTGACGATGTACGCTTTTTCCGTCGAGAACTGGAAGCGTCCGCGGGCGGAAGTCGACACCCTCTGGCGCCTTCTCCGGATTTACTTGCGGCGGGAAATCCCCGAGATGATCGAGAACAACATCCGCTTTCACGCGGTCGGGCGTTTGGACGCGCTTCCAAAACCAATTCAAGACGAACTGCACGCCGCCGAACGGGCGACCTTTGCGGGCACGGGGATGCGGGTGAACCTGGCAATCAATTACGGCGGGCGCGCCGAACTGGTGGACGCGATGAACGCGCTGCTCGACGAGGCTCGCGCCAAGGGTTCTCTGCACAGCCTGGAGGTAACCGAAGAAGCGCTCGCCAAGAAGCTGTACACCGCCCACGTCCCCGATCCAGACCTTCTGATCCGCACCTCCGGAGAGATGCGAATCAGCAACTTCCTTCTGTGGCAGATCGCGTACGCGGAACTGTACGTGACAGACACGCTCTGGCCCGACTTCCGCCGTTCGGACCTGCTCAAAGCGGTTCTCGAATATCAGAAGCGCGACCGCCGGTTCGGAGGGCTGGGACCGTCGGTCTCCGCCGATGAGGCAGCGGAAACACCCGAGGCCGTCGCCGCTTCCCGATGAGGCGCATCCTAACCGCCCTTCTCCTTGCGCCGTTCATCACTTATGTCGTCATCTGGGCGCCGGCGTGGGCGTTCAAGATTGTCCTTACGTCAGTGGCATTGTTGTGCTTCTGGGAGTACGACGGAATCGTTCAGTCTCACCAGCTTCCCTCCCCTGGTCCCTTCGGATTTGCCGCGGGTCTCGCATTTCTCTTCACTCCGAACCGCGAGTCACTGCTGGTCACGCTGATTGGCATGGGTTCGCTGATCGTTTCGGCATTCTCAAACCGCGACCTCCGGCGGGTGCTAACGCGGGCAGGGTCCATCGTTCTTGGCGTACTGTACATATTCGGTCCGTGGCGTTGCGCCATTGGACTTCGCGCGGCGAATCCGCACTGGCTGTTTTTCGCGCTGGCGTTGAACTGGATTGGCGACACAGGCGCGATGTACGCAGGACGTTTCTGGGGCCGCCACAGGTTGGCCCCGGTGTTGAGTCCGAAGAAATCGTGGGAAGGCTCGATTGCGTCGGTTTTGCTGTCTGTGATCTTCGGAGTGCTATACCTGCCGCGCGTGATTCCGGGGCTGTCGTGGTGGGAGACGGCGGCGATTGCGGCAGTAGCGAATGTCGCGGGGCAGGTCGGCGATCTATGCGAGTCGGCCCTGAAGCGCGGGGCCGACCTGAAGGATAGCGGAACCCTGCTGCCAGGGCACGGCGGCTGGCTGGATCGGGTGGACTCGAGCCTATTCGCGATTCCCACGGTGTACGCGTGGGTGTTGGTGAGGGGTTTCGGGGCGTAAGATCGGCGCTCGCGCCGAATCGAGTCTCGCCAGTCGCGGTACCCGATAAAATGAGCGTGTCATGCCGATGAAGGTGCGGGAGGTGATTCGTCTGCTCCAAACGCACGGCTGGCGAGAAATGCGATCGAAGGGGAGCCACCGGCAGTTCAAGCACCCGAATCAGCCCTGTGTGATCACTGTGCCGGGTAACGAAGGAAAGGAGCTGGCGCCGGGCACGTTGATCGCTATACCCAAAAAGGCAGGCTTAAAATGAGTCCGAGACGCTACGCACTTGTCATTGAAAGGACCGGAACGGGATACTCCGGCTATTCCCCGGACGTGCCGGGATGTGCGGCGGTTGGCGACACCGAGCAAGAGACTCGACGGAACTTTCAGGAGGCTTTGCTCGCCCACTTCGAGGCGATGCGCGAGGTGGGGAGCCCATCCCCGAACCGAGTTCGTCGGTCGATTACGTGGAAGTGGCGGCGTAAACCTCTCGCCGGTGCTCGAGAATTAGTACAATCGCGTCTCGCAAGTTCGCCAAACACTCCTCGCGCGAAGCGCCCTGGCCGTTCGCACCGGGGACCCCAGCGCAGTATGCGATGTACCACGGGCCATCCCGTTCAACGATCGCCGTGCACTGGTTGCGCATCTTTCGAACCTCAGTGCACCGTCCGCGTCTTCCGGTTCATATAGTCCATCAGCAGATACTGCCCGAGCGTGTACGGCGTGGTGAAATACGCCTTGCCGCGGCACAATTCCGTTACCTTTTGGACGAAGTTCACCAGCCCGAAATCGCTCGCCAGCATGAACGTGTTGATCAGAATCCCCTGCCGCTTGCAGCGCGCCACTTCCTCCAGCGTCTTCGAGATTACCAGCGGGTCCAGGCCGAAAGCATTGCGGTACACCCGCCCGTCCTCCAGCGTCAGGCACGACGGCTTCCCATCCGTGATCATCACGATCTGCTTCATGTCCTTCTTCTCCTGCTGAAGCAAACGCTGCGCAAGAATTAATCCATCGCGCGTGTTCGTGTAGTACGGACCCACCTGCACGCGCGCCAGATCGGAAAGCCGCAGCTCTTCCGCTGAATCGTGGAACAGCACGCAGCGCAGCGAATCGCCGGGGTACTGCGTACGGATCAGGTGAGCCAGCGCCAGCGCGACCTTCTTCGCCGGCGTGAACCGGTCCTCGCCGTACAGAATCATGCTGTGCGAACAGTCCAGCATCAGCACCGTCGCGCACGAGCTTTGGTACTCGCTCTGGTGCACGTGCAGATCCGGGTAATCGATGTCCAGCGGAAACTGCAAGCCCGACCGCTGCATCGCCGAGAACAGAGTCGTCGATACATCCAGGTTGAGCGTGTCGCCGAATTCGTACTGCTTGGACGCTCCGCTGGCCTCCACTCCGGTGGCAAGATCGCGGGTGTCGTGCGCGCCAAAACTCGATTTTCCAAGCGAGCCGAGCAGATCCTTCAGCGTTTTGAAGCCCAGGAAATCCACGCTCTTGTCGGTGACTTCCACTTTCACCTTGGAATCCTGGCTTCCGTCGCCCGCCTGCGGGGAGTCCTGGTCCATGGAGATATAACCCTCGTCGGCCAGTTTCTGCGTCAGCCGGCCGAGCAACTGATCCAGTTCCTCGGGCGACATCTGTTCGAGCATTTGCCGGATCTTTTCGGCCCGCTCCCGGTCGAACATTTCGCCCTGCTCGAGTGCGCGCTGGAGCGCCTGTTTGAGATTCTCCAGCGTGTGCTGGTTCATCTCGTTGAACTGCATGTAAGGGTCCTGGAACCCGCTCTCGAGAAAAAAGTCGGCGAGCGCCTGTAGGAGATCCTCGGCGGAAAGGCCGAGATCCTCAGCCGTGTACCGTGAATACTTGACCCACTTCACTGAAACTGCCGCCGCTGCCGTCCTCGCGGACCTTCTTCGGGCGGCTCGCGACGGCGCTCGCCGGCAACGAACGCCTGCTCTTCATTGCGGTTGATGCGACGGTGCGCGTACAGCCCTTCGAGGATGAACTCGCCCGCGGATGCCCGCACCGCGTCGGGCTCGCTGACGCCGAGGCCGAGCGCCCGCACTTTATCCATGAGCCCCTGGATCCCGCTGAGTTGTTGAACCATCTCGGATGACGATGTGGAGTCGTCCAGCTTCAACGAGCCGCCCAGCTCGAACCACTGCACCGGCTGTGCAAAGTTAGCGCCGTCGAAATATCGCGTGAACACCTTTCCGACCGCCGCGCGGATCAGCTCGCGAGCCACCGCTTCCCCGCCCTTCAACTCGCCTTCGTATTCGAGTTCTAGCTTCCCGGTGATCGAAGGCAGCGCGGCGTAGATGTCGAGAACGCGCGGCGCCGCCAGCGATTCCTTCGCCCGCAGTGCGCGGCGCTCGGCATTGGACGCAACATTCTCAATCGCGGAAATCGGCAGCCGCTGGCTTACGCCCGAACGCTTGTCGATCTTCTTGTCCTCGCGAGCGAGGAATGCCAGTTCCTCAACGACCTCGCGGATGTACTTTGGCATTCGCAGCTCAATGGGCGAGTTGCGCGTCGTCCAAGCCTCCTGCTCGGTGATCGAGAGCCCCAAGTCCACCGTGGGCGGGTAGTGGGTGCGGATCTCGCTTCCGATGCGGTCCTTCAACGGGGTGATAATCTTGCCGCGCGCCGTGTAGTCCTCTGGATTGGCCGTGAACACCAGCATCAGGTCCAGCGGGAGACGGACGGGATAGCCCTTAATCTGAACATCGCCCTCTTGCATGATGTTGAACAGCCCGACCTGGATTTTGCCGGCCAGATCCGGGAGTTCATTAATGGCGAAGATCCCGCGATTGGCGCGCGGCAACAGGCCGTAGTGGACGGTGAGTTCGTCGGCGATGTTGTGTCCGGAGCGAGCGGCCTTGATCGGGTCGATATCGCCGATCATGTCGGCGATGGTGACGTCCGGAGTAGCCAGCTTCTCTACATACCGCTGGTCGCGCGTGAGGAAAGCGACCGGCGTTTCATCGCCGAGTTCCTCGATCAGCGTGCGGCAGCGCCGGCAGATCGGGTGATACGGATTGTCGCGAATTTCGCAGCCCGCGAGGTAGGGCGTATGTTCGTCCAGCAGCGTGGTGAGCATGCGGATGAGGCGCGTTTTGGCTTGGCCGCGCAGGCCCAGCAGAATGAAATTGTGACGCGACAGGATCGCGTTCACCACCTGCGGGACGACTGTGTCTTCAAACCCGAGCACGCCCGGGAAGAGCGGCTCGCCCCGCTGAAGCTTGCAGATAAGATTAGTGCGGAGTTCGTCCTTGACGCTGAGACCCGCAACCTGTTGCTCGGAAAACCGGCTGTTGCGGAGAGCGCCGAGCGTCTGAGGAAAAGCTGCGACGGCGGAATGCATGGATTGCCCAGTGACCTTGCCCCGATTGTAGCAGGGCGCTAATCACACCCGGTCCGGGACGACATAAGGCCGGCGATAGTCGTGCGTCGTCATGAGGTTCGCGCGCACATCGTCGACGAACCAACGGTTCGCGGAGTCCCATTCGAGACGGCGGCCAACACGGTAACTGATGTTCGCCAGGTGGCACATCGACGCGGAGAGCACTCCGATCTCGACATCCGCATTCAGGTCCTTATAATTGCGCGAGCGTACCGCTTTCAGAAGGTTGGCCATGTGACCACCTGTCTCCCAGGTGTCGTTCTCGGTATTCTTCTCGTCCATCACCTTCTCGCTCTTCTCGCCTTTGAAAACCTGGAAGCCGGCGTCGTCGATGGCCATCCAGCCGTCGGTACCATAGAACAGATTGCCGACCACGTTGCCATCGCGTTGCGGTAATCCGCCCTCGCCGCCCGTGATCAGGCCGCGGACTTCGAACACGATTTGCTTGTCGCCGTAATCGAAAGTCGCCAGTTGCGTGTTAGGGGTCTCCTGGTCGTCGTCATACTGGTATTTACCTCCGGTCGAGACCACCGATTTCGGAAGATCCACGCCGAGCCCCCACCGGCAGATATCCATCTCGTGAACGCCCTGGTTCCCGATGTCGCCGTTGCCGGTGTCCCAGAACCAGTGCCAGTTGTACTTGTAGCGGTTCTGCGTGAACGGGCGCATGGGCGCGGGTCCGAGGAAGTAACCCCAGTCGATGCCGGCGGGCGGAGCGGCGAGTTCCGGCGTTCGCCCGATCGATTTCCGGCGCTTGAAGCAGAGCCCCTTTGCCATGTATAGATTGCCGATTACCCCCTGATGCAGGAGATCCATCGCGCGCCGCTTGTTTGCGATGCTCCGGCTCTGCGACCCGACCTGAACCATGCGGTTGTATTTTCGGGCTGCCTCCACCATCTTGAATCCCTCCCAGATGTTGTGGCACGCGGGCTTTTCCACGTAGACGTCCTTGCCGGCCTGCACCGCCCAGATGGTGGCGAGCGCGTGCCAGTGATTGGGCGTCGTGATGGACACGACGTCGATGTCTTTGTCGGCGAACAGCTTTCGCATGTCGCCGTATTCCTTGGGTTTCTGCCCGGACGCCTTCAGGACCAGAGCCGATCCGCGCTCCAGCGCCGCCTGGTTGACGTCGCAAACCGCGGCAATGTGGGCATCCGGGCTCTTCGACCAGTACCCCACGTGATCCGTACCCCGGCCACCCAATCCAACGATGGCCACGTTCGCGCGCTGGTTGGCGCCGAGAATACGAGAACCCGCACTCCCAACCGCGAGGAGGGCCGCTCCTTTCAAAGTCGAATCAAGCAGATTGCGTCGTGTGATGGCGGACATTCGGATCTCCTGCGCGTAGTGTATCGCGGCTTGTGAGGGTGCGGACGAACGCCAGGGCCATTAATAGCTGGCCGCCGTAATATGTCGACCACACAAGGAAGTCGCGCCCCGGCACGGGAAACTTGAATTTGTTTACGGAAAGGACGGAATCGGACAAGAGAAAAAGGATGGCTCCGATGGACACTCCTATGGGGAATCTCGAAACAGTCGCTGTCACCACCATCGCGGTGATGGCTGCTATGTAGAGCGCAACCGGCGCCGACAATTCGCCGAGCCCCGGCACGAGCCATCCCGCGAACGCCGCGGCGTAGACCAGGACGGCCGCGGCAATTCCCGTCCGCACCGGCGTCGCGCGGAACGGGCGCGGACGATAGAGCAGCCACACCGACGTGTACTCGACGTGCGAGAGCAGGAAAGCGGCCAAGCCGAACGTGAAGAACCGGGAGTCGAGGTCGAGCAGCACGTCGCCCACGCAGGAGAACGCCTGCGCGACGCCGAAGTACACGAAAGTCCGGCCGTGGGTTCGCGCCAGAAGGAACGAGAGCGCGGCCAGCGGGGCCATGGCGACCCCTTTTAAAACGAAGCTGCCCGGGAACGGATGTAACGGTTGGGTCAGAAAATACACTAGACCGGCGGTGGCGGAGATCAGGATGAGAATCCGGCGAACCATCTCTGTCAGTTAAGCACGATTCGCGCGAATCTATGGAAATCGGAACTCTAAAGTATGGAGGTCCGTCGACCGATATGTAGGTATGGGCGCCGAGTGGCCGAAATCCGGCGCAGGTATCGACGAGAATTCGTGGCATCTGAATTGCACTGGAATTCGTAGTGTTTGGTGGGGGTCAGTGATGATGTTGGCGATAGGAGTCGTGGGTTTCTTGATACTCGGGATGTTTTTCTCGATGCTGGGGTCGTCGCCCCGCAGCGAGGCCGAGTGGCAAGCCGACGCGGAACCCGCCGATGAATCTCCCGCGACGAGCGTCACCGCCCCTTAGGGTGTAATTCCTACCCATCCGTGCCCAGTCCCTAGTCGCAGCGCAGGGCACGCATCGGATCGATACGCAACGCCCGTCTCGCCGGCAAAAGTGCCGCCAGCACCACGGTGACCACGAAGATTGCGATGGCGGCCGCGTAAGTGAGGGGATCGAGATTGCTGATGCCGTAGAGTTCGCGGCGGAGGATCTGGGAAAGGGCAGCCGCGCCTCCGACGCCCACTAACAAGCCAGCGCCAACCGGGCGCGAGAATTGGCGTAGCACCACAAAAAGCACCTGCGAAGGCTTCGCTCCGAGGGCCATGCGAAGGCCGATTTCTTTGGTTCGCTGCGCGACGGAGTAGGCCACGAGTCCCACGATACCGAGGCAGGCGAGCAAAAGCGCCGTAAAGCCGAGCAGACTGACAGCCACCGCGCCCCGCTCCGTCCCCTGCATCTTGCGGCGAAATGAGCTTTTGAGCATTGAAACGTCCGGAAAGATCTTCGGGTCGAGGGCCCTCGCCATGGACGCAAGAACCGGAGCTAAGCTTTCAGGCGGAGCCGCTGTCTTCACCAGCAAGACCATCGAGGGCAGATCGGCGGCCCGGGCGAGGAAATAGGCCTGTACCATCTCCGGATCTTCGAGCCGGACCAGGCGCGCGCTGCCTGAAACTCCGACCACGGTGTAGTCCCCGTCCAGGGTGAACTTCTTGCCTAGCGGGTCGGCAGAGGGCCATGCGCGGCGTGCGAGAGATTCGCTGATGATAATCGCGCGCGTGTCTCCGAAAGTCAGATTACGACCCCGGAGCAGGGGGATTCTCATCGTTTGAAAGAAAGCCGGATCGACGCGATTGATGAGAATTTCAACGCGGCGCCCATCCATGTCGATCCCGGCGGAGGATGTCCGGTTCCCCAGCGGGGAAGTGTCGGAGAGAGCCACGGATTCGACGCCGGAAAGATTGCGGAGTCGGTTCTGGAGCGAGTCGAAGTAGGCTCGCGCACTTTCCGGCGAATAGCCATGGCTGCCGAGAGCCGGATCGATGGAGATGACTCGCTCGTATTCAAAGCCTGGTTGGGTAGTGATCCCATGATCGATCGCGCGAACCAGCAGGCCCGCCACTATGAGCAATACACAACTGGCAGCCACCTGAGCGCCAATGAGGAACTGCCGCAGGATGGTGGCTCGATGGCGCTGGCGTGCCACCTGCAAGGCGGGGGTGAGCCCGAACAGGATCGCGGCCACGAATCCGGCGCCGATGGCGAAGACCGCGACGCGCCAGTCCGGGGCCGGGTTGAGCCACGCGGGAGCCTCGGTGAATTGCATCAGGACCCGCAAGACAAAGTAGCCGGCGCCCAGCCCCGCGACCGAGCCGAGAAGAGCGAGCAAAAGGCTCTCGGTAAAAAGCTGCCGGATCAGACGGCCCTTTCCCGCGCCGACGGAGACGCGGATGGCTATCTCCCGCTCCCGCGCCACTCCTCGCGCCAGGAGCAGGCTGCCCAGATTGCCGCATGCCACCGCCAGGATAAGGAGACCCAAGGCCGCCAGCAGACCGAAAATGAAATAAGCCTCGTCCGGAGGCTCGGGTCCGGATCCGCGGCGGTCGCCCTCCATTAAGCTGGGGGCATAACCGCCGGGCTGACTATGAAGGCTCTCGTTTTCCCAGATGTCCTTGGGATGCTGCTGGCGTAACTCCGCCGCGAGCGTTTTGAGTTCGCCTTCCGCCACCTTCGGAGTGAAACCCGGCTGCAACCGGCCCCACACCCGGACGCCAGGGCCATCGGCGGAGAGGTCCGTGAGTAGCAGGCTTCCGGTAACGAGATACGGCTGTTGATTGAGAGGCAGCCATAGGTCCGGCGTATCCATACTAAGGCCAGTGAACTCGTCCGCCGCCACGCCGATTACGGTTGCGGGCCTACCGTTGAGGCGGATGGTCTTCCCCACGACCAACGGGTCCGCTCCGAAGTGGCGTTGCCAAAACCCGTGACTTAGTACCACTACCGGTTCCGCGTCCGAAGCCCCGTCCCGCGCGGGATCGAGCGCTCTGCCGAGCTTTGCTGAAGCGCCAAGCTCGCTGAAGAAATTAGCCGTAACAAAGTGCGCCGTGAGCGGCTTCTCTTGTCCCTCGGTTGCGAGTTTGGCGGGGTTCAGAGCCAAAAAGGCGGAGATCGTTTTGGAATGATCGCAGAAGAAGGCCATTTCCGGGTATGGCAAGTCATTCGAGAAGCTGTCCGCGGCGCGGCGGTCGAACCGCAGGAGCGTGTCCGGATCGCGGACGGGCAGCGCTCTCAAGAACATTAAATTAAAGAAGCCAAAGACCGCCACGTTGACGCCGATCCCCAGAGCGAGCATGAGTACCGCGGCGAGAGTAAAGCCGGGCGATTTTCGCAGGATGCGGGCGGCGTAACGGAGGTCTTGGGAAAAGCGTTCGATCCAGGTCCAGCCCCAGGCGTCGCGCGCCTCCTCGCGGAGGTGGAGCGCGTTGCCAAGAGGCATGCCGCCTTCGTGCGCCGCCATTTCCCGATGAAACTCCAGGTCGCTGGCCAACTCCCGATCAAAGCGGCGGCGGTTCCACAGATAATTGAGGCGGCGTAAGAGCTCGTTCACTGGATGTCTCCTTCAGGCGGTGTGCAAAACGGATTGAATGGCCTGGTGCACGCGGTGATAGTCGGACAGTTCAGCTTCGAGCTGTTTGCGGCCAGCGGGGGTCAGGCGATAGAAACGGACCTTGCGATTGGTCTCGGAGATGCCCCACTCGGAGGTCACCCAGCCCTTGAGCAGAATTCTCTGAAGCGCCGGATAAAGCGCACCTTCCTCCACGCGTAGCACGTCAGACGAGAGGGAGTGGATCCGCTGGGCAATCGCGTACCCATGGAGAGCGCCTGATCGAAGGACCCGCAGGATCAGCAGCACCAGCGCGCCGGAAGGCATCTCGTTTCTAGGCATATTGATATTAGGGGTAGTATATCCATGCCTCGGTCCTGCCGTCAAGAGCGGATTTCAAACGCCGTTAATGTCCGAGGTCTCCAGTATCGCCTTGGGCGAGCCCTGTTTCGCTACCTTGATCATGGCGAGCCCGACCTGTTCGGTGGTGGTCACGTACTTCGGGAAGCGCGCGTTCAGCAAAGGAAGAAGCGGCCCCATCACCGAGTAAATGACCCGGTAGAGCTTCGTCCTCGACCGAATCCCGTGAAGCGGCACAATTACACCCGGCCGGAACATGTAGCATCCCGTGAAAGGCAACCGGAGTAACGCGTTCTCCGTGTGCCCCTTCACCCGGGCCCACATCGAGCGCCCGCGCTCCGAGCTGTCCGTGCCCATGCCCGAGACATAAATGAACGTCATGCCCGGATTCCGGCTAGCCAGCAGCGTCGCAACCCCGATCGGAATGTCGTACGTGACCCGCCGGTAGCGCTCCTCCGTCATGCCCGCCGAGGAAACACCGAGGCAGAAGAAGCACGCGTCGAAGCCCGATAGCTCGTTCTCGAACACTGCGGGATTGAACAAATCCGAGTGCAGCCGCTCACGAAGCTTCGGGTGCGTCTGCCCGGTCGAGCAGGCATTCCCGCAAAACGCCTTGGCCGACCATCCCCGTCGCACCGAAGATAAGAACGTTCATCAGTACCCAAATGGAAAGGGGCGGGATCCGATCCCGCCCCTCGTAGTTTGCGAGTAGGTGAATTACTCGATGTCTTTGTTGCGCTTCTTACGGTTCCGTTTCCGGGCCAGCGCTTCTTTGGTGCGCCTTTTCTCGCCCGGCTTCAGGTAAAAGGAGTGTCGTTTGATCTCCTTAATGATGTCTTCCTGTTGAACCTTGCGTTTAAAGCGCCGGAGAGCGGACTCTAAAGTCTCGCCGTCCTGCACATAAACTTCCGCCAAACTGTATTCACCTCCCTCGGCGTAACACAACTGTGGCGCATACTGCGCCTCCTATTATGGTACTGTGTGCAGTCTGACGGCGCAATCATAAGGAGCGGAATGATACGGAGCGGAATGGAGAACGTGCTCGCGATCCTGCTCGCCGGCGGGGCTGGGGAGCGACTGAACCCCCTGACCCAGAATATCGCCAAGCCGGCGGTGCGATTTGGCGGGATCTACCGAATCATCGACTTCACACTCTCCAATTGCGTGAACTCGAAAATCCGGAAGATACTGGTCCTCACGCAATACAAATCCCTCGAGCTCGTTCGCCATTTGCGCGAAGGCTGGAACATCTTCTCGCGCGAGCTCGGAGAGTTCATCGAGGCGATTCCGCCCATGAAGCGCGTGCATGAGGATTGGTACCTCGGGACCGCGGATGCCGTCTACCAGAATCTCGAAACCGTCCTGGACGAACAGCCGGAATACACGCTGATTCTCGCCGGCGACCATATTTACAAAATGGACTACCACGAGATGGTGGACTGGCACCGGCGGCACGACGCCGACATAACGATTGCGACTAGCCAAGTTACCCCGGAGGAAGCTCCGCGCTTCGGCATCGCGGAGATTGACGGATCCAACAGGGTGGTCGGATTCGAGGAGAAACCGGGGCACGGAAACCCGAAGCGGTCGGCGTTCAACCCGGAGATGGCCAGCGCTTCCATGGGCGTATATGTCTTCAACACTTCCGTCCTTATCGAAGCGCTCATGCGGGATTCCGCGGATGAGAATTCTTCACACGATTTCGGGAAGGAGATACTTCCCCAGTGCCTCGCCGAGCGTCGCGTGATTGCGTACGATTTCCGCGATCTCAACAAGAAGACGGTACGGTACTGGCGTGACGTTGGCACGCTCGACGCGTACTACGAAGCGAACATGGACCTGGTAGCGGTGACGCCGGAGTTCAATCTCTACGATGATGCCTGGCCGATCCGCACGCACTCGGTCCCGCTGCCCCCCGCGAAATTCGTATTCGCTTCCGAGGGGGGGCGCATGGGCGTGGCTCTGGATTCGCTGGTTTCGCACGGCTGCATCATTTCCGGCGGACGTGTCGTACGCAGTGTTCTGTCGCCGGGAGTGAGGGTGAACAGTTGGTGCGAAATCGAGAATTCGATACTGTTGACCGGCGTTGAAGTGGGGCGGTACTCAAAGCTGCGAAAGGTGATCGTGCCCGCACGGGTGGTTTTGCCGGAGAACACGATTATCGGCTTCGATGCCCAACAGGATAGGGAGAGCGGATACACCATCACCGAATCGGGTGTGGTCGTCGTGCCCCCTCCTCCCACCTCCGTCGCGCGCTATTGACGCGTTCCGATGGCGCGATTGGCGAGATCCAGCAGGCGACTGCAGCAACCCGACAGGTTCACCGTCACCTCGCGCAGCGACTGGCCCTCAAACCGGATCCTGGGCGGCTGCCTGTGAACCGGGCAGCGCACATCGCGGAGCTTTGCGCAGGTCGCATTCTTGAACTCCTCTACGCCGGTGGATGCGACGGTTGCCACGCGAACAGAATATCATAAAAATGTTTGATAGGTCCGGGAGAAAATAGAGGAGATGTATTCGAAGTCGGAATTCCTGCCGCGCGAACTTCGGGCGTGGCTCGTCCCGGTCACGCCGGACGAACCTGAAATCCTGCGCCGGCTTCGCGAAGAAACAGCCTCCTATTTGCAACCACGGATGCAGATCCCGCCCGAACAGGGCCATCTGCTGGCCTTGCTGGCGCGGGCTTGCCAGGCCAGGCAAACGCTGGAAATCGGAGTGTTCACCGGGTACAGCTCCCTTGCCGTAGCGCTCGCTCTGCCGGACGATGGACGCATCACCGCGCTCGACATCAGCGACGAGTACACGCGGGTTGCGCGCCGGTATTGGACCGAAGCGGGGGTGGCGGACAGAATCGAGTTGCGGATCGGCCCCGCGTTGCAGTCCCTGGCCGCGCTGGTGAGCGAGGGGCGGGAAGGCGCATTCGACTTCGCCTCCATCGACGCGGACAAGCCCAATTACGACGCATACTACGAATACTGCCTCCGGCTGCTGCGATCCGGAGGATTGATCGTCATCGACAATGTCTTTCAGGACTGCAAAGTGCTGGACGAAGCCAATCAAGAACCGGGCGTGACGGCCTTGCGCCGGCTCAGCGCCAAGCTCAAAGCGGACGCCCGCGTACTCATGTCCGTGCTTCCCATGGCCGACGGGATTACGCTCGTCCTCAAGAAGTAGCATGGAACTCCTCGAGCAGGTCAAGAGCACGGTGGACATCGTTCGCGTCGTCGGCGAGTACATGCGGCTGAAGCGCGCGTCGCCGCAACGCTACCAGGGATTGTGCCCGTTCCACACCGAGAAGACCCCGTCTTTTTCGGTCTACGTGGACAAGCAGCGCTATAAATGTTTCGGCTGCGGCGAGAGCGGCGATGTGGTGAAGTTCATCCAGGAGATCCAGGGGCTGACGTTCTGGGAGAGCCTGAAATTTCTTGCGGAACAAAACGGGATTCCCGTGCCCCGGCGGTCCGATCTCTCGGATCCTGAAGCCAAGCTGAGAGGCGCCTTGTACCGGATGCACGAGATTACGGGGCAGGTCTACCATGCCGCGTTGTACGATCCAAACGGAGCCGTCGCACGGGACTACCTCGGAAAGCGGGGGCTGACGCAGGCCCAGGCCGATGAATTCGGCCTCGGGTATTCCGACCCGGGCGGCAACGTCCTGGCGCGCAAGTTTCAGAGCGAGGGTTTCACTCCCGAGCAGATGAACCAGAGCGGCCTTGTGCGCCGCCGCGACGACGGTTCGTTTTACGACGCGTTTCGCGGGCGGCTGATGTTCGCCATCCACAACGAGTCCGGCAAAATCGTGGCTTTCGCCGGCCGCGCGTTGAAGGACGGCGACGAACCGAAGTACATCAATTCGCAAGGCACGCCGATTTACGAGAAGCGCAAGCTGCTGTACAACCTCCACCGGGCGAGGAAAACAATCCAGAAGCAGGAGCGCTCGGTTCTGGTCGAAGGCTACATGGACGTGATCGGCGTGCACTCGGCCGGCGTGCAGGAAGTGGTGGCAAGCTGCGGCACCGCCTTGACCGACGATCACGTCCACACCTTGCGGCGCCACGCGCCGAACATCGTGCTGAACCTGGACCCGGATGCCGCCGGCGCGGGAGCGACGGAACGGCTGATCGAGGCTCTGCTGCGCGGCAACATGAAGCTCCGCATCATCGAACTGGAAGATGGACTGGACCCGGACGAGTACGCCAAGGCTCACGGGGCTAGCGCGTATCAGGCCAAGGTCGACAAGGCCATGGAGTATTACGCGTGGCTGACAAACAGAATTCGCGGGACGTATGGCAGCTCGGCCGAGGCCCGCATGCGCGGGTTCAAAGAGATTCTGTATCCCAAGTTGAAACTGGTTGCGGACCGGTTGGAGCGGGCCGCGATCGCGCACGAAGCCGCGGCGTACTTAGGATTGGACGTCGGCCTTGTGCTGGAGGAGGTCCGCAAGGCGCCTGTCGAGAAGGGGCCCGCCGCGGCGCAGCGGACAGCGATCCCAAACCTGTCGGCCAACGAGAGGATTTTAATCTACACGATTCTCAAGAGCGCGGATGCCGCCGAATCGGTATTGCCGCACCTTCGGGAGCGCGGCATCGAGGGATTCCTGGCGCGGCCGATCTTCGAGGCGGTGTTGGCCGCCGGCGCTGGCCACGCCCCTACGCTGGAGGAAGTGGAAGCGCGCCTGGATGACAGAAACCGCGCAGCATTGCATGACGTCGTGTTCGCGGACGATATTGAAGACGGAATGAGCGACGTGGAACGCGCGCACGCCTGTCTCGCGGCGATCGGCGAACTCGATACGGAGTCCCGGCGCGCGGAGGTCCGTCAGAAGATCAAGGAGGCGGAGCGGAGCGGAAACCTGGACGAAGCTCTGCGGTGGACCCGTGAGCTCCAGCGGATGCGGTCTGTCTGAAGACGTGCGGTCCGCTTGTGGGACTGCATTATTGTTAAACTGAATGGGACGAATCTGCGGAAATTAGGGGACGCTCTCGCGTCAGTTTCAGGTTGGTTATTTCCGTGGCGTAACATCGGAAGTTCAGGGGTGCCGGTGGCAGCGGACGAGAAATACGGACGCTTGAAGCAGTTGATGGACACGGGTAAGGCGAAGGGTTTCGTCCTTTACGACGAGGTCAACGAACTGCTCAGCGATGACTTCGGCAGCGGCCGGGAGCTAGAGGACCTGCTCTCGGAGCTCGACACCGCTGGTGTGGACATCCTCGAAGAACCCAAGCTCGAATTCGATAAGAAACTCGAGGAGGGCGAAGAGTCAATCGACCTCGATCTCGTGCAGGAGACCGGGGAAAAAACAAACGATCCGGTACGCATGTATTTGCGCGAGATGGGCACCGTCCCGCTCCTCACGCGCGAAGGTGAAATCGAACTGGCTCGGCGGATCGAGCGCGGCGAGTCCAGCGTTCGCAAAGCTCTGTCCCGCTCCGCCCTGGTAATCCGCGAAGCTCTGCAAGTTGGCGAAAGCGTGCGGCGGAATCCCGTGGAGTTGAAGGATCTGTTGATTCTGCCGGACCTGCTGGTGAACGACGAGGAATACCAGGAGCAGGCCGTCGATTTCGTGAAGACGATCGACGACATTGAGAAACACTATCGCAAGGCCCAGCAGCTACGGCAGAAACTGCTGGCGATCCCGCGGGCGCTGAAGCCCAAGCAGTACCGTACGACGCGAAACCTGCTGGCAAGAATGATGGTGAAGATTTCGCGGCTCATTCGCGGCGTTCAGTTCGCGCCGGTTGTGCGGCGGAATCTGGCCGGCAGCCTGCGACGCGCCGTTGAGCAGCTGAAACCGCTGGAGCGGGAGATCGCGCGCCTTCAGCGGCAGCTTGAGCAGCCGAACGGCAACGGAGCCTCGGGCGGCCCGCGCGATCTCCGGAAGGAACTTCGGCACTTCAACCAGGAGATCCAGCGGCTTGAAGAAGATTGCGGCGCAAGCGCCACCGAATTGCGGCGCACTCTGCAGGTGGTCGAACGCGGAGAGATGGAATCCGAGACCGCCAAAAAGCAGCTCATCGAAGCCAACCTGCGGCTGGTCGTTTCCATCGCCAAGCGGTACACGAATCGCGGGCTTCAGTTCCTGGATTTGATTCAGGAAGGCAACATTGGACTCATGAAGGCGGTGGATAAATTCGATTACCGCCGCGGCTACAAGTTTTCGACGTACGCCACGTGGTGGGTACGCCAGGCCATCACCCGCGCCATCGCGGATCAGGCGCGGACCATTCGCATCCCGGTCCACATGATCGAGACGATCAACAAACTGGTGCGCACGCAGCGACTGCTGCAGCAGGAGCTAGGACGGGAGCCGACCAACGAGGAGCTGGCGCAGCGCATGGATCTGCCCGTGGGCAAAGTCCGGAAGGTGCTCCGCATCGCGCAAGAGCCGATCTCGCTGGAGACTCCGGTTGGCGAGGAAGAAGAGTCGCACCTTGGCGACTTCATTGTAGACCGCCGCGTCGTGTCGCCCTCAGAGGCGGTGATCAACCTCAATCTGCGGGAGCAAACGGCCGAGGTGCTGAAAACACTGAGCCCTCGCGAAGAGAAGATCGTGAAGATGCGATTCGGCCTCCAGGACGGTAGCGAGCACACGCTGGAAGAGGTCGGGCAGCATTTTGCCGTAACCCGCGAGCGCATCCGGCAGATTGAAGCGAAGGCGCTGCGCAAGTTGCGCCACCCCAGCCGCAGCCACCGCTTGCGCGCGTTTCTGGATACGACCTACCGCGACTGAAGGATTTGCGTGACGCACGCACTCGTGCGTGCCGCGTCGCCACTCCGGGCGACGCTTGTCTTCTGGGCCCAGGAGACGCTACCGACGCTAACGGAGGCCAAGTTGGCCCTCTATTCCGCGATGCGCGCTGGGCGGATCGGTAAAGCTGATCGGCGACAATTAGAATTCTATATCTGCGACAACTATCAACGACCATCGGAGATCGCGGTCGCTGGCGCCTTGAACATGGTCACCGACGCCTAAGTCAGGAGGTTGAAGAGGTTGTCGAAAACCGAGAAGACGCAAGAATTGGCGGCCGCCAAGGCCGACATGGACGTGACAACAGCGAAGAGGTATCTGGACGACGGCAAAACTGCCGAGTGAGAGTCTGCCAGAGCGAACATGGCGCACGCGCCAGGATCCGTTCGAGCGGGTCTGGGATGAGGTTCGCAAGCTGGTGGAGGCCAACCTTGGGCTGGAAGCCAAGACGTTGTTCGAGGCAGCTCCAGCGGCAGTACCCCGGCCAGTTTGCCGACGGTCAGCTGCGAACGCCGCAGCGGCACCTGAAGAGGTGGCGGGCCACGGAAGGTCCTGGCCACGAGGGGTTCTTTACCTAGCAGCATATGCCTGGCCGGTTGGGCCAATCCGACTTCACCCACAGGAACGAGTTGGAGATCACGATCGGCGGTCAGAGCTTTCCGCACATGCTGTATCACTTCGTGCTGACATACTCCAACTGGGCGGCGCGCCGCTGGAGCATCGCATGGACCGGCTGTCGGCAGCGGTGAACAACATGTCCGAGGAGAAGGAATTCACCAACCGCTACGGAGGGCTGCTGCGGTACTACCGGATGGACGGCCAGAAGATCCAGGCGGGCAAGGCGAACGAAAACGGGGATGTGGAACAAACGGCACCACCGCCTGAAGAGAGCGATCGCTCAGGCGCTGATGCTGCGCGACCGCCGCGACTGCGCGTCCGTGGCGGACTACAAGCAGTTCCTTCGGCTGCTGCTGGCGCAACTGAACGCGGGCCGCCGGAACCGCCTCAAAGTGGAGATGCCTTACCTGAGAGCGCTGCCGGAGAGGCGCCTGGAAAGCACCAGGCGGGTGAGCGTGAAAGTCGATTCGGGCAGCATCCTTGCCCCGGCCGCGCAACTTCGGCAACAGTTCGACCTTCTCCCCGGCGTACCAAACCTCAACGATTTCGGCGCTCAGGCGCGCCTCCACCTGTTCGCCGATCAGCCGGCTGTTGACCGAGAGTACACGTTCCGGTCGACGTAAATGACGGCGTGTTGGAGCAAGGAGAGATCGGCGAAGGCAAATTGAACGCGGATGCTCTGCGGCTGGTGTTGGCGCAGCAAACCCATGTGCTGCCGGTCCCCGATATGGCCGTGGCCGAAGTCGAACTCACAAGTTTCGACCAACTGCTGGGTGGAAACCTCACGGGGGTGATGCAGTGAGCGAACCCCGCGATGTGAAGAAAGAACTCGACGCGTATCTGCGTGAGTTGCACTTGCCGGCGATCCGCGAGTGCTTCCAAGAAAAGGCCGGGCAAGCCGAACGGGAAACGCTAGGAGCGGCGCACGAATCGCATTGTGCGCCGGCTGCAAACCTAGAAGCTTCCGTTGGGGAAGACCCTCGAGAATTTCGATCTGAAGCGGTTGCCGGTCAAGGGGCGGCGGGTCGCCTTCCGCACCTGCATCCGGCTGGTGCAGGAGCTGCTGCGAGCCAAGAGGGACCTGCGGCTCGGCCTGGTTATCAAGAAGCTGGCCGACTACGAAGCGTTGGTGATCGATGACATTGGTTACGTGCAACAGAGCCGCGAGGAGATGGAGGTCCTGTTCACGCTGCTGGCGGAACGCTGCGAGCGCGGCAGCGTGCTGCTTCCCTCCAACCTGCCGTTCTCCAAATGGGAGGCCATCTTCAAGGACCCGATAACGACGGCGTCGGCCATTGACCGCCTCGTTCACCACAGCGTGATCCTGGAACTCAACGTCGCCAGCTATCGCATGGAACAGGCCAGGAAGAAAAAGACGGGGGACGAATGATCCCGCGACGCAAAAGGAAAGAAGCTAGTCAGGACCTTAAGCCCCTTGGACTGATTCAGCCGCAACCACAGATCGTTGTAGCGTGCTTCTTCGAGCCGCTGTTTCAGCGCGAAATTGAAGCCCTTGAGATTTCCATAATGCGTCCTGGCGCGCTCGAACGTCGTGATCGTGAGTTGGAATGGGCCGGTGCTGCTGATGTTCTCGATGTCCTCGTATCGCCAGGTTCGCGATTCCGCACTTTTAGCGGACTTGTAGACGATCTCATGCGGGCCGGCTTGGAGCACGCCTTCGTCGCCGCCGAACCGAAGCAGATGTTTAACCGGAATCTCCCAGAGGATTTCTGAGATGCGGTCGGGAATTGCGGCCACGAATCGCTGGTCGAGCCGGCTCTTGAGGACGTTGTACGCGTCTTCGAACGTCTTCTCGGAAACGAGATCGAACTCGTATTCCCGGTCCGCGCCCAACTTCCACTTGTTGTCCTTATATGTCAGAACAGTCAAAGCTTTTGGCGCGATCTTGAGTTGCTGGATGTCCGGGTAGTCCCAATGCCATGCGTGAAAATGCTTGGGCTTCTTCCCTTCTTTGTACGCTTCCTCGAACGTAACGCCCATATCCGTGATCGTCAGTATGCCCATGTCGCCGGCTTTCTTGATGTGCGGAGGACGCGAATGTCGATGCCATGCGTCATACCGAAACTGCTGCTCGGCGAAACACGCCGGCGTGAGCAACAGCAGGCCGCTCAGGACCGCGAGAGTTCTTGTTTTAGTTCGAAATTCCATTTCCACACCTCGTAAACTGCTGGGTAGACCACCAACTCCAGAATGAATGACGTGAAGATGCCGCCGATCATCGGGGCGGCGATGCGCTTCATCACATCGGCCCCCGTTCCCACGGACCACATGATCGGCACCAAACCCATGAACATCGTCGCCACCGTCATGAATTTAGGCCGAATTCGTTTCACCGCGCCGTGCATGATGGCGTCCTGGAGGTCCTTCAGGCTGCGCAGTTTCCCTTCCGCCTTTGCCTGGTCGTGGGCGATGTCCAAATAGAGCATCATGAAGACGCCGGTCTCGGCATCGACACCCATGAGCGCAATCAGTCCAACCCACACCCCGATGCTCATGTTGTAGCCCAAGAAGTACAAGAACCAGATGGCGCCTACGGCGGAGAACGGCACGGCCATTATGATGATCAGCGTCTTGGTCATCGACTTCGTGTTGATGTACAGCAACATGATGATCAGGAAGATCGTGAGCGGAAGGACGACTATCAGTTTCTCCCGAACGCGCTGCATGGCCTCGTACTGCCCACTCCAGGCGAAGGAATACCCGGCTGGAAGTTTCACCTTATCGCGCACGACTTTCTTGGCTTCATCGACGTAGCTGCCGATATCACGGCCGGCGACATCGACATAGACGTAGCCATTCAGCATTCCATTCTCGTCCCGCAGCATCGCAGGGCCGCTTACGGTACGGATCTCCGCAAGCTGCGCCAAGGGCACTTGGGTCTGGCCGTCCATCGTGGGCACCAAAACGCGCCCCAATTTCTCGGGATCGCTGCGGTAATCCCGCATATAGCGAACGTTCACTGGGTAGCGCTCGCGCCCCTCGATGGTAGTGGTAACGTTCTCGCCGCCGATGGCACTCATCACCACGTCGTTAGCGTTGTCGATACTGAGGCCATAGCGGGCTAGTTCGTCCCGATTCCATTTGAAGTCAAGGAAGTACCCCCCGCTGGTGCGCTCCGCGAAGACACTCCGTGTCCCCTGGACCTTCGGAAGAAGCGCTTCGATCTGCGTGCCCAAATCTTCGATCTTCTTGATGTCCGCCCCATAGATCTTGATGCCAACGGGCGTCCGGACACCCGTTGTCAGCATGTCTACCCGGGCCTTGATTGGCATCGTCCAGGCGTTAGACGTGCCTGGAATCTTCAGCGCCTGATTCATCTCCTCCGCTAATTGGTCGGACGAAATATGATCCGGCGTGAACCTGCGAAAGATCCCCTTGGCCCATCCGGGCGCCCAAGATGAATACCACGTATCGACTTTCCGCCACTGGGTTTCGGGCTTCAGAACGATGACGGTTTCCATCATCGATAATGGAGCCGGATCGGTAGAGGTCTCAGCACGGCCCGCCTTGCCCAGCACCGTCGATACCTCGGGGAACTGCTTGATGATTCGGTCCTGCACCTGCATCAACTGCTGCGCCTGCGTAACCGAGATGCCGGGGAGCGTCGAGGGCATGTAGAGCAGCGAACCTTCATCAAGAGGCGGCATGAACTCCGATCCCAGCTTCTCGAACACCGGAACGGTGAGTATAACCAGAGCCAGGGCTCCGGCAATCACCAGCCACTTCCACTGCAATGCCCAGGCGCACACCGGTCCGTACAGGCGGATGAGGATTTTACTGATCGGATGGGTCTCTTCCGAGTGAATCTTGCCCACCAGAACTGCGTTTGTGACTCGAGCCAGCCAGCGCGGACGAAACTCGAAGTTCTTCATGTGTGTGAACAGCAGCCGCATGGCCGGATCGAGCGTAATGGCCAGAACAGCCGCAATGATCATCGAGAAGGTCTTGGTATACGCGAGAGGCTTGAACAGTCGGCCTTCCTGCGCCTCCAAAGTCAGCACAGGCAGGAAAGCGACGGCGATAACCAGCAACGCAAAAAAACTCGGCCCGCCTACCTCTTTAACCGCATCAATAACGACGCGGTGATAATCCTCTTTGCGGCCGGTGCGTTCCCATTCTTCGAGCTTTTTATGGGTCTGCTCGACGACCACGATGGCGGCGTCTACCATGGCGCCAACCGCGATCGCGATCCCGCCAAGCGACATGATGTTAGAGGTCAACCCCATAGCCTTCATGGGAATGAACGAAATGATGACAGCCACTGGAACTGTAATGATCGGGATGGTCGCGCTGGGAATGTGCCACAGAAAGATCATGATGACGATTGCCACGATGATCAACTCTTCCGTCAGAGTTTGCTTCAGGTTCTCGATGGATCGCAGGATTAACTCGGAACGGTCATATGCGGAGACTACCTTCACGCCGGGTGGCAGTCCTCCCTCGATATCATGGAGTTTCTGCTTTACGCGTTCGATCACCTGAAGAGCATTCTCCCCCTGCCGCATAATCACGATCCCAGCGACTGTCTCGCCGGTCCCGTTCCAGTCCGCTACGCCACGCCGGATGTCGGGTCCCAGCGTTACTTCGCCGACGTCCGATATGCGAATAGGGACCCCATTCTGGCTCTTCGCCAGCGCGATCTTTCCGATGTCGTCGGTCGATTGCGCGTAGCCGCGACCGCGGACCATGTACTCAGCGCCGGTGAACTCTACGAGCCTGCCCCCGACGTCGTTGTTTCCGCTTCGAACCGCCTCCACTACCTTGCTGATCGGGATGTTGAACGATTGAAGCTTGTTCGGATCGACGTTGACCTGGTATTGCCGCACAAAGCCTCCGAGCGGCGCGACTTCCGCAACCCCAGGAACAGATTTCAAGTAATAGCGCAGGTACCAGTCCTGGTAGCTGCGCAGATCCGCAAGGCTTTGCTTACCGGTCGTGTCGATCAGGGCATACTCAAACACCCATCCGATGCCAGTCGCATCCGGTCCGAGTTCGGTCTTGACGCCCTGCGGCAGGCGCGGTAGCACGTTCGATAGGTACTCAAGGGTGCGGGAACGCGCCCAATAGATGTCCGTGCCTTCCTCGAAGATGATGTAGACGTAGGAGAAACCGAAATCCGAGAACCCGCGTACGTCCTTCACCTTTGGCGCGCCCAGCATTGCCGTTACGAGCGGGTAAGTGACCTGGTCTTCCATGATGTCCGGGCTGCGATCCCACCGTGAGTAGACGATGACCTGGGTGTCGCTCATGTCCGGGAGCGCGTCAAGCGGCACAGTCCGCATCGAGTTCAGCCCCCCCAGAACGGCTGCGGCTATCAGGATAAAGACGACGATCTTGTTCTTAGCCGAGAACTCGATGATTGCGTTGATCATTTCTTCTTGGATTCCATCCCCGGCATGTCGGACATCTCTTTAGCGCCAGACTTTCCCGCCGGAGGTTTCGCCGAGTTTGCAGGCACGTCAGGGTTCGCAGGCTTATTAGTCATTCCGGGCATCCCGGCCATACCACCCATTCCTGCTGCCGCGGCTTTCATTTGGCTTTCGGAATCGATCAGGAAATTGCCCGAAATGACAACGCGTTCACTACCCTTGAGCCCGGAAAGAATCTGGATGCGGTTTCCGTCACGCTCGCCCGTTTGTACCTGTCGCGGCTCAAAGAAACCGTTTCCGCGATCGATGAACACGGTCTTCCGCTCGCCGGCGTCGAGCACTGCCTCCGCCGGCACAGTGAGCTTGGATGGCAAGTTCTCGCGAAACTCGACGTTGGCGTACATGTCGGGCTTCAGCATTAAGCCCGGGTTATTCATGTTGAGCCGGACCTTGAGAGTGCGGGTCACCGGATCGACCTGCGGCTGGAGGTAATCAATCCGAGCGTTGAACGTCTTTCCCGGAAGCGCTTCAAAAAACACGCGGGCCGTCTCCCCCAGGCGGATGTTCGACGCTTCGTACTCGTATACATCCGCCATGATCCAGACCCGACTGAGATCGACAATCGTGTAGAGGTCCGTATCGGGCATGATTTTCAGTTGAGGGAAGGCTTTGCGATCGGTAATGTAGCCCGTCGCCGGCGAATACAGCGTGATGTTCTTAATGGGTTCCCCGGTCCGGAGGACCTGATTGATTTGCGCTTCACTGAGGTCCCACAATTCCAGGCGGCGGCGGGTGGCTTGGAGAAGGGATTCGCTCTGGTCGTATGCCGCCGGCAGAGCGCTGTTCCGCATGAGAGTCTTCGCCTTTGCAGCCAGTAGCAATTCCCTCTGGGACGCAAGCATATCAGGGCTGTAGACTGTCAGAAGCGGATCGCCCTTCTTCACCAGCTGGCCCGTGAAATCCACGAATACTTTGTCGATCCACCCTTCCACCTTTGTATGGACATGTTCAATGCGGGTCTCATCAATGGCCACCTTGCCAACTGCGCGGATCGTCCGGGATCCACCGCTCATTTCCACCTGACCGTACTTCACGCCGATCAGTTGCTGCTTTTCCGGTGTGATCCGGACGGTTCCGGGAGGCATCATGGAGGCATCATCCGCATAGACCGGCTCCAGTTCATTGCCGGCTTCGGGATTCAATCCAGGCTGTTGTGCCTTGAAGTTGGGATCTCTCGGATCGCGGTAGTACAGCACTTTGCGCTCGCCGGCCGCCGTCGATGCCGCAACGCCTCCATCGGCGTAGACCGGCACAAGCTTCATGCCGCAATCCGGTGCAATTCCGGGCTTGTCGGACTTGTACGCGGGGTGCATCGGATCCACCCAGTACAGGACCTTGCGTTCTCCCTTTTGCGCGGATCCTGTCGCGCCGCCTTTGACGGCCTTGTATATGTACCCGCCCGCAAACGCAGCTAGGATCACCACTAGTAGCCCAATTGTTCGAATGGCCTTCATTAGAATCGCCCTCAATCCGTGAGCGGCTGGCCCGTCATTTCTTCGAGGCGGCTCAGCGCCAGCGCAAAGTTGAGCGCCTCGTCGTAGTAGCTCATCTCGTAATCGAGCACCATGGTGAAGTTGGTCAGCACCGACAGGAAGTCTACGCTGCCCGTTTCGTAGGCGGATAACGAGGATTCGAGCGCCAGATTCCCCTGTGGGACAACAGTCTGCATGTACAGCTTCATAAGCCTCGACGAGGCCTGCGCAATCGTGTAATCGTCCTTAATGCGGTAGTGGAGCGACTGATCCGTGGCCTCGTAGGTACGCCGTGCTTGGGAAAGCATGCTGACCTGTTCATTTACCCCGGCGCGCTGCTTTCGCCAAAAATAGACCGGCACCTTAAAATTAGCCTGAAACTGGTACATAGGCGACATCGATCCCTGGTTGAAATAACCGCCGCTGAGAGTCACGTCCGGATAGTACTCCTTGCGAGCGGAATTGACGGCCAATTCCGACCGTTCGATCATCTTCTGCTCGCGCCGGAGCATCGGCGAGTTCTGCGCTGCCGCGCCAGATAGCTCTTCGAGCGTGGCAGTAAGCTCCTTAGGCTTAAGGTCACCCGGGCGGCCCATGACGGTGCCAAGACGTCGATTTAGAACGCTGTTGATCTCGGCTTCAGCGCTGATCCGCTGTTGTTCCAGCTTCACCAGCCGTGTTTCAAAAATGCTGACTTGTGTCTGTGCTTTGAAAACGTCCTGCTGCGCGGCCTTTCCTACCGAATAACGCGACTCGGTTACGCTCACGATTTTGTTGAGCAGATCGCGATTGCGGATAAGTAGGTACGATGCAGCATAGGTGTACTGAAGCCGGAAATAAGCCTGTTTGAGTCGCGAGATCACGGCCAGTTGTACCCCCTGATATTGCTGAAACGCGGCGTCCGCCTCCTTCGAGGCAATCTCGCCGCGGAGTTTCAATTTTCCGGGGTACGGGAGCTCTTGCGAATACATCACGCCGATGTTTGACAAAACCTGGCTGCCCAGCCCGGTGCCCGGTAAGGGATTGCCGACGCTGACGTATCCGAGCGAAATCATGGGATCCGGTAGGCTGCTCTGCTGGGTTGGCCGCTGGCGCGCGGCCTCGTAGTTCTTCTGAGCCGCGACAATTTCCGGATTGCTCTTGATCGCCTCGCTGGTAAGTTCCCGCAGGCTCACTCGCGCATCTGGGGTCTGTGCCGCTGCCGAGAGCGCGAGTGCGGCAGCGATCAGGATTTCTCGTCTCAATGCATCCTCGCTTCTTTTTGTGGGTTTCCCCTTAGGCTTAACGCACCGCACCTTCCAAATCCGGCCATTGTCCGTAAAGCCTTGATCTCTCAGAGGATGACATATCCATTCGTCGCAGTGAGGCCCCGGCCAGGTGGGGTCATTAGCCGGACATGAGACACCACGCATCAGTCGATGCCGGATTTGAGGCAGCAGGTCGCGCACCTCGCTCCGGTCAATCCCGTGAATCTCCTTCGTGGGCTGGAGGTTAGACGTCCAGAACCGTATGGCGCAAGGCGTGGCCGATCTGGCTAACGTTTACCATCCTCTTCGGTTTCGGGGCACTAATGGTGTGGGTCTGGATCCCCGCTGGCCAAATCCCCACGAAGGCGCTTTTCCAGGGTGAAGACATCGCGCTCAACATCGACGACCTCCAGCCCAACCCATGGGCTGATTGCAGCGACCGCAGACGATCTGACCGCCTTGCCCGTAGCGGCCCGCGCGCCCACTAGAGCCAATAACGGCACTTCTGTGGCAGAATCAAGTCTGCCATTCGTCACGAGCATTCGCCTCATCCCAGCAGCCCATTCCCACGGCTTGCACCGTAGCCCGTACACATTCCCAGGCGCGCATTCCGGATACCTCCCGTTAGCGTCGCGATCACATCGCACAGCAGCCGGTTCGCCGGTCCGGGGCCGATGCGATGGGTGAACGGAAGCACCCCGCGCCCACCGATCAGGACAGCAGCGCGATGCAGGCGTAGGCGAGAGTCGCGCCGATTCCCGCTCCCGCTACCACGTCGCTCAGAAAGTGCATGCCGAGGATGATGCGGGAAACCGCGATGCTCAGCGCGCAGAACATCAAGCCGGGGAAGAGATCCGGATAGAAGCACCCCAGCGAGATTGCGCATGCAAAAGCGGTGATCGTGTGGCCGGACGGGAAAGAGAATTGATCTGGAGGCAGCAGCGTGGACCAGCAATGGGGCGCCAACGCGCAGGGACGCCGGCGCCGTGTCGCCCGCTTCAGAAAACGGAACACCCCGATGCCGGTGGCGGCCGCTAAACTGGCCGCTCCCAGCGCCCGCCAGCGCGCCGGACCCCCGAACATCGCCACCACCACGGCCATGACGTACCACAGCCATCCGTCGCCGCCGCGTGTCGCGCAAATCATCCAGAGTTGCAACCACCGCGGCGCGCGCCAACCGTTGATCCGGTGCATGAGCCGGTGATCCCGAGCGGCAATGTAACCCAGGAGGGCCTGAGCCATGATTACTTATTGCATTTGCCCGGTTACGCCCGTATTACGGCGTGAACAATCGTCAGTGAAAGTGTTTGGCTGCGCGCGGAAGGTGCTAACTTTAGAGGCTTAATGGCAACAGTGGACTTCATGTTCTTCGATGCCGGAGGTGGACACCGGGCCGCCGCCACGGCATTGAAGGCGGTGATCGATCAACAAAACCGAGGGTGGAATGTTCGGCTGGTCAACCTACAGGAGGTGCTCGACCCGCTCGACGTCTTTCGAAAAGTCACGGGGATCCGCCTGGAGGATCTCTACAACCGCATGCTCGCAAAAGGATGGACGCTCGGTTCCGGGGAGTTGCTCAAGGCGATCCACGTCGTGATCCGCATGAATCACGGCCCGGCCGTGAAACTGCTGGAGCGGCACTGGACGGCGACCAGGCCGGACATGGTTGTCTCGCTAGTGCCGAACTTCAATCGCGCCATGCGCGAGAGCCTTAGAAACGCGCTCCCCTCCGTTCCATATGTGACGATACTCACGGATTTCGCGGATTATCCGCCGCATTTCTGGATCGAACGCCAGGACCAGTTCCTCATTTGCGGCACCGGGCGCGCGGTCCAGCAGGCGCGCGCCAGTGGATTCAGCGAGGATCGCGTGTTCGCCGTTTCCGGTATGATCCTGCGGCCGAAGTTTTACGAACAGGTTACGGTGGATCGCGCGGCGGAACGCCGGAGACTCGGCCTCGACCCGGACCGGCCGACGGGCTTGGTCCTGTTCGGCGGCCAGGGATCCAATGCGATGCTGAATATCGCTTCGAAGTTGAATGGCAGCGACGCGGGCGTGCAGCTCATTCTCATTTGCGGCCGCAACGAGAAACTCGCCCAGCGGCTGCGCGCGATGCCGAAACGCATCCCCATGCACGTGGTGGGCTTCACGGACGATGTCCCGCGCTTCATGCGGCTCGCGGATTTCTTTGTCGGCAAGCCCGGCCCGGGCAGCATCAGCGAAGCCATCGCGATGAAGTTGCCGGTGATCGTCGAGCGGAACGCCTGGACGATGCCTCAGGAGCGATACAACACCGAGTGGGTCCAGGAAAAGCGCGCTGGAGTTGTGCTGCCGAATTTCCGCGGCATAGATAAAGCGGTGAGACGGATGCTCACGACGTCCGAATTTGAGGATTACAAGGCATCCGTCGAGAAGATCGAGAACCTCGCGGTGTTCGAGATTCCGGACATCCTCGCCGGGATTCTGAGTGGTTAGGCATGCCAAATCGTGGACACTGAAAGGGCGGCCGCTTTCTGAGCGCCA
>JANXRE010000137.1 GCA_025353165.1 Acidobacteriota bacterium | reverse complement strand
AAAACGCCCATTTTGCAGGCACTTCAGGCGTCGGACTCCGAAAGCGATTTACTCGATACCCGCAACCAAATGATTCTATTCGACTTCTAACCGGACACTAGTGAAAAACAATCAGGGCGCCGTGCCCGTGGTGTTAACCCTGCAGCAATTCGATGCCAACCATTACGGACAGATACACCTGTACTCGCCGTCCCTCGACTTGAAGCCCAAAGACGGGATGTCTCCCTTTGAGATCGATTTCGTCTGGATGACCTGCGGCAACGCCCGGCGGAAAAGCAAGATTGTTCTCGGAGAATGCAAGGACCGGCCGGAGGACGCAATTGACCAAACAGATATCGACAACCTGCGGCGCGTGGCGGACGCATTGCCGCGCGACCGATTTGAGGCATTCATGCTGCTGGCCAAGCTGGCACCGTTTTCGGACAAGGAAATCGCGCTCGCCCGGACATTGAACGGCGAGCATCATCGCCGTGTCATCCTGCTGACGGCGCGCGAGCTGGAGCCATATCACTTCTTCGAGCGCACGACGAAGGAATTCAGCCTCATCAAAGAGCACGGCTCCTCTCCCGAGGATCTCGCTCTCGTGACAGCGCAGATATACTTCACGAAGGTCGAATAGCGCCGCAGGCCGCCTCAGATTCTATTCCCTCAGCGAGCCCGTACCCACCACTCAGGGTCGTCAGGAACGTAAGATCAGTCTCTGAGAGAAGAAATCGAAAGGTAGGCGGACTCCTTCCCACGCAATTTCTTCAGCTGCCGGCTAAAGCTCGCAGCCTGCCCAGCCGATATTCATAGTGACGACAGAGACAGGAGGTGATCAGATACCTGAAACCCAGTCTCCAGGGCGATCACGACAGGTTGCAGAAAAGCTGCCCGCCTCCAACGGCGCGCGACAGGGATGCCGGCGCCAGCGGTAATTACCGCATCGCGGGCGGAGATGACAGCTATTGCCCACCGCGGCCTTCCGCCGCAGGGTCAAGCGGCCTGCCCTGATCGTCCACTACTCCTGACGGAGTACGTCGGAGGCGTTCAGCCGCAAAATTCGCAGCGCCGGAACGATGCTGGCTACCGCCGCCACCGCGATCAACAGGATCGATACTCCGAGCAGCGTTGCGGGATCCGTAGCCCGCATGCCCCACACGAAGCTGGCCAGCAGACGGGCCGCCAGCAGCGCGCCGATCAGACCCACGACAGCCCCGATGAACGCCAGCCATATCCCCGGCATGGCCGCCGTATTGATCGCGCTGAGGCGGTCCGCTCCCAGCGCCATGCGAATCCCGATTTCTCGCGTTCGTTCCGCCACCGCGTTGGCCGTTAGCCCGTACACCCCCAGCGCCGCCAGCAGCATGGCCAGCCCGGCCAGCGTCCCGAGCAGCGTCGCCATCAGGCTTTGGAATTGCAACGATTTGGCGCGAATCCCCGCCACCGTCTGGAACGACGCGATGGGCAGCAACGGATCCGCCGCGGAAACTGCTTCTTGAATCGATCTCCGCAGAACGGCGTCGTCGCCGTGCGCGCGGACGATCCACGACGGCGAAAACCAGGTGTGGATCATCAGCACTCCCTGATCTCCGAATTGAGTCTCCGGCACATAGACGTTCGGCACCGCGTCGACCGGCGCAAAGCTGTCGCCCCAGCCGTGCCGCTGGCGCACGTCCGCCACCACCCCCACGATTTCCCGCGCTTCCTCGCCCATCAGCCGCAGATGCCTGCCGACCGCCTCGCCACCCTTCAGATAATGGCGCACGAAGGCCGCGTTCACCACCGCCACCGGCCGCGACTTCGCCGTGTCGGAGTCGCGGAACATCCGGCCGTCGCGAAGCGCGATTCGTAAGACCCGGAAGTAATCCGGCGTGACGTACATGGAATTGGTGATCAGGTTCTCGGGGTTCCGCGTTTCGACCAGACGGAACGGCAGGTTCAACGCCCGCTCGTACGGCATGTGCAGTCCGACGGCGGCCGATTCAACTCCGGGAATCCGGCGAATACGGTCGAGTCCGCTACGGAACAGGGCGTCCATTTTCTCATTGGTCGTGTAGCGCGCGTCCTGCAGCGAGAACGTCGCGGCAATCACGCCGCGCCCATCGAACCCTGGCGGTTGGTTTTGTAAATAGAGCAGCGTTCGCACCAGCAGTGTCGCTCCGGCGAGCAGCACCAGCGCCAGTGCGACTTCGCCCACCACCAGCAGCCTGCGGGGAAGCCGGCGCGAGGTCCCCGCGACGCTCCGGCTGCCTTCCGCCATCGCCGAACGAATATCCACTCCACTCGCTTCGATCGCCGGATAAATGCCGAACAGCAGCGCCGTGATCGCCGCGATGAATCCGGTCACGGCCAGCACCCGAGGGTCGATCCCGATAGCGCTCGCGGCGGGTAGCATATCGCCCGCTAGCGATCTTACGCCGCCCAGCGCCAGCCACCCGGCGAAGACTCCGGCCGCCGCGCCAGCGGCCGCCAGCATCAGACTCTCCACCAGCAGTTGCCGCACGATTCTCCAGCGCGCGCCGCCCAGCGCCATGCGCGTCGCGATCTCCCGCCGCCGCGATTGTGCCCGCGCCAGCAACAGCCCGGCGATGTTCACGCAACCGATCAGCAACACCAGTCCGACGGCCGCCCAAAGCAGCCACAGGGGCTTGCTCCATCCCTCGGCGAACCCCTCCTGCAGCGTGATCAACCGCATGTGGAGCTCAACCCCCTGCCCTTGTCTCGTCCCCTCCTGCAGCGCCTTTCCCAAGGATTCAATCTGCGCGTTCGCTTCCGCCCAGGTCGCGCCGGGACGGAGGCGGCCGCAGACGGCGTAATTATCCCCTTCTCCCTCGCCGCTGGTGGATGGCTGAATGGGCGTCCACAGGTCGGCGGCCACGCCGGACTGGAACGCTTGCGGCATCACGCCGACCACGGTGAACGGCTCTCCCCGGAGCGTGACGGCTTTTCCCAGAATGCCGGCGTCGCCGCCGAACACCCGCTTCCAGAGCGCATAACCGAGCACCATCGCCCGCGGCCCGCCCGCGCGATCTTCCTCGCGCGTGAACTCCCGACCCAGCATCGGCGCAACTCCCAGAACGCGGAAGAAGCCGCTGCTGACCCGCTGCTGCTCGGCGTATTCCACCCGGCCGCTGGCAGCCAGATTTGCGCCGCTGGAGAGGTCCGAATAGACGGCGGCCTCCATCTTGGTCGCGTGGTCGCGAACCATCTCCCAATCCCGCCCGTTGACGCTGGAGTTCATGCCCTCCGCGCCATGAGCCCGAATGAAGTACACCACCCGCGCCAGGCGGTCCGGGGCGGGGTAAGGCAAGGGCCGGAACAGCATGGCATCGACCACGCTGAAGACGGCGGTGTTGGCGCCCATGCAGAGAGCAAGAGTCGCGACAATCGTAAGGGTGGACGCGGGTGTCCGCCGGAGCGAACGAAAAGCGTGCCGGAGTTCCATACTGAAGAAGATACGGCCAACGAAGCACAGAGTTCCGTGAAACTGAAGGGCTCGCTGTGGGCGCTGTTCCTCTACGATGTCGCCGAGGAGATTCACCTCGACCAGGCGCGCGAGGTGCTGGGTGCCGGCAGCCCGGAACGAACGCCCGGGTTCCGCGGGCCTGCCCCGGAATACGTTCGCTTCGCGCACCCTCCCATCATCCGAAGCGCCATTACAATCGATGGCTGGTCGTGCGTCGTGAAGTTCTATCACTACGGCGTCGTCAGCGTGGCGCTGGAGTTGCCCTTCGAGGAGAACTGGGACGGGCTCGTGCAACTCTCCGGCACGTGGATCGGCTCGGCGAAGATCGAGCGCAAGGCAGCCGAGGTCGCGCGGCAGCAAGTCGATACGATTCGTTCCACGCTCGAGAAAGCATACTCAGATTGGCCATCGGAAGACTACTACGTCCTGCACGTCCGGGAAGCGCTGGACGATGCGGGCAGCGCGCTCTCCGCGCGAGACGTCGCGTCCAATCACGGCCATCGCATCGCGCAGATTGTGCGCGGGGAATCCACGGCCCTATCGGAATCGGAAACCAGCGAGATCCTGCGGGACCTGATTTCCTATTACCCCACCGACCTGCTGGTTGTCGCATGGATGGCGGCTTTCGTCTACGACACGCCGGAAGGCGCGTCGCCGATCTTGCAGTTGCTCGAATACGCCAATACACAGTTGATCGAATTCCGATACTACGACGCGCTGTTGACGGACGTGCTCGCGGGCGTGTATCGCAAGCTCGAACGCCGCCATGGCATGTTCGGCCGCTGGAGGCTTGCCAGGGACGCGGCGCATTTGAACCGGATTCGCCTGGACGTGATTGAACTCACCGAACGAGTGGACAACTCCATCAAGTTCCTCAGCGACATGTTTTACGCTCGGGCCTACCGGCTGGCCGCGCGCAAAATCGGCGTGACGGATTATCGCGACCTGGTGGACGATAAACTTGAGACCGCCGCGGACCTCTACCAGTCCATGGTGGGCGAATTCCACCAGGGGCGCGCTTTCGTGCTGGAGGCGATGGTCGTTGTAATTCTGCTGATCGAGCTGTTCTACTTTTTTCGAGGAAAATAAATTTATGACCGACCACTTCAGCCGCCGCGGATTTTTGTCCGCGGGCACGCTGCTTTCCACCGGCGTGCCGCCGGCAGAGCCGGCCCGGAAGCCGCTTGACATCTCGGACTGCGCACCGAAGAGCATGCTGCGCGTGCACGAAACCCGCGTGGAGCGCTCGCGCTTCCCGGTGATCGACATCCACACCCATCTGTCTTTCTCGACCAAATCGGAGAAGGGCGTTTTCCTCGCCGGCGAGCGCATGTACCCCATGCCGGCCGTGGACATCCTTCAAATCATGGACCGGAAGAACATCCGCACCATGATTAATTTGACAGGAGGTTTCGGCGCGGGGTTGGAAGACGCGATCGCCCGCTACGACAAGGCGCACCCCGGCCGCTTCTACACGTTCACGGAGCCTTCCTATCACCGCTGGGAAGAGCCGGATTACCCGAAAGCGCAAGCCGAGTTGATCGGGAGCGCCCATCGTGCCGGCGCCCGCGGCCTGAAGATTGTTAAGACCATCGGACTGTACCTGCGCGAGCACGTCACTTCAGGCCGGCTGGTGAAAGTCGACGATCGCCGTTTCGACCCGATGTGGGACGCATGCGGAGAACTCAGGATGCCGGTGGCGATTCACGTCTCGGACCCGCTGGCTTTCTTCACGCCGACCGACCGTTTTAACGAACGGTTCGAGGAATTGAACAATCACCCGGACTGGTCGTTCCACGGCGGCGATTTCCCTAGCAATGCGGAGATCATCGAGGCGCGCAATCGCGTAATCCAACGGCATCCCAGAACGCAGTTTCTCGCGCTCCACTTCGGTGTCGCGGAAGACCTGGCCGGCGTATCGAACGACTTGGACCGCTTTCCGAACCTGTCGGTGGAGTTTGGTGCCCGCATCGGCGAACTGGGACGGCAGCCGCGCGCCGCGCGCCGTTTCATCGAGAAATACCAGGATCGCGTTCTCTTCGGAACCGACGCCGTGCCGCACGGCGACGACACGCCGCAGCAGGTTTTCGGCGACAAGCTGTACGAGATCTATTACCGTTTCCTCGAAACCGACGATGAGTACTTCGATTACGCCCCCGCGCGCGTGCCGCCGCAGGGAAGGTGGCGCATCTACGGGGTCGGACTGCCGGACAATATCCTCGAGAAGGTGTACCAGAGCAATGCGGCGCGCCTCCTCGGGATCTAAGTCCGACACTTGGCAAGCGACCCTAACTCCTGATGAGAAGCCCGAGTTCAGCCGAGATCGCCAAACGTCTGCTCCGCGCGCGGCCGGATGAGGACCGCGACTCCGCCATCCGCCGCATCATCCGCCAGATTCCGCGCGGCAAAGTCGCCACTTACGCGCAGGTAGCGGCCGCCGCCGGATACCCGCTGTATCACCGCCAAGTCTGCCAGATCCTGCGCAAATACGGCGACGCCCTGCCGTGGCAGCGCGTGGTGGGCGCGGGCGGCGAGATCAAGCTGCGCGAGCAAGCGGGCCACGAACAGCGCGTCCGCCTCAACTTCGAAGGCGTGCGGTTCAAAGGCAAGCGCGTGGACATGGCCGCGCACCAGCAAGCTTTCCGTCAGTGGGATTTCGAGGCGTAGAATCGCAGCCGCACGTAGTCGGCGGTCCAGCGGCCCTCGGAATCGCGCAGTACCGGCGCCAGAAGCGCTTCCGATTCACTGACCACCTGCGCCCGCTGGCCGTCATCCACGCCCCGAAGAATTGGAAAAGCAAACGTGGAGAGCCAGCCCTCGAGCCCAGTCGGCAGCTGCGTGGGGCTACCAAATACGTCAATGCGATCGACCAGGAAGCCGTGCGCTTCGAGGCGCGCGCGGAACTCCTGGGCGGTCGGGTAGTACCACGGCGATTCCATTTCCTGTCCGCGCCGGCCAAGTACGGCGCGCAACGCGGTCATGATCGCCGCCACATTCCCGTGCGCCCCGAACTCTCCGACGAATCTGCCGCCCTTCATCAGCGCGCGCCACACCCCGTCCAGCACCGCATCGATGTCCCGCATCCAGTGCAGCGCGGCATTGGAAAACACGGCGTCGAAATCGCTTTGGAAGGTTAGCGCTTCGCCGGACATCACCACCGCTTCCATGCCCCGCGCTCGGGTGGCCTCGACCATAAGCGGAGACGCATCCACGCCGATGACCTCGGCGCCCGCCTCCGCGATCTTCGCCGTGAGGGCTCCGTCGCCGCAGCCAAGATCGAGAATCAACTCGCCGGGCTTCGGCGCGAGCAGGTCCAGCACGCCGGCGCCCAGGTCGGACACAAACCGCGCGTTGCGGGCGTAAGCGCCGGGATCCCAGTTTGCTTCAGCGGACATCGATTACGCGCCGCAGCACTTCTTGAATTTCTTGCCGCTCCCGCAAGCGCAGGGATCGTTGCGCCCGGGCTTTTCCGAAGGCACGTGGCCGGTGCTCTCCGCCGCCCACGCCTCCGCGCTCTCCTCGTCCTCCTCGCGCTCCTGTGAGAAGAGAGGTTCCATGCCGTTCATCGCCAGCCGCTGATCCAGCGCGACCTTCACCAGCTCCAGCTCGCCTTGCGAAAGGCCGCCCGAAAAATCCTCGATCTTCCGCAGCATGCCGCGCACCTTCGCGCGCGAAATCCCGCCGGGCATCGCCAGCGCATACGCGAACAGGGCATCGGCGCGCAGATCGTCATCCTCGAAGAAAATCCGCAAGCGGCCAACTTCGGCGGCGAGTCCGGCATAGCCCACGCCCCAGATGGCATTGCGCCTTACTTCCATGTCCGGGTCGTCCAGGTGTTTCGGGTAAATGTGTGCGAAGTCGCGGTCGAGACTCCGCCACATGGCTTCAATCGCCCGCGCCCGCGTGCCGGGCCCCTCGTAGAACTCCCGAATGAACTTCGTTACTTCGGGATCCGCTTCCCCTTGAGCCAGCGCGACCAGCGCCGACGTGCGCTCCACCAGGCTGGCCGATTCGTTGCGCAGCGCTTCCTTCATCGCGGCGCGGACGGACCGGTCTTCTATCGCTTCCACCAGCGATCGCCAGGCCGCGCCACGCACATTGGGCTCGGCGTCGGTTTTCGCAACCTCGATCAATTTGTTGCGGATCTCGGGAGACATCTCGCCGCCGCGGAAAGCCTCCGCCGCCTCGATGCGATACTCGGCCGAGGAACTCGCCAGCATCTCGAGACGCTCCTCCTCGCTGAGGATCTCGGCGGGCGGGACTGCTTTCTCCGGAAAGGACTCCCAGAAGTCGAAGTGCTCCTCGTGCGGGTCCCGAACCGTCTTCGCGTCCAGTTGCTCGAGCGCGAAAACGATTTCGCGGCGAAGGTCGGCATCCTCCGGATCGATTTCGGCCAGCATCTTATCGAGCGCGCCCTGTGACTCCGCGTCGCCATACAGCCCGAGAAGGAAAGCGCCGTCAGCCGCGTCGTATTCCAGGCGTTCCAATAGCAGATCGAGGATTCGCCGGTCGCGCACGCCCAGCGAGGCCAGGATAAACGCGATATCCGCGCCGTCCTCCTCGCCCGTCTCTTCGTACAGTTGGAGCAGCGGTTCGATCACCCTATCGCCCAGGTGGATCAGGGTCTCGATGATGTCGTCTTCCACGTCCTCCGGCTGTCGCCGGATGCAATTCATCAGGAACGGGATCGCCTCCGGCGTCCGAAGATGCCGGAAGATCGCGATCAGGTCTTCCTCAAGATCGACCTCATCGCCGGCGCGGTCCTCCAGCCCGAAGCGGACCAGATCGGGAATGGCGCTTTCACCCCGGTCGACGATCGCCTTGGCCCATCGCCGGTCAATGCCGACGTGAGCTTTCGCGGCTGTATCCAGCAGGTCGTAAACGGACAACCCGCCGAGGTTCGCCGGATCGGGAAAGCTGATAGTACTCTGCACGTATACCTAAACGCATCGTAACACCCTCATCTGTGGCCGGCAGGTTGGCGAAGGCCCCAGGCCTTCCACGCGGCTCTCCACAGGCCCTCCAGAAAGCTGACCAGCCTCCGCGCGCCGCCGGGCAGCACGCGGCCCGTATAGCTCGCGCTTCGGCCGGCCTTGGCGGGACCGTCGAGCAAGCCGCGAGTGGATGTAGAAGCGGATGGTCCGGGCAGGCACGCCCGAGGCCTCGTAGATCATCCTGCGATGTTCCGCTGGGACAGGCGGAAACCGGGGTCGGTCCGAGATCTGCCGCAGTATTACGATACTACCCGCGAGCGAGTTGGAAGCGGGCCGCCGCCGGGAGCCATATAGCCGGCGCCTGCGACGCCATCGGTCTGGGCGAGTAACCCGGCCGCGAAAACAACCAGACAATAGGAAATTGTCTTGCCTGAGCGAAGTGCGGCTGGGGCGGCGAAGTGACCTGGCCACGGATTTGCGTGGCGCACGCACTCGTGCGTGCCGCGTCGCCACTCCTGGCGACGCCTGTCTTTCATGCCAGATGAAGAGCACGCGGATTATCAGCGTCCATCCGTGGCCCACCTGCACTGTCCCCAGGCTCGAAACTTCAGTCCGGGGCTATTTTTCCCGCGTGACAACCACCGGGATCTCGATGGTCACTTCGCGGTGCAGCCCCACCGGCACCTTGTGCTCGCCGAGTTGCATGATCGGCTCCGGCAACTGGACGTTCCGGCGGTCGACATGGTAGCCCTGCTTTTCGAACGCCTCGGCGATGTCCTTCGCCGTCACCGAACCGAACAGCACATCGTTCTCGCCGGCCTCCTGCGAAACCGCGACGCTCACATTCGCCATCAGCTTGGCCAAATCCTGCGCATCGGATACCACCTTGGCTTCCTTGCGTAGAGTAAATGGCCCTGGCGCGCCTGCTCGGCGATCCTCTTGTTGAACGGCAGTTCCTTACCAGATATTTTCAAGAGCGCCAGCGAAACTGTTAAAGGCCACCGGGCGCGTTGATGCCTTCGGCCATCTGGTCACGATGGAGGTTCTCGGTCTGAAGTTCGAATCGGCGTTCAGCCACAGTCGGCGGAATCAACAAGGGACCGTAAAGCGCCGCCCACAGTGCTGGCGCTCCATCACCACCGGGTAGCGGAGCGACAACGATCATTCAAATCGTCGCCGCTCCGCCGCGCCGGAAGTCCTTCAGCGTGTATTCAAGCCCCACTCCACGCTTCTTCAGAAAGTCGTCGAGGTCGCATCGTAAGGGGATGCCGAGCAGGTGGCGGAGCTGTGCACCTGGCGCGACCGATCCAGGCCCTCAAGAATGATTTAGAGTGATCTCCGCTATTCTTCCCGCGTGACAATCACCGGAATTTCGATGGTCACTTCCCGATGCAGCCGCACCGGAACCTTATGCTCGCCGAGTTGCTTGATCGGCTCCGGCAGTTGAATATTGCGCCGATCGATGTTGTAACCCTGCTTTTCCAGCGCCTCGGCGATATCTTTCGACGTCACCGATCCGAACAGCACATCGTTCTCGCCGGCCTTCTGCGAAATCGCGATGCTTACGTTCGCCATCAGCTTGGCCAAGTCCTGCGCGTCGGACACCACCTTGGCTTCCTTGCGCAGATGGCCTTGCCGCTCCTGCTCGACAATCTTCTTGTTGGACGCCGTGGCGGCCACCGCCATCCGCTTCGGCAGAAGGAAGTTACGGGCGTAACCGGCGGCGACTTTCACCACCTCGCCGCGATTTCCAAGCTTCTCGATATCTTCCCTGAGAATGACTTCCATCGCTTCCTCCTTAGAACGCCGCCGCGTACGGCAGCAGCGCGATGTTGCGGGCCTGTTTGATGGCCTCGGCCAGACGCCGCTGGTGCGGGGCGCAAACTCCGGTGATGCGGCGAGGCGTGATCTTGCCGCGCTCGCTGATGAAGGAGCCGATCATCCGGGTGTCCTTGTAGTTGATGTCGTCGATCTTGTCCACGCAGAACCGGCACACTTTCTTGCGCCGGAAATACTGCTTCTTCGCGGCGATCGCCTTGTCGCCCCCCGTGGGCCGCTGGGACGCCGCTATCGGCCTGCTGCCTCTTTCGCTTCTTTGTTCAGCCATGTTTCTTCTCCCTGTCCACTAAACGGCGTCAACCTTTGCGGGGCTGACCGGCGCTCCCGGCATGGGTGCGCCCGGAATGGGGCCCGAGGGCTCCGAGGGTACGTGCGGCATCGCCGGAGCGGCTTCCACCCGCGGCTTGCGGGCGGCGCGCTTCTCGCGCTGCTTCTTCCGCTTGTCCATCCGCTTCAGTTTCTCGTCAATCCGGACCGTCATGTACTTCAGGACCAGGTCGGAAACGCGCAAACGGCGCTCGATTTCCTTAACCGCGTCTGGCTCGGCGCTGAACTGGAGAAGGACGTAGTAGCCCTCGTTCCGCTTCTCCACCCGGTAGGCGAGTTTGCGAACGCCCCACTTGTCGACCTTATCCAAGGTGCCGCCACCGGTTGTGATCATGCCGCGGAGCTGCTCCACCAGCGGATCAATCTCTTCATCGGTGGCATCTGGCCGAACGATGAACAACTCTTCGTAGACTCTCATTTATCCTCTTCTAAGCCTTGGGCGCGACGATTAAATTTCGTCATGGCCTTTTCGACGCCTTCGGCGATTATGGATTCAACGGCTTCGCGTCCAAGCTCCACCATCTCTTCCACGTCTTTTTTCTGCGCCCGCCGGAACGGCACGAGCACAAAATGCTCCGACCCACCCTTAATCGGATGGCCGGGATGAATCCCCAGGCGAACCCGGAGAAAGTCGCTGGTCCCGGTACTGCCGATCACCGACTTGATTCCATTGTGACCGGCGGCCGAGCCTTTCGGCTTGACCCGCATCGACTGCCACGGAAGATCTAGCTCATCGTAAACAACGATCAGCCGCTCCGGCGTCAACTCGTACCGGGCGAGCAGGCCCTGTATGGACCCACCGCTCAAATTCATGTACGTCTGCGGCTTGGCCAGGACCACCGGTTTCCCGGCGATCGTTCCGCGCCCAACCAGCGCCATGTTCTCCTTGCGGGAGATCCGGACGCCATTCGCCGCCGCCAGCGAATCCACGACCAGAAAACCCAGGTTGTGGGGCGTGAATTCGTATTCCGTTCCCGGATTTCCCAACCCGGCGATAAGCCACTCGTGATCGGGCATGGCCGCGGCCTAGACCGCCAGACGAAACGAACCCACTTACTTCTTCTTCTCTTTCTTGTCCTTCGGATCTTTCTCCGCGCCGGCCGCGCCCTCTTCGTCCTTCTTGCCCTTCTTGATCACTTCGGGCTCTGCGGTTGTCGGAGCTGCTCCCTCGACGGCGGCCGTCTCGGTAGCCTCGGCCACGACGCGGATCGCCACCACGTGAGCAATGACGGTTTCCGCGCTCGTCACCAGTTTGATCGAATCCGGCAGTGGGATCTGCGACGCCCGGAGGTTCTCGCCCAGCATCATCTCCGACACATCCACGCGGAACATGTCCGGGATGTCGTCGGGAAGACACTCGATTTCAATCTGCCGCGTCACCAGTTCGAACAGTCCGCCCTGCTCCTTGACGCCGCGCGGCTCGCCGCTGACCTGCACGTAGATCTTCGCCAGAAGCGGCTTCGTCGGGTCGATACGCTTCATATCGACGTGCAGAAGATTCTCCCGCAAGGGGTGGCGCTGCCATTCGGCAATCATGACCAGCGACGTTTCGCCGTTGGCCTGTACGTTGAACAGCGTGTTCTGTCCGGTGGCGCTGCGCAGAATTTTGTTGATGTCCTTGGGACTGATCGCAACCGGCATGGGATCGCCGCCAGCCCCATAGATGATGGCCGGCGCAAATCCGCGCGCGCGAAGCCTCCGGGCTTCGTTCTTACCGCGCGTCTCCCGCGGTTCCGCAACAACCGTGATGTCGTTTCTCATATCTTTCTCCCGCTAAACAAACAGCGCGCTCACGCTGCCATCCTCGTGGATGGAGTCGATGGCCGTCGCCAGTAGCGGCGCCACCGAGAGCACGCGAATCTTGCCGCACTGGGCGGCCTCTTCACACAGCGGAATCGAGTTGGTGACTACCACTTCCTCGATCGCCGAATTCTGAATTCTCGCCACCGCGCCCCCCGAAAGAACCGCGTGTGTCGCGCAAGCCCGCACACTGGCCGCGCCAGCGGCTAGCAACGCCTCGACTCCCTTCACCAGCGTTCCCGCCGTGTCGATCAAGTCGTCCGCAATCAGGCAATGCTGCCCTTCCACATCGCCGATGATATGCATCACCTCGGCGACGTTCACTTCTTCCCGCCGCTTATCGATGATGGCCAGCGGCGCATCCAGCCGTTTGGCGAAAGCCCGCGCGCGTTCCACACCGCCGGCGTCCGGCGAAACCACCGTCAGATTCGCGCCCCGCATCGAATCGAAGTACCCGATCATGACGGGGGTTGCAAACAGGTGATCGACGGGAACGTCGAAGAAACCCTGAATCTGAGCGGCGTGAAGATCCAACGCGAGAACGCGATCGGCTCCGGCGGTTTCCAGCAGGCTGGCGACCAATTTTGCCGAGATCGGCATCCTCGGCCGATCCTTACGATCCTGCCGGGCGTACCCATAGTAGGGTAACACTGCGGTGATGCGCTGCGCTGAGGCCCGCTTCAGCGCGTCCATCATGAGCAGGATCTCCATCAGGTGCCGGTCGGAAGGAGTACACGTCGGTTGCACCACGAAAACGTCCGCTCCGCGCACGTTTTCCTGCACTTGCAGGTGGATCTCGCCATCCGAGAAGGTCTTTACCGTGGCCTGTCCCAGGTCGCACTCCAGCTCGCGGCAGATTTCTTCCGCCAGCGCGCGGTTGGCGTTTCCCGTGAAGATCTTCAGTCGCTCGAATCTCATCGTACGTACCGGCTTAGGGGCGGCCATGTGTCGTTGGTCAGCAGATGTTCCGTCAATTGCAGCCGCCACAGGGCCCTGTACCGGCGGCGATCCACCAGCGCGAACGGACACGCCGGATGGTCCCGAAATGCGTCTCGCGCCCGCTTCGCGGCCTCGCGGGTCTCGAATAACCCGAACAGCGCTGAGCCGCTGCCGGTCATTCTGGCGGGCCGGGCTCCCAGCCGCCGCAGTTTCGCCCGGATCGATTGGAGTTGGGGGAATCGAGCGAAGACGGCAGACTCGAAGTCGTTACTTCCCAATAGCTTCCAGTCCTCAACGCGCGAATCGTTCTCCATGGCCCACGCAAACGACTGGAAACTATTAGTATCCAAAGGATTTGACCCGCTTGTCAACGGTTCGTAGTGCGACGCTTCCGGGCGGTTCAGGTCGCGGTACGCCTCCGGGGTGGAAACGTGGACGTCCGGCGTGACCAGGAGTCCGTGGGCGCGGACGGCGGGCAGCGGGTAGAGTTCGGTACCGCGGCCGAGTCCGAGCGCCGCGCCTCCAAATAAGAAGAAGGGCACGTCGCTGCCCAGACTCGCTCCGATGGTGGTCAGTGTCTCCATCGGGACGCGCTTGCCGGCCAGAACCGGCAGGGCCAGCAGCACCGCCGCCGCGTTGGACGATCCGCCGCCCAGCCCGCCGCCCATGGGAACCCGCTTGGTGAGGTGGAATCGTATGCGTCCGCGCATGCCGGTTTCAGCCGCGAGGGCGTTGGCCGCCCGAGTGATCAGGTTGTCGGGGATGTCGCTGCTTGTCTCTATATGCAGCGTTCGCGCGGGACTGTACTCGATCTCGATGGTGTCGGCGAGCGAGATAGTTTGGAAAACGGTGCGGAGTTCGTGATAACCGTCCGGCCTCTTGCCGAGCACCCGCAGATCGAGGTTGATCTTGGCGAGCGACCGGAGACGAGCGGTCCGCATCAGTACTGCACGAGTGAGTAAACGTCGTACCCGCGCAGTTTGTCGCGACCGTGGAGGAAGTCGAGTTCAATGACGAATGCGAGCCCGCACACTCGCCCGCCCACCTGCTCCACCAGCTTCGCGGTCGCCTGCGCGGTTCCGCCGGTAGCGAGCACGTCGTCGATGATCAGAACATTCTGGCCGGGTTCAATCGCGTCCTTGTGGACTTCGAGGATGTCGGTCCCGTACTCGAGCGCGTATTCGACGCGTTCGACGGGCGCCGGGAGTTTCTTCGGCTTGCGCACGGGCACGAAGCCGGTCCCGAGCGCGTAGGCGACCGCTGGGGCGAAGATAAAGCCGCGGGCTTCCATGCCGAGCACGACGTCCACCTTCGTGCTGGAATAGTTGTCTTTCAGGCCATCGATGACCATCTTGAGCCCCGTCTTG
>JANXRE010000102.1 GCA_025353165.1 Acidobacteriota bacterium | reverse complement strand
GAGGACGGCGTTCGCCAGGAGATTCGAAGTTTTCGCTTCCTGCCGGGCCGCGAAGTCCTGAAGCAGCAGGCAAACGCCGAAACGCAGGCCCTGAAGGACGCATCGCCCGGCCGACCCGCGTCCCCCCTGCCCGCCGTCAACCTGGTCTGCATTGTCTTCCACAATCTGGACCCGAATACCAGGCAATTCGCCGTCGAAGCCGCGCAGGAGTTTCTGAGGACCGACCTGCCCCCCGCGACGTGGGTCGGGGTCTTCAATCTCTCCTCGAAATTGATAGCCCTTCAGCCTTTCACCACCAACCGCGCCGAGCTAACAGAGGCGGCCACCAAGGCGTTCACGACCACGACCGTCGATTTCGCGTCGGTCGCCAGCACCCTCCTGAGCTATGCGCCCACCATGGTCACCGTCGTGGTAAACACCACCGGGAGCCCCGCTGCCGGCGGGTCGGTCTCGGCCGGCATACAAGTGTCCGGAGGCGATCTGAACCCCCAGGCCATCGTGGGGGCCGAGGTCGCGGATGGCCCGGCCGCCCGGCTCCTGCGGGGAGAGCGCACCCGCGAACGGCGGCAGTTCGGCACGATCGAGGGAATGCGCCAGACCGACCAGATCCTGTCGATGATCGCGCAACTGGCGCCGCTGCCGGGCCACAAGACGGTGCTGCTGTTCAGTCCCGGCCTCGCAACCACCGGGGATCCGGATCGGTTCCAGTCAATACTAAACAAAGCCAATCGGGCCAATATGAGTATTTACTCCATCGATATCAATGGCCTGACCCAAAACTCGAACGTGCTTGCCGGCAACCAGGCCACGAGATACGCCGCCAACCTGAGCGCCACTCAGGCCCGCCTGCGCGACAGCGTGGGGTCCATGGCGGAGAAGATGAAGCAGGACGAATATGTCCAGGATGGGGTACGCACCACCGACACGCAGGCCACGCTCCGCGCGCTTTCGGAGGGTACCGGCGGCTTCCTGATCGGCAGCACCAACGATCTGCGCAAGCCGTTTGTACGCGTGCTGGAGGATCTGGACACGCATTACGAGGTGATCTACCGGCCCGCATCCGACAAATACGACGGTCGCTTCCGCAATATCGTCGTGAAGCCGGCGCGAGCCGGGTTGACCGTCCAAAGCCGGGCCGGCTACTTTGCCCTTCCCGCACTCAAGGATTCGCCCTCGCTCGCTCCTCACGAAGTAGTGGCGCTCGCCGCGTTGAATTCCAATCCGCGGCCCCGCGCCTTTGATTTCCGCTCGGCTGTCGTGCAGTTCCGGCCGGGTCCGGCGAACTCCCAGCACGTCGTGGCGTTCGAACTGCCGGCCGCGAGTCTCACCGCGACGCCGGATGCGGACGGCAAGAAACATCGCGTACACGTGTCGATGCTAGCCCTGGTGAAAGACGCCGCCGGCCAGGTGGTCGATAAGGTCAGCCAGGACGCTCCTTACGACATCGCCGCCGAAAACCTGGCGGCGGTGCGGGCCAGCACGATTACTTTCACGCGCCCCTTGGATCTGCCTCCCGGACATTACACGATTGAAGCGGCCGTCGTGGATCGCGAGTCCAAGCGCGCCAGCACCGTGACGTTCCCGTTCGACAGTCCGGAGCAGAAGGGCGTCGGGCTGAGCAGCATTATGCTCGTGCAGCGCTCCGAACCCGCCGGCGCCGCCGATCCGTCCGATCCGTTTGCGATCGCGGCCAAGCCGCAAAGCCGCCGGATCGTTCCGGAGTTGCTGACCAACCTGGGGGCGGACGCCCACCCCTCGGTGTACTTCGTGGTGTACCCGGATCCGTCGAACGCCGCGAAGCCAAAAATTCGGATTGAGTTCCTGGTGGGAGGCGAGGTGCGGGCCAACCAGACCTCGGATTTGCCCGCTCCGGACGCGACCGGCGCGATCCCGATGATTGTACGGGCCGCTACCCATCCGGGCCAGTGCGAGCTGAGAATCACCGCCATGCAGGGCGAGCGTTCGCAGGCGCGAAGCCTCGCCTACACCATCGCGGCGAACTAACCTTTCACGTGCCTCGCCGCTTCTTCTTCAGTTCCTTGAAGCGCTCGAATACTTGGTCCGCGGCGGCCGTCTTCCCCTGGTTCCGGTAAATCTGTCCGAGTATGTAGAGCGGTTCCGTCGCCGACGGGTCGAGTTCGGCCGCTCGCCGGAGTTCTGTGGCGGCATCGTCCTCCTTGCCCTGCTTATGAAGGTTCGCGCCCAGCCGGTAATGCGCCTCGGCGAGCTTGGGATCGTGCCCCACCGCCTCCCGCAGCAATTCCTCGGCCGCCTTCAAATCGCCCATCTTCGTCAGTAGCGACCCGAGGTTCAGCGGAGGCCAGGGAGAATGCGGGCGGTGATCGCGGTTCAGCCGCACTGCCTCTCTGTAACTGGCCAGAGCCTCTTCCAGTTTGCCAACGCCCTCCAGCGAAAGGCCGAGGTTATCCCAGCCCCGCACGAAGCCGGGATTCGATTTCGTGACTACCTGGAGGCGCGCGATGGCGGCGTCGTAGAGGTGCTCGTCGAAGTCGATGCGCGACAGCCAATACGGGTACAGCGTGTTTGGCGGATCGGCGGCGGCCAGCCGTTCCAGCTCGGGCCGGGCCCACACGCCCTTCCCAATTCCGATGTAGGCCATCGAGAGAGTGAACCTTTCGTCCTGGTTCAGCGGCCGGATCTTCTCCGCCTTCTTGAGAGCGATCGCAGTATTGGCCGGGTTGTTATCCACGAAAAACACCTGCGCCGCTAGTACCAACAGATCCGCCGATTTCGGATTGGCGCCGATGGCTCGCACTAGAATCGCCGCGGCCGCACGGTAATCGCGAGTCTCCAGCGCTTTGCGCACTTGCGCTTTCTGCTCCGCCGGGATTGGCGCGTGGGTCAGCCGTTCGACAATCGTTTCGGGCGCGGCCTGTCCGTGTAGCCCGACCGCGGCGAAGAGCAGCAGCGCGACCGCGAGTTTCACGGCGTTCCTCCCACGATCGCCTGCCTGACTTGCTTCGCCACCGCGCTTTCGGGTGCGATCCCCAGCTCCTTATCGATCTCGGACTTCGCCTCGTCGCGCTTCCCGGCCCGCAGATACAGGACCGACAGCGCCAGATGCGATCCGGCAAGCTGCGGGTCCGCGGCGATCGCTTTTCCGTAAGCCGCAATCGCCTTGTCCGCCGCGCCGCCGATGCTGTACTGTTCCCCGAGCATCTGCTGCGTGCGGCCCGACTCCGGCGCGATTGCTCGCATGCGCTCAAATGCCCACTTCGACAAATTTTGGTACGCGACTCCCAGTTGGTAGGCATACTCGGAGTCTTGCGGCGCGAGCTTGCGCAATTCCCGCAATTGTTCGGCGGATTCCCACCATTCGCCTCTCCGCTGGTGGATGCGGACCAGCTCGAGCCGCGCCTGGCCCGCGATTTCCGGCGCCGGAGATGCCCTCAGAATCTCGCGGAGCTGCTTTACCGCGGATTGTGTTTGGCCCGCCTTCTCAGCCGCGATTGCGGCCTGGAGCGTGGCTGGCGCCGTCGGTGCGAATCCGAGGGCTATCGAAACCAGCAGTAGGCCGATCACTGGTCCTCCGTCGCCACTGGGTCAGACTCCTCCAGTTCCGTAAGAACCCGCACGCGCTTAAAAGCTTTCCGGGCTTCCTCGGTTCTCCCGAGATCCCGGTAGGCTCGGCCAAGCAAAAACTGCAACCGCCGCAGGTTCGGGTCGGCTTTCGCCGCTTCTTCAAGCAGCGGCAAGGCGTGTTGTGGATCGCCGGTCATTAGCAAGGACTCGCCCGTCGCCATCTTCGCCGCCATGGAGGACGGATCGGCTTTGAGTGCCCGCCGGAACATCGGCAGCGCTTCCCGCTGAGAGCGCGCAATTCGGTAGCACGCGCCCGTGCCGTACAGCGCATCGTAGTTCTCGGGATCCCGCTGAAGCGCCTTCGCAAACCAGCCCAGCGCGCTTTCGTAGTCCTTCTGCAATCGCATCAGGTCGCCGAGGGCATTCATTACCGCCACCGTCTCCGGCCGTCGTTCGAGCGCTGCCAGGTATTCCTTCTCAGCGCCTGACGCGTCGCCGTGCGCCTGCAGGGCCTCGGCCTGGATCTGATGCGTCCGCGCGGAGTCGGGCGCGGTCTCGGCCACCGACGCGAATTCCATCTGCGATAAAACTCCCGCGAGCTTCGAGATGTAGTACAGCGCCTCAAGATTACCGGGCTCGCGGCGGATCGCTTCGCGCAGTTCCGCAAGGGCCCCCGTGCCATTGTCTAAGCCCATGTAGGCACGCGCGAGGAGAATCCGCGCCGGAACTGAAGCGGGATGCAGCCGGACATAGCCATGCGCCAACCGAGCGGCCGAGGCGAATTCCCCGCGGTTCACCGCCGTTGCGCAGGTTTCGAGCTCCGAGGCCGCCGCAGCAAGAGCGAAGCACAACCACACCGCCGCGAGAACCTTCACAATCACCAGGGTCTCACCTCTATGGTCCTAAGAAGCAGCTTATGCCTCTCGTCCCGCCCCTCGATGAGCTTCTTCACCAGCGCCGTCTGTTCCTTCACGCGCAGGTCTCCGCTGAGTTGATACAACTTCAGCAGCGTGCGGTTGGCGAGAAAGTTCTCGCGGTCCAGTTTCAACGTGGCTTCTACCTCGCGGCGCGATGCGTCCAGGTCCTGCTTGTCCAGAAGCGCGGAAGCCAGTTCGGCGTGTCCGTCCGGCAATTCCGGTTGTAGAGCCGCCAGCCGGCGGAACGCCGCAATCGCGCCGTCCAAATCGTCTTGCGTGATCAGGATGCGTCCGAGCAGATACTCCGCTCCGGCCCGCGTCTTCGGATCTTTGATAGGCACGGCGAGCTCCGCCTTCGCTTCGTCGGGCCGGTAGGATTCGAAGTATGCGGTTGCCAGCGCCAGGCGGCCGCGCGCGTCGCCCGGCCGCAGTTCGATGAACTTCTTCAGATACGGGATGGCTTGCGATTTGTCCGCCCACTGCAATTGCACCGCGCCCATCGCGTAGTTGTAATACGGGTTGTCCGGCGCGAGTTCGAGAGCCTTCTCCAGCGACTTCTTCGCTTCCACCGGAAGATTCATCTCGTTGCAGGTCACGCCGAAGAAGAAGTGAATCCCCGCGTTCCGCGGATCAAGATCTCGCGCATGAGCCAGGTAGCCGAGGGTGCGCTCGTAGTCCTTCTGTTTCCAGGCCGCTCGCGCGAGGTCCAGCAACTCACGCTGCAACGACTTATTCGCGAGGCCGCGCTGGTCTAATCCCTCGCGCAAACGCAAAGCAACCTTCTGATTTCGAGCCTCCAACACGGGCAGGATCGCGAGCGCATCCTCTTTTTCGAACTGCGGATTCTTCAGAAGCTTATCCACCGCTGCCAGCGCCGCGGCATCGTTCCCGAGCGCGGCTTCAGCGGCACAGCGGAGAGCCACGGCCTCTTTCCGTTCTCGATCAGACGCGGCCAACCGGTCCAGGTGCGTCAGCGAACCTCGGAAATCGCCGCTGGACTGCAGCAGAAGCGCGAGTTGATGGTGGGACTCGGGACTCGCGGGATTCAGGCGGAGGACGGTTTCGTATGCGTTGACGGCCGCCTTGTTGCCGCCCTCCATCTGGTACAGGCGGCCGAGGTTGAGCCACGCAGATTCGAGTTTCGGCGCGATCGCTACGGCGCGGCGGAAAGCTTGCTCGGCTTCTGCGGTCCTGTTTTCCTGGGCGTTGGCGACGCCCAGCAGGTTCCACAATCCCGCGTCCTTCGGGCGTTCTTTCAACGCCTCCAGCAGTTCCGCGCGCTGGGGCGGCGGCACGGTCTGCGCGAGGAGCGCGAAGGCGAGGAACCAGGGCAAACCCACAATTGACAACGTTTGCGCGCTGGGATATGATTGCCGCAATTGCGATACCCGATTTATATTAGTTTCGCAAATTAAAGTGCTTTGAAAACAATCGAAGCCAGAAAGGGGTTTAGATGAGAATGCCTGTGCGAAAATTTTTGGTCATCGTTGCGCTTTTGCTGACTCCCCTGCTGATCTGGTCGCAAAGCCAGAACAGCAGTATCAGTGGAACCATCACCGACGCATCCGGGGCCGTAGTGCCCAACGCCGACCTGACGCTCACCTCGATGCAACGCCAAACAGCGGTGCAGTCGAAAAGTGGACCAGCTGGCCTCTATACGTTCCCGAATCTCGAGCCCGGGACGTACGAGTTGAAAATTTCCGCAAGCGGCTTTAAGCCAGTGGCTCAGCGTGGCATCGCGGTTTCCGTCAATCAATTGGCTCGTTTTGACGTCCGGCTCGAAGTTGGAACCGACGTCCAGACTGTGAATGTCGTCGAAGCGTCGACGTCCCAGTTGAACTTCGAGAATGCGACGCGCTCCGAAGGCGTCACGCCCGAAACGATCAACGAGTTGCCGCTGATCGTCGCCGGCGGCCCACGCAACTCGGCGCAATTCCTGGTGCTGCTGCCCGGCGTCACCACCGGCGGTGGCAACAACGCGTACGACGCCCGCATCAACGGCGGCATGGCTACTGGAGATGAGGCCATCATGGACGGCGCAAGCATGCAGGAAGGCTTCATGTCGCAAAGCGGCATGGTGTCCTTCTTCGACTTCCGCATGACGCCCGACATGATCAGCGAGTTCCGTGTCCTGACGTCGACCTATGAACCGGAATACGGCGCTTCCACTGGCGGCCAACTGATCGCCACGACGAAGTCCGGGACCAGCACCTTCCACGGCGGCGGCTTCGAGTATCTACGCAACAAGTCGCTTAACGCGGCGCAATGGCAATTCGACCGCCCGACTCAGGATGCCCGCGGCAAGGACAATGAGCACGAGTTCGGCGGCTTCATCGGCGGACCCGTGAAGATCCCGAAGATCTACAACACGGATAGGGCGCGCACGTTCTTCTTCACCGACGTCGAGTTCTTCCGGCAGCGTGGTGGTGTGAACGTCAATCCGATCACGGTTCCGACCGCTCAGGAAAAGGCCGGCGATTTCAGCGACTGGCCGACTATACTCTACGATCCGCTCACCACGCGGCTGAACCCTAATTTCAACGCTGGTTCGCCGATCAGCGCCGGCAACCCGAAGTATTTGAGGGACCCCCTCACGTGCAACGGGAAGGTGAACGTGATCTGCCAGAACCGTTTCTCGGCGGCTGCCCTTGGGTTCCTGAAGTACCTGCCCGATCCGAACAAATCGGGGATCAGCAACAACTATCTGCCGCCCACGGCGATTCCGGACGGAATTCTGGGCGACGCCAATCACTACCTGATCAAGATCGACCAGTATTTCGGAACGAAGGATCACTTCGCCGCGACCATCTGGCGGCAGATGACCCCCGCTAAGTTCCTCTCGATTCTCCCGCTGCAAATCGCCACCGAGAGCTTCTCGAGTCCACAGAACTCGTGGGTGAACCGCCTGAACTACGACCATACTTTCAGCCCGACCATTCTGAACCACATGGCTTTCGGCTATCTGAACCGCAATGAGGGCTATGGCTCGGTCAACTACAAGTACGCAGACGTGTTGCCTCAAATCGCCGGCGTGCCCAGCCACCGCTATCCGCCCTCGGTGAGTATTGGCGGCTATCAAGGCATGGGTAACTCGACGGGCCTGAACAACGAGGACATCACCACTCGCCCGACCTACGTTTGGAACGACATGGTGACCTGGGTCAGGGGCCGCCACACCTTAAAGGCGGGCTTCGAGTATCGCGCCATCCAGGGTAACGCGCATAACGCCGGCAACGAATCCGGCAGCTTCTACTTCGACGCGGGCCAGACCGGTCTGCCGACGGATACCGGCAGCGGCAACGGCATGGCCAGCTTCCTGCTCGGAGCCGCCAACAACGGCAGCGTGAACCTGATCTCGCAGCACGGCCGCTACATCCGGCAAAACGCATATATCCTGCACCTCGGCGACACGTGGAAGTTCAACAGCAAACTGAGCGTCAACTACGGCCTGCGCTGGGATAACTTCTCCCCGTCTTGGGAGAAATTCAACCACATGTCGTTCTTCGACTTCGGCCCGAACCCCGGCGCCGGCGGACGCCCCGGGCGCCTGGCCTTCGCGGGCGACAAGTACGGCTCGGCGAGTGCCGGTGTCCGGTATCCCGAGGACAACTGGAAAAACGGCTATGGGCCGCGCTTAGGCATCGCCTACGCCGTGGACGACAAGACCGTCGTTCGCACCGGCTACGGGATTTTCTACACCCAGGCGTTCTACCCCGGATGGGGTGGCGGCGTCTCTCAAGACGGCTTCAACACGAGCGGTTCCATCGGCACGACCGGGCTCGGTGGTCTCGATCCCGGGTTCTATTGGGATCAGGGTTTCCCGATCGACCGCCTGAAACAGCCGCCGTTCATCGACTCGACCTTCCTGAACGGCCAGGGTGGCCCCACCTACCGGCCGAAGGACGCCAATCGCCTGTCCTACTCGCAGCAGTGGAACCTGACGGTCGAGCGCCAGCTCACCGGCAACGCGATGGTAAGCGTGGCCTATGTAGCAAACAAGGGTACCCGCCTGCCGACGCAGATCTCGCCGATTAATGTGCTGAATCCGAGTCTGCTTCAGAGCATGGGTCCGGCGAAGTTGAAGGACCAGTTCGGCCCGAATGACACCTCTGTGGACGGCGTTCCGGTACCCTACGCGGGCTGGTCCCAGCAGCTAAGCAACTATGGCTGCACTCCCAGCGTCGCCCAAGCCCTTGTGCCATTCCCGCAGTACTGCGGCGGCCTCACTGGCCTGAACGAGAACCTCGGCAGTTCGACCTATCACGCTTTCCAGCTCAAGGCCGAGAAGCGGTTCTCCGCAGGCTTTTATTCACTGCTCGCTTACACTCACTCGAAGCTGCTGACCAGCGCCAGCGGCATCACTCAATCGTCCTCAGCGACCTGGAACGGTGTGACGGGTGTCATTTCGCCATTTGAGATGCACCGGAATAAGTCACTAGCTCAGGATGATGTTCCGAACAGCTTCTCCTTAGCCACGGTCTACGAATTACCCGTCGGAAAAGGCAAGAAATTCTTGAACAACGGAGGATTTGTGGATCGCATCGTAGGTGGATGGGAGATCACTTCCGCCATCAAGTACTCCTCCGGCACACCCTTCTGGTTCCGCGCGCACAATTGCAACGTGCCCGGCCAGTTCCAATTGGCCTGTATTCCCGCGGTGCTGCCTGGCCAGGATCCGTTCGCGGTTCCGCTGGGACAGTTCGATCCGGGCAAGAAGCAGTCCATCTTCAATCCGGCCGCTTTCGAATCGAGCAGCGTGTTCACGAGTGGCACGTACTACGGCGTCGGGCCCCGCATCTCCGGATTCCGCGGGTTCCCGTTCAGGAATGTGGACATCGGCTTGGGCAAGAGGACCAGAATCACCGAGAGGGTGAACTTCCTGCTCCGGGCCGAGGCATTCAACGCTTTCAACATGCACAACTTCACCTGTTCCGGAGCCGGCGGTTGCCAGAACTTCAATACGAGTCTCGGCGACGTCAACTTCGGCCAGTGGGGCGGCAACGTCAGTTCGCCCAGAAACATGCAGATCGTCGGCCGAATCGAATTCTGATTCAGCCGGCTCAACCCTTAGCGCAGCGCGCTATCATGCGGACAAGTGGCGCGGTGCCCGATCCGAAATCGGGCGCCGCGTCGACTTCCTCGTAGCGGACCATCGTCAAATTCCCGAAAATCGTGCGCAGTTCGTTCGGAAGCGTAATGCCGATCAACTGGGAAAGTCTGCCTTCCGCGTGCCGGTCCGTCAGGAGCCGGCTCTCCAGTACGATCACCCCTCCCCGCCGGAGTGAGTTGACGATCTTCCTGACGAACGCCGGGTCGTGCAAAGGGATGAACGCGTAAATCATCGCGATCAAATCCCAACGATTGCTCCCGAACTCGAAGTCCTGATAACCGGCGGTAACTGTCTTGATCTTCACGCCCGCCTTTTCGGCGTGCTTGCGCGCGATTGCCAAACCCTCATCGGAAACGTCAAACCCGGTGACATCCCAACCCATCTGCGCGAGGAAGACGGAATTGCGGCCTTGACCCATCGAGACATCCAGGGCGGTTCCAGGACGAAGCGCCCGCATCGCGTCGGCCAGGAAAGCGTTCGGCCGCTCGGAGAAGAATCCGTGGTTTGTCGAATAGACCGAATTGAACCAGATCTTCATCGCTTCCTGCCGAGTGATGGCCCGGTCTGAAATGAGCGCCATGTAGCGTTCGACTTGCGATCGCGTCAAGCCCCGGTCAGACAGGCTCTGCCGGTAATCGATGAGTCCCAGGAAACTCCGGCGCGGTTCTTTTCCGAGCCACGCCAAATATTCTTTCCAGATGCTCTCGTCCGCCGAGGGCTCTTGCGCGAGCAACGGCAACCCGGAGCCAAGGAACGCGAGGAGTTGACGGCGATTCATGCTTGTTCGCCGGCCCCTCCGGCGCGCCGCCGGCGGATCTCGTTGAGCCGCTCCTGGATGCGCGCCTCTACCCCGCGGTTCGTCGGTTCATAGAAGATGCTTCCGGCGAGCGAATCGGGCAGACACTGCATGTCCGTCAACGCATCTTCCGCCTTGTGGGCGTGCTCATATCCTTCGCCATAGCCCCAAGCCTTCATGGGGCGAGTGACCGCATTGCGAAGCTGCATCGGCACCGGATCCGCCGTCGAGTGCTGAATCACATCCATCACCCGGTTCAAAGCACGGTACGACGCATCGGATTTCGGCGCGATGGCCAGATAGATCGCAAGCTGCGCCAGCGCCAGATCGCCTTCCGGGATGCCGAGGAAGTGCACCGCCTGCTGCGCCGCCATCGCCTGCTCCAGCGCGCGCGGATCCGCCAGGCCGATGTCTTCGATCGCCATCCGCACCAGACGCCGTGCCAGGTACATCCGGTCTTCCCCGCCCTCCAGCATGCGCG